>CAYVWB010000089.1:0-15334 GCA_964455395.1 uncultured Desulfovibrionaceae bacterium
AGGGCGATCAGCTTCGCATCGAGCGAAAGATGGCGCGCGAGCGCTTCGTCATCCCGAAAGGCGCCAGCTTCGACGACCTCTTTCGCCAGCGCAACGCCGACAACATCGGCGAACTGATCGACCAGGCGCTCGACGCCATCGCCGAGCGGAACAAGACCAAAATCGGCGACGCCTTCGCCGACGTCATGTTCAACAGCGAGACGAAGCTCGGCGACACCAGGAACCGCAACCGGCGGCTCAAATCGCTGATCGAGGACTTCGCAAAGCTGGATCTGCGACCCTCACGGGTGGTGGGCGACGGCGCGGATCACAAGACCGCCGAGGACGTCATCGGCGAGGCCTACATCTACCTGATCGAGCGCTTCGGCTCGGAAGCGGGCAAGAAGGCCGGCGAGTTCTACACCCCGCCCGAGGTGTCCGAGCTGATAGCCGAGCTGGTCGATCCCCAGCCGGGAGAGCGCATCGGCGATCCGGCCTGCGGGTCCGGCTCATTGCTCATCAAGTGCGGCAACAGGGTGCTCAAGACCTCCCAGGACTTCTCTCTCTACGGCCAGGAGATCAATGGGGAGACCTGGGCGCTGGCCAAGATGAACATGTTCCTGCATGGCATGGACCGAGCCTGCATCGAATGGGGCGACACCCTGCGCGACCCCAAGCTGCTGGAAGACGACACCACCATGAAGTTCGAAGTGGTGGTGGCCAACCCGCCCTTCTCCCTGGACAAGTGGGGCTACAACGCGGCCCAGAGCGATCCCTTCAACCGCTTCCACCGGGGCCTGCCGCCCCAGTCCAAGGCGGACTACGCTTTCATCTCGCACATGGTCGAGACCACCACCCTGGAGTCCGGGCGCGTGGGCGTGGTCGTGCCGCACGGGGTGCTCTTCCGTGGCGGTGCGGAGGGCAAGATCAGGCAACAGCTCATCGAAGAGAACCTGCTAGATACGGTCGTCGGCCTGCCCGCCAACCTCTTTTTCGGCACCGGCATCCCGGCGGCCATCCTCGTATTCAAGCGCAACCGTCCGACCAAGGACGTCCTGTTCATCGACGCCAGCCGGGACTACGCGGACGGCAAGAACCAGAACAAGCTGCGGCCCCAGGACATCCAGCGCATCGTGGACACCTGCAAGGCCCGCGAGTCCGTGGACAAGTATGCCTATGTGGCCAGCTTCGACGAGATCAAGGAAAACGATTTCAACCTCAACATCCCCCGCTACGTGGACACCTTCGAGGAAGAGGAAGAGATCGACATCGCCACCGTCCAGGGCGAAATCGAGGCCATCGAAAAAGAGCTTGTGGAGGTGCGCGAGGAGATGGCCGGGTATCTCAAGGAACTGGGGGTGGTCTAGTGGCCGACGAAAGAAGCCTCTCCCCCATGGAGCAGACCACGGAGTTCCTGCTCTACACAGCTCCGGGCGGCAAGGTGTCCGTGGAGGTCTTCCTGCACAACGAGAACATCTGGCTGCCGCAAAAGCGGATCGCCGAGCTGTTCGACGTGGGTGTCTCCGCGATTTCCAAACATCTCAAAAACATCTTTGAGAGCGGCGAACTCCAGGAGGATTCAGTTGTTTCCATTTTGGCAACAACTGCCCCAGACGGCAAGAATTACAAGACAAAGTTCTACAACCTGGACGCCATCATCTCGGTGGGCTACCGGGTCAACTCCTCCAAGGCCACCCAGTTTCGCATCTGGGCCACGGAGCGGCTCAAGGAGTACATCGTCAAGGGCTTTGTCCTGGACGACGAGCGGTTGAAGAATGGCCGCTACTTCGGCAAGGACTACTTCCGCGAACTCCTGGAGCGGGTCCGCTCCATCCGGGCCAGCGAACGGCGCATCTACCAGCAGATCACCGACATCTTCGCCGAGTGCTCCATCGATTACGACCCGCGCTCCGAGACCACGCAGCAGTTCTACGCCCATGTGCAAGACAAGTTCCACTTCGCCATCACCGGCCAGACCGCCAGCGAGCTGATCCTTCAGCGGGCCGACGCGGACAAGCCGCTCATGGGGCTCCAGACCTACAAGAACGCACCGGACGGGCGCGTGCTGCTCTCGGACACGAAGGTCGGGAAGAACTACCTGGCCGAGGACGAGATCAGGCAACTGGAACGCACGGTCGCAAGCTTCTTCGACTACATCGAGCGCATCATCGAGAGCAGCACCACCTTCACTATGCAGGCCTTCGCCGACAGCGTGAACCGTTTTTTGGAATTCAACGAATACAAAGTGCTGGAAGGCTACGGCTCCGTCTCCCGCAAACAGGCCGACGCCAAGGCCCGCGCCGAGTACGAGAAGTTCAACACGACCCAGCGCATCGAGTCGGATTTTGACAAGGCCGTGAAGGCTATTGAAGAGAAGAAGGATGGTGGGGAATGATTGTTCCCGAGGGCTGGAGCAAACAACCTTTGTCTCGCCTAGCTGAAGTGCAGACAGGAGTTGCCAAGGGAAACGGAAAAGTTGGAGAACCAGTATCATTGCCGTATTTGCGTGTCGCGAACGTACAGGACGGCTATTTGGACCTGTCAGAGATAAAGTTTATCGAGATAGAAAAATCAAAAATTGATCGCTACTCCCTTCAATATGGAGATGTATTACTTACGGAAGGTGGTGATTTCGACAAGCTTGGGCGTGGCTGCATGTGGCGAGGGCAGATAGAATCCTGTATTCACCAGAACCATGTGTTTGTCGTCAGAACAGACAGTGAGCAACTTTTGCCAGAATTCCTCTCGTATCAAACTTCAAGCAGCTACGGTAAAAGTTATTTTTTGGCATGTGCGAAGCAAAGTACAAACCTGGCAAGCATCAACTCAACCCAGCTGAAAGGATTCCCAGTATTATTGCCTACCGTTAAAGAACAAAGTGCAATTATTGATGCGCTCTCCACCTGGGACCGCGCCATCGAGAAGACCGAGGCCCTCATCGCGGCCAAGGAGCGGCGCAAGAAAGGGCTCATGCAGCAGCTGCTCACGGGCCGGGTGCGGTTTGGGGAGTTCGTCACCTCCGAGGGCAAGCGAAAGACCAGCTATTACGATCTGCCAGAGGACTGGGGCTATCCCACTATAGGCGAGGTGGCCAGGCAGGTGTCAGTCAAGAACACCGAGGGTGCCGCGCTTCCGGTGCTTTCCTGCACCAAGCACGCCGGGCTGGTGGATTCGCTAGCCTACTTCGGCAAGCAGGTGTTCAGCAAGGACCTGTCAACATACAAGGTCGTGCCTCGGGATGCTTTCGCCTACGCCACCAACCATATTGAGGAAGGCTCCATTGGCTACCAGAATCTGTACGATGAGGCAGTCATCAGCCCGATGTACACAGTTTTCAAAACGGCCAAGGCCGTGCATGACGGGTTCCTCTTCAAGCTGCTGAAGACCGAGTGGTACCGGCATATCTTCGAAGTCCGTACAAGCGCGTCCGTCGACCGCCGGGGCAGCCTCCGGTGGAAGGAGTTCGCCAAGATCAGAATCCCGCTCCCCTCAATGCCAGAGCAGGAAAGAATATCGCACGTCGTTGATGTGGCCGATAATGAAATCCAGCAATTGAATGACAAACTGTCCGCTCTCAAAGAGCAAAAGAAAGGGCTGATGCAACAACTGCTGACCGGCAAGGTGCGGGTGAAGGGAGTATAGTTGCATGTACTTGTTTTATGTAGACGAGTCGGGGACTTTGGACCCGAAAGTCACTGGCGTCAAAAAAGATGGAGCCACATTTGACAAGGAGTGGTTGTACTCGCTGACCGCTTTTGGGTTGTTCGAACATAAATGGCGGCACTTCTACAATCCGATCATTGGCAAGAAGCGCGAGCTCATCGACAGAATAGCTCAACGCACGGGAAACCGACTGGAGCTGAGCGAATGCGAAATCAAATCGGCATGGGTCAGAATCCCAAAGAGAAGGGCGGAGCATGCGTTTCTGGCCCATCTCTCCCCGGAAGAACTGACGGAGCTGGTCGAGACGTATTACAGCACAATAGACAGACTTCCTGTCCGCCTTTTCTCCGTTGTCGTAGATAAGCGCCACCTACGCGATCATATGGACAGGAACCAGTTGCACAGGAAGGCATGGGAGTTATTGTGTGAACGCATTGAACTTTTCATGCGCGAATTCCATCCTAAGCATAAAGCTCTACTTGTGGCGGACGACGTCAGCAAGCAGGACAACATCGCTTTGACAATGAAGCACGCTTATTTCCTGGAGTGTGGAACGTCATGCGGACTGCCGTTCAAAAGTATCATTGAGACACCGTTTTTTGTGCGGAGTGAGCTTTCGGAGGGGGTGCAGCTTGCTGATCTCTGCTCCTACAATGTGTACAGGGCGTTTCGGGAGGAGGATTTCGACTATCCCCATTTCAGACGTCTTTTGCCCAAAATGTATTTTTCGAACAATACGCATATGGATAAAATCGATGGAATCAAGGTCTTTCCGGATGAAAGCCCGCTTGTGGAAACATTCAACAAAAAAAGCGCCCTCATAATGAGAGCGCTTTCTGACAGATGAAGTCCGGCGGGGCGAACCCTATCGAGCTGCTGTGCAGCACCAGACAATTCAACTTTAAGCACAGCTCAGGGCTTGGTCAAGGACAAATGCTTCCGGCTCTCAAAGGATAAGGGGAATTAATGTTCGACTTCAAAGAATACGCCTCCTCCCACGCCCCGGCGCTGATCCTGCTGGAGCAACTCGGCTACGAATACATTCCCCCCACCAAGGCGCTGGCCATGCGCGGTGGCCGCAAGTCCATGCCAGTGCTGCTGGATATCCTGGACTGCCAACTGCGGCGCATGAACACCATCACCTTCAAGGGGGAGGCGCAGGAGTTTTCGGACGCCAACATCGCCAGGGCCATCCGCGAAGTCGCCCAGGTTCCCTTTGACAGTCTTATCACCACCAGCGAACAGATTTACGACCTGCTTACCCTCGGCGTCAGCCTGGAGCAGACCATCGACGGCTCTGTGAAGAGCCATTCCCTGCATTACATCGACTGGGAGCACCCGGAAAACAACGTCTACCACGTCTGCGACGAGTTCGAGTTCGAGCGGCGGCATTCCGATTCCGTGCGCAGGCCGGATCTCGTGCTGTTCATCAACGGCATCCCCGTGGCCATCATTGAGTGCAAGCGCCCGGACAAACGCGAGGCCATCAAGGAAGGCATCAGCCAGCACATCCGCAACCAGCGCGTGGACGAGATACCCGAGCTGTATGTGTACAGCCAGGTGCTGCTTTCTGTCTCCCAGAACCGGGCCATGTACGGCACCACGGACACGGACGAGAAGTTCTGGTCCATCTGGAAGGAGGAAGACGCTCAGACCCAGAACGCCGTCCTGGAGTCGCTCATCAACACGCCCTTGAACGAGGAGCAGAAGGCTCGGCTCTTCCAGGAGGCCACCGGGGAACAACGCGAGGCCCTGGACCGGGTTCTGACCTCCGGCCAGCGGACGCCCACGCCGCAGGACAAGACCATGTACGCCCTGTTGCGTCCGCAGCGGCTCTTGCAGCTCATGTACGGGTACATCGTCTACGACAACCGCATCAAGAAAATCGCCCGCTACCAGCAGTACTTCGCCGTGCAGGCCACCGTGAACCGCGTGACCGATGTGAAGGGCGACAGCCGTCGCAAGGGCGGGGTCATCTGGCATACGACCGGCTCAGGCAAGTCCCTGACCATGGTCATGCTGGCCAAGGCGTTGACCCTTGATCCGCGCATCAACAATCCCAAGGTCATCATCGTCACCGACCGCGTGGACCTGGACAATCAGATTTCAAAGACCTTCAAGGCCTGCGGCAAGGACGTGGTCCAGGCCAGGACCGGCGAACACCTGCTCAAGCTCATCGCGGGGGGACGAGCCTCGGTGGTCACAACCATCATCGACAAGTTCGAGACCGTGGCCAACAAACGCACCAAGGACGAGGACCGGAATATTTTCGTGCTGGTGGATGAGAGTCATCGCGGTCAGTACGGCCAAAGCCACGCAAAGATGCGCGTGGTGTTCCCCAACGCCTGCTATATCGGCTTCACCGGCACTCCGCTGCTCAAGAAGGAAAAGAGCACTGCCGAGACTTTCGGTGGGTTCATCCATAAGTACACCATGAATCAGGCGGTGCAGGACAGGGCCGTGGCCCCATTGCGCTATGAAGGCCGAATGAGTGAATTGCATGGCGACGACGCCGAACTGGATAAGTGGTTCGAGCGTATCACCGAGGGCTTGACGCCTGAGCAGAAAAGCGACCTGAAGAAGAAGTTCAAACAGGCCGAGCAGCTTTTTTCAGCCGACGCGCGGGTGGCAGAAGTCGCCTACGATATCGCCCAGCACTACAAGCAGTTCTGCAAGGGGACCGGAAAAAAGGCGCAGTTCGCCGTCTCCAGCCGGGAAGCGGCCCTGGCCTACCTGAAGTGCTTCGAGGAGCAAGACGAGGTCTCCGTGGCGGTGGTCATGTCGTCACCTGACAGCCGGGAGGGCAACACCTCCACCGATGCGTCCAAGATGCCCGAGGTGCAGACCTTCTGGAACGACATGATGACCCGCTATGGGAACGAAAAGCAGTACCTGGAAGGCATCATCAACGCCTTCAACTACAGCGACGACCCTGAAATACTGATCGTCATCGACAAGCTGCTGACGGGCTTCGACGCCCCGCGCAACAGCGTCCTTTACCTCGACAAGAACCTCAAGGAACACAACATCCTTCAGGCCATCGCCAGGGTGAACCGGCTGTGGGACGGGAAGGAGTACGGTCTGGTCGTGGATTACCGGGGCATCTTCGGCGCACTAAACGAGGCCATCGACACCTACGCCGCTCTTGAAAAGGAAGGGTTCGACCGGGCCGACATCGAGAACACCATCATCGACGTCAGCGGGGAGATCGAGCAGCTGAAGGCTCGTCATGCCAATGTCTGGGAGGTCTTCAAGGAGGTTGGCAACAAGGCGGACATCGAGGCCATGCAGCTTGCCCTGGAGCCGGAGGACATCCGTGAGCGGTTTTATGACGCCCTGCGGCTGTTCGCCAATACCTTGCAGCTTGCTCTTTCAAACACCCGGTTTCTTGAGAACACGCCAGAGAAGACCATCCGTCGGTACAAGAACGACCTGAAGGAATTCCTGAATCTGCGCAACGCCGTGAAACATCGTTTTGGCGAGGCCGTGGACTATTCGGCCTATGAGCAACAGCTCAAGAACATGGTGAGCAAGCATATCGGGGCCGATGCGGTGCAGGAGGTTGTGGCCCCCGTGGATATCTTTGCGGTGGACGCTTTTGATCAGCAGCTTGAGCTGATCGAGGGCGACGCGGCCAAGGCCGACCACATCGCCTCCAGGGTCAAGAAGACCATCACCGTGAAGATGGACGAAGACCCCACGCTCTACCGTCGGCTTTCCGAGATCATCCAGGAGACGATCAGCAACCACCGGGCCAAGCGCCTTTCGGACGCCGAGTACTTGAGCAAGATGCGCGGTCTGCTGGATGACCTGCAAAGCGGCGAGAGAAGCAACGTCCCGCCCGTCTTGCGAGGCAAAGACGACGCCATAGCCTACTTTGGTGTCATCGGGGAGATGCTCGACGCTTCGAAGGATGACGAGTCGCACATTGCTGACATGGCCTTGCGGATCGACGAGGCCATCGCGTCAAGGAAGATTCGGGATTGGAGTTCCAACATTGATATCAAGAACAGCATGATGAATGACATCGAGGATGTGCTCTACGATGCCTCGGGAGCAAATGGCATGAATATCCCCGGTGAGTCCATCGACGCTCTTATCGACAAGATTCTCCTTGTCGCCCAAAGGCGCGACCTTGCCTGATCTGCCCGAGTCCAGCACTGTTGTTTTTGGCGCAACGCGGATCGAGTTCGCCATCCGGCCTGCGAACCGGAAAACGCTGGCCATCCATGTCTTCCCTGATGGATCGGTTGTGACCGACGCACCGCGTGATGCGACCGAGGCGGAAGTGGCGGACAAGGTGAAACGCAAAGGGGCATGGATACTCAAGCAAAAGAGATTGTTCGCTTCCTACCCTCCTGTCATCCCCGCTCGGCAGTATGTCTCCGGTGAAAGCCTGCGCTACCTGGGCCGTCATTACAGGCTGAAGGTGAAAGAGGGAGATGACCGCTCCGCGAAGCTTCTTGGCGCGTTTCTTGAGGTTTCGATCCTGCCTGGAGATGGCGCGGACAGTGTGGAATCTTTGGTACAGGACTGGCTCCGGTCAAAGGCCCGGAATACGTTCGACACAATACTGAAGACCTGTGTGGCGCGGGCTGCGAAAATCGGGATCAGCGAAGCACCGCCGTGGCGTATACTTCGCATGCGAAAACGCTGGGGAAGCTGCACCAAGAACGGGACCGTCATCCTCAATCCCGAGCTTGTCGCTGCGCCCAAAGATTGCATTGAATATGTCATTCTCCATGAGCTATGCCACCTGAAGATCAAGAATCACTCCCAAAGCTATTACCGATTGCTCTCGCAAGTTGTCCCTGATTGGGAGCAGTTACGCATGAAGCTCAACCGGGCCGTCGAGTTGAGGCTCGATTATTAGCGCCGCATTATTTCATGAAAGTGCTTGAAATATGTTCGAGCATCTTGCCTCATCCTGGATTCAGCTAGAACACGTTGCAACATATGCAAAGATACTGAAATGCTCCTCAGCGGTAGAAATAATCCATCATAATCGCATACACTGCAACGACCTCGGAAGGCAGGACAGGTGAAGTAGGCCCACTGTGTGGCGCCCCTTCACGACGATGCCGCCGAGCGGCCTGTTGCTTATTCGCCCAAGGGGCTCAACGCGATTAACGATGGAGTCGAACCAGCGTGCCCACCAGCCGAATCGCCATGAAAACCTACGTGACAGCAGAGGAATACCAGTCGATCATCGACGCGGCGGAGCGACACGCCTTGAGCGTCTCCGCCTACACGCGGCGGGTCTGTCTGGGGCAGCCCCTCCCCGCCCGCGACCACCAGCAGATGCGGCGAGAGCTGACCCGCATCAATGCAGACCTCGGCCGCCTGGGCGGCCTCTTCAAGCTCTGGCTTGGCGACAAGGAACGGCAGTCGCCGGAGCTGACAGCGCAAATCCGTCGGCTGCTGCGGGAGATCGAAGCCCGCCAGCGCGAGCTCAAAGCCGCCGTCTTCAGGATTGCGTGAGACGCCATGATCAGCCGCCGCATCGCCCGTAAACCGGCCAATGACAACTACCGCCGCCTCGCCAACTACATCGCCGGCGCCGGGCCGCGCCCCGACGGCGACAAGGTCCTTGCGGCGTGGTGCGCCGGCTGCTGGGCGGGGGACGACTACGAGTGGGCCATCCAGGAGGTCGTGGATACGCAGGCCCTCAACACCCGCTCGCGACAGGAGAAAACCTACCACCTCATCGTGAGCTTCCGCCCCGAGGACGACGCCGCGCTCACGCCGGAGGTCTTCAAGGAGATCGAAGCCGCCTTCGCCGACGCGCTGGGCTTCGCCGAGCACCAGCGCCATTGCGCCGTGCACCGCAACACGCGCAACCTCCATCTCCACGTCGCCTACAACATGATCCACCCGGAGCGGCTCACCCGGCATGAACCCTACCGCGACTTCTTCACCCGCGACCGGCTCTGCCGCGAGCTGGAGCAGCGTTACGGCTTGGCCGTGGACAACGGCCACGACGCCCCCGAGATTCTCAGGGAAGCGCGTCTAGAGGACCAAGCCGCCGATATGGAGGCGCATTCCGGCCAGCAATCCTTCGAGAGTTACGCGCGCGCCAAACGAGCGGTGCTGATGGCGGCGCTGGAGCAAGCTGCGGCGTGGCGCGACGTCCACCATGTCCTGGCCGAGCAAGGGCTCGCCATCACGCCTCGCGGCGCCGGTTTCGCCATAGTGGACCGCTTCGGACGACACGCCTGCAAGGCCAGTGCGGTGGACCGCGCCTTCGCCAAGGGTCGGTTGGAGAAACGCCTTGGCGCCTACGAGCCGATGAGGTCGGACGTGGATATCCGCGAGACGGACTGGTACCGACCGCGCCCGAGCGCCCGACATGCCGACCCGAGTCATGGCCGACTCTTCAAGGACTGGGAGCGCGCTATGGCTGAGCGTCTGGCCGTGTTTGCCGCACTCCGCGATCAAGGCCGCGAAGAGCTGGACGCCGTGGCCACCACGTGGCGGCGCCACCGCGCGGAGATAGAGCTCCTTGCCCTCACAAGACGGGACCGCGCCGGACTTCTCCGTCTTGCCCGCGAACGTGAGCGAGCCGCACGCCGGGATGCTTTCCAGCGCCACGCCGAGCAGCTGAAGGCGTTACGAAAACAGCGCCCCTATTTAACGTGGGCGACGTATCGGGAGGGGGTGATGGCGCAGGAGCACGAAAACAGTCAGGGACGTTAATCCTCCGACCCTAGAAGGATCTTCGCTCAAGGATTTCCAGGCGGACGCCTTTTGAGCCCCTCACCGCCCTGGCGACTCCGTCCCCTGGTTCATGATTTCTATATACTGCGCGTAGCTGAAAACCCGGTTGCGCTTCTGCGCCGTGAGTTCGCGTACGATCTCGAGACGTTCCAGGTGGGACAGGGCCTTGTTGACCGTGGCCGCCGTGAGGCCGGTCTGCTCCACAAGCCATCCGGCCGTGGTGATGGGATGCGTCAGCAGCGCCCGGTGGACGTGGTGGGCGGACGAGGCGGCGCGGCCAAGCGTGTCGATACGCTGGCGGTCCGTATTGGCGAGGTCGTGGATCGCGCGGGCCGTCTCCACTGCCTGCGACGCCGTGACGATGACCGCCTCAGCGAAGAAATCCAGCCATGCTTCCCAGTCACCTTCAAGCCGTACACGATTGAGCAGCTCGTAATAATACTGCCGATGCGTCTTGAAATAAAGACTGAGGTACAGCATGGGCTGGCTCAGCACCGTGCTTTCGCAGAGAATCAACGTGATCAGCAGGCGCCCGAGGCGCCCGTTACCGTCAAGGAACGGGTGGATTGTCTCGAACTGCACATGCGCCAACGCGGCCTTGAGCAGCGCCGGCGTGGGTTCGGGTTGGTCGTGCAGGAAGAGCTCGAGCTGGCCCATGCACTCGAGGACGTGTTCGGCCGGCGGCGGCACGAACGAGGCGTTGCCGGGCCGCGTGCCGCCGATCCAGTTCTGCGACCGCCGGAATTCGCCGGGCGACTGCGCCGCGCCGCGGCCCTTGGCCAGCAGCACGCCATGGATTTCCTTGAGCAATCGCAGGGAGAGCGGGAAGCCCTCGCCCAGGCGGCGCAGTCCATGCTCGAGCGCGGCGACGTAGTTGCTGACTTCGCGCACATCGTCGAGCGGAACGCCGGGCTCTTGGTCCAATTCGAATAGCAGCAGGTCCGAAAGGGAGGACTGCGTGCCCTCGATCATGGAAGAAAGTACAGCTTCCTTGCGTACATACATGTACAGAAAGAGCGTGGTGTCCGGCAGCAATGTGGAAACGCTGTCCAGTCGCCCCAAGGCGAGCAACGCCTCATCGAACCTGCCGCGCAGCGCCGGCGTCCACTCGATGGCCGGCTGCGGCGGCAAAGGCGCGGGCACGAAAGCCTGCACCTTCTCGCCGACCGTGGCGGTCGTTTCGTAGTGTCCCTGGAGGTCGCGTTTCATGGTCGTGCGAACATAAAATATGAACGGTGCTTATTTGACGATTGCCAGACATCCTAAAATAACGCGCCGGCTTGTTTTAGGCAAGCCCGACTCTCCCCCACGGGAATGAGTCCTTGGCGCACCACGATCCTACATCATTCCAGACGAGTAAAGCGCTTGCCGTCGGTCAGCAACGTGTCGTCGACTTTCACGTACGAGATCGGGACGCCGCCGAAGCCATTGGCGATGGTAAGGACGCCCCCATCGAGAGTCGCGGGGAATTCTCTGGGAGGTTCCGCGTTGCGCAGCATGACGACGATGAAAGAGTCGCCGTTGCGCGTGATATTGAGCGAATAGCTTTCACTGCGCCATCGTCCGACGAAATCCGCGCCGGGTTGTTCAAGCAGCGCACCATCGTTGCAGCCAGCCAAGCCCATGAAACATACCAACAATATTGCGGGCATAATGCGTCGCATATTCTCCTCCTATCCAATGGAGTGTCATTACAGTTCCATGCCTTCGTCGCGGGTCCGTTGATGCAGCGCCTTCGCCTTGGCGACTTCAGGCTCCAACGCCTGCTTCAGCCCCGCGAGCCCCCGCGCTTGGTGCACATCGTTCCAGTCCGTGAGGCCGCGGTGGCGCTCCTCGGCCGACAGCGCGGGCGTAATCACTTGGCCGCCCACGGCCTTGGCGGCGCGGGTCGCCTTGTCCAGTCCCACATTGGACTGCAAGGCGTGGTCGTTATCCGCCATGAGGAGGATGGACGCGTCGGGGCGTTGTTCGCGGAGGGCGCGGGCCACCGGCGCCAGATTGCCGGCGTCGAAGGCGGCCACGGCGGGCAGGCCCGTGGCCATGTGCACGCTGGCGGCCGTGGCGAAGCCCTCGACGATGCAGACCGGCGACGCTGCGTCTCTGGCCAAGGCGCCGTCCGGGTCGATCATGAAGAACGCACCTTGCTTGCGGCTGCCCTGCTCGAAGCGCTTGCCGTTGTCGCCAATGGTCTGGACGGTCTGGAGCCGGCCCGTGGCGTCGTAGCCGGGGACGAGGAGATTCCCCCGATCGTTCACGCGCGCGCCAAAGGCCGGCACGCCCTTAGCTTGCAAATACGGCTGCTCCGATGGCGCCGGCGTGGCCGCTTCGAAGCGCGCCATGGCCGTGGCCGCGGCCTGGGCGTGCTGCGTTTCCAAGGCTCGGTCGCGGGCCTCGCGGCGCGTGGCGGCCTCGGCCTGCAGCGCGGCCTTCTGCTCGTCCGAGAGCACATGTCCCGTCGCCTTCCAGTTGAGCTTTTCGCCGGTCCTGTGATTCTGGATGAAGCCCGCGGGCACGCCGTCCAGGTGGCCGCAGTAGGCGCCGTCGAGCTTTGCAGCGGGCTCGCCGAGGAGCGGCGCACGGTGGATGGCGCCGTCCATGACGGGTTCGCCGGGGACGTCGAGGCCGGCCTCACGGAGCGCCTGGGCGAACTCGGCCTGCGGGCTGCACGCCGGCTCGGGCCTTGGCGTCTGCTCGGGCAGCCATTGCCGCAGCGGCGCGAGGTCCGCGCCCTCCGGCGCATACCAGAGCTTGGCCCCGGGGTCCCACCGCGCACCCACTGCCTTGGCCTGATTCTTCTGTCGATACGGCACGGCGAGGAACGTCTTCTCGGCCGCCGGTTCCCGCGGCGTCTCGCGTGCGGCGCTCGCCAATTCGATGTCTGACGTCGGGGCCGTCTTGGTGGTCTTGGTCGCCTGTTGTGACTGCTCTTTTTCAAGGGACATGACGAACTGCTTGATCCTCTCCGCGTCGCGGCAAGCGCGCACGATTTCAAAGGAATCCTTCTTGAGGACCTCCACCCAGTTGTCGACGTAGGCGAGGTGCTGGCCGGGGTCGTGGCCCACGCCGAGGTCCTGCCCCAGCATCCAGGAGGCGATCTCCGCGCGCAGCTCCTCGCGGGCGTAGGTCTCCGAGCCGAACGGCCCGAACTCGCGGTCCAGCCGGGAAGGATGCCCCGACCAGTGCCCCAGCTCGTGCAGCGCCGTGGCGTAGTAGGCGTCGGCGGCGTCGAACTGCTCGCGCGGCGGCAGCTCGATGCGGTCCTTTTGGACGCTGTAGAACGCGCGGTTGCGCTGGTTGTGCAGGATCGTGGCGCCGGAGTTGGCGAGTATCGCCTCGGCCTTCTCGTGCGGGTCCCAGGCGGGCGCTGCGGCCTTGGCGTCGAAGGGCGAAAGGTCGCCGTCGAGCTGGCTCGCGTGGAAGACGGAGGAGAAGCGGACGATGGGCCGCGCGAGCTCCACCGACTGCGTGAGCGCTGCGCCGTCGTCGCCGAGGACGGGCTTGCCCGCGTCGTCCAACACTTCCTCTTCCTTGGAGAATTGCCAGAAGACGATGCGCTGACTGCGCTCGCCCTTGCGCACCTGGCAGTCGATGGAGCTCGCCTGGCGGTAGGTCATCCAGCGCGGGTCCTCGTAGCCGCGGCGCGCGAGCATGACGCGGTTGATGCCCTTGTATACCGTGCCCGAGACCGGGTTCTGCGGCGCATGGAGTTCGCCCGCCCGCCACGGCCGCTGCCACGGCGCCGCGCCTTTCTGCAAATCCTCAATGATCTGCGCGGCGAACTCCTCATGGAACGGTGTCTGCGGCGTCCGGGACTTCTTAGCGGCCATCGCGCTCCCCGTCGGCCGTGTCCTCCTCACTCGAATCCCACTCGACCGGATCGAGGTCATCCCACGAGACGGCGTCCTCCTCGAAAGCGCCCATGAAGTCGGCCACGTCCGGGTCCGCGGGCGCGCCGATATCCGGCGCCGCCGAGGCCTGGCGATCAACCGCGCGCGCGGCGGCCAGCAACTTTTCATGATCCATGCGATTCTCCTTGGGGAAAGGTCCAAAGCGGTTCGACCCTGCGTAGCAATGTGGTCGGCACGAGGCCGAAGTAGCGGCCGTCGAAGCCGTCGGGGCAGTCTGCGGAAAGCAGTAGCGCCATGCCGCGGGGGATGTGCCCGGACTGCAGAGCGTTCACCGGCAGCGCGCGGCCCTGGCGGTCTTGGGAGAGCCGCCGCGAGTGGGGATGCTGGCGGCCGTTGATGCGGACGCCTTGCGCCTCCAGGGTCACCACGTCACCGGCCGTCCCCACCAATCGCTTCACTAATGGTTGTGTGCCCGAGGGGCAGTGCCCCGGCCGCACGTAGCCTCGCGCGAGGGCCAAGGCCGCGGCGTCGCCCTCCAGGCAGAACGCGACGAGGTCGCCGCGCATGGGCGAGGCCTCTGTCACCCGGTAGAGTCCACGGGGCATGGACGGCGTGAGGTTGCAGCGGACACCGGTCAGCCAGCCCCACGTCATGACCAGCGCGATCACGCTACACACGAGCAAGATAGGCTTCATAGTCCGAGGTGGTTACGTCGGTTCTCTGCATGGAAGCAGGTTGCCCATGCGACGTATCCGGTGCCGCCATTCCAGCCCTTTCCCGAAACGTCGGGTCGAGGAAATAGAGAATCTGCCGGCCGTAGATGGGCGGCCAGCCGGCCATGAAGAGGAGCATGTCCCCCGGCGCGGTGATGCTGCCGGCGGCGTCCTTCCGCGGCGTTGGCAGGCGCATGCATTCGTCCTCGGTGAGCAGCGGCCGCGCCGTCTCCGAAACGCTGAGCGAAGCGTTCTTCAGCGCGCCGGATCGCGCGCCCGAGAGCGATGTCTTCGTGTCCACCACCGTGGTTTTGCCGGTCATCTCCGAGAGCGTGCGCGCCGTGGCGATGGTGTTGGGCGCGTAGGCGACGCGGACGTGGCAGTTCGCCATGAGCGCGTTCTCTTTCCCATAGA
>CAYVWB010000090.1:0-7206 GCA_964455395.1 uncultured Desulfovibrionaceae bacterium
GGAGCAGGAATTCAGCATCCCGAGCAGCGCGCTCAGGCCGCCGAAGTTGGCGCCGTACCCTACGGAGGTGGGCACGGCGATGACAGGCGCCGGCGTGAGCCCTGCGGCCACGGACGGCAGCGCTCCCTCCATGCCTGCGATGACGATGACCAGTCGCGCCTTGCCCAAGGCGCGCAGGTGGGGTTCCAGGCGATGGATGCCGGCCACGCCGACGTCCCCGGCGAACCCGGGCGTCACCCCCATGAAACGAGCCGTTCCCAGACATTCCAGCGCCACCGGCAAGTCGCTGGCGCCTGCCGTGAGCACCAGGCACTCCCCGGCGGCGGGCCACTGGTCGCGCGCGCCGGTGTAGGGACCGGCCATGCCGCCTTCGGGACCGTCCTGGCGTGGCCACAACGCGAAGAGTCCCGCAGCCCCCCACCACTCCCCGCCGCGGTCGGACGGGAAGCGCTCCGCCAAGCCCGCGCCGTGCTCCTGCGTCAGGCGGGTGACAAGGACAGGGGCGCCGCCCTGCGAGAGCGCCGTGACGGCGTGTTCCAGCTGCGCGAGGTTCTTGCCTTGCCCGAAGACCACCTCGCCCTGGCCGGTGCGCAAGGGGCGGTGCGGATCCACGCAGACATCCGCCTCCACGGAGGCGGCGCGCGTTTTCAAAAGCTTGCGGAAAGGGCCTTCGGCAAGTACGCGGGCGGCCTCCCCAGGAGGCACCTCTCCGGCGGCCACTTGCTCCAGCAACGCCGCGAGGGCTTGGTCGTCCAGAATTGTCGTCATGCTCCCAACTTACGGCGTCTCGAAGCGTGAGGTCAAGAAATTTACAGACCGCCAACCCGCCATCGAAGCGCCTCATGCAGCCCCCCAGAGATGCTTTTTCCGTTGAAAACTTTGAGGTTTCGGGGTAATGAGTACGGAATATGTCCGCGCCAGCCTCCCAGACCATCCTCTTCCTCGCCCCGCCCTCCGCCGTCGCAGGCGTCTTCGGTCCGTTGAAGGAGGAGGGCTTCGAGGTCAGCCTCGCCGAGAACCTCGCCGGCGCCGTGCGCTTCATCAAGAAGCACAAGCCGATGGCGGTGTTCACCCGGCCGGCCATGACCGGCTATTCTGTGGAGGAGTTGCTGAAGTTGACAGCTGAAGCCGGCGCCGGATTCCCCCCCGTCTACGTCTTCACGGAGCAGGGCTCTGCCAAGGAAGCGCAGCGGCTGATGGAGCTTGGCGCCAAGGACTACTGGCTGGAGCCCCTGGAGAGCGAGAAAATCCTCGCAGCCGTGCCGTCACAGACCCCCCAGGACGACAAGAACGCGCCCCAAGGCGAGCGCTTCGCCATCATCGGCGAGCACTCGGCCATGCAGCGCATCCTCGCTTTGGCCAAACAGGTCGCCAAGTCCAAAGCCACGGTGCTCATCCAAGGCGAGTCCGGCACGGGGAAGGAAATGATCGCGCGGTATCTCCACCACATGAGCGACCGCGCCGCCGCGCCCTTCATCGCCGTGAACTGCGCAGCCCTCCCCGAGCACCTGCTGGAGAGCGAACTCTTCGGACACGAGAAAGGCGCCTTCACCGGCGCAGTGGCCCGCAAGTTGGGCAAATTCGAGATGGCCAACCGCGGCACCATGCTGCTGGACGAGATTTCCGAGATGGATCTGGGTCTGCAAGCCAAGCTGCTGCGGGTGCTTCAGGAAGGCGAGCTGGATCGAGTCGGCGGCGCCGAAGCCGTCAAAGTGGACGTGCGCGTGCTGGCCACCACCAACCGCACCCTGCAGGACTGGGTGGCGCAAGGCAAGTTCCGGCAGGACCTCTTTTTCCGGCTGAACGTCATTCCCCTCACGCTGCCGCCTTTGCGCGAACGCGGCGAAGACGTGCTGCTCCTGGCCCGCTTTTTCGTGGACCGCTACTGTGCGCAGTACCAGCTGCCGCCGCTGACTTTCGCGCCGGAGGCGGAGCAGTGGTTGCTGGCCTACGAATGGCCGGGCAACGTCCGCGAGCTGCAGAACCTCATGGAGCGCGCGGTGTTGTTGGCTGGCGCGGGGCCCATCACCACAGTCCATTTTCTGCTGGACGACACCTGGACTCCCCCTGCAGAGCCCGAGCTCGCTGACCGGCCGACCTCCAGCGGCGCTGGCGCCGGCTCCACTGCTTCCGGCGGGGCCGCGGGAGCCGGGGACCAGACCTCCCCCCCGGCCACAGGGCAGCAAGCAGAGACGCTGCTCGCCGGCAAAGTGCTGCCCCTGCACGAGATGGAGCGCATCATGATCATGCGCGGTCTTGAGCAGACCGCCGGCAACCGCACCCAGGCCGCCGAGTTGCTCGGCATTTCCGTGCGGACCCTGCGCAACAAGCTCAACGAATACCGCAGCCAAGGCCACGACATCCCCTGAAGGGGGCGACTGCGCGCGGCCCCGAGCCATGGTGTCGAGGCGGCTGGAACACCGCACGTCACCCCCGCATCCCCAGCATCCCCCGCACTCCACGAAATTCTCGATATTGCCGCGCCGTCCCAGTCGCTTCATGCCGTCGCAGACCACGGCGCCGGCGTTCACCGCCGCATGCGCCGCCTTCAACGCGGTATGGCGCGCTCCTGTTCGGCCATTCCGCGACGACCTGTTTGGCGCACCATACGAAACGCCGGCCGCCTCGGGATTCGAGGGGGCCGGCGGTTGTATCGGCATGGCGCCCGCGTGGGGACGGCAGAGGACGGGACGTCCCCCGCGCTACTCATGACAGGCAACGCATGACGGACCACGTGTAGCGAGCGACGGACAACGCCGCCACACGGTGCGGGCGTCTATTTGAACTGTTCGCGAGCGCGGTCCATGGCTGCGGAGAGCTCTTTCCAGGCGCGCTCCGCGCCGCCTTTCACTTCCTCCCAGGCGTCCTCGGCCTGCGCGCGCAATGAGTTCAGCTTGTCCTCCAGCTCTTCTTTCCTCGCTTGCAGCTCCTCGATGCGCTCCTCGTATTTGGCCCGGTAGGACTCGCCCTTGTCGGCGGCGTCCGCCTTGAGTTCGAGAATCTGCGCTTCCGCGCGGAGTTTGGCTGCTTCCAGTCGTTGCTGGTAGGATTCCTTTTCCCGCTTTTCCATGCATACCTCCCTTGGCGATGCGTCTCGGGGTGATCGAAGTGTCGTCCTCCAATGTAGTCGGCCGGACTTGCCCGAACGAGGGGGAGATTTCGGTGGGGGTCACTCCAGTCGGGGCTCTCGGGCGTCCAGGGGTTCGTCCCGCGGGGGCAGACGCCGCTCTGGCCAGCGCTCGGCGAGGGCCTGCAAGGTGTGGTCGCGGGCGTCATGCGCGCCTGGAACGAAGCGGTCCAGCACGGCGCGTTGTTGTCCTCGCACAATGAGCTCCACACAGGGGAATTGCGTGCTGATGGGCCGCCCCGGCATGGTCTGCGCGTAGGTTGCGGCGCGAAAGCCCGTCAGTTCGTCCGCGTCCAGGGGCCGCCAGGGGGAGCTCGGGTCGGCGCCGTCTTGTTCGGGGGCCTGCTCCGGGAGCCGCGCTTCCCAGACGCCGTCGCGCTGTCGCAGGGCTCGTTGCCTTGTGGCGATGATGTAGCCCTCGCGCAGGGCGTTTCCCGCCATGACGAGCCCCATGATGTAGAACGGCGCGCCCAGCAGGAGGGAGCCGTAGGCCCACCCCAGAGTCCCCACCACACCGCCCAGAATCAAGGGAAAGAGGAGGACTCCCGGATGCGTCATGGTGAGGGCGGCGCGCAGCAGACGGGCGCTGTCGTAGCCGGGGTAGCGGATGGCCATGGCGGCTCCTTGTTTGGGGTGAGCGTCGGCAGTATGGCGCCTGGGTCGCGTCCTGTCGATGGGGGAGCCTTGCGGCAAATGTCACTCCGCCGTCACGCGGCGGACGAAGAAGACCCGTATCGTTGCTGTTCCGCTTTTTTGTATATGATGCTGCAGGTTGTATCCCGTTTCACCATCTTCGCAGGAGAGTATTCCCTATGGTTATCCGCGCAGCCCTTGCGGCCGGCTTGCTTGGCCTCGCCGCCACGGTCGTCGCCGCCGTCCCCGCTTCCGCCGTCAAGGTGGAAACTCCCGAAGCGCCGCAGGCGACCAACGCCGTGACGCTGGAGCTCCTGAGCCGTCACACCGCGCCCATCATCGAGGGCGGCGCGGAAATCGTGAGCTTCGACCCTGAGTCCAAGCGGCTTTTCGTGGTCAACGCCAACGAAGTCGCCATCGACGTGCTGGACTTGAGCGACCCCGCCGCCGTGAAGCACGACGGAGCCATCCAGCTGAAAGAACTCGGCGGCGTGGCCAACAGCGTCTCCGTGATGAACGGCATGGTGGCCGTGGCGCTGGAGGCTTTCGACAAACAGGACCCCGGCTTCCTCTTGCTGTACGACGCGGACGGCGACTTGCAGACCCCCCTGATGCAGGTCCAAGTGGGCTCCCTGCCGGACATGGTGAAGTTTGCGCCCAACGGCCACACCATCCTGGTGGCGTGTGAAGGCGAGCCTGACGACCCCTACGTGACCGACCCCGAAGGCGAGATCTGGATCGTCGACATCAAAGACGGCGTGGAGCAACCCGTGGTGAAGACCGCCACTTTCACCGAGTTCAACCTGCTGGTGAACGAGCTGCTCGAAAAAGGCGTGCGCGTCTTCGGACCCGGCGCCTCCGTGGCCAAGGACCTGGAGCCCGAATACATCGCCGTCTCCCCCAACTCCCGCTTCGCCTACGTGGCGCTGCAGGAGAACAACGCCATCGCCGTGGTGGACGTGCAACAAGCCCGGGTGCTGGATATCGTCTCCCTGGGCGTGAAAGACTTCTCCCTGCAGAAGAACTCCTTCGACCCCTCCAACAAAGACGGCGGCATCCACTTCCACACCTTCGACAAGCTCAAGGGCATGTACCAGCCCGACTCCATCGTCACGGCGGAAATCGGCGGCGAACTCTACCTGTTCACCGCCAACGAAGGCGACGCTCGCGACTACGAAGCCTACAGCGAAGAAGCCCGCGTCCACACGCTGACCCTGGATCCTGAAGCCTTCCCCGACGCCGAGACCTTGCAAGCTCCCGAAAATCTGGGCCGCCTGAAGGTGACCAACACCCTGGGCGACACCGACGGCGACGGCGACTACGACGAACTCTACGCCTACGGCGCGCGCTCCTTCTCCATCTGGAAACTGCGCGGCGAAACAATCGAGCTCGTCTACGACTCCGGCAATGTCCTGGAGGCCATCACCGCAGCCATGCTGCCGGAGAACTTCAACTCCACCGACGACGAGAACAACTCCTTCGACGACCGCTCCGACGACAAAGGCCCCGAGCCTGAAGCCATCGACGTGGGCGTCATCGACGGCAAGACCTACGTCTTCGTGGGCCTGGAGCGGATAGGCGGCGTGGCGGTCTTCGACGTCTCCAACCCCGAAGCCCCGATCTTCGTCACCTACCGCAACGACCGCGACTTCTCCGGCGTGATCACCGAAGGCACCGCCGGCGACTGCGCCCCCGAGTGCGTGCTCTTCATCCCCGCCGGCGACAGCCCCAACGGCGAGAACCTGCTGGTCGTCGCCAACGAAGTGAGCGGCACCACCACCATCTACCACGTGAAACAGTAATCGCTCCCACCCACCGCATCGAGAGGGAGGCCCGTTGCGCGCGGGTCTCCCTTTTTCGTTCTCAAGGAGAGAAGGCCGCCCCTGGCGGCGCCCTGCCGGCCCTCGCCAACGAAGTGAGCGGCGCCGCCGCGTCAAAGGGCATTTGTTCTTATATTAAGGATACAATACGATGTGACGCCTGGATCACGTTGCATCAGAAGCGCCCCCGGCCCAGGCGGAACCTGGGGCGAGGGCGCGATGTTCCGGCGCGCTCGAGAGCGCAACGCACTCGGGATCACTGGCGGACGTGGCATTCCCCACAGGTGATGGGGCCTTTCTGCTGCTCCACATGACAGTCCCCGCACTGCTTGTGGTACGCCTGCATGAGAGGGGTGACTTCTTCGGCGTCGACGGCGTGGCAGTCCGCGCAGGGAATGCCGATGGAGTCTTCGTCTTCGCTGGGAGCGGCGCCGTCCATGTGGTGGCAGTACCAGCATTGTTCTTCGAGCTGGGCGGCGGCGTTGTGCTCGTCGTGGTTGAAGACGGCGGGCGGTCGCTGGTCGTTCTCGAAGGCGGGATCGTCGAGGTGGGTGATGTCCATCTGGGAGCGGACGAGCGCTGGCAGCATCGCCGTGATGACGAGCGCCGCCGCGATGAGTCCGAGTCCTTTATCGATGCGTGGTGTGCGCATGGCGTATCCTCGCTGCTCGTGGGCGTGTCGGGTGCGTGTGGGGGACGACTCTACATCTCGACGGCGCGCGTTTTTTCCATGTGTTCATAGATGATGTCGCCGAGGAACTTGAGCTCCATGCCGAGCTTGTAGTGGTGGATGATGTCCTCGATGCCGCCGTGGCAATTGTGGCATGGCGCCAGGACGATCTCGGCGCCGGTCGCTTTGAGCTGCTCGGCCTTCACGGCGTTGCCGTGCACGCGGGTCATCTTGTGGGGCGGTCCGCAGTTGATGACGCCGCCTCCGGCGGAGCAGCAGTAGTTGTGCTCCTTGGCGGGGCTCATCTCCACGATATCTTCGCAGAAGACCTGGGCCACTGCGCGAAGCTTCTCCTGCAGGCCGCGGCCGCGGACGATGTTGCAGGGATCATGGATGGTGACTTTCTCGGTGACTTTGGTCTTGGGCCGGATTCTGCCGGAGGTGACGAGCTCGTGAAAGAAGTCCACGGCGTGGATGACGTCCACGGGCATGGCTTGCCAACTGAGCCACCGGTTGCCCGTGTCGTAGATGGAGCGGAAGGCGTGGCCGCATTCGCCCATGACGATGCGCTTCACCCGCAGATCCATGGCGCATTCGAAGTGTTTGCGTTTGAGGCGGCCCATCATCTCCAGATCGCCCGTGTACATGCACATGTCGGAGTTGTCCCAGCCGGGGGTGGAGGGCATGGTCCAGTCCACACCGGCTTCGTGCATGATGGCGGCAGCTTGGTAGATAAGCTGGGTGCGGAACTTGGGCTCCGGCCCGATGACGGAATACATGATGTCCGCGCCCACTTTGTCCATGGGGATGACGATATCCGGGAACTCGTCGCGGGCTTCTTCCTCTTGCCAGAAGAGGGCGTCGGTCCATTCGTCGTCCTTCACCCACATCTGGTTGAAGGTGGAGGCGTGCGAATGCGCCGTGTCCTGGATGTACTGCGGCGTGATGGCCAGCTT
>CAYVWB010000090.1:7216-13025 GCA_964455395.1 uncultured Desulfovibrionaceae bacterium
TGTGGATGATGCGTCGGGTAAGGCTCATGAGATAGGCCGTGTCTATGCCGAAGGGGCAGTACTGCACGCAACGTCTGCAGAGGTTGCATTCCGTGTGCGCCACCTGCACGGCGCGCATGAGGAAGTCCTTGGAGACGCGGCCTTTGTGTTTGAGCATGGGCCAGATGGTCTGCTTGACCTTGCCCACAGGGGAGTAGATGGGGTCCTGTCTGGATTTGAAGAAGTGGCAGGCTTCGCTGCAGAGCCCGCAGTGCACGCAGGTCTCCACCAGGGTCTTGAGCCGCGCGCCGCCCTCGGTTTCCAGGGTATGTGTGATGGTGCGCGCGATGGTCTCCTCGTCCAACTGCTCCAGATTCTTCATGACGCCCGGGTCGTCCAGCACAGGCTGGATGAGAGGCGTTGCTTGCGTATCGACTGTGGCGTTCTCGGCCATGACGGCTTCCTCCTTGTTGTCAGCCGGCTACCAGTCCTTGGTGTGGCGCACGCCGCCGAATTCCGAGCCCATGTAGCCGCGCACCATGGGTCCGAAGAGCATGTGCGAGAGGCGGCTGAAGGGAATCATCACCAAAGCGGCCTGCCCCGTGAGGATGTGCAGGATGATCATGAATCGGTAGGGAAAGATCTGGTAGTGCGCCAGAATCCCCGTCAGGAACGGCAGCGCCACCATGATGAGGATGGCGTAGTCCGTCCAATCCGTCACATAGCGCACATGGGCTTGCGTCATGCGTCGGACCGCGAAGTAGACGATGCTGCCCAACACGACGAGGGTGAGCGCGTCCGCCACGCCTTCGGGCAATGTCCAGAGGGAAAGGCCTATCCCCTCTTCCCACAAGATGACATGCGCCAAAAGGAAGATGGGCGTTATGATGACAGCGATGTGAAACAGAAAACCCACGATGGTGATCCCCGGTTGCACGCGCATGGAGCGGGTGAAGAAGGGAATGAGCCACGCCCCGAAAGAGCGCAACACGTACTTCGACTGCATGTAATGGAACACGTAGGGGTCCTTCCGCATGGCGAGCTTCGTCATGGAGACGAACCGCCACGCCAGACCGCCCACGAAGACGATCATCACGGCCCACATCAATGGGCCCACGAGAAATGCGTAGAGCTGGTGCATGGCGCCCTCCTTTAGAAATCAGAGACTGGCACGACGAGACGTTTGTACACCCCCCGCTTCACGGCGCGGATGAGCACCATGTCCGCATCCGGACTGAAGACGGGGTCCCACGCCTGGTCGAAGTCCTCGTGAAAGGCGCGGCCGTTCACCAAGATGGCGAACCGGCCGCCGTCGCGCTCCACCCGACAGGCGATGTGCTTGGAGTCTTCACTGAAGACGGGCGGGTACGCCATGGGGTAGTCGCCAGCCCAGCGGGCGTCGTCCGCCAGCACGCTCCAGCGACCCTTGTGCTTGCCCAGCGCTGCTGCGCGGCGTCCGTCCGGAGAGACCGCGAGATCCGTCACGCAGCCGTCGCAGCGGATGTTCCACGCCACGCCGTCCACGGCCACGGTCCAGGCGCCGAACTCGGGACTCGCGATGGCGTACAGCCTGGAGCCGTCCGGCGCAAAACACGGCTTCCAGCAGTTGAAGAGGGCCGTGGGCCAGACCACCTCGCCGTCACGGGCCATGCCCCACTTGCCGCCTTGCCGCACAGGCGCCCACACGGCGCCATCCTTGGGCGAGAAGCACGGCTCCCAGACGCAGGAGAAGGACGCGGACCACGGCTCGCCGTCCACGACGACGGTGTAGTCGTAGAGCGAGGTGCGCGCCTGCCACGCCAGTCGCTCGCCAGCGGGGTCGAAGACCGGTGTCCAGCAGTTGACGAAAGCGCGCTCGAAAGGCTCGCCGTTCACGGCGACGCTGAAACACCCTTCCTTGAAAGTTACGGTGTCCGCCTGGGGGATGGAGCGCGTCTGGACGACAGCAGCGATCTTCGCGCCATCCGGAGCGATGGCGTGCTGGTTGGCGTTCTCGAAGAGCTCCCCCCAGAGCTCGCCGTCCTTGACGTAGCCATAGCGCATGTCCACTTGCACGGCGGCGACGATGTTGTCCGCCTGTTCGGGGAACCGCGTGTCCCAGATGAATCCGTAGCGGTCATCCCACGGCTCGTCGTCCACCACCATGGCCCACTCGCCCATCTCCGAAGCAAGCACGGTGAGCCGTCCGTCCGGGGTGAACCGGGGATTCCAGACTTTGTCGAAAGTGCTTTCCCAGAACTCGCCGTTGACGACCGCAGTGAAAAGCGCTTCCTCCTCATCCTTGAGTTTTGCGACACGCGCGAGGCGCTCGCCATCCTGACTGGGAACAGGAGCCTCCAGCCATTGGCGTTTTTCGGCGCCCACGTCGAGCGGTACGACATCCTTTTCCCCTGGTTGCCAATCCCACAGGGACCTGTCTGGCATGGGAACCTCCTTTGTCTGCGACGAAAAATGGAGCAGTTTGGGCGGAATTGCAGTACCCGGATATTACCTGAAGCTCTTTCCCGAGCTTTGAACACGTCATGATGCAATACTGTTCTTGCTCTTACGGAATGCGTCGCATTGAATCAAGAGGAAAATAAATCATACCATATAGCTCACCATGGCTTGTGAATCTTTTCATTATCAGAAACGTGTCCACCCGAACTGGTATACATACCATCACGGTTCATTATCCTTGCACTCGCATGGTTTCGCGGCGGGGTCGTCAATCTCTAGAGTTTCTTTAAAGCAAATCACGAGCAGCGTACGTGCGCAACCATGGTATCGTGGAGGCGTGCATGGCTCTCGCATCACGACAATGTTTAAACAATCTCTATCTTTTCTGTATCAGCAAGGTCGCGAGCCAATCTTTACGTTTCTCATGACGCACGCTGCAGCGCTTTTCGGACGCCTTGCGCCGGCGAAGGCTGGTGTTGGGCGAGGTACAGGCATTACTGCAGTGTCGACTTCTGTTATTTCTTCACCAACAGCAAAAAATACATTGACACAACGTACGCTCGGGCGTAGTGTGCTCACAGTAAGCAAACCGACGTCCCGCTGGAAGCGCACGCGCCGCAGCCTGTTGCGGGACGGTCAGTCGCCAGGCCTTCCGCACTGCGGAGGGAAACCAAGGAGGAATGCTCCATGACTTTGTTCAAATCGCTTGTCTTCCCTCTTGCAGCGTGCGCAGTGCTTGCTGGCGCTGGCGCCTTCACCTACGTGCATGCTGCAGAGCTCTTCGCCGACTCCAAGCAGGCGCGCGAGGAACGTGAGGCTGAAGTCGTCGGCAACGCCATCGAACCCGGCACCTTGCTCAACCTCTACGCCACGTTGCAACTCGACATCGAGGCGCAAATCGAACAGCTGATCACCAACCCGAATGAAGCGAAGTTTCTCGCCATCCGCAACGCGGAGGACGCAGCCGACATCGCGGAAGCCACTGCGGACGACGCTGTTCGCGCTGCGGACGCCGAAGCCACCGAGACTGTCCAGATCGCCGACATCGAAGGCGAGCGCGACGATTTCCTCAACGAGCTGGAGAATCGCGGCGAGATCAACCAGACCTTGTCCAACCAGACCGCGGACCTGCTCTTTTTCGGCGTGGACACCGCGCAGGAGCTGGAAGAGTTCCTGGTGTCCGTCTACAACCAGATCGTGGATCCGGACGTGCCCGCCGGCTACATAGCCGATCTCCCCCAGAACTACCAAGATCTGTACGTGGACCTCGTCTTCGGCCCCGAACTGCCCACGCCTCAAGACGTCAACGGCACCGGCAGCTGACGCGACTTCGGAGCCCGGGGAATCTAGGATTTCCATCGATGCTGAAGTCGGCGCGCTCGAGTCCGCACCCTGCGCCGCCGATCTCCGCCACCCCATATTGAGGAGTAACGCCATGCAACGCCTTGTCGCCATCATCAGCGTCGCAGCCCTCGCCATCGCACTCTGCGCTGGCCCCGCGGTCGCGAACACCGAAAAGAAGTGGAAGGAATGGATGTCCCAACAGGTCGAGCAGTTCTTCATCGAGAAGTACGCTGACGAAAAAGGCCTCGACCCGGCGACACTCACGTACGACGACCTTCCGAACAAGTACAAGAAAAGCCACAAGTCCGCTTTTGGCAGCAAAGCTCCCGCCAGCGCAGAGTAGCCGCTGGCGGCGCACGGGGCGCGGGTCATCAGGCAATCAACTGACCCGGGTAGCGCGCATTCGGCCCGCGCCCCACACTTTCCCCCATGTTTCATCCTGCGCGCGCTCCAGGGACTGCACCCTCCATGGCGCTGTTTCCATCACTCCTGCACGCCGCGCCACACCAGCGCACCGCCCTCACCGCGTGGGGCATACCGCTTCTCGGGCTCGTACTGGGCGCGATGCTCGCCATCGCGACGCCCCTCACCGCCCGCGCAGACGCCTACGCGGACGCCCTCGCCGGCCTTGCCGCCGTCCGTGAAGGCGACGCCGCCCACGGCTTGGAACTCCTGACCCGCGCCATAGAATCCGGCGACTTGCGCGAGTCCAACCTGGTCATCGCGTACTACAACCGCGCCAACGCGCGCTATCACCTCGGCGAGTTGGAGCAGGCTCTGGCGGATCTCACCGAGGCTCTGACGATCAATCCTCGCTTCGTGGAGGCGTTCATCAAACGCGGCGCCGTGCGCAAGGAGCTCGGCGACTACGAGACCGCCGTGGCGGACTTCTCACGCGCTTTGGAGTTGAACCCAGACAACGCACGAGCCTTGTATCTGCGGGGACTTACCTATGCCTTGGCCGGTGATGGCGAACGCTCCATGAAGGACATCGCCGCAGCCCACCGCGTGGACCAGCGTTTCCTCATCACACCATTGCTGCACGCCGTCTCCGCCGTGGGTACGGAATACGCCATCGCATTCATGGACAGGGCGCTGGAATCCGGCGAGCTGGGACCAGCCAACGCCGCCTTGACGCACTACCACAGGGGTCTTGCATGGCGGGTTTCCGGTGGATTCGAGAAAGCCATGGCGGATTTCGACCAAGCCATTGCGCTGAATCCGGACCTCGCCGAGGCCTATGCACGCCGCGCCGACATCCACATGGAACGGCAAGCCCCCCGCGCCGCCATCAAGGACTACACCAAAGCCTTGGCCATCGACCCGGACATGGCGGAGGCCCTCTATCGCCGGGGGTTCGCCTGGGCTCAGCTGGAGGAGAACCGCAAGGCGCTGCAGGACTTCACCGCAGCGCACGAGTTGGACCCGACGCTGGAGCCGCCGGACATGCTGGAACTCGTCGGACCCGAGTCTTTCGAAAGGCTCAAAGCCCGACTGCGGGAATCAGGGAACGCCTCCAACATGACGGCGTTTCCTGCACCCCATCGGAACGCGAGCCTCCCTGTCGAACGTGTCGAGCCTGTCGAACGTGTCGGGCCTGCCCCCTCCGAAACGTCACACCGTAACGGGTCTGCAGGAGCCGCCGACGTCGAGTGACGCCGCCCCGCCACACAACCTCCATAATCAGCCATATTCACCCTCCCCTCTAGGCGCAGCCCCGCGGTATGTGCTATGCTGCGGCATATCCCTTCCACCCCGCCCAATGGAGGTTTCACCATGGCTGACTACGCAGCGCTGCTCGGCGACGCCGAAGCGAAAGACTTGCTGGAGCATACCTGTTCGACTGTCGACAAGTCTCTGCTCCACCTGCCGAGCCCATCCTTCGTGGACGACTCGTTCATCCAGTCCGACCGGCCCACCCCCGTGCTCAAGAGCCTGCAGGCCATGTACGCCGCCGGCCGGCTGGGCGGGACGGGCTATCTCTCCATCCTCCCCGTGGACCAGGGCATCGAGCACTCCGGCGCCCACTCCTTTGCGCCCAATCCCA
>CAYVWB010000090.1:13035-15201 GCA_964455395.1 uncultured Desulfovibrionaceae bacterium
GTGAGAACATCGTGAGGCTCGCGCTGGAAGCCGGCTGCAACGCCGTGTGTTCCACTCTGGGCGTGCTGGGAAGCGTGGCGCGCAAGTACGCGCATAAAATTCCTTTCATGCTGAAGATCAACCACAACGAACTCCTCACGTATCCCAATTTCGAAGATCAGATCATGTTCGGCACGGTGAAACAGGCCTTCGAGATGGGCTGCGTGGCCGTGGGAGCCACCGTCTACTTCGGGCACGAAACATCCAACCGGCAGATCATCGAAGTTTCCCGGGCGTTCGAGGCGGCGCACGCTTTCGGCATGGCCACCGTGCTGTGGGCTTACACCCGCAACGACGCCTTCAAGCACGAAGGCGTGGACTACCACACCTCCGCGGATCTCACCGGACAGGCCAACCACATGGCGGTCACCATCCAGGCCGATATCGTCAAGCAGAAGCAGGCCACGAACAACGGCGGGTACACCGCGCTCAACTTCGGCAAGACCGACCCCCGCGTGTACAACGAGTTGAGCACGGACCACCCCATCGACCTCACCCGCTATCAGGTCGTGAACTGCTACATGGGTCGTTTCGGGCTCATCAACTCCGGCGGCGGCGCCGGCAAGAACGACATGGCGGACGCCGTGCGCACGGCCATCATCAACAAGCGCGCCGGCGGCATGGGCCTCATCATGGGCCGCAAGGCGTTCCAGAAGTCCATGGACGTCGGCGTGGAGCTTATCAACGCCGTGCAGGACGTCTACCTGGACGACGCCGTCACCATCGCCTGACACATCCTCGACTGGGCGGCGGCCGCACAGGTCGCCGCCCAGGTCCTCTGGTTGGGAGGTCGCACGCCTGCCCATTCCCTTTCTCACCATGGCATTGTATATGTCGGACATGTGTCACGGCTCCGTCCTTTGTTCCTCAGGAGTACGCCATGTTCGATTCGCTTGTTGAATCCATCCGAAACATTATTGGTTCGAGGCCGCGCCCTGTCCGCGTCCTGCTTGTCGATTCCGATGAAGCCTGGGCGACGCGCTGTCGGGAGGCGCTGGAACGCCCCGGCTCCCTCGAAACGGAAGCCTTCACCGAGGACGACGACGCAGCCGCCGCCATCCAGGCGCGGCCCTTCGACGTGGCGTTCATCGGCGTCCCCAACGCGGTGGGAAGCGACCCCTGTTCTTCGGCGTGCGAGGCTCGGTTCTCACTCGCTGGCGCGTTCCGCCGAGCGCGATCCAAGGCGCCGCTCGTCATCATCTTGCGGCGGGACGACGCCGGCTTGGAGACGCGCGCGCGTCAGGACCTTGCCGCGTACGACGTCTTCGTGAAGGACCGAGAGTGGACGCGCGATCTCGCGCTCATGCTCGACGTCATCGATGAGGCGGGGTAGCATCGACTGTTCCACCAGGGCTGCGGCCCATCGCCTGGTTTCTACAACACAAGGAGGGAGACATGCTCCAGCGACTGCAGTCCGGCGGATTGCTCGGCATCGCCGCAGTGCTTGCGCTGATGGCTCAGGGGTGTGCGGTTTTCGGCGTACGTACTGTGGAAGAGCCTGCGTACTCCGTGGCGACGCAGGAGGAGGACAAGTCCGTGCGCCGGTATCCGCCCCGCGTGCTGGCGGTGACGACAGCGCAGGGTGACTACGAAACGGCTTCCGACGTAGCGTTTCGTCGACTTTTCGACTACATCAGTGGGGAGAACGCGCCTGGTCGACAGGTCGCCATGACGGCGCCGGTGGTGCAGACTCCTGAAGAGAAGTCGGCTGACGGCGTATCCATCTCCATGACGGCGCCGGTGGTGCAGGAGGCTTTGGACGACGGTGCAGGCGGAGGAGGGTGGCGCATGGCATTCATTCTGCCAGCGCAATACACCATGGAGACGGCTCCGCAACCGACTTCATCCGAGGTGCGTCTGGAGCAAGCGCCAGCGGAGACGTTGGGAGTGTTACGTTTTTCAGGCGTGGTTACGCCGGAGAAGGCGTCTCTGAAGGCGCAGGAACTGCGTCGCTGGCTGGAGGAGCGAGGGTATGCGCCAGTTGGCTCGCCGCGGATAGCGCGTTACGACCCGCCGTTCACGATTGCGTTTTTGCGCCGTAACGAGGTGTTGCTTCTTGTTGGGGATCAATGAAGTTGTCCTCCGAGCACGAGAAAGCCCGGATCGCATGAGCGACCCGGGCTTTGA
>CAYVWB010000091.1:0-15138 GCA_964455395.1 uncultured Desulfovibrionaceae bacterium
CGGGTGAAGAACAATCTCCAGGTGGTCTCCAGTCTACTCAACCTGCAAGCCGGCTACGTGAAGGACGAGCAGACTCAGGACGTGCTGCGCGACAGCCAGAACCGTGTGAAGTCCATGGCGCTCATCCATGAGCGGCTCTACCGGTCGGACTCCCTGAAACGCATCGACTTCCGCGAATATGTCCAGAATCTAGCCCACCACGTGCGCAGCTCCTACGGCGCGTTGTCCGGCGTCAACGTGCGCCTGGAGATGGCGCCCCTGTTGATGGACGTGGATATGGCCATCCCGTGCGGGCTCATCCTCAACGAGCTCATCTCCAACGCGCTCAAGCACGGCTATCCCAAAGGCGGTCCCGGCGAGGTGCGCATCCGCGTCTGGACAGAGCCGGAACTCCACAGCGCAGGCGAGGCGGCCCCTGTCAGCCGCACGCCGCAAGGCGAGGGCGAATGCCGCCTGCACATGATGGTGGAGGACGACGGGCCCGGCTTCCAGCACCCCCGGCACGACGAGATCACTCCGGAGAATGCGGAGACTCTGGGCCTGCAGCTCGCCAGCACGCTGGCGCAGCAGTTGCGCGGCGCGTTCGTTCTGGAGACGCCGGCGCACGGAGCTCGCGCGCTTCTCGACATCCCCATGGACGTCTGCCAGACTTGAGCGACCTGCGGGAACTGCCAGACCTGCGTGATCTGCGGGAACTGCCAGACCTGCGTGATCTGCGGGAACTGCCAGACCTGCGTGACCTGCGGGAACTGCCAGCCCTGACCAGCCTCGTTTCCCGTGCGGATCGCACGTTCCATTCACAGACTGCCTGCCGGCGCGGCGTTACAGATCGTCCTGAGGAGGGCGTATGGAGCGGGGGGGCCGCGGTCGGGTGTCGTGTCGTTTCGGATGCAGCCGGGGCCTGTCGTGCAGGGCGCGAGGGCTTCGGTTCACTCTGCAAACGCAAGCCCTCGCAGCGGCGTCTTCCCTTCCAGGAATTCGTCGAGGCGGGGGCGTTCGCGCGCGTCGAAACGCAGTTCGCCCAGGGGCGCAGCTGGAGCGCGGGCGTACAGCGCCAGGGCGCGATCCAGGAAATCCGCCTGGAGCAGCGCCAGTGGGAGGGTGGCGCGGCGCAGGCTGCCGCCGTGGGACCACGCCACGCGCAGTGGCAAGGCGTAGCGGCGCTGGCCGTCCGGCGCGCGTTTGGAGACGAGGGCGCCGGTTTTCAGCAGGGTCTGCTCCACGCGGTCTTGGGGCGCGGCGCTCCAGGCGGCGAGGTGGCGGGGGAAATTGGGCCACAGGGCGGCGGCATAGAGGGGATCGACCTTGAAGAGCAGGGAGAGGCCCGGCCTGTTGAGGAGTTCCGGCGCAGCGACCAGCTTGGCGGCGAGACGCTCCTGGAGCGTGTTGGCGAGGGCGGCGTAGTCGAGCACGGGGCGGTCCTTCTGCGTATCTCAGATCCTGAAGTGGAGTTTGCGCTTCCTGGCGTGCTTCTTGTTGATGAAGTCGAGGAATTTTTGGGCCATCTCGAACGCCGGGTCGAGGCGCAAGGCCTTTTCCAGGCACGCGACAGCCGCGGGGACGTCGCCGCGTTCGTAGTGGACCCGCGCGAGGTTGTGGAAGATGTGCGGGTCGTTGGGGGAGATGGTGAGAGCGCGGCGGTGGTGCATGAGCGCTTCATCCAGGAGCTGATTCTTGCGCAGGCCGGAGCCGAACTCCGTGAACATGTGTTTGTGCTCCGGCGCGTAGTCCAGGTCCTTGGCGGCCACTTTGGCGAGCATGTCCTTGGCCTTGGATATCTCGCCGCGCTTGAGGTGGCTGATGCCCATGACGAAATCTGCGCGGGCGTTGCGTTCGATGATTTCGGCGGCGTCTTCCAGCTCGGCGTCGTCCAGCTCCACGGGGGCTGGGGGCGGAGAGGGTTGTTTGTCGTGTCGGGCCGTTTTCGAGCTGGCGGCCTTGGGTTTTTCGGCGTGCTGTCCGGACGCGTCCTGCTGGGTCCAGAGGTGGCGCTTCGTTCCGCCGAGGTCCAGGAAGAATTCGGGTTCCTCGGTGTAGTCCGCGCGAAATTCTTCCGGGGGGACGCGACGTTTGCCGCCGGTGGGGATGAGATTCTGGTTCAGTGGCTGGACGATGTAGTCGTCGTCGCCGGGGATGGGGCCCCAGACGGCCCAGTAGCGTTTGCGTTTGGCGACGCGTCGGGTCATGCCGGCGCCGAGGACGTTGCGCTCCGTGGTGGAGTAGACGCCGCGCGGCTTGGTGGCGGGGTGTTCGCTGTCATCGCGGGGGGTGTCGTCTGCCATGGTGCATCCAGCGTGGGCCGTCGCAGGGGGGGAGACGGCGTTTCGCCGCGTCGCGCGCTCCCGGGGTCAGCCGAGCCAGCGTTTGCGGCGGCGGTAGTGCTTCACATCGCGGTAACTGCGTTTTTCGCCGCCGTGGGAGAGGCCCAGGTAGAACTCCTGGACGTCCGGGTTGGAGAGGAGCGCGTGGGACTCGCCATCCAGCACGATGCGGCCGTTTTCCATGATATAGCCTCGCGCGGCGATGTTCAAGGCGGCGCGGGCGTTTTGCTCCACCAGCAGGATGGAGACGCCTTGTTCCTCGTTGAGGCGTTTGATGATGCCGAAGATTTCCTCCACCAGCAGTGGGGCCAAGCCCAGGGAGGGTTCGTCCAGCAGGAGGAGGGTGGGCCGGGCCATGATGGCGCGGCCTATGGCGAGCATTTGCTGTTCGCCGCCGGACATGTAGCCGGCGAGTTGCTTGCGCCGCTCCTGCAGCCGGGGGAAATAGTGGTACACCGTGGCCAGGCTTTCGGCGTATTCGCTGCGCGGCCGGGTGAACGCGCCGCAGCGCAGGTTTTCCTCCACGGTCAGGTCTTCGAAGACGCGGCGGCCCTCCATCACCTGGAAGACGCCTTGCCGCACGATCTTCTCCGGGGGGCGCTTGTGGATGGCTTCGCCGCGGAAAAACACGGCCCCCTCGGTCACTTCCCCATCCTCGTTGTGCAGGAGACCGGAGATGGCTTTGAGCGTGGTGGATTTGCCTGCGCCGTTGGCGCCGAGCAGAGCCGTGATGGCGCCTTCCTCCGCAGCGAGGGAAAGGCCTTTGAGCACGAGCACCACGTCGTTGTAGACGACTTCGAGGTTTTCCACGTTCAGCAGGGGCACGGGAGCGTCTCCAAAGGCGTTTTGCCCGCATGGTCGGGGAGCCGGTCTGCGCCGACCCCCCGCGTCATGCGGCGTGTTATTTGCCCAGCCACTCGGCCTTGCGTTCCAGGGTTTCCACGCCGATGGGAACGAACGAGTCCCCTTCGATGCGGTAGAGCGTCACGGCCATGTTGGGTCGGTGGTCGTCCGGGAAGAAGCTGATGGGCGGGGTCAGGCCCAGGGGGTCGAAGTCCCGCATGCTTTCCAGGGCGTCCTTGATGGCGGGGCCGGTCACCTCGCCTTGGGCGGCGGCCATGCGGATGGCTTCACCCATGACGTACATGGAGGCGAAGCCGCGCACGTAGTGGATCATCTTGGGGTCGCCTTCGGTAATCTCGCGGATGAGCGCTGCGCCTTCCACGTCGGCGTCGTAAGTCACGGAGGTCTGCAGCACGATGTGGCCCTCTGCGGCGTCGCCGGCGAGGGCGAAGATGGACTCGTCCACACCCCAGAGGTTGGTGAAGAAGGTGGTCTCGAAGCCGAGCTTCTTGGCGTCCTTCATGATGACTGCGGTGGAGGGCGTGGTGCCGCCCACCCACACGAAGTCTGGCGCTTTCTTCTGCATGGAGAGGAGTTGCGTGGTGGCGTCGATGGCGCCCAGCGCCACATTCTCCTGGCCGACGATTTCGAAACCGAGTTCCTCGGCGTAGGCTTTGCCGGCGTCGATGGGCGCCAAGCCGTAGGGGTGGTCCGGGAAGATGAAGCCCAACTTGGGCGCGCGGTCTTGCGTCCAGTTATCCTTGAGGTATTTGAGCGCGGCGCGCAGCTGGGTGGAGTAGTCCGCAGCGATGAAGAAGTTGTAGGGCGCATCCTTGGGATCGGCGAGGTGCGCGGAGTAGGAAGCCGAGAGCACGGGAATCTCGTCGCGACCCACGAAGCGCACCAAAGCCTCCGTGTCCTGCGTGCCCCAGCCTTGCAGAGCCACCATGCCTTGGGTCTTGAACTTCTTGTAGGCGGCGAGGGCCTGCTGGGCGTTGTACGCGTAGTCCACTTGCAGGGGGTCGATCTCGTAGCCCGGGATGAACTCCGTCTCGTTGATGTGCTTGATGGCGTCCAGGATGCCCTCGGCGTAGGGCGCGCCCACGGTGGAGGTGGGCCCCGAAAGATCCGAGAGCACGCCGACCTTGATGGTCTCCTTGGCGACGGCTGGCGCAGCGAGACAGATCGCCAGCGCTGCAGCCGTGATGAGGGTGGAGAGTGTGCGCATACGTCGTTCCCCTTGTGTTGAAAGTGACCCTGCAGCGCGTACGGCTAGTGCGCGAAGGGATACAGTTTCCAGTACGCCTTGAAGAGCTTCCAACGGTGTTGCAGGCCCTCCGGCTCGAAGATGAGGAAGAGCGCCAGCACCAGGCCGAAGACGCCTTCCTTGGCGGCCAGCAGATAGCTGCTGACATCCGGGAAGACGCCGCTCATGGCGTCGGCGATGGCGTTCAACGCCTCGGGCAGTATGGTGATGAAGACGGCCCCGAAGACCGCCCCCTGCACCGAGCCGAGCCCCCCGATGATGATCATCGCCAGATACGAGATGGACAGCCCGATGCCGAAGGGTTCCGGCGTGATGTACATGGTGTAGTGCGCCCACAAGCCCCCGGCCAGCCCGGCCATGAACGAACTCACCGCGAAAGCCATGAGTTTGTAGCGGAAGAGATCCACGCCCACGATCTCCGCTGAGAGGTGATGGTCCCGGATGGAGACGAACGCCCGGCCGAAACGCGTGCGCATGATGTTGCACGCAGCCAGCACCACCAGCACGACCACGCCCAGCGAGAGGTAGAACATCGAGCCGTCCGTGTCGAAGACGACGCCTGCGATGGAAGGCGGGTCCACCGGCAGGCCCATGGACCCCCCCGTGACCGCTTCCCAGTGCAGGAAGACGTATTCCAGGATGAGCTGCGCCGCCAAAGTGGCGATGGCCAGATAGATGCCCTTGAGCCGCAGCGAAGGCACGCCGAAGAACATCCCGATCAAGGCGGCCACGCACCCGCCGGCGGGCAACGCCACGATGAACGGAACCCCCTGCAACGTGAGGTAGCCGGAAGCGTACGCTCCCACGCCCACGAACGCTCCGTGCCCCAAGGATATCTGCCCGCACGCGCCCGTCAGCAGGTTCAGGCTCACCGCCGCGATGATGGCGATATTGATGAGGATCAACACCGAAAGATAATACGCGTTCAGAAACAGCGGACACACCGCCAGCAACACCAGCAGCGCTGCAAATCGCGCATATTGGAACGAGCCCTTCAGCAGTCGCGACTCGGCTGCGTAGCTCTCGAAAAAGACGCCGCATTTCGTGTCCATACCCTAGACCCTCTCGATCTCCTTGGTTCCGAACAGACCGTACGGCTTGATCATCAAGATGATCACCAGGAAGATGAACGCCGCCACCTCCTTGAAGCCGGAGAGGCCCAGCAGGTCCTTGGCCAGACCGTCGCAGACGTTCTCCAGCACCCCGATGACGATGCCTCCCACCGCAGCGCCCAGCAAGCTGTCCAGACCGCCCAGAATCACCGCGGGGAACACCTTCAGACCCAGGTGCCCCAGTTGCGCGTTGATGCCGTTGATATTGCCCAGAATCACCCCGCCGATGGAGCTCACCACCGCAGCGATGCACCACGAAAGCGCGAAGATGTTCTTCACCCCGATGCCCATGGACGCCGCTGCAGTCTGGTCGTGCGCCGTGGCGCGCATGGCCACGCCGTACCGCGTGTGCTTGAAGAAGACCGAAAAGATGGCGAAGAGCATGAGCGCCAGCACGAAGGCTGCGATGTACACCGGAGAGACGGGCAACCCCGCGATCATCACCGGCTCCTGCGGCAACACTTGCGGATAGACGCGGATCTGCGTGCCCCAGATGAGCTGCACCAGCGACTTGAGCACCGTGGAAAGGCCCACCGTGATCATGATGACGCTGATGGCGGGTTCCCCCACCATGGGCCGCAACGCGATGCGTTCGATGGCCAGCCCGAAGACCACGCTGAATCCCAGCGTCATGATGAAGGAAACGAGGAACGGCAGCTGCATCTGCACGGTGAGCGCGAAGCAGACGTACGCACCCACCATCACCAGCTCGCCTTGCGCGAAGTTCACCACCTTCGTCGCCTTGTAGATGATGACGAACCCCAGCGCCACCAGGGAGTAGATGGAGCCCACCACCAGACCATTGATCACCAGCTGCAGATAGTATTCCATATGTGAGACGTCCCGGGCGCGGTCCGGCGTGGTCCGCGCGGTTGGTGCGTTGTAGGGAGCGGCAAGGAATGCGGCGTCCGCTTCGGTCCGGCGCGGCGACGCCCGGCGCTGCCGCAGCGAGTCCTTCAGACGTCTGCGGCCGGTCTGCTGCAGTCCGCCGGAGCATGCCGGCGCCGAATCACCGGCCTCGCAGCAGGCCGTAGCCGGCCAGGCCGAGGCCCAGCCCTGTCACGGCAAAGCCCGCCTGACTGAAAAACCAGAGCGCCTGGCCCTCCGGCGGCAAGGCCGACACGGCTCCGAAGACGTCCGCTGCGGTAAGCCACGCCGCCGCCTCCGGGTGCGCTTCCAGGTACGAGTCCGCCAAAGCCCGGCCGATGAACCCGCACGCCGCCACCGCCAGTCCCAGCCCGACGAGACCCTTGCGTGACCTGCGTGAGCGGCGACGCATGACGTTGCCTCAGCTCCGACGCCCGAGGACGAAGGCGATGGCTGTCAGCGCCAGCCCCGCGCCGCCGATGACGAAGCCCGCGTCCTGGAAAAAGAGCGCAGCGCGCGCTGACAAAGGCAGCTCCGGCTGCGCGCCGAAGAAGCCGAACAGCGCATCGCCCAGCACCACGCCGGGGTTGTTTCGAATCCACTGCTCGGACCACCACAGCCCGACCAGGCCCACGGCCGTGACGAGCAGGCCGAGCGTCGCCAGTCTGCCGCGCTGGCGCATGCGTTCAGCCTCCCGCCGTATCCACGGTCTGCAGGGCGATGGTCCCGCGCATCTCGCGTTCGGAGCCGTCCTGGTACTGGATGGCGATTTCCAGGGGGACGGCGTCCGCCTCGGAGTAGAGCGCTTCCACCAGAGCGGCGTAGCGTTCGCTCACCACGCCGCGGCGCACTTTGCGGGTGCGGGTCAGCTCGCCGTCGTCCGCATCAAGTTCCTTGAAGAGCAGGGCGAAGCGGTGGATGCGCGCGTTGTCCGGCAACGCCGAGCCCATGTTGGCGTTGATCTGCGTCACCTCGTCGCGGAGCAGCTCATAGACTTCCGGCTTGGCCGCCAGGTCCTGATAGGTGGTGTACGTCAACTGCCGGCCTTCAGCCCAGCGGCCCACGATCTCCGCGTCGATGCAGAGGATGGCCGCCACGTACTCCCGGCCTTGGCCCAGAGCCACGGCTTCCTTCACATACGGTGAGAACTTCAGCTTGTTCTCGATGAACTGCGGGGAGAACTGGGCGCCGTCGGCGAGTTCCATGACGTCCTTGAGCCGGTCGATGACCACGAGACGGCCTTGGTCGTCGAAGCGGCCCGCGTCGCCGGAGTGGAGCCACCCGTCTTCGATGGTCTCGGCGGTGGCTTTCTCGTTCTTGTAGTAGCCCAGGAAGACGGCGGGGCTTTTGGAGAGGATCTCGCCATGGTCGTCGATGCGGATTTCCGTCTCGGGGATGGGCTCGCCGACGCTTTCGAAGTCGATGGCGCCATCGCGGTGGATGCAGCTGATGCCTGCGATCTCCGTCTGGCCGTATATTTGTTTCAGGTTCACCCCCAGGGCGTGGAAGAAGCGGAAGGTGTCCGGTCCCAGAGCGGCTCCTCCCGTGGAGGCGCTGCGGATGCGGGAAAAGCCCAGTCGGTCTTTCAGGGGGTTGAAGAGGCAGAACGTCGCCACGGCGTACTTGAGCTTGAGCGCCATGGAGGGCGTCTCCCCCCGGAAACGACAGTCCGCCATGGCCAGTCCTACGGGGTAGAAGCGGTCGTAGAGGAAGCGCTTGAGCGGCGTGGTCTCCATGATCTTCACGCGTACGCCGGCGGCCATGTTTTCCCACACCCGCGGCGGGGAGAAGATGAGGTGTGGGCCTATCTCCCGGATGTCGCACTGCACGGTGTCCGGCTCCTCGGGGAAGCTCACCGCGAAGCCGAAGAGCAAGGCGGAAGCCACGGCCATCATCTGTTCGCCCATCCACGCCAGGGGCAGGAAGGAGACGAACTGGTCGCTGGGGTATTTGGGGTCGGCCTGGCCCAGGTTCCACGCCATGGAGAGCATGTTCACATGGGAGAGCATGGCGAGCTTTGGCCGACCCGTGGTGCCGGAGGTGGTGGCGATGAGGCACGGCGTGTGCGGATCCAGCGCTTCCACGCGCGCCTGGAACGCCGCCACGGCGGCCTCGGTGGTTTCGCCCTCGTCCTGCAGCGCCAGGGCCTCCACGGCTTCGAAGGGGGTGAGGCCTTCCACATCCAGGTTCGCCAAGCCTTTGGGGTCGTGGTAGACCACGTGCTGGAGGAAGGGCGTCCGTTCACGAATCTCCAGCATCTTGTCCACTTGCTCCTGGTCTTCCGCGACCACGAGCCTGGCTTCCGAAAGTTCGAAAATATAGGCGATTTCGTCGGCGGGGGCGTCCTGGTAGAGGCCCAGCGCCACGCCGCCGAGGGACTGGATGGCGAGCTCCGCCCAGAGCCATTCGGGTCGGTTGTCGCCGATGAGGATGACGATGTCGCCGGCGCCCAGGCCCAGCTTGGCCAAGCCCGCGGCGAAACGGGCCGTGTGCTCCAGATACCGCCGCCAGGTGACAGGTTGCCAGACGCCCAGCTCCTTTTCCCGCAAGGCCACGCGGTTGGGCTGCGTGGCGGCGTTCCGGGCCAGCAACGCTGGCAGTGTGGTGTGATACGCCGTGGTCACGGGGGTGTCGCGCTCCTACCGGCCAAGGAAGACCGAGTCGTCGCCGCCGAGGTATGCGGCGATCACTTCCGGGTTTTGCTGTACGGCTTCGGGGGGGCCTTCAGCGAGCTTGGCGCCGAAGTCCAGCACCACCACTTTGTCCGAGATGTCCATCACCACGCCCATGTCGTGTTCCACCAGCAGCACGGTTACGCCCCATTCCTCGTTGATGTCCAGAATGTAGCGCGCCATGTCCTCGGTTTCCTCCAGGTTCATGCCGGCCATGGGCTCGTCCAGGAGGATGAGCCGGGGCTCCGCAGCCAAGGCCCGGCCCAGCTCCACGCGCTTCTGCACGCCGTACGGCAGCCGCCCTGCAGGGTGGTGGCGGTAGGGGGAGAGCCCCAGAAAGTCGATGACTTCCTCCACGCGTCGGCGGTGGGCGTCTTCGCGCGCGCGGGCCTTGCCCCAGTACAGCAGCGCGGAAGCAAGGCCGTAGCCCATCTGGGAGTGCCGACCCACCATGAGGTTGTCCAGCACGGAGAGACCACGGAAGAGCGCGATGTTCTGGAATGTGCGCGAAAGGCCCAGAGTGGTGCGTTTGGAGGCTTTCATGCCCAGCAGGGAGACGCCGTCCAGGGTGATGGCGCCTTCGTCCGGCGTGTACCGGCCGCTGATGCAGTTGAGCATGGAGGTCTTGCCTGCGCCGTTGGGGCCGATGAGGGAGACGATGGCGCCTTCCTCCACCGTGTAACCCACGTTCATCAGCGCGGCGATGCCCCGAAAGGTGAGGGTGACGCCCTCCACTGCGAGCAGACTCATAAGCTGCGCCATTCCTCCTGAAAGGTCTCGGGGCCGACGATGGTGTAGCCTTTGGCGGCGATGGCCTGTTCGATCGGCGCAGGATCGTCCGTCATGATGCGGAAGACGACCATGCGGCGGTCCTTGTGCCAGAACGTCCCTGTGGCGATGATGGAGACGTTGTTTTCCGCGATGATCCCGCTGACTTCATGGATGACGCCGGTGCGGTCCGTCACCTCGAAGGCGATGCGCGCGCCGCCTTGGCTCAAGCCCATCTCTTCCACCAGCACCTCCAGCATCACGGAGCGGTTGATGAAGCCCAGCAGGCGGCTGTCCTCATCCACCACGGCGAGGCCGGCGAGGTTGTCTTCGTGCATGCGCCACGCAGCAGCTTCGATGAGCGCGTCCGGTCCGATGCGGGGGACGTCCTTCTGCACGATCTGTTCGATTTTCAGCTTGGAGAGGAGGTAGTTGATCTCGTGCTTGGAGAGACTGGTGGCCCGTGAAGGCAGCGCTTCCTTCACGTCTTCCTTGCGCACGTAGCCCACGAGGGTGTCGCCCTCCACCACGAGAAGCATCCACAGCCGGTGTTCGAGCATCAGCTTTTCCGCTTCGGAGACGAGGGTCTGCCGGGTCACGGTCGGAATCTGGCGCTTGAGCAGCATCTTCAGGCCGACGTACATGGGCGCTCTCCTTCAAGAAAGCATGCGGGGGGGCGCATGCGTGGCGCCGCCCTGCGATTTCGGCGGCGCGTTGACGAAACTGGGGTGACGATACACCCGAACCAGCCCACAATCGCGTGCGATTTTCCGCGAACGGTCACTCCGGCGCCGTCAACGGCAGGGGGGCGGCGCAGGTCGTTGTCAAACCTTATTCTGCCCGGTTCGTCAAGGTGTTCGCCCAAGAGATCGGGAATACACCTCCTTTTTTGTCGGGCTATGGACAAGCGCGGGCTTTTTCATTACGTCATCCCCCATGCATGAAATGTCGCTCACGCAGAGCTTGCTGCGCATCATCAACGAAGAGCTCGAACGGCACGGCAAGCGTCGGCTCCTCGGCGTCACCGTGGCGCACGGCGCCATGGCCAACGTGGTCCCGGACGCCATGGCCTTCGCATGGGAAGCCCTCACCAAAGGCACGGCCCACGAGGGCGCGACGCTCACCTTGCGCGAGATCCCCCTGGAGGTCGAATGCAGTCGTTGCGGATGCGTCTTCCAGCCGGCGGAAAAGCTCGTGCTCAAGCCCTGCCCCGAATGTGGAGAGGACCTGGGCCACACCGTGCGCGCCGGCAAGGAGCTCTACCTGGAATCCATGGACGCGGAGTGAGCCCCGCCTTCCTCGAAGCCCCCCACGCAAGGAGCTGACCCCATGACCATCCCCGTGGTCCGCAATATTCTCGAAGCCAACGAAGCCCACGCCGAGGAGCTGCGCCAGCGTTTCGCCACGCTGAAGATTCTGGCGCTGAATCTCATCAGCTCCCCGGGCGCCGGCAAGACGACCTTGCTGGAGCGCACCCTGACAGAGCTGAAAGACGAATTCCGCATGGCTGTCATCGAAGGGGACTGCATGACGGACAACGACGCGCGCCGCGTGGCCGCCACCGGAGCCCAAGCCGTGCAGATCAATACCGAAGGAGGCTGTCATCTGGACGGCTCCATGGTGAAGGCCGCGTTGGAGTCCCTCGACCTTGACAGCCTGGATATCCTCTTTATCGAAAACGTGGGCAACCTCGTCTGTCCCGTGGAGTTCGACTGCGGCGAGGACTTCAAGATCGCGCTGCTCTCGGTGACCGAGGGCGACGACAAACCGGAGAAGTATCCCCAGCTCTTCGAACGCTCCCAGGTGATGGTGCTGAACAAGGTGGATCTGCTGCCGTATGTCGACTTCAACGTCGAACGCGCCGAGGACCACGCCCGCGCCATGAACAAGGATCTGGCCAGCTTCCGACTCTCCTGCCGCACCGGGGAAGGCTTGGCGCCATGGCTGGACTGGCTGCGCGCCGCCGTGAACGCCAAACGCGGGAGCTGAACGCCGGCGTGTGAGGGACGGAGGAGCGGCCCCCCCAATCCATGGAGCCGGCCCGCCCTGCCGACCCTGCGCATCGTGTTCATGGGAGCGCGCCACGCGTCGGTCCGTGCGCTTGCGAACTGCTGGCGATCAAGCTGCTGGCGGTCAAGCTTGTGGCGATCGAGACGCTGGCGGGTCGGGCGTGGGCGTCTCCAGGACGCGTCAGCCCGAGAGCAGGGCGCGCATGCTCGCTCGGACCGTCGGACCATCGTGGCGTGGGGCGCCGACGGGCGATGGGGGCGTGGGGCGCAGTCTGTGGCTTGTCGTCAGATATTTCGAATCGTTACGCATTTCACGTGAGCCGCGGCGCTTCCGCAGGGCCCGTCGGGTCACGGAACAAACGGCGTGCGCACCATCACCATAACCTTCCATTTTCGAGGGATACCGCCATGAGCGAACACTGTTCCGGCTGCTCCAGTGCGACCAGCTGCAGCGATCAGGAAAAAAGCCAATGTCAAGGGCCCGAAAACGCTGACGAAGCGCTCATCCGCTCACGACTTTCTCGCATCAAGCGCAAGATCGTGGTGCTCTCGGGCAAAGGGGGCGTGGGCAAGTCCACGGTAGCGGCGAACATCGCCGTCTCCCTGGCGGAAGCAGGCAAGCGCGTGGGCCTGCTGGACGTGGATGTCCACGGCCCCAGCATTCCCCGTCTGCTCTCCCTTTCCGGAAAACATCCGCACATGGGCGAGGCCTCCATGGAGCCGGTGCCGTGGTCGCGAAACCTTGCGGTGATGTCGCTAGGCTTCCTCATCGAGGATCCGAAGCAAGCTGTCATCTGGCGCGGTCCGGTGAAGATAGGCCTCATCCGGCAGTTCATCCGGGATGTTGAATGGGGCGACCTGGACGCGCTGGTGGTGGACTGCCCCCCCGGCACCGGCGACGAACCCCTGAGCGCGCTGCAAACCATCGGCTCGGACGCCATGGCAGTCATCGTGACCACGCCGCAAGCCGTGGCCATCGACGACGTGCGGCGCTCCGTGAGCTTCGTGCGCGAGATGGGCAACCCCATCCTGGGTATAGTGGAAAACATGAGCGGCTACGTGTGCTCCCACTGCGGGGAGGTGGAGCACATCTTCTCCCAAGGCGGAGGCGAGCAGCTCGCAGCGGAGATGGGCGTCCCCTTCCTGGGCTCTGCGCCGCTGGATCCGGAACTGGGACGGGCTGCGGAAGAAGGGTACGCTTATCTGAAAGTCCACAAGGAGACGCCCACGGCGCAGGCGTTCCAACGCATCACCGCGCCAATGCTGAAGCTTATCGACGCGGCCGGGTGATCGCACGGCTGCAGTACGACGTGACGCGCCCGGCAGCTCCGACACGCGTCGGGTGCGTCGCATCGTCCCCTTCCGTGCTGCATCCGTGCAAATTGACCGTTCACTTTTTGCGCATGTTGTGGTAAGGGTGCGTCACTGTCATTCGTACGGCGCATGTGGACGCAGTGACCATTACACCGGGGAAAGAGACAGAAGCAGTCGCGCGCGGCGCTCCCTGTTGCGGGACAGCGGCGACGCTTTGCACGTCGGAGTAGCACGACCCCATGCTGAAGGACGCCGCCATACGCGAACACAGCAAGCACTCTCCGCGCCTGTTTCATGTCGATGAAGACTCCATGGTCCGCATTGACTGCCCGGAATGCGGTGTGGTGAAGGCCGTGCACGCCTCGCGCTTGCGGATGCTGCCCCAGCCCGCGCAGATTCGTTGCGCCTGCGGCTGCGTCTTCCCCTGTCGCTTCGACCTGGACGCCAAAGGCTTCCCGCCGCCACCCCCCGGCGTGCCCACCAAGCCCATGCGCTGGGAACAGGATCAGCACGAGCCAGCGCTCCAGACGTCGCCCCCGTCGCCACCACCACCGGTTCAATCCGAATCCGCGCCCGTCGCGCCCGTCGCGCCCGTCGCGCCTGTCGCGCCTGTCGCTTCCGCAGTCGCCACAAGCCCCGAGGACGCTGCACGTCCCCCAGAGCAGACGCCGCCGGCGTCGAAAGCGCATTTCCATCTCGCGCCACAGCCAACGCCAGATACGCCAGAGACGCCAGAGACGCCAGAGACGGCGGACACCGACGACGACCTCCCCGTGCTGGAGGCCGAGCTCGCCGTGCCCGTGTTCCCCACGGAGCCGCCGTACACCGAAGCCTCGTCGGCGGCGTTTCCACCCGTATCCCCGCAGCCCGCGCAGCCCGCGCCGCCTGCTCCCGCGACCGCGCCGCCGGTCCCGCAACAGGCAGGGGCCCAGCCGCCGCAGCAGGTCTTCGATTTCGCCGTCAATGAAGAGGGCGTCGTCCCCATCCCTTGCCCCGCGTGCGGCAAACTGCGCGAAGTTCCCGCCGAAAAGCTCAAGACCATCCGCCAGCCCGTGGCCATGCAATGCGGGTGCGGCCGTCTGTTCCACAGCCGATTCGACCTGCGGCCGCCGTCACAACGACGGTTGCCGGCCAAGCCGGCGCCCCGCGACGCCACCAGCGTGCCCACGTTCTATCCGGACAAGGACGGCAAGGTGCGCATCGTCTGTCCCGGCTGCAAACGCGAGAAGAGCGCGCCCTACGCCAAACTCAAGGCGATGCGTCAACCAATACGCATGCGCTGTCCCTCATGCGACTACTCGTTCCCGGCCCGTGTGGCTCCGCTGGCGGAACAAGCCGCGCGCAAGCCCCGATATCCCGTCCAGACCTTTTATGAAGATCTTGGCGGCCGCGTGACGCTGGTCTGCCCCGCGTGCGAGAAAGCCAAGACGCTGCAAGGCGCGGACCTCGTCCACGTGAAGCAGCCCTCCGTGGTGCGCTGCACCTGCGGCGCGGCGTTCCCGTGTCGCTTCGTGCTGCAGAATGCGCCACAGCCGGCCCAGACCACTGGAGAGCCGCGGAGCCTCGCCGCAAGCGACGCCGCTCCGGAAGTGGTCGTCGAGCCGCCGCAGACCGGGAGTCCCGCCACCGCGCAGGACAACACCCTCCACGCCAAGACGCTGCACGCCAACGAATTCGGCGAGTACTTCCGCAAACTGCTGGACGAGCCCGACGAGGATGCGCCCGTATTCCAGAAAGTGGATGAGCCGGACGCCGCCCCTCGCCGCGACGTCATCTTCTCCGAAGCACAGCGCGCGCCCTCGCCGGACGCCATGATCTTCCCCAACGTGGCCGCCTCGCACGCCTCGCCCCAGCCGCCGCATGGGTATGCGCCCCAGCCGCCGCATGGGTATGCGCCCCAGCCGCCGCAGGGGTATGCGCCCCAGCCGCCGCAGGGGTATGCGCCCCAGCCGCCGCAGGGGTATG
>CAYVWB010000092.1:0-14639 GCA_964455395.1 uncultured Desulfovibrionaceae bacterium
CGATGGTGCCGATGTTCAAGTGCGGCTTCTTGCGTTCGAATTTGGCTTTGCCCATGGTGTACTCCCTGGCGCTCAAGCGTCTTAGCGTGGTTTGGGCCAACCCCCATCCGCGGTGGACAGGCGGCGAAACACAAAAACTGCGGCCGGGTGCGAAGCCGGCGCCCTTGCCGAAAATGGAGCCCACGACCGGATTTGAACCGGTGACCTCTTCCTTACCAAGGAAGTGCTCTACCGACTGAGCTACGTGGGCCTGACCGACGAGATGGAGGAGGTCGCGCGAACGCAGGCGGGGTGGAGCGGGAAACGGGACTCGAACCCGCAACCCTCAGCTTGGAAGGCTGATGCTCTAGCCAATTGAGCTATTCCCGCATCACGCTGCCGCAGTCCTTGCGATCCGACACACGGATCTCCTACAGCCTCGTTGCTCGAAATCTATGGTGGAGGGGGGAGGATTTGAACCTCCGAAGGCATACGCCGACAGATTTACAGTCTGTTCCCTTTGGCCACTCGGGAACCCCTCCATAAGTAACGTCCTGGAGCTGGCGATGGGACTCGAACCCGCAACCTGCTGATTACAAATCAGCTGCTCTGCCAATTGAGCTACGCCAGCGCACGAGGAACGCGGAGTATTACCTTGCTTCCTCGTGGATGGCAAGCAAAAATCAACGCCATCCCAAAAAAACTTCAAGACGCCCGCGCGTGGATCATCCGGTCGCAGCCGGCGAGATCCTGCACCACTGCGCCATCCCTGAAACGACGCCCCCCCGAAGCGCGCACGGCTTCGGTCAGCGCCAGCGCCGCAGCGCCTTGTCGCCATCCTATCTCCATGCAGAGCGTTCCGCCGGGACGCAGCGCCATCAACGCCGTGGGCAGCAACGCCGCCACGCACTCCAGCCCCGACGCCTCCTCCCCGCCTGGGTGGACAGGCGTCAGCGCCGTTCTCGGCTCCCACAACCGCACTTCCCGCGAGAGCGTCGCGTATTCGGCATCGCTCACGTAGGGGGGGTTGGCGAGAATCACATCCAGACTCGCGTCGCGGACCAGCGCTTTCGTGAAATCCGCTTGCGCCACGGCCACCCGGGTCGTCAGCCCGTGCATCGCGAAATTCCACCGCGCCACGTCCAGCGCGGCAGCGCTCACGTCCACTGCAAGGCCTTGCGTCAGGGGACGATGCGAAGCCACGGCGGCGGCGAGACATCCCGAGCCCGTCCCGAAGTCGGCGAAGCGGGAGGGGACGTCCGGCGGCAGCGCAGCGAGCGCCGCCTCCACGAGCAGCTCCGAGTCCGGTCGGGGGATGAGGGTCGCAGGGCTGACGCGAAACAGCATCCCGTAGAACTCCTTGCGCTCCAGAATGGCGGCGACGGGTTCGCCGGCGGCGCGTCGGGCGACGAGCGCCTCGAAGCGGGCGCGTTCCTCGTCAGTCAAAGAGCGGTGCGCGTCTCGGACCAGACCGAGCGCGTCGAGCGCGAGAACATGCCCCAAGAGCAGTCGCGCGTCAAGCCCCGGAAGGGTGATTTCTTCGCGCGCCAGTCGCGACCCGGCTTGCGTCAGGGCGTCACGGATTGTCACGGTGGGGGCGGATCAGCAGGAGCGGGTCAGGGGTGTCGCCAAGGAAAGCGCGTTCGGACAAGCGAATCTGCGCTGCGGGTGCAGCGCATGTCCCTCGTGGCGCTCGTGGAAGCCGCAGCCCGCCAGGGTCGTCCCCCCTAGGCGGCGTCGGCTTGCGCGCGCAGGGCTTCGGTCTGGTAGTGGGTCGAGAGGGCGTTGATCATCTCCTCCAGGTCGCCTTCCATGAACGCGTCAAGCTTGTAGAGCGTCAGGTTGATGCGGTGGTCGGAGACGCGGCCCTGGGGATAGTTGTAGGTGCGGATGCGTCCGGAGCGGTCGCCGGTGCCCACTTGGGCCTTGCGACTGGCGGCTTCCTCTTCGGCCTGCTTGTTCTGCTCGGCTTGCAGCAACCGGGAGAGCAGCACCTTCATGGCTTTGGCGCGGTTCTTGATTTGCGATTTCTCGTCCTGGCAGCTCACCACGATGCCGGTGGGGATGTGCGTCACGCGCACGGCGGAGTCCGTGGTGTTCACGCTTTGCCCGCCAGGGCCGGAAGCGCGGAAGACGTCCACACGCACGTCCTCGGGCTTGATGTCCACATCCACTTCTTCGGCTTCGGCCAGCACGGCCACGGTGACGGCGGAGGTGTGGATGCGGCCTTGGGATTCCGTGGCCGGGACACGTTGCACACGGTGGGTGCCGGCTTCGTATTTCAGCCAGCTGTAGACTTGGTCTCCGGCGATGAGCGCAGCCACTTCCTTGTACCCGCCGGCGTCGGTCTCGTGGCTGTTCATGAGCTCCACTTTCCAGCCTTTGGTCTCGGCGAAGCGCATGTACATGCGGAAGAGATCCGCGGCGAAGAGGGCTGCTTCGTCGCCCCCCGTGCCGGCGCGAATCTCCAGGATGATGTTCTTCTCGTCGAGGGGATCCTTGGGCAGCAGCAGCACCTTGAGGCGCTCCTCCAGTTCGGGGAGCCTGGCCTTGATCTGGCGGATCTCGTCTTCGGCCATGGCGCGGATCTCGGCGTCGTCGTCCTTCAGGAGCTCCTTGTTGTCCTCCATGTCCTGCGAGGCCTGCTTGTACTCGCGAAAGACTTCGACGACCTCCTTGAGCTCGGCGTGGGCTTTGGTCAGCCGCTTGTACTTTTCCTGATCGGAAAAGACGTCCGGATTGGCGAGCTCCTCTTCGAGCTCGTCGTATTTGCGCTCAATGCCTTCGAGTTTGGCGAACATGGTGCGTTTCCTTCATGCGGGGGGGGGAGGACGCGAGCCGCGCCGGTCGCCCGACGCTAGAGGCCTTCGGCGGCGGGACTGCCGGGCAGTCGTTCTTCACAGACCAGCGCGCCTTCTTCAGCCGGCGCGTCCAGGGCGGCTTCCAGCGCGGCCTTGGCCACCTCCACCTGGGATTCGTCCGGCTCGTGGGTGGTCAGCGTCTGCAAGGCCATGCCCGGCATGCTGAGCAAGCGGCACAACGGGTTGTCCGGCCAGGCGCCCGCCACCTTGATGAGCTCGTACGCCAGGCAACTGATGGGAATCATCAGCACGAGCTTCACAATCATGATGAAGACGTGCTGGCCCACCTCCCCTTCCGGACCGGCCAGCGCCAGCGCCGCAGGCACCAGCACCGTGTGCAGCAGGATGGAGAGCGAGAGCACGAAGAGCAGGAACGTGGTGCCGCAGCGGGGATGCAGCCGGCTGTGCGCCATGGCCCCCTTGGCGCAGGTGAGCGCGCCTTTCTCGTGCGCCCAGATGACCTTGTGCTCCGCGCCGTGGTACTGGAAGACGCGGCGGATGTCCGGCACGAACGAGATGGCGAGAATATAGCCAAGGAAAATGGCCAGCTTGAAGAAGCCGTCCCATATATGGAAGGAAAGGCCCTCCATGCCGCTGCCGAAGCCCAGCTGCTCCATGCCCAGGGAGAAAAGATGCGGCGCCACCACGAAGAGCAGCAACGCAAGACCCACCGAGGCCAGCAACGTGAGCGCCAAGTGCCACGGCTTGAGCTCCTCGCCTTCCTCGCCGGCGTCTTCCGCAGCTTGCACTGCGGAGAAGTTGAGCGCCTTGATGCCGTTGACGAGGGTCTCCACCAGCACGGGGAACCCCCGCACGAAGGGCTTGAGCATCCATGGCCGCCGCGCCGTGAGCGAGAACCACGGCCACGTCTCCACATGAATGGAGCCGTCGGCCTTGCGCACGGCGATGGCCAAGCGGTCGGCGTTGCGCATCATCACCCCTTCCATCACGGCCTGCCCGCCGATGGAAGGCGCAGCGAGCCATGCGGAAATGGGCGACGTCAGTTCTGCAGCAACGCGCCGAGCGCCTGCGAAACGGCTGCGCGCCTGCGCGACGAAGCCACGCAAGCTATTTGCCCTTCTTCTTTTTACCGGCGCCGGCTTCCAGGTTCGCGTACTTCTTGCGGAAGCGGTCGATGCGGCCGGCCGTGTCCACGAAGCGTTGCTTGCCCGTGAAGAAGGGGTGGCACTGGGAGCAGATTTCCACTTCCACGTTGCCGCTCTTGTTGGTGGTGGTGAGTTCGCTCTCGTAACCGCACGCGCAGCGGAAAGCGCCTTTGGTGGTGTCGGGATGGATGTCAGCTTTCATGATGCAAATCTCCTGTGGGGAGCGTTCTTGAAAAAAATCAAAGAGAGACCTCATAGCCGAAGGAGACGAGGCTTGCAAGGTTTTTTTCGCTTCAGGGGGATGTAGTCACTCCAACGTCCCCTGACAAGATGCGGCGGGCTCCCTTCGCTTTTCGCTGGCGTCCGTCGGCGATTCTCTGTATCCTCCCTTCCCTTCATGCGCTCCTCCAACCATGCAGACCACAAGGAGTCTCCATGTCGCTGCTTTCCGGAAATCCTGCGCTGCAAGCGCTGTACGACGCCGCCGTGGAGGATCTCGTCCATTGCGAGGGTCTCGCGCCCGAAGCCATCGCCGCGGCCATCGACGCGGGGACCATGGTGCTTCTCGGCAACCCGAACCACGCGGACGTCTACCCCACGCTCATCGGCCGGCCCGCTTCCATCAAGGTGAACGCCAACATCGGCGCTTCGCCTTTCCGCTGCGATCCGGACAAGGAGATGGAGAAACTCAAGGCTGCGGAAGCCGCCGGCGCCCACGCCGTGATGGATCTCTCCACCGGCGGGGATCTGGACTCCATCCGGCAGGAAATGCTCGCCACGTCCCGGTTGCCTCTGGGCACCGTGCCCCTCTACGGGCTGGCCAAGCGTTGCGCCGACGCCGACGCTGACCCCGCGGACTTCACCATCGAGGAATTCCTCGCCGAAATCGAGAATCAAGCCGCGCAAGGGGTGGACTTCATGACCCTCCATGTGGGCGTGACCCGTCGGGCTGTCCAGATGGCGGATGAAGCCCAGCGCGTTCTGGGCATCGTCTCCCGTGGGGGCTCCATCACCGCGCGGTGGATGCGCGAACGTGGCGAGGAGAACCCTCTGCTCACCCGCTGGGACGACGTGCTGGACATCTGCAAGCCCCTCAACGTCACCCTCTCCCTCGGCGATGGCATGCGGCCCGGCGCTGGCGCCGACGCTGGCGACGCTGCCCAGTGGGACGAAGTGGGGACCCTGGCCCAAGCCGCGCGACGCGCCCGGCAAGCCGGCTGCCAAGCCATGATCGAAGGGCCGGGCCATGTGCCCATGCACCTTGTGGATGGCCACATACGCACCATGAAGCGCATGGTGGACCACGCGCCCCTCTACGTGCTGGGGCCGCTGGTGACGGACTCCGCGCCCGGCTACGACCACATCGCTGCAGCCATCGGCGGCGCCATCGCGGCGCACGCCGGCGCGGACTTCCTCTGCTATGTGACGCCAGCCGAACACCTCACCCTGCCGGACGCCGACGATGTCCGCCAAGGCGTGATGGCTTCCCGCGTGGCGGCTCAAGCCGCGGAGGTCTCCCTGGGCGTCCCCCACGCGGTGGCGCGCGACCTCGCCGTCTCCCGGGCGCGGCGCGCGCTGGACTGGGAGGCCATGACGGCGCGCGTGCTGGACCGCGACATCGTGGGCGAACGCCGCGCCGAGCACAGCAAGGAAAAGGAGTGCGCCATGTGCGGTCGGTTCTGCGCCATCAAGATGCTGGACGACTCGCTCTGACGCGCGTTTCCCCAGGGCGGTGAAGGGCGTTTCCATCGAACGCCGTCGAGTGACAGGCGCCAGCGACCGGTCCCCGATCGCTGGCGCCATGGGGGCTCCTGCACGAAGGGGCTCCCTTTTTTTTGCGCAGCCTTGCCGAGTCCCCTGCCGTGTCCCGGCAGGATCATGCCGTCGCCCTCCGGCGCTCTTGAAGCAGCGTCGTCTCTGTGTCATTTGCGGGACGATGGTCTTTTTTTCACCACGCCGCCTTCCGCACGCCACGCGCCCTGTGCTATATGGTGAGGATGATGCGTTCCGCCCCCCTCCGAACGCAGCCCCCACGACATCCCCCACGAGCAACCCCGAAGCCCGAGAGGAGCCCCCATGCACACGCTCGTTCTGGTCCGCCATGGTCAATCCACATGGAATCTGGAAAATCGCTTCACCGGCTGGACCGATGTGGACCTCACCACCCAGGGCGTGGCCGAAGCCCGCGAAGCCGCGAAGCTGCTCAACGACGCCGGCTACGACTTCGACGTCTGCTACACATCCGTGCTCAAGCGCGCCATCCGCACTCTGGACATCATTCTGGATGGCATGGACCGCATGTGGCTCCCCGTCATCAAGCACTGGCGGTTGAACGAACGCCACTACGGCGCGCTGCAGGGTCTCAACAAAGCCGAAACCGCCGAGAAGTACGGCGACGACCAAGTCTTCGAATGGCGGCGCTCCTACGCCACCCCGCCGCCGGCCCTGGAGCCGGACGACCCCCGCTTCCCCGGCCATGACCGACGCTACGCAGACATCCCCGCAGACGCCTTGCCCCGCACGGAGAGCCTGGCGCTGACCGTGGAGCGCGCCGTGCCCTACTGGACGGACGTCATCGCCGGCGACGTGGCCGCGGGCAAGCGCGTACTGGTGGCGGCGCATGGCAACTCCCTGCGCGCGCTGGTGAAATACTTCGACGGCATGAGCGAGGAAGCGATCTCCAAGCTGAACATCCCCACGGGGGTTCCGCTGGTCTACACCCTGGACGCGTCGTTGCAGTCACAAGGTCGTGAATACCTGGGCGATCCCGACGAGATAGAAGCGCGCGCCAAGGCCGTGGCCGAGCAGGCCAGGCAGAAGTAGCTGCGGCAGGGACGCAGCGCGTCTCCCGCCTGTCCAGCAAGCCCCAGGCTGCGCACGGTCGTTTGCGGGCGAGGCCGTCATGAGGCGGTCTGCGCCTGCGCAGGCAGCGCGTCGCATCGGGGGGGCGCAGGGGGGGGGCGCATGGGGGAGTCGCATCGGGGAGGCGCATCGGGGGGGGCGCATCGGGTGGACACGACCGTCACAACGCTGTAGAGAGTCCGGGCGCCGAACGCGGCGTATTCTCCCCCACCAGCTTTCGCGGTCCTCCATGAGCAAGCAACGCATCTACTATCTGGATTTCGTGCGCGCCCTGGCCATCTCCGGGGTCATCATCATCCACTACGACCTCTACATGGGCGTGCTCGGCCTGGCTTCGCAGTCCGTGCTGGACATGATCCAGCCGCTGCGTTCCACAGGCGTGCACGTGCAGTCGCTCTTCACGGCGCTCTCCGGCGCGGCGCTGATGCTGACCTACAGTCGCAAGGAACGCGCCTTCCAGTGGGCGGAGTACATCCGCAAACGGTTCCTCTCCATTTTCCCGCTCTTCTGGGTGACGTACGCCATCACCTACGTGGCGCTTTCCATCATCCACGGCGAGCCTGTGCGACAGACAGGCGGCGTCTTCACTTGGCTCTTGACGGTGACGGCCTTCGACGGCTGGTTGCTGCAGGTGATCCCGACGAACTACATCGTGGGGGAGTGGTTTCTGGGGTTCATCCTGCTCTTGTACGCCATCTTCCCGTTCTTGTTGAAGCTTTACCACACGCGTCCGTGGTTGCTGGCCGTGGCTGGCGTGGCCGGCCCCGTGCTGGTGCAGCTGATTCCGGAGCTGGCGTTCGGCATGAACCCGTACACCTCGCCCATTGCGCGGCTGGGCGAGTTCGTGTGGGGCATGTTCTTCATGCGGCTCTTCGGAACAGAGGGCCTGCGTCGCCACGCGCTGGGCGCGGGGTCCCTGGTCGCAGCGCTGGTCCTGGGGGGGTGGGTGTTCCCCGTGTTTCCCACACTGCTGACGGACGTGCTGATCGGCGTGTGCGTCTTCAATTTCATGGCGTGGGCCGGCCTCTTCGCCACGGCGTGGGCGCCGCTGCAGCGGTTTTTCGTCTGGGCCAGCCTCTACTCCTACGGCGCCTTCCTCGCGCACCATCAGACACTGAAATACGTGCTGGACTGGACGGGATTTTCCACGCAGACGCTCGTGGGCTTCTACCTGCAGTTCGCCGTGTTGTGGGGGCTCATCTTCGGGCTGGGCTATCTGCTGACGAAGCTGACCGGCGCGCTGGTGCGGCGGTTCCTGCACATGCGGCCTTCCCGGGCGCGGGAGCGGTTCAAACCGGCGCGCTGAGTCCACGGCCTTCGCCGGCGCGCATGGCCTCCGCGGCGCATGGCCCCGTCGCCCCACCCAGGAACTGTAGACGACCGGGCGGAAGCGTCGTATACAGTGAAATCTTACTCACGTTTTTGCTCACAAGCGGCGGCACTGCATGCGCAAACGCGTCTTCTTTCTCGATGTCATCCGGACCTTCGCCATTTTCCTGGTCATCGAGTTCCATTACAACATCAACATGGCCGGGCACGGCTATCTGCCGGCGTTCATCGACGAGCCCCTGGCGTGGCTGAACGGCCGCGGCGTGCTGGTGCAGTCCATGTTCATCGCGCTCTCCGGGGCGGCGCTCATGCTGGTGTACGGCAAGCGCGCCGACAAGATCGATTTGAAGGACTACGCCCGCAAGCGGTTCCTCTCCATCTATCCGCTGTTCTGGGTCACGTACCTGGTGGCTTTCGCGTTTCTTTCCTTTTGGAAGGGGCGTCTTCTGTACGACACGCCACAGTCTCGCTGGTTGTACACCATCACAGCCTTCGACGGCTGGCTGCTGCCCGTGCAGGAAACCTTCTATCTCTTGGGGGAGTGGTTTCTGGGCTTCATCATCATCATGTACATTCTCTTCCCCATGCTCTTGTGGCTCTACCGCAAGCATGCGGGTTTGCTGATGGGCCTGGCATTCGCGGCCATGTTCATCCCATGGTTCTGGGAACCGGCGCGACTGGGCATGAGCCTGTACATTTCGCCGCTGATGCGTCTCTTCGAGTTCTGCTTCGGCATGTGGTTCATCATGCGTTATCAGGATGGCCCGCCCTTGTGGCAAGCGTTGCTGGCGACGGTGATCTTCATCCTCGTCCAGGAGAGCAAGCTTTCCTTCGCCCCGCCGCTGCAGAACGTGACGATGGGGCTGTGTCTGTTCATCGTGGTGGCGTGGCTCGCCCGTTTCCTGGAGCGCAGCGACCGGGTGCGGCGTTTTTTCCTCTGGACGAGCCTTTACTCCTACGGGGCCTTCCTCATCCACCATGTCTTCCAGCAATTCGTACTGCCGCGATGGGGCATGCCGGTGGAGAGCTGGCTGCAGTTCGGCGTGGGCATGGTCTTTTTCGTGGTCCTCAGCTGGATGATGGGCTACGGGTTGACCAAACTGACAGGCGTGTTGGTGCGGGGCGTGCTCCATGTGACGCCGTCGCGCGCACGCAGCCGCGTGACGGATTGACCCGGACCGCCCGTCTCGGCGTCCGAAAAATAATCGGAAGAAATCCCCGAGAATTGACGCGCATCAAATCCTCCATCCTTGGTACAATCTAAGGTCGATCCCACATCACGAATGGATCAACCCCCAACTCGGAGGATACCCCATGTTCTGTTACCAGTGCGAGCAAGCGGCCAAAGGCGAAGGCTGCGACAAGATCGGCGTCTGCGGCAAACAACCCGACGTCGCCGACCTGCAGGACCTGACCGCCTACGCCATGCGCGGCCTCGCCATCGTGGCGCGGCGCGCCCGCGAAGAAGGCAAGAGCCGTCCCGAAGTGGACGCCTACATGGCGGAGAGCCTCTTCTCCACCCTGACCAACGTCAACTTCGACGCCGACTATTTCGTCGGTCTCATCAAGCAGATCGTCGCTTACCGGGACGAGCTCATCGCGGCGCTCGGCGAGTCCTTCCCGGAAGGCCCCGCCACGTTCGTTCCCGCAGCGGACAAGGAGGGACTTCTCGCCCAGGCTGCGGAACACGGCCTGAAGGATTACCCCACGGACAGCGAGGACATCGCCTCCCTCATGCATACCGTGCTCTTCGGCCTGAAGGGCATCGCTGCTTACGCGGACCATGCGCAGATCCTCGGCTACACCGACCCCGAGATCTACGACTTCGTGGAGCGCGCGCTCTGCGCCGGCTTCGACGGCGCCCCCTTGGACATGGAAGCATGGATAGGCCTGACCATGGAGACCGGCCGCATCAATCTGAAGACCATGGAGCTGCTCGACAAAGCCAACACCGAGACCTACGGGAACCCCACGCCCACCAGCGTGCCCCTGGGCCACCGGCCCAACAAATGCATCCTCGTTTCAGGGCACGACCTGAAAGACCTCCACATGCTCCTGGAACAGACCAAGGGCAAGGGGATCGACATCTATACCCACGGCGAGATGCTGCCCACCCACGGCTACCCCGGCCTGAAGCAGTACGACCACTTCTACGGCCACTTCGGCACCGCTTGGCAGAACCAGCAGCAGGAATTCGGCCAGTTCCCCGGCGCCATCCTCATGACCACCAACTGCATCCAGAAGCCCCAGGCCGTCTACATGGACAACCTCTACACCACCGGCCTGGTGGGATGGCCCGGCCTTGCGCACATCGACGCCGCCCCCGACGGCTCCAAGGACTTCACCCCCGTCATCGAACGCGCTCTCGCCATGCCCGGCTTCACTGACGAGCTGGACAAAGGCGAAGTCCTCGTGGGCTTCGGCCACCACGCCGTGATGAGCGTGGCGGACAAAGTGGTGGAAGCCGTCAAGTCCGGCGATATCAAGCACTTCTTCCTCGTCGCCGGCTGCGACGGCGCCAAGCCCGGCCGCAACTACTACACCAAGTTCGTGGAGCAGGCGCCGGAAGACACCGTCATCCTGACCCTGGCGTGCGGGAAGTTCCGCTTCTTCGACAAGCAGTTGGGCGACATCGGCGGCATCCCGCGGCTGCTGGACGTGGGGCAGTGCAACGACGCCTACTCCGCCATTCGCATCGCCGCAGCGCTGGCGGAAGCCTTCGAGACGGACGTGAACTCCCTGCCGCTCTCCATGGTGCTCTCCTGGTACGAGCAGAAGGCCGTGGCCATCCTGCTCACCTTGCTCTACCTGGGGGTGAAGGATATCCGCCTGGGGCCCACGCTGCCCGCGTTCCTGACGCCCAACGTCCTGAACTTCCTGGTGGAAAAGTTCGACATCAAACCCATCACCACCCCTGAACAAGACTTGGACGCCATCCTCCAACGCGCGGCCTAGCCGCTGTCACACACGCCCGGCGCCGGCTCGTACGGACCAGCCGGCCCGGGCGTCATCCCCCCAGGAGACCCCCATGCAGCACACCGAGCTCACCACCACGGGCGACTTCCGTGAAACCGGCCCCAACAAGACGCTCATCCATGATTCGCCCTACGTGAAGATCATCCAGTTCTCCCTCCAGCCGCGCCAGACGTTGCCCCTCCACAAGCACGAAGACGAAGGGTTCGTCTCGCTCACCGTCATCGAAGGGGAAGGCTTCTTCCTGCACGAGGGCGGCAAGATTCCGGCCAAAACCGGGGACAACGCGCTCTGCCCCATCGCCGAACCACACGGCGTGGAGGCGACCACGGCCATGCGGGTGCTCGCGCACATCGCGCCGCCCGTGTAGACGACCAGTCCAGGAGGCCCCGCACAACGCCTCCAAGCACATCCGAAACCATTGGGACGCGGCATGGGAGGGTGTTCCGGAGCAGTGGCGACGTCTCGCCGAAAAGGAGCGACGCCAGTTCTTCGGACACGCTCTCCCTGATGCGCCGTCGCGCGATTCCTGGTACGATGTGACCATTCCACGAACGCCGCAAGGCATTTCCAGGAGGTCCCCATGCGAGTCATCGCGTTCAACGGCAGCCCCCGAAAGCAGGGCAACACGGCGTCCCTCATCGAGAAACTGTTCGAGTCCCTGCGCGAGGCCGGGGTGGAAACGGAACTCTATCAGCTGGGCGGCAAGGCCGTGCATGGCTGCATCGCGTGCATGCAGTGCTGGGAAAAGAAGGACGGCCACTGCGTCATCAAGGACGATGTGATCAACGAGTGTATCGACCGCATGGCTGCGGCGGACGGCGTCGTCCTTGGCTCACCCACCTATTTCGCCAATGTCTCCACGGAGATCAAAGCGCTCATCGATCGCGGCGGCATGACCGCCTTGGCCAACGGCGGCATGCTGCGCGGCAAGGTGGGCGTGGGCGTCGTGGCCGTGCGGCGCGGCGGCGCGCATCAAGTTTACACCGCCATCAACGCGCTCTTCGGCATGAGCGAAATGATCATCCCCGGCTCCATCTACTGGAACATGGGCCGCGGCTTGGCCGAACAGGAAGTGCTTGACGACGAGGAAGGCATGCAGACCATGACGAACCTCGGCAAGAACATGGCGTGGGTGATGCAAGCGCTCGCCAACACGCCGCGGCCGGCCTAGCGCCGCCTTCCCCTCCAGAAGACGGCGGGCAGCGGGCGCCGCACCGGACTGCGCCTCCTGGTGCGGCGCCGCCCGCTGTCCACCCGGTTCGCCCTCCCCTCCTCCGGCGCCTCCCCTGGGATGGAGCCGGTTCCGGCGCGCCCAGTCCCTGCCTCAGACTCGTTTTCGCGGCGGGGCTCCCCGGCTGACTGGGTTCGCTCCCATCGCGTCGTGGCTTTGCGCCGCGGTTCGCCCTCGGCCTTTTCGAGTCCTTTCCGGATCTGCTCCATGGACGACTCCGGCTCTACGTCCCGGGATTGGAGACGACGGGAGCGCGGGGGTCGCTTCTCGCGTCGCCGAACGATTCGGTCCGGGAACCCACGAACGCATGACGAACGCGCTCGCCACCTGGTGGCTCGTCAAGCGATCAAGATGACGCCTCAGCCCGAAAGAACCAACTTTCGCGCCGACGCCGGCGACCTGCATGTCGCGACGAGTCCCCCCCCAAGACGCGCGATGCCCCTCGGCACGCCATGCTCGGGATCGGCCACACCATCCTCCATGGCAAAGCACTGTCGCCGAGCTGCACGACAGCAGCACATGCTTATCTCATGAACGGTATTCATCAGCATACGACATCACCCTGCACGACTTTCGCTTCAGGGCGTCCATCCGCGCCGAGGGCAGGGAGACGGTGGATCCCGCTTGCCGGCGCACAGGAAAACTCGAACGATGTTGTGCTACTGTGATGGACAGCGCGGAAGCCTGCACCACTGTGCGCGCATCAAGACCTGAACGCCGTGCATACCCATCGATGCGACACGCAGGCAGCAGAACGGCTCAGGCGCTGCAATGCTCACAAGGGCGATGCCGTGGCGCCGCCACCGTGCGTCAAGACAAGCGGGGGCGCCCTCACGGCGCGGCCTCTCGTTCCTGCGAGGCGTTTTCCGGGACGGCTCCCTCTGGCTCCGCCGCGTCCTTGGGCGGCAGCACGCCGCGGTCCCGCAGCCACTCCAGAAACGCCCGCGCGTAGACGTGTCCCAGCAGTTTCAGCCGGTCCAGGTCGCGGGCCGGAGCGGGATCGTACCGCCGTGGGGGCGTCAACCGCACAAGCCGGACGTCATCCCACGAGTGTGTGAACGCCGCTGCGGTCTCGCCGGGGGCGTCCCCCACCGTCAGCCAGAGCGTCGGGGGAAATGTCGCCGAGGAGGGCGCGGCCGTTCGCACCAGCGCAGCCGGGTCGAAAGCCGTTGTTTCCAGAGTGAGCACGGCGAAGGCCGGCTGCGGAGAAGCCGCCTCCGCAGCCGCGGCGGGGGCTTGCTCCCGGAAGAACGTCGCCGCGGGCCTCACGCCGTGGTTGCGCGCCCACACGACGAGCGCCGTGGCGTTCACCCCGGACAACCGCGCCAGGTAGTCGAGCCCGAGGCGCACATGCTCGGCTTCCACCAGGGGGGCTCCCGGTCCGGGCGGAACGATACCCCGACACGCCGGCGGCGACAGCGTGAGCGCAGCCACCCCGGCGAGAGCGAGCTCCCGCGTGACGATGCGGTGGTCGAAGGAGGTGCGGCAGCCGCTGTCCGGAACCCACACCACGGCGGGCCAGCCTTGCGCCACAGGACGGGGCGGCGTGGTGAGCTGGCCGGTGAGTTCCCCGGCCACGCGCACGCCACGCTCCTCGAAACGCATGCGCTCGCCGAATTTCATGGGTGGGAACTCGGGCAACCAGATGAGCCGGCTGGGGATTTCCGTATCCCCCGTGGCGGCGCGGTGTTTCACAGGCAGGAAGGTGATGGAGCCTTCCACCGGAGTGGCCTCGTTGAGGCTTGGTCCGTAAGTGAAGATCTTGTCGCCGAATTGCGTCAGCTTGCGCAGCATCTCCGTGCGGGAGTCGTAAAACAACAGGGCGTCGCCGGTGCGGGAGATGCGGACCCAGCGGTCCTCGCCGCGGATGGCGTAATCGCCCAGGTAGTCCTCCGTGGTGTAGGTTTCGGCGCCCAGAATCCGCATGGTGAGGCGCATTTCCGGCCCTTCCCTGAGGACGATATCGCCGGCTCGCTGCCCTTGCTGGATGACGAGGGGCGCGGCGTCCGTCTTGTTGGCGCTGATGAGCGCGACGTCTTCCGGCGCAGACGGTGGCGCAGACGGTGGCGCAGAGTCCGCGGTTTCCTCCGGCCGGGGAGGCGTCGGCGTCGCCTTTTCCGGCTCTGGCGGCGGGGGGATCTCCAAATGCTCCAGGGTAAGGGACACCACCTCCAACGGTTCGTCCCGAGGGAAGAATTCGAAGCCGGGAAGCTCCACCAGGGTGAGCGCGACGACCAGAGCGTGGAGCGCCAGGGAGAAGCCGAGCCCCAGCAGCAAAGGCCGCCGGGAGGCTTT
>CAYVWB010000093.1:0-14638 GCA_964455395.1 uncultured Desulfovibrionaceae bacterium
GGTCTCGGGCGCGGCGAGGGCTTCGGGGTCCTGCGCCGAGGTGAAGGGGTGGTGGCGCGCCACATAGCGCTTCTCCTCGGGGTCGTATTCGAAAAGCGGGAAGTCCGTCACCCAGACGAAAGCGAAGGCGTTGTCGTCGATGAGCTGGAAGCGCTTGCCAAGCTCCAGCCGCAAGGCGCCGAGCGCTGCGTTGACCATCTCCGCCGCGCCGGCCTGGAAGAAGACGATGTCGCCCACCTCGAGCGAAAGCGCCTGCGCGAGGCCCTCACGTTCCGCCTCGCTGAGGAACTTCGCGAAGGGGGACTGCCACTCGTCCTCCTTGATCTTGATCCATGCAAGGCCTTGCGCGCCATAGATCTTCACGAACTCGGTGTAGTCGTCAATCTCCTTGCGGGTCAGCTCGCCGCCGCCGGGAACGCGCAGGCCCTTCACCAGCTGCGCCTTGGCGAAAACACGGAACTGGGAGTCCTTCACGACATCGGTGACGTCTTGCAGGTAGAGCTCGAAGCGGGTGTCGGGCTTGTCCACGCCGTAACGCTCCATGGCGTCGGCGTAGGTCATGCGGGGGAAGGGCGCGGCCACGTCTTCGCCGAGGGTTTCCTGGAAGATGCGGCTGACCATGCCCTCGGCGAGGTCCATCACCTGGGCTTCGTCGGCGAAGGAAAGCTCGATGTCGATCTGGGTGAACTCGGGCTGCCGGTCGGCGCGCAAGTCTTCATCCCGGAAGCAGCGCACGATCTGATAGTAGCGGTCCATGCCCGCCACCATGCAGAGCTGTTTGAAAAGCTGGGGCGACTGCGGCAGTGCGAAAAAGTCTCCGGCGTTGAGCCGGCTGGGCACGAGGAAATCCCGTGCGCCTTCAGGGGTGGAGCGGGTGAGGATGGGCGTTTCCACCTCGAAGAACCCCTGCTCGTCCAGAAAGGCCCGGGCGGCTTGGGAAGCGCGGTGGCGCAGCTCGAAGGTCTTCGCCATGGCGGGGCGCCGCAGGTCCAGATACCGGTACTGCAGACGGAGGTTCTCGCTCACCTCCACGCGGTCCTCGATGAGGAACGGCGTGGTGCGCGCCGTGTTCAGCAGTTTCCACTCGTGAACGACCACCTCCACCTCGCCGGTGGTGAGGTTGGGGTTCTTCATGCCCTCGGGCCGGGGCCGCACCACGCCTTTGATGGCGAGCACGTATTCCGTGCGCAGGATGTGCGCGCGGGCGTGGGCCTCGGCGGCGTCGTCCGGACTGAAGACCACCTGGGTCAGGCCGCGGCGGTCGCGCAGGTCCACGAAGATGAGGCCGCCATGGTCGCGTCGGAACTGCACCCACCCCATGAGACAGACGGACGCGCCGTCGTCGACGAGGCTCAGGGTGTTGTTGTCGTGGGTGCGGCGCCAGTCGCCGAGGGGCTCGATCTGCCGGGCGTGTTCGGCCTGCACGGCGGCGGCGTCCTGTTGGGTCGCCTGCGTTTCGGGCGCTGCGTGCTCGTTCACCATGGTGTGCTTCACTCCTTGACTCATTGACGGAGGGCCGCGGCCAGGGCGTCGAGGTCCGTGGCGGCCTGGATGGATTGATCGTGTTGCTCGCCGGTTTCCAGCCGTTTCACCTGCACGGCGTCGCGGGCCAGCTCGTCCGCGCCGAAAAGGATGCAGTGGTGCGCGCGCAGGCGGTTGGCTTGCCGCATCTGCGCTTTGAGGCTCTTGACTTCCGGGGCCAGCTCGCCTGTCAGGCCGCGGTCGCGCAGCTCCCGCGCCAGCACGAAGCTGCGGCTCTGCGCGGCGGGGTCCAGGACGGCGATGTAGAAGTCCGGGCGGCGCTCCGGGACATCTTCCATGAGCAGCATGAGCCGCTCCATGCCCAAGGCGAAGCCGACGCCGGGCTGGTCCGGTCCGCCGAGACTCTTGATCAGGCCGTCATACCGTCCGCCGCCGGCCACGGCGGATTGCGAGCCGATGGACCCCGAGACCACCTCGAAAGTGGTGCGGCAGTAGTAGTCCAGTCCGCGCACCAGTCGTTTATTGATGGTGTAGGGCATGTCTCCGGCTTTCAGCAGCGCGCAGACGACGCCGAAGTGCTCCGCGCAGACGGGACACGCCGTCTCCGTGAGCGCCGGGGCCGCCTCCAGCCGGGGCTGACACCCCGGGACCTTGCAGTCCAGCACGCGCAAGGGATTGCTCGCCTTGCGGCGCAGACAGTCCTCGCACCAGCCTTCGTCGTCCAGACCGTCCAGATAGCTCTTGAGCGCCTCGAGGTAGGCAGGCCGACACTGCGGGCAACCCAGGTTGTTCATCTCCAGGTGGAGGTCCGGCAAGGCCAACGCCGTGAGGAAATCCCACAACATGGCGATGACTTCGGCGTCCACCACGGGAGAGTCCAGGCCGAGGCATTCCGCATTGATCTGATGGAACTGACGCATGCGGCCCTTCTGCGGTCTCTCGTACCGGAACATGGGGCCGATGGTGTAGAGCTTGGAGAAGGGTTCGCGCTGGGCAAGGCCGGATTCGATGTACGCGCGCATGACGCCGGCCGTGGCTTCCGGCCGCATGGTCAGGGAGCGGTTCTTGCGGTCCTCGAAGGTGTACATCTCCTTGGAGACCACGTCCGTGTCCTCGCCGATGGAGCGCTTGAAGAGCTCCGTCTTCTCCAGAATGGGCGTGCGCAGCTCCTGGTAGCCGTAACGCCGGAAGACGCCGGCAGCCGTGCGTTCAAGACGGGTGAAGCCGTCGCTCTGCGGCGGAAAGAGATCCGCGAAGCCTTTGATGCGAGTAATCTTGCTCATGAATTCGCCACGGGATGAGGACGCCGGCGACACCATGCCAGGGACGACACGACCGGCGGTGAAAAGAAGTGTTGCTTACCCGGAAGGCTGGGCCTTGTCAAAGGCTTGCGACGACCGGGGGTTGGGCGCTTCCTTGTCGGCTTCGTGCACATGCGACTGGCGGATGGAGCCCAACGGCGTCGTGGGCGTGCGCACCAGTCCCGAAGCCGCCGAAGGCCGTTTCGCCTTCAACGCCAAGGGAGTCAGCGGCGGTTCCTCGATGAGATCCACACGCACCGCGGCATAGCCGCCCACACACAAGGGCAAGGGGCCGTTCAACAGCCGCCAGGGCAGTCCTTCACGCCACCACTGCGGCGGCAGCGCAAGACAGGAACCGCGTTGCGTCGGGCGGGAACCCGCCACCTCGTACAAAATGGACGTGACGACCCACGGCGCCAGCCATTTCGGCGCGGGCGCGGCAGGGTTGTCCGAGGCCTCGCCGCCGGCGTCACTCGCCATGCTGAGCGGACTGCCCGGGTTCTTCGCAGACTTCGAGCGGGATTGAGTCTCCCCTCCCGCGTACCGGAGCGTGCGGCGACCTGCGGCCGTATCGCCGGGCGTGGCGTCGGCCGGCTTCACTGCCGCATCATCCAGAAGATGTCCGCACAAGGGCTCCAGGTTCGCCGAGCGGGCCGCCCACCGACGGTTCACCAGGGAGAGCGCGCGGTGCAGGGAGAAGCTGTTCGGGAAGCTGACGAGCACGCCCTTGCGCGCAACCCGCACGGCTTCTTCCAAGGCTTCGCGGACGGCTTCGCGGGTCTGGAGGCGTTCCAGCAGGGTGAGCGCGAGGACGTAATCGAACTCGTTGTCGTCATAGGGAAGGCATGCCGGCGCGGCGAGCTGTATATCGGCTCGCCGACCCAACCGCGCCCGGGCTTCCTCCAGATAGGCCTGGGTCAGCGCCACCCCGGTCACATCGAAGCCCAACTTCCAGAAATGCTCCAGCAGCAGCCCGTGCCCGCAGGCCACCTCCAGCACCCGCTGCCGACGCCGCGGCCACCGCGAGACCAGCTTGTCCAACAGCTTGAATTGCTGGGTCAACGCGAAGCGACGGCGGCGTTGCGCGTCTTCGGAGTCAGGTGGGAAGCAGGCGGCGCTCATTGATGGCTCATTCCTCCAGACGGGCGCCGGAGGAGGCGGAACGCACCTGCTGCCGATAGCGGCGCAGCAGCGGCGAGTGCAAGGGTTTGTCGGGCGGGCTCCACGTGCTGCGGCGGCGTTCCAGCTCGGCGGCGTCCACTTCCACCTCCAGGGTGCGCGCATCCAGATCGATGGCGATGCGGTCGCCTTCCTCCACGAACGCGATGGGACCGCCTTCCATGGCTTCAGGGGAAATGTGACCTATCGCCGCGCCGCGGGTGCCCCCGCTGAAACGACCGTCAGTCACCAAGGCCACTTCGCCGCTCAAGCCCATGCCGGCGATGGAGGACGTGGGCGTGAGCATCTCCCGCATGCCGGGGCCGCCTTTGGGGCCTTCATAGCGGATGACGACCACATCGCCCGGGTTGATCGCTCCGCCCAGGATGGCGGTCACGGCGTCTTCCTCGGAATCGAAGACACGCGCAGGCCCCGTGTGTTGACGCATGGACTCCACCACGGCGGATTGCTTCACCACCGCGCCATTGGGCGCGAGAGACCCCGTGAGGATGGCGATGCCCCCTTGCGCGGAGTAGGGATTTTCCACCGTGCGGATCACCTCGGGGTTGCGGATGCGGGCTTTGATGGCTTGCAGGTTCTCGCCCACGGTCTTGCCTGTCACCGTCTGGACGTCCGTGTGCAGCAACCCATGTTCGGCGAGCTCCGCCATCACGGCGGGGACGCCGCCGGCGGCGTGCAGGTCGTCCATGTGATGCGGCCCGGCCGGGGAGAGGCGGCACAAGTTCGGCGTCTTGCGGGAGAGTTCGTCAAAGACGTGCAGATCGATTTCCAGGCCGGCTTCATGGAAGATGGCAGGCAAGTGCAGGACCGTATTGGAGGAGCCCCCCAGGGCCATGTCCATGGCCACGGCGTTGGCCACGCTTTTCTCCGTCACGATGTCCCGCGGGGTCAAACCGCGCTCCAGGCAGCCCATGGCGGCGGCGCCCGCCAGCTTGGCGAGCCGCACGCGGTCCGCCGAAACGGCCGGGGTGGCGCCATTGCCGGGCAAGGCCAAGCCGATGGTTTCCGCAAGGCAGTTCATGGAATTGGCGGTGAACATGCCAGCGCAGGAACCGCACCCGGGGCAGGCGCTGCGGGAGAGATCTTCCAACGCATCCTCGTCCAGCTCCCCGCGTTTGACGCGACCCACGGCTTCGAAGACGGAGATCAGGTCCACGGCGTCGCCCTCGCGTTGGCCCGTGAGCATGGGGCCGCCAGAGACGAGCACTGCCGGGATATCGAGCCGGAGCATGGCCATGAGCATGCCGGGAGTGCATTTGTCGCAGTTGGGAATGAGCACGAGCGCGTCGAAGGGATGCGCCGTGGCCATGAGCTCGATGGAATCCGCGATGACGTCCCGGCTCGGCAGGCTCATGCGCATGCCCTCGTGGTTCATGGCGAGACCGTCGCACACGGCGATGGCCGGGAATTCGATGGGCACGCCCCCGGCGGAGCGCACGCCGTCTTTGGCGGCGCGGGCCAGGGTGTTGAGATGGATGTGCCCCGGAACGATCTCGTTGGCGGCGTTCACCACGCCCACCAGGGGCTTGTCCAGTTCGTCACGGGTCAGACCCAGCGCATAGAGCAGGGAGCGATGGGGCGCTTTCTCCACGCCGCCGGTCATTATCTTGCTTCGCATGTCATCTCCTCGAGCGGTGTCACAGACGGTCTCGACTGGAGAGACGCGCGCCTGCGTTCGGATTGTTCCATCGGATTTGTCGGGGACGCTGGTCTGGCCTCCCGTTTCGGTTGCATCCCTTCTTCCATCCAGTCGCTACCCAGCCGTGGAGCGGCAAAAACGCCGTGGTGGAGTCCACCTCCGGAAGCGTTCCGAATCCCGCGCAGACAACCCACCTTCACGCGCGGCCTGCGTCCACGAAGTCACGATGCATCCAATCCCGTTGCGATGACGGGACGCCTCCCCTGTGCGGACGCAAGGATCCCGCCCCTAGCGCCGGACAGCCAGGCAGCTGGCGAACAGGCCCATGGTAGCCAGCACGCCGAGCAGCAACGCCACCTGACTGAAGGGCAGGTAGGCGAACTGGAAAAAGAAAGGGGGGAAATTCAGCACGTTCTTGAGCGCCAACTGCACGAGTTTGAGCATGCACAATGCAGCCGCCCCGCCAGCGAGACCTTGCGCCACCCCGCCGGCGACAAGCGGCAGGTGGATGTACCACTCCCGCGCGCCCACAGTGCGCAGAATGTCGATCTCATCCTGCCGGAACAGCTGGGAAAGCTTGATGGTGTTGCCCACCACCAATCCCACCACCACCACGAGAAAGACGATGAGCGGCCACAAGACACGGTCCGAGAGCTTGGACCACGCGCCCATGAGCTCAGAACGCAAGGGATTGTACCGAACCGTGGCGACTCCTGGCAATTCCTTGAAATAGCTAAGCATCTCTTGTGACCAGGCAGCGTTGTCAGCGTCCTCCTCCAGCCGCGGCGCAAAGGAGAGCAGCGCCGTGGCCGGCAGGGGCTGCCGGTCTTTCAACCACGAAAGATCCACCGCTTCGCCGAGACTCTGGGACAATGCATTCAAGGCTTGGTCCGGGGTGAAGGTCTGCTGGTCCAGCAAGTGCGGCAGGGAGGAAAACTCCCCCCACTGCGCGCGCACCCGCTCCATGTCCGCGCCGGGTTCCCAGTACACCTGGAAGAGCACGTCGCCACGGATGCGCAACATCTCTTCGTTGATGTTGTGCAGCACCAGCAGGAAGAGTCCGCCCAGAAACGCGATGAGCGTGACCGCCGCCAACGTCATCAGCTGCGCCCACGGGTTCATCTTCAGTTCCAGAACGCCTTGCAGCAGCCGCCGCAGGATGATCGTCATCATGGCTGCGCCTCCTTGCCCAACGCCGCCAAGCCGCCTTGGGGGCCGACCCGCCGCCCCTCATGATACGCTGCAGCGCCCGGCCAGTTGGCGCTCACCACTTGCCCCGCTTCCAGCCGCAACACTTTTGCGCCCGGGTGATAGGAGAGCAGCTCCTGCGAGTGGGTCGCCAGCACCACTGTTGTCCCGAAACTGTGGAAATGTTTGAAGACATCCATGAGACGCAGGGAAAGCGCGGGGTCCAGGTTGCCGGAGGGCTCATCCGCCAACAGAATCTGCGGGTTCGTCACCACAGCGCGCGCCACAGCCACGCGCTGCATCTCGCCGCCGGAAAGACCGCAGCAGTAGTCGTCCGCCTTGTGCTCCAGCTTCAGACTGCGCAACACGGCGCGGGTGCGGCGTTGGATCTGCGGTTCCGGCATCAGCCGGGCTTCCAGAGCCATGGCCACGTTTTGCGCCACCGTGCGTTTGGGCAGCACCTTGAAATCCTGAAAGACGAAGCCCACCTGGCGCCGCAGAATGGGCAACCGCCCCCGGGAGATGCCGTTCAGGGTGAAGCCGCTCACGATGGCTTTGCCCCGGGTGACGGGCAGCACCCCGAAGAGCAGACGCAGCAGAGTGGTCTTGCCGGCGCCGGAAGGGCCGGTCACGTACAGGTAGTCGCCCTTGTCGATGCTGAAGGAGACATCCTTCAAGGCCCAATTGGAGCCGAAATTGTACGAAAGTCGGTTGACCGAGACGATGGACACGCGCTGCCTCCGGCGGGGGTTCGCTTGGACAGCAGTCAATCTAGCGCCCTCGGGCTCCGGCGTCAAAGCCTACCCGCGGTGCGCCCCCAATGCTGCGCGGCCATCCGGAGCTGCCGGGAGCTGCCGGGCCAGGCCGAGCGCGATGTGGATCATGTCTCCTGACGGGCGGCGTCGTTGAGGCCGGCGAGGGTCAGCCACCCCACGAGCACTGCCGGGATGAGCGCCAACGCCGCCGCCACCCCATAGCCATCGAAACACTGCAGATAGAATGCGACGCCGGCGAAGCCCCACAACATGCCGAAGAGCGAGGCGTGGAGAAAGGGTTCGTCATGGAACCAGCAGAGCAGGAAAATCACTGCGCTGGCCGCCACCGCCGCGGGGTTGATGAGGTACAGCACCGCGCTGATGACGACCAGGTTCAACGCGAGGAGCAACCGCGCCCGCCCTCGGTTGCGGCGGCGGCTCATAATGTGCGTGTCGTGCAAGGCCTCTTCCACGCAATTGTAGAGAAAGCCCTGGCGGTCGTTGCGGAAGAAATCGTCTTCATCCTCGAATTCGTAGGTTATCCACTCCGGGGTGACGACAAGCGCGCCCTCGACCCCTTGAAGCCTGACGTGCTGCACGTTTCCCAGGGGAGCGCGGTTCTTGTCCCCCACGTAGGGCGCATCGTCGAAGTAGGCGACGACTTCCGAGAAGGTGAGCTCGAAGCAGCGCCACCAGCGCAGGACATGACTTTTGCGGATGCTCGAGAAGGGATAGGGTTCGCGGATGCTCTTCATGACGACGCTCGCTGTAGGCGGGGTGAGGATGATGGAAGCAGGGGAATACACCCTTGACCATAGCACGGACGCCGCATTGCGCACAAGGGGAGAACGCGGATGGATCGATCGTCTGGCTGTTGGCGCGGTTTCGGGAAACACGGTGGGGAGCGCGCGCGACAAAAAACCCCCCGACCGGAGACCGGCCGGGGGGCGTACGGAGCGCAAACAGCAAGCGAGGCGCGCTTACAGGATGGGCAGGTACTTCTCGATCTCCATCTCGGAGATGTGGGTGCGGTACTCGTCCCATTCCTTGATCTTGTTGGCCACGAGGTTGCTGTGCAGGTGGTCGCCCAGCAGGTCCTTCATGAGGGTGGAGTCGTTGAAAGCCATGGCGGCGTCGTGGAGAGAGCCGGGCAGCGCGGTGATGCCATGACGCTCGAAGTCCGCGGGGCCCATGTCGAAGATGTTCTCTTCCACGGCGTTGGCCAGGTCGTAGCCCTTCTCGATGCCTTCCAGGCCCGCGCAGAGCATGCCGGCGAAGGCGAGGTAGGGGTTGGCCGCCGGGTCCGGGCTGCGCAGCTCGATGCGGGTGGCTGCTTCCTTGCCGGGCTTGTAGAGAGGCACGCGGATGAGCGCGGAGCGGTTGCGCTGCGCCCACGCCACGTACACGGGCGCTTCGTAGCCGGGCACGAGGCGCTTGTAGGAGTTCACCCACTGGTTGTTCAGCATGCAGATTTCATTGGCGTGCTTGAGCAGACCGGCGATGTACGCTTTGGCGTCGGCGGAGAGGCTGTCCGCGGCGGAGCCGTCGAAGAAGGCGTTCTTGCCGTTCTTGAAGAGCGACTGGTGGCAGTGCATGCCGGAGCCGTTCTCGCCGAAGAGGGGCTTGGGCATGAAGGTGGCGTAGCAGCCGTGCTTGCGGGCGATTTCTTTGACAATGACCTTGTAGGTCATGGCGGTGTCGGCCATGGCCAGGGCTTCGTTGTAGCGCAGGTCGATCTCGTGCTGGGAGGGAGCCACCTCGTGGTGCGAGTACTCAACCTGGATGCCCATGGCTTGCAGGTTGAAGATGATGTCGCGGCGCACGTCGTTGGCCAGGTCCAGCGGGGGCGCGTCGAAGTAGCCGCCCACGTCCAGGATGTCCGTGCACTTGGGGGACGCGAAGAGGAAGAACTCCAGCTCGGGACCGAAGTACGCGGTGTAGCCCTTCTCCGCAGCCTTCGCCAGCACCTTCTTGAGCACGTAGCGGCTGTCGGCTTCGTAGGGTTGGCCGTCGGGGGTCTTCACGTCGCAGAAGACGCGCGCCACCGGACGATCCAGCGGACGCCAGGAGCAGATCTGGAACGTGGTGGGATCCGGCCAGGCGACCATGTCCGACTCTTGGATGCGCGTGAAGCCGAGGATGGAGGAGCCATCGAAGCCCATGCCTTCCTCGAAAGCGGCTTCCAGCTCGTTCGGGGTGATCTGGAAGGACTTCAGCGTCCCCAGGATGTCCACGAACCAGAACTGGATGAAGCTCACGTTGTAGTCTTTGACGGCCTTCAGCACGTCATCGGCGTTTTTGCAGTTGAAGACAGGAGCGTTCTCCATCAAGAAATCCTCCATTTACCGGATTACATGGTGTTGTCGCCACGCCGACGGAGCCGGATGCTCCCGGACGGCGGCGGCGTGTTTTCACGGATCAGCAAGACCCGGGAACTCTGCCGTGTACAAAAACAAGGCCATGGTCGGCTTCACGCACGATTCCAGACCATTACCGTTCGCCAACCATGTCGTCATTCGTACAAGTATTGATAAAATTGTAAAACCAATACCCCCCAAAAATACCTTTTTTCCCGATTTTGTCAACTAACCACCCAGAAGACGACGCCACAACGCCATGGCCTGCGCAGGCGAACGCTCGTCCAGACGCAATCCCTGCGCGCGCGCAAACCCCAGCGCCGCTCCATATTCCTCGTCCGTGAGGGAACGAGAAAGACCCGGCGTCGAACCCGCCTGGTGGCACGGCCGGTACTGGTCCATCACGTTGACGTACGTCCGCGGCGAAAGCGACGCCAGATACGCCATCCACTCCTGTGTTCCGGCCAGTCCTTCGGGCAGCGCCAAGTGGCGGACAAGCAGGCCTCGCACAGCTGTCCCGGCGGCGTCCGTCACCAAGTCGCCCACTTGCGCATGCATGGCGGCGATGGCCTCGCGCGCGCGCTCCGGGTAGTCCGGCGCAGCGCAGAACCGCGACGACGCCTCCGTGCTCCAGAACTTGCAGTCCGGCAGGTAGATGTCCACCACACCCTCGAGCAGCGCCAGCGTCTCCACGGCGTCGTAGCCCCCGGAATTGTAGACCAGCGGGATGCGCAGCCCTTCCCCCGCGGCCACCGCGAGCGCCTCCAGAACCTGCGCGACCACATGCGAAGGCGTGACGATGTTGATGTTGTGGCAGCCCTGCCCCTGCATTGCGAGCATCTGCGCAGCCAACGCCTCGACCGTGGTTTCCCGGCCGGCGGCGGGGTTCTGGCTGATGTCCGCATTCTGACAGAAGACGCAGCTGAGGTTGCAGCCGCTCATGAAGATGGTCCCGGAGCCGTGCTCCCCCACCAGCGGGGACTCCTCCCCGAAGTGCGGATGCGCGGCGTCCACCCGAGCCAGCCGGCCCACACCGCAGAAGCCAAGCTCCCCACGCAGGCGGTTCACCCCGCACAGGCGCGGGCAGAGCCGACAATCCTCCAGCGCGGCCACGGCCTCGGTCGCGCGTCGGGCCAGGGCGCCGCTGCGCCACAGGGCGACATAACCGGGCTCGTGGGGGGTGGCGTCGTCAGTCGAGGGGTGCATGGGGGTTGATCCGTTTCGCGGTCGGGATGGGCAGTCCACGCCGTGTGTCCGCTCCTTCGGGAGGATGTCGATCCCGGTTCGCTCCTGCAGCGCTGACGAGGTCGCGCGATACGAAGGCGTTGCGGGACCACTGCAAGGACGTCACACTACACCAGAGCCGGGCTCGCGCGCAAGCCGGGGCGTGTATCTCACCGTCATCCGGGAAAAGGCATTTCTCGGAAGGTCTTGTCCGGTAAGGACCGCGGCGTTGGGGGGTCTTTGCGCCAGGCAACGAGTGGGAGCTGCGGCAGTCGGGATTGGCGCCACCGGGGTCATCTATGCCAGCGGGGGGCCAGCGGGGGGCCAGCGGGGGGCCACCGAGAGGCCATAGGGGGGCCATCAAGAAGCAAGTCTCGGTGACCGCCGCATGACCCGTGGCGCATTCTCGGCGGGGAGTCTACCGTTGCAGGCGGTTCAGTCGGCGGTCCACCACGTAGGGGTTGGGGTAGTCGGCTCGAATCTGTTCGAACAGCCGTCGCGCTTCCTCCGTCTCGCCGGCGTCCACAAGGAGTTCGGCCAGCAGGAAGCCCGCCACGGCTTTCATTTCGGCGTCCGCCGCGTCGTCGCGCATGATCTCGCGCAGCGCCACCACGGCTTCCTGTGCGCGGCCGGCGCGCGCCACGGCCTGGGCGAACGTGTACCGACACTGAATCTGCAGCATGGCTGTCGGCGCATCGGCCACACAGACGGCGTAGGCCTCCGCGGCGGCGGCGTGGTTCTTCATGGCGGCGTGGTTGTCGCCTATGCTCGCGTGGATGGCGGCGGCTTCAGCCTGCGAGAGGGTGGGGCCTTTCAAGACGCGGCGCCATGTCTCCAGTGCTTTTGCCGGTTGCTCCATGGCTTCGTAGACTTCGGCGAGACGGATGAGCAAGTCGTGCGCTCGCGCCTCGTCGTCGCCGTATTCCAGATGCATGGCGTCCAGTCTGGCTGCAGCGCGAGGGTAGTCGCGGCGCACGGCCAACGCGATGTCCACAAGGCGGTTCTGCGCTTCCCACCGGTAGGGGCTTTCATCGTGCTCGCGCAGATAGGCTTCGTAGAATTCTTCGGCGGCGGCGTAGTCCCCGGCGCCGAAGGCATGGCGTGCGTCCTCCAGCAGGGGATCGCCTGCTGGCTCCGCAGCGCAGCCGACAAGAGCCGTGCCGGCGGTGGCTCCAAGCAGGAACACGCCGAGCAGCAGGGTCCGCAGGACGCGTCGCGTGAAGCGGAGGACAGCGTCAAGCCCATCTGTAGAAGCGCATGTCGAATCGACCGAACTACTCATCGTCTTGCCCCAAAGGCGTCTCCTGCACGATGTCGAAGGCCACCACGCCGCCGCCATTGTCGACGCGCACCACACGGACGCCTTGAGTGGCGCGGCCCACCAGGCTGATATCCTTCACGCCGGTGCGCACGATCTTGTTCGTGGAGGTCAGCACGATGATCTCGTCGTCCTCGCGCACGGCTGTGGCGCCCACAACACGGCCTGTCTTGGAGGTGGTCTTCATGTTGATGACGCCTTTGCCCCCCCGCGACTGCTGACGGTAGAGCTCCAGCTTGGTGCGCTTGCCGAAACCCTTCTGAGAGATGGTGAGGATCTGCGAACGGCCGCCCTTCTCCCGTGCGTGCGAAGGCACCACGGCGGAGACCACGGCGTCGTCCTTGCCCAGGGCCACGCCCTTCACGCCGGTGGAGCCCCGGCCCATGGCGCGCACTTCCTTCACCATGAAGCGGATGGAAAGGCCTTTGGCCGTGACGAGGATCATTTCGTCTTCGGCGCTCACGTTGCGCACGGCGATGAGTTCGTCCCCCTCGCGCAAGCCCACGGCGATGAGGCCCGTGCGCCGGCACTTGGCGTAGAGATCAGCGCTGGAACGCTTCACCACGCCTTGCCGTGTGAGGAAAAAGAAGAACCGGTTCTCGCTGAATTCCCGGATGGAGAGCACGGAAGCGGCCCATTCGTCCTTCTCCAGGGGGAGCAGGTTGGCGATGTGCGCTCCCTTGGCCGTGCGCCCGCCCTCCGGCACCTGATGCGCCTTCAGCTGGTACATCTTCCCGCGGTTGGTGAAGATGAGCAGGAACTGGTGGTTGGAAGTGACGAGGAAGTTCTGGATGATGTCGCCGTCCGAGGTGTGCACGCCAGCGATGCCTTTGCCGCCGCGGCGCTGCTGCTGGTAGTTGTCCAAGGTGGTGCGCTTGATGTAGCCCCGCCGCGAGAGGGTGATGACCACATCCTCGTCCGGGATGAGGTCCTCGATGTCGATGCCGCAGGCTTCCTCCTCCAGAATGCGCGTGCGACGGGGGGTGGCGTGGACAGCTCGGATCTCCGTGAGTTCGTCCTTGATCACGCCGATCAGCACGGCTTCGTTCTGGAGAACGGATTTGAGGTATTCGATGCGCTTGAGCAGTTCGGCGTATTCGGCTTCCAGCTTGTCGCGCTCCAGACCCGTGAGGCGCTGCAGCCGCATGTCCAGAATGGCCTGGGACTGCGCTTCCGAGAGCTCGAAGCGTTCGATGAGCCGCGCCTTGGCGTGCGCCGGGTCCTCCGAACCGCGGATGATGGCGATGATCTCGTCGATGTTGTCGATGGCGATGCGCAAGCCTTCCACGATGTGCGCGCGCTCCTCGGCCTTGCGCAGGTCGTAGCGCGAACGCCGCAGGATGACTTCGCGGCGGTGGTCCAGAAAATGGAGGAGAATCTGCTTGATGTTTAGCAGTTGCGGCCGGTTGTTCACCACGGCCATCATGTTCAGGCCGAAAGTCGTCTCCAGCTGCGTGTACTTGTAGAGGCTGTTGATGACGATATCCGGGATGACGCCCTTCTTCAGGTCCACCACCACGCGGATGCCTTTGCGGTCGGACTCGTCCCGCAGGTCGCTCACGCCTTCGAGCTTGCGTTCGTTCACCAGCGCAGCGATCTTCTCCACCATGGAGGACTTGTTCACGGCGTAGGGAATTTCCGTGATGATGATGGATTCGTAGCCCTTCTTGCGGGTCTCCACGTGCAGTTCGCCGCGAATGCGCACGGAGCCCCGACCTGTCATGTACGCTTCCCGCAACCCTTGACCCGCGAAGACTGAAGCGGCGGTGGGGAAATCCGGCCCCTGGATGTGCTGCATGAGTTGGCTCACGGCGGCGTCCGGGTCGTCCAGCAGCAGCAGACAGCCGTCGATGAGTTCGCCGAGGTTGTGCGGCGGGATGTTGGTGGCCATGCCCACGGCGATGCCGGCGGAGCCGTTCAAAAGCAGGTTGGGCACCTTGGTGGGCAGCACCGAGGGTTCCTGCTGAGTGTTGTCGTAGTTGGCCCGGAAGTCGATGGTTTCCTTGTCGATATCCGCCAGGAACTCGCTGGTGAGCCGGGCCATGCGCACTTCCGTGTACCGCATGGCCGCAGCGGCGTCGCCGTCGATGGAGCCGAAGTTGCCTTGTCCGTCCACCAGGGGGTCGCGCATGGCGAAGGGCTGGGCCATGCGCACCAGCGCATCATACACCGCAGCGTCGCCGTGGGGGTGGTAT
>CAYVWB010000094.1:0-14544 GCA_964455395.1 uncultured Desulfovibrionaceae bacterium
ACCTGGCGCGGCAGATCTTGGACGTCAAGGGCTTCTCCCAACTCTTTGTCATCAGCCACGACGATACTTTTGAGCAGGATACGGACAACGTGGTGCGGGTGGTCAAGGAGGGTGGGGGCAGCAGAGTGCAGACACCCTGATTGCAAATACGCCTACCTGCACGTATAATCTATGCAAGTGCTACGTGGAGGAATTATACGTTCTAGACCCCCGTCAAGTGCATCTCAGCCTAAGTGTATATCCTCGGGACACTGGCATTGATAGAGAACTGATCTGACACAAGGGTCGAGCAGACTATGGGAAATGCAGTTGATCAAACTGGTGAGAATAAACAGGCTGTGGCCTTTGATGAACTATTTGGTGGCATTTTCCAGAGAGATGAGGCAATAACCAAGGCTGAGATGGAGGAACCACCAAAAGAGGATGTGAAATCTTCCGGCGCAGGTTTAGCCGAGCACGCCACTGACGAAGAAACTCCCGTTCCTCTACAAGAGCTGCCTGCTTTCCACTTTCTTGTGAAAACTGCTTCAGCCAGAGGCTTCATTTCCAAACAAGAAGTTATCAGCCAGCTACCAGAGAGATACATTGAACAGTTCATTGGTTATAGTGTTGACCACGAAATCGTGATCCTTGAGGAAGATCCTCTATCAGAACTCGACGAGGAGGTACTTCCCCAAGTTGACCAAATTGAGGCAGAAAAAGATGAGAGAGGAATCAATCCTTTTCATCTCTACCAGCAAAATGCTTGGAATTTCTCTCTACTTAGCGCCGAGGAAGAGGTTTTTCTTGCTAAAAAGATCGAACAGGCTGAAATAGCACGTTGGAAGTTGAATGAAAATGAAGTAAACAGTATTTCAAAAGATAGACTGAAGGAGCAAATTAGAGAAGGTGAGAAGGCAAGGAACCAATTTATTGAAGCAAATCTGCGACTGGTCATACACTGGGCAATGAAATACCAAGGACAAGGAGTAGAACTTCTGGACTTGATTCAAGAAGGTAATTTGGGGTTGATGAAGGCAGTTGGAAAATTCGATTATAGAGAGGGCAATCGATTTAGCACTTATGCCTCTTGGTGGATCAGACAAAAAATCCGTCGTGCTATTGCCAACCAAGCGCGATTGATTCGTCTCCCTGTGCATATGTATGACACAGTGAGACGTTTCAGGTTGGTATCAGGACGACTGACCGAGAGACTAGGGCGAGACCCCACTTCGAATGAAATAGCGTTAGAAATGGGCCTACTTGAGAAAGAAGACAAATTGGCTATCGAGAAAGCAAGGGTAGCAGATCAGCCACTCAGACCTTTTTTGAGGATAAAATTACGCCAAGCAGCGGAGAAGGCTAGACAAATAGCGAAGATTGCACAGAATCCTCTTTCGCTTGATGTGGTGATGAGCAATGATCTTCCTGATGAATACCGATGTTTAGAACAATTATTCGATCCAGAGGAGCTTAGATGCGCCCAAGAGAAAGATCTTTGCCTTCGCGATCTTCTGGGGGATTTCTTAGAAGATGAGGCAGCGCGTGTACCCTTGAATGTCGTTTCAGCAAGGTCGCTAGAGAGGAACCTGAACGAGGCACTAGGATGTCTGACCTCTCGTGAGCGTCGGATTGTAGAAATGCGTTTTGGTCTCGATGACGGTCAGGAACAAACTCTGGAGGAGATAGGCCAAAAGTTCAATGTGACCAGAGAACGCATTCGCCAACTCGAGACGCGAGCTCTAGGGAGATTGCTACATCCTGCAAGAAGCAGGATGCTCCGGGATTTCCTATGACTGAGAAGAGTTTATGACTACTTTATCCAAGGTAAAGCAAAGTGTCATATTAGAGTACACTCAAAGTGGCATAGTTAGTCCTCGTCAGATCAAGGAAATCCGAACCTCCTATGGTTTAAGTCATACCCAGACCGAAGAACTTGTCAGCGATCTGATAGCACATGGGGTTTGCATACTTGACGATGACAAGGTTGAATGTATCTGTACTGTCCAAACGTCCATTTTCTACCAAGACAGACGACGTTGCAACTCTCTATTGAACAAAATGCCGCTATATAAACTGATAGCCGCTTTCCTCGTCCTCCCAGACACGGAAGAGGCCGTAGATGTTTCGTCATTTCATCGCTTGTCTAACTGGAGACAGTACCTCAGAGAACTCTCACGTTTGCGGATGGTAACTAGGGTGAAAGGGAAAAGCGAAATACGCCTCTCCGAAGGATTTCAGCATATTCAACGCGCAGTCCATACGTACCTGGATAAAGGCTATATCGCAGGCCTACAGCACTCTTGGCGCAAGGCAGCGAGGGCGGATGTTATGAGGTTGGCCGAGACAGTTTGTCAATCACCTTTTTTCTCCAGCGTTGTACTGCCCATCGTTCGTGAGTACTATCTTTCACTACCTGAGATAAAGAAGTTCATTTCCTGGATTGCGGAGTGCTCAACTCAACCAGCATCAATGTTTGACGTTGTGAGATATGCCATTGACTGTGGTGAACTACGAGAGGTCTGGTGGCTGTTGCTGGGAGACATTCCATCTTCGTCGCCAACGGCAATTGAGGATGGTAGTGATGTTTGCTTCGAGTGCTTGAGGATTGACGAATGCACGCCCCGTTTCGCAGGCCGGTACGACCAAGAGTCGATACATGACCTGCTTTGCCAATATCGAGATGGGATAGCGGCGAAGTTTTTGGAGAAAGTGGCAGGTGACGATAGAAACATCGACCAATTGATACCGCGTCTAGCTGAGGATGTGATGCTGCTTAAGTTTGTAGTAGATCGCGACTTGCAAAGAGCCAAGGGCTTTCTAGATAGTTTGAATATTCTCGACAACAGACATGCAATCCTTCACAAGGATGCAGGAGCACATTGTCCATTCAAAGACCTTTGGTCAGTAAAAAGTGAATTCGCTGAGTGATACAGAGGAGAATGGTATGCCAAACGAGCCACCGCAATGTGGAAAAGTATATTGGTGTCCTAGGTGTGAAGTGCCATTGCTCACAATTGTAGGCAAGAAGCCTAAGTGCGACATTTGTGAAAGCGAAGGTGAGAAGCCAATATATGCAGCCTCTAGTATGAGACCTGTCTTCAAGCCAGAGCGAGATTTGCTTGAGGCCAGGCTGCATATTGAGATTCCTTATAACATTTTTTACAACCGGCGACGGATTATTTACCGAGGACAAACTCTCTTCTTCTTCACGATGAAAAATGGTGAAATTGCTTTAAGGAAAGAGAATCCTGCCAATAGCGTCAACCAGTCCGATTTGGAAAGAAACGATTATGAAGAGTATCTCAGTAAAGCGGTAAAAGCGAATGCCTCTGTCCTTGAACTACTGGAAAAAGAAGCCATTAGATTCATCAGGAAAACGGCAAAGCAGTATCCGGGACGGCAGTGCTTTGTGTCCTTTTCTGGGGGCAAGGATAGCACCGTTGTAGCAGATCTGGTGCAACAGGTGTTGGAGGACGTGACGCTGTTTTTCGCCGACACAACGTTGGAATACAATGAAACAGTCCAGTATGCTAAGAGTTTTTCAAAAGCGCGCTCGCTCTCTTTAGAAACACGGGCATCTCCAAACGACATCTTTGAAATGAGCGGAGAACTAGGCCCACCCAGCAGGATACTCAGGTGGTGTTGTACTGTTTTCAAAGCTTATCCAATAAATCTGTTTTGGGGTGGCTTGGATGATTATGTATTAGGCTTCGACGGAATCCGTAAAGCTGAATCTAGAAGCCGAAGTGAATATCCTAGAGTCTTTCAATCAGAGAAGTTTATCCGTCAAGTTGCTGCTCGCCCTATTCTTCACTGGAGTTCCTTGGCAGTGTGGCTGTATATATACTACAAGGATTTGCCTTTCAACCCACTTTACAGAAGAGGTTATGCCAGACTTGGCTGTTTTATGTGTCCATATAATACCGACTATGATGATTATTTGAATTCGTACTACCAAGTTCCACGCTGGAAAAGATGGCTTGGCTTCCTTGGAGATTATGCAAAGAAAGAATATGCCCATCATTCAAAAGAGTGGATTGATGGATGGGTGAATCAAGAATATTGGAAACAGCGCAAACCGCGAAAACGAACAGAATATCCGGCGAGTCAATATTCCGATGGTAACAGTACTCTGCTATATTTCTTCGAGGATGGCATACCGTCCAGTCTACCTGAACTGTTGAAGCCTATTTGCCCAATTGACACAAGCTCAGATGGATCATTCAGTTCAAGCTCCCCCGAAAGTAGCACAACACTGGCTGGAAAGGTCAACGGCGAAGAGTTTAAGATTACCATTCCTACGGATGAGCAACCCAAGGAATTTCAGCGGCTTGTTGAGAAGCAAATTGATAAGGCGTTGAATTGCGTTGGATGTGGGGGATGTATAGGCTTGTGTCCTCATAAGGCTATCTCACTAGATGGTGGACGCATAGCAATTGACAATGAGATATGTCGCCACGAGAACTGTCGAGTATGTGTTACAACAGATCTGGGAGGCTCAGGTTACAGTTGTATTGCGATGAGCTATAAATCGCTTAGGAGGAGGATATCACGCAATGGGAAAGAGATCGGCGTTTCAAGGCTTCAAGCTTGAAGTTGACAAGGTGTTTAGTATTGCTGAGTTGAGAGATTCAGGGATAGCGTCCAGAGAAGATATCGCTCGTAAGCTGGCTATGGGGCAGCGCAAAGTTAGGAGCCTGAGCGATTGGGGTTGTATGGCCAATATCTTGGAGGGCAGAGGAGCTCGTTCAGTGACTGATTTCTACCCACATATACGCGACCTGAACGAGGCTGGTAAGTGGTTGAAAGTCCTTCAACTTATATACTATTGGCTTTGTCGCAACAACGCTATCATAGACTATCTGGTACATCAGTACGGAGAATTAGGAAAATTTGAAAAAGAGGAATTGGTCGATGGATTAGTCGATAGTGATCGGCTGTCAGGTAAGAGAAAGACTATTAGAGGGGCAGTGAACAATACCTTGAACAGTCTTACAGAGCCTGAAGGTCTTGGAGATCTCAGAACCATCCAAAGTAGCAACGAGAGATCCGAGTTGTACAGTTTGCATTCTCAACGCCCTGCTCCCCTTATTGCCGCCTACATCATTTACACTAATTGGCCCCCCAATACAGCCAAAGTAGCCATCTCACAGATAGTCTCGGGAAGCAACAGTGTGGGGCGTATCTTTTTTCTGACGAAGTTTCAAGTGATATCTATTTTGCGGGAGTTAGAGGACCGAGGTCTGGTAAAGATTGAAACGGCAGCAGGCTTGGACCAAATTGGCCGAGATCCCCATATTACTCCAGAGGATATTCTGGAAATGATTCTAGCGGAGGTTTAGGGTGAGACCTGATAAGCCAACCCAATCGCAGCAACTCCTGTTAGACAGGATGCGATCATACCTTACCAAGGAGTCGTTCATCTACCGTCCTGTGTTGCTGGCAGGTTCCGTGGCCGTGGGAAAGACATGGCTAGCCCAGTATGTGGTTAGACAGTTTGATGGCAGCTACATCAATATCGCTACCGATTGCTTTGCTGAACTACTGAGGTATTCTAGTCTGCCTAAAGTAGCTCCTGAAGACGTAGCCAAGTTGGTACAGAGATATAGCCGCCAGCAGCCTGCCGGCCCCGTGTTCATAGATGGCTTGGATGCGATTCTGACAGCTATCGCAGCGGGTCAACGCTCAAGTATATTGGAAAACTTCTTCAGCACGATGAGGCGCACACGCGATCTACCTTATCCCACTGTTATGATCATCCAACTGAATCCTTATCTCAGTGAGAGCATCCTGGAAAAAAGCAATTGGTGGAACGAAGAAGACTGCTACGTTTTAAATCTCACACCGCAGGATCGCCGGATCATCGCCGAGAATTGGCAAGTTGTACCCGCCGTTGCAGATCAAGCAGAAACTGCTTTGGGAATCGTGTTTTCTAGAATGATGTAAGGAGGAGCATTAAAGATGGACATCAATCAAGCCACGTTCAGCGATGTCGTCCGGGTGAAGCAGTTTGCTCCAGTAATAGAACTGGTCTGGGTAGATGAGCCCGAGCGCTCTGAGCAACTGATCACAGACTACATTGTGACCGAAGAATTAGCTGAATTGTTCGTGGATATCCTGGGTAGTCAGTTTCCAGGACATGAGCCCACTCTCAGTAGCCTCTACAAATATCGCTCTCACTTGATCACCGCTCAGTATGGATCCGGTAAGACCTATTTCCTGTTAATGCTGGCCGGGATGCTTGATGCTATGGATAGCAAGGAGCGATCGGCTCAAGTCTATTCCAAATTCAGTGGATTTGCGGACGTGCTTCGGGTTTTTAATCAGATGAAAGGCCGTAGATATTTGGTCGTCCATTTCAGCGCCAAGGGACAAGGCCACTTCCCTTTCAAGGAATTACTGATCAAGCACCTACTGGAAGCAGCCCGCGAGGTAAAGGAGGATATCGTCCTTGAATCGGAATACGCGAGCGCGGCAGAGCACTTGGCGCGGATCATGGAAAAACCCGCGGGCAAACATTTTGCTGACGAATTGGATGAGCGTCAAGATATGACAATCACCCAACTGCGAGAAGGTCTGTTGGATCTGCGTCCTACCTCGTTGCAAATATATCGAGATATATACCGAGCAGTGGTAGGGGTGGAGCCCTCTCGAGTGGGCTTGGATATGAAGAATTCACTCTTCAGCATCCGACAGGAACTCCAAGAACTGGGCTACACCGACGTTGCAGTAATTATTGACGAGCTGACACAATACCTGGTTTCATCTATGCAACACTATCCTCTGGCCAACACACTGGGAGAAATGGAAAACTTCGCCGAGTTCTGCAATAATGAGCGGAACCGCTACCTCTTCGTGGGAGCTATGCATCGGAGTTTGGATCGGATTATGCGAGAACAGGGTATGGATCCCGAAGAGCGAGAGGATCATCAAAAGATGCGAGGACGATTCGATGATCACGATATCATATTCCGCGACTACGACGAGTTGCTGGGCCGCATCTTTGAGGTTAGAAAAGAGCCCTTTGCCCAACTGAAGCGTATTCCACCCGTAAGGAAACAGCTTGCCGATTGGCGTCAGGGGGTGATGGAACGTCTGGGAGACGAGAGTACAGAGCCGCCTGTCAGTTCCTATTTCCCTCTGCATCCTGCCACCTTGCGCTATCTGCGGGGAGTCACCGCTCGACTGGGTCGAGAAACAAGGACTGCTTTTCAGTTCATTGCAGATGTTATCAAGCCTCAAATTGACGAGCGCTCGTTGCTCACTAATGGTCGAGTGAACGTCTTCACGCCCGACGAATTGTTTGACTATTTCTTGCCGGATATGGATCAAGATCGAGACGTTGGTCTCGTGGTTGCGTACAACACTACCCAGGGTGAGGTAGGCAGCGATCAATTGGCGATGCGCACATTCAAGTGCCTGGCTATGCAGTACGTCAACAGCACAGTTGCCGATTTGCGAGTCGGCGCCGTCACTGGTATGACCGCCGAACAATTGGCAGACACGCTTAACATCAGCGACACCGGACTACTGAGAGGTGCGCTAGAGAAGTTGCGCGCCATTCGTCCTCAGAGCATCCACTATGACACCGAAACAGAGCAGTATTGGTTCGGCCTCGGTGGCGCCGGGTGGGACATAGATGCCGCCATTGCTGAACGCGATAAGATCAATCCCAATCAGGTTCTGAAAGATGTATTGAGAAAAGAAAGTTTGAGAAGCATCCGGGGAAAAGCCTTGATGAATGCGCCGTCCTCGGTGACCGTAATTGTGAAACGATCGCTCGAACACGAATGGCGCGACGTAAAGTGGTTGCAAGAAGCCAGTGAGATTTCTCCTGCCCGAAAAGCTGAAGCCAAACTCGTTTTCATCGTTCCCGGCTTTGCGGAAGGATATGATGGCGTTTCGAAGGAGTTGGAGGAACAAGCCAAGAAGCTATCTGAGACAGGCATTTGTGTTGTCTTGCCCAAATCGACAATGATGCTCAACGCTTCGGATTTTCGGAAGCTGGCTGCCCTACGTCAGATCGCGAAGTCCGAAGAGGTAGTAGCACACGAGCAAAGGATGCGTATTGTCAACTCCAGGCTACAGAAGGCAGAGGAAGCTGCGGAAGAGAGCTTGAGCGAGTTCCTCGAAGCTTCAAACTACGTGTACTACATCGGCCGCCGTCGAACGACCGTTCAGATTTTTGAAGAAGCAGTGAAACATCTTTTCACTGATTTGTATCCTCAGTTCCCCCGTATCAAAATGGAATCGGTGAGCGGTCGTGGAGTCATCAACCCTGTGATTAACGGACTTATCGCCAACCGCACTGAGACCTTGCCTAATAGTGACCAGTCGATCAGTTCACGCTTCATTCGACAAGGAATGCCTGCTATGGGCTTGGTCAGCATGAAGCCATACGCTGGGGGACAAATCGCTTCCTTGACAACCCCGGATGTCACTGACCCAGCCTACGATATTTGGCGCGAAGTGATGGATCTACTCAGCGAAGATAACCAACCTTTCAGGACACTCTATGATACCTTAGAAACTCCCCCGTATGGGCTACCTGACTTTCTCATAGAGGTATATGTCTCCACGTACCTGGCCTTAAAGAAGGGAGCAATCATTGACTTGAAGACCAAGCGAGTGGAAACGTCGCCCTCGGATGGTCTGGCTAAGCTAATCACGAAGGAGAAAGACGCGAGATTCGAAGTGATACCTCCCGGGGAAAGCGCGGAGGTCTTGCGCAACTTTATGATCTCGGTTTGGAAGATGATAGCAGATGCTATAGAACTTCCAGGGTACAAGGACATTGACCCCAAGGCTTTGGATGACCAAGAGCTGTGGATCAATCACGTCCGCCCATTCTTGCGGAAGTATGTTAATCAGGTACTGGGCTCAGTTCAGGAAGCGCTGGGAGAGCTTGATTTGTTGCTTCCTTATCTGGATCAGTTCACGCAAGGTCTATCCGAAGTCGCTACTTCGACAGACTACATTGTTCCTGGTAGTGCGTATGATCAAGTTTTCGCTTTGTGCAAAGAATTGCCTCCAAAACCAGGGGAAGTTGGTGATCCAGAGGATGATCCCAACGTTGCTTTTTACCGCTTCCAAGCCGTCGATGACGCTTGTGTGAGCTTTCTCAAGGACAATGAAAGCGGGAAGGAGCAGATACTAGATTGCATTGAGGCCCTTAAGTCAATCCGACGGGTTACGGAAAACGAGATTGCACCGCGTCATATAGAGGAAGCGAAGGATGCTGCTGAGAAGCTTACCCAATGCCGGGAGACCATCTTCGATAAACAGGCCCGCCAATCTTTCGTGACTAGCACATATGCTTTTTGGGATGGCTACGTACAAGAACATCAAACTGAGCACGACATCATAATGCAGTTGAGAGATGCTTTCGGTGAGGATGTTTTGAGCTCGCCTGTATATTCTTTACTGCAACGCCTCAATCCCTTAAATGATCAATTTGGACTAAGAACGACGAGTTACTTTGAAAGCCAAATCAACAATGTACGCACCACAGCGCATGAAGTAGGGCAGCAACCAGGATTCCCTGCCGTGACTTGTCCTAAATGTGAGGCTTTTTCTGCTAAGGGCGATAGCGAGAAGGAATCTAAGGCGTTACGCCAACAATCGAATGCTTTGACCAAGACCTTGCAAGCTTCCACTCAAGAATGCTTGGAGCGTTTAATATCGCTTGACGAGGAAGACGAATTCCGACGATATCTTGTCGAGGAAGAGGAATCAGCGAGCCGGCAATTATGGCAAGATTTCACTGGAATAATGCGACAAGAGGGGCAAGGTTTGGAAAGCGAAGAAGTCGTACAAAGGTTGCTTGGAATGGCAACTCGACTGGTCGAGCTAGTTCAAAGATTCCAGGGCTATCAACCGCCGCCCCCCCCGCCAGTCAGGGTGTGTGTAGATGATCTAGCCAGCTCATTTACACAATTTCTGCACGGCCAGGGGTTGGCCGAGTACAGCTACCCAGAACTCCGCGATAAAGTTAGCCGCTGGTTGGCAAATGTCAAGAAGGAGAAGTTTGTGAGGCATGGCTGATGAACGGGCTATCTTGATCAACATAGTGTTCGATCCCTACTCAGTGGTTGTTATCGGCACTGACAAGCACAAGGTAAGTAATGCTGCCGAGTACAGTGCCGTACGCCTCTTGATTGAGCGCTTGAAGGCAGGAGACGATAGTGTTTCACTTCCCTTGACTATCGTTGTGCGGAGACACAGCTTGCTCTATGGTTTTCAGGACATTCGGGCCTGGCCCGCCCATTTGGTGAACTATCGAGACACATCGCCGCGTCCCTCAATCCAGACGGTACTCCGAGATCCCTTGTCTGAAGATATTACAAACGAACGACTTCTGGCTTGGGGGATTCATTCCGTTTCAGATCTCCCCGCAGACGATACGGAGATCTATGAATGGGATGAGGAGTGGCTAATTGACTGTGCGTTGGAAAAGGTAACCGACTGCGAAGTGTGGCTCCGAACCAATATGCTTGGCGACGAAAACTGGATGATAGATTGGTTCGACTTTCTGCTGACGGGGGAGATGGAGCGTCTATTTGCGGATGATTACCTGATGCAAGTTGTAGAAGAAAGAATAGGGAAATGGAACCAGGCTCATCCAGATGGAGCCCCTGGCGAATTGATTGAACTCTTGCTTAAACGTATGTCGGATGGAACCGGCAGGCAAGCAGCTATGCAACTCGTCGCTCGTTCCTTACTTCAACAGTATGGGGCAGGGCATATCAGGTTTCTGATCACTAACCTATCCGGTGATTTGGTGGGAACGTGGATAAAGCCGGAGCTTTCTGCGAGAAGTAGATCTGTATTGGAGCGACTGACTACTCGGCTGTACACAGATGGGCGGTTGAACACATTGGTGCAGGAAATAGACAGACTTATCCGGCGAGAATTGGACGAATTGAACCCTGAAAATGAGCTCGATCAATATATTGACCGCATGAATGGCTTTTTCCCCAGTGAATACCAAAGTGTTGTTCGCCGCCTTTGCGATAGTCTAGTTGACGACTATGAAACCGGGAAATTCGACCCAAAGGCATACTACACATCTTCGAGTCTCGTTTCTGAAAAGTTCGACTTGCTTCTTGTTCAAGAAGCAATCCCAGTTGATGATTATCGGGAGTGGGTGGATGATTTCGTGAATCTGGCTTGTACACTGCACAGGCTACGCTCCGTAAAGCCCACAGTGATGGACAAATGGTGGAGAACTTGCACCTCTATGATGCAATGTGAGCGCATACTCTATAGGTTGCAGAGAGATTGCCCATCGGGACTTGAGGGCGAGGTCGACTACTTGAAAGATGAATTCGTTTATCTCAACAAGGTGCTGAATAACAAGTACGGCGACTGGCTGTTGAACAAGTTCCCAGAATATCTGGACGACCCGAGTCAAGCAAGAATGGTTACTCAGGCAGTTCAACTGGCGACTGACATTGCAGAGGTTCCTGAAACTGTCATCCTTTTGGTGGTCGATGGGCTACGTTGGGATTGGTGGCAGCGCCTGGCTCGTCATCTGGCAGAGAGTGGTTATCAGATAGATTCTGGCGATTCAGTAGGATTGGCGATGTTGCCTACAGTGACCAGTGTCTCGCGTCGGGCGGCTCTTGGTAAATTTCCGCTATTGCAGTTGATTGATTTCTTGGATGACATTTATGGTGTGGACGTAGACCCTGACGAGGAAGCACTGCTGGCAGCAAGAGTACTTGGCTATGCTGATCAACTCCGAGAAATCAAATCCACAACGAATAGAAGAATAAGGCATCTTCCTCATCAATACGTCTATGTCAATGGAACAACAGACGACATAAAGGAGGCATTAAGCCTCCCAGCGCGCCACTACGTGGTGATTTACACGAGTATTGACAGAGCTGCCCACCACGAGAGCGAAGACGAGGTTCTTCAAGAAACTATCTCGACGAGCCTGCGTTTACTAGTCGAAACGCTCGCTGATGAAATCAGCCAAAATGCTCATCTCGATTCCAGCAACCTCAGGTTGGTTGTGACCGCCGATCATGGTTGTGCTTACACTAGATGGTCTGAGCAGAAATCCTTGCCCACCGCACTTAAGTCGTATACTGAACCAGACCTCTACATAAAGCGGCATGGTCGAGTGGGTCGGGTTGTCTTAATTAAGGATGTAGAAGATGCTGAAGCTGTAAAGCAGCAAGTGAAGGCGTTCTATAGAGCTCACAAAGATGATTGGCACGTTATATGGGGAGAGCAAGCTTCAGAATATGGTTTGCCCCGACAGGACAAAAAAGGTCGCCATATTGTCGCCTGGCTTTCACCTCGGAACATGGGTTACTTGCGCAGAGGTAATGGTCTTTATGTCCATGGCGGCTTCTCACTCTACGAAACCATTGTACCGCTTGCCACTCTAAGATACAGCGAGGAAAGGCGCTTGATCGTTCCCACCATACTTCTTACCGGATTGGACGAGCTTAGAAAAGAACAGACCTCCACGGTTCTGGTCAGCATTGGCAATGACAACGACGGTGAACTAACAGGGAATCTCTCTATTCCGGAGTTGCGAGTTCGGGAATTCAAGATGGAACCAGTCCTTGCAGGTGCTACTGTGACAACTGAAGTGCCAGTCAATCCAAGGCAATCGGGGGAAGTTGCGCTCTCCGTGGTATTGCAGTACAGCGTCGGATTGTCGGAAGAAATGGAGTGCAAGAAACGATACCTGGCTGACATTGCTATAAGCCGACGTGAACAAATGGAGCTAGAGACCAAACGAGAACTGTTCTGAGATTAGGAGACAAGGATGCCTAGTGATTCGTGGAGTGAAAAACTGGAAAGGGTTTACCCTGGAGCTGTCGTCAACAAGTCAATTGCTCAACACCTTGAGGCGACCAAGCTGCCTCGTTTTGTGGCTGAATATCTCATTGCCATGTTTTGTCGAGATGACGACGTTGAAGAGGGTATTCGGCAGATAAATGAGCAGCTTCGTCTCCACATGCCAGAGCGTAAGCAGAAAAACTTGGTTAAAGACAGACTGATTCACACTGGTGAGTATAAGCTGATTGACCGATTCAAAGTGGAAGTTTCTCTTGCTCGGACTGAGAGCCAAACACATAAGGTAAACATTCCTAGTCTGGGGATTCGTGATGCCTATGTCTACCGAGACATTCTAGAGGCTCATCCGCGTCTGCTTACTGATGGTGTTTGGGGTCGTGGTGTACTAAAATATATTCCAGAGAACAAAGAGATTCATCTGGTCAACTTCAAGCCGTTCCAACTCTCGAATTTCAGTCTGAGCAGTTACATTGAAGGTCGCCCAGAGTTCACCACCGAAGAGTGGATCAAGGTCCTAGTTAGCAGCGTGGGCCTAAACCCATATTCCTATACCTCTGATAAGCGGGTGCTAATAATCTCTCGACTTATCCCCATGGTTGAGATGAATACCCATATGCTTGAATTGGGGCCACCAGGTACGGGCAAGACTTATACATTTGACAAGATATCAGCTTATGCAAGGGTGATCTCTGGCAGTGTAATTTCCCCCGCTGCTCTCTTCTACAACGCCAACACACGAACTGCAGGCATACTGGCACTTTATGACACAGTTGTTTTCGATGAGATCGACAAGGTTGGGAGGGGGATGCCCAAAGAAATAGTGAACAAACTGCTGAAATTCATGGAGAGCGGCAAATACGATCGTCTGGGAATGGAGATTCCCAGTGGGGCGTCTGTGATCTTGGTTGGCAACTTACCTGAGGGTTTGGAAGACGACTTCGACAAACTCCCCTGTTTTCAGCTGTTGCCAGAGGCAATGCAACACAAAGCGTTCTTTGACCGCCTAGCCGGTTTTGTGCCCGGCTGGCAGTTAGCCGTGATCAAGGGATCAGATGAGCACCTTTCAAACTACTACGGATTTGCCGCTGACTACTTCTGTGAGGTTCTCCACGGCCTACGAGAGCAACGAGATTACCAGTACATAATAGATCAGAACGTCACACTTAAAAATGTGACGATCAGAGACGAGAAAAGTGTGAAGAAGCTTACCAGTGGGTTGTTGAAACTCCTCTTCCCTAAAAAGGACGAATCCAGCTTCAGTCCTGAAGAGATAAAGTTGTGCATCCAAGCAGCCATCGGGTATCGCCAGCGCGTTATTGACCAGCGCTATATTATGCATCGAGATCCGAAGGATGATCGGCAAATCTGGTATGAGCTTGTGTAGCCGAAGCTGGGGGTAACTGACTTCTGCTAATCATTTTTCTTGTGGCCAAAATCTAGACCCCACGAGCAGAGATGTCTGACATCCTCGATCAACTGAACCGCCGCCTGGAGCGAAAACGATCCGAGGTCCCCACCCGCTGCAGAACCGTGCCTCGAATATGACGGTGACGACGACATTGCCTTGTCTTCTTCCCCGACTACCTGGCTGCCCGGACCGAACTCAGACGGTCAAGGTCGGCGAGTTCGTCTACTACGAGACGAAAGTCGGCGACGAGGTCCGCCGTGTATTGGGCCGCGTCACCGGTCGGCGTCCGGCACGCCTCCTACCCGACGGCTTCCTGGCCGATCCCGACGTCCCGC
>CAYVWB010000095.1:0-14513 GCA_964455395.1 uncultured Desulfovibrionaceae bacterium
GTTGGCTCGGGCGTTGGCTTTGGCACCGGCTCAGGCGCGGGCGTTGGCTCCGGCTCAGGCGCGGGCGTGGGCTCGGGCGTTGGCTTCGGCTTCGGCTCGGGGATGGGCGCGGGCTCCAATATCTGGGACACGTCCGTTTCGATGATTGCGCCCTCGTCGTCGGTGACCCCCTCGATGACGAAGGCGCCTTCTTCCTCTGCGGGAGGCGCGTCAGCCGCCTTGGTTTCCGCTGTCTCGGTCGTCTCGGTGGTGTCGGGGGCTTCGGCGTCGCGCGCGGCTTCGGCGTCGGCTTGTTCCTTTTTCCAGAAGGCGAGCTTGGAGAAAAACGCCATGGGGTGTCCTTTATCGGGAAATGTCCGGTTCGTTTGCGCCATTGTCGAGAGCAAAGAACGACGTGGCGTTCTGCGCGGCGGCGCGCCAGATGGCTTCCGGAGTCACGTTGCGGATGGAGGCCACCTCGCTGGCGGTGAAGACGAGGTAGGCGGGTTCATTGGTTTTGCCGCGGTAGGGGGCCGGGGTCAGGAAGGGGCAGTCCGTCTCCAGCATGAGACGCTCCAGCGGGGCCACGGCCACGGCGCGACGCAGGGCTTCGTTCTTGGCGAAGGTGACGACGCCGGGAATGGAGACGCTCCAGCCGCGGCGGGCCACGGCGTCCACGAGCTCGGGCCCTCCGCTGAAACAGTGCCACAGCACGGGGCGGTCCGCAAAGCCCATGTCATCGAGGGTGGCGATGGTTTCGTCGTGGGCGTCGCGGCTGTGGATGACCACGGGGAGGTCGCGTTCTCTGGCGAGGGCGAGTTGATGGCGGAAGGCCGTACGTTGCGCCGGGAAGGGGGACCAGTCGCGGTAGAAGTCCAGCCCGATTTCGCCCAGGGCCTTGAGTCGCGGGTCGTCTTGAAAGGCGCGGTCCATGCGCGCAAGGGCGTCATCATTTGCGGCGGTGGCCTCGTGGGGGTGTACGCCGAGGGTGAAGAAGACTTCGCGGCGTTCCGCGAAGGCATGGCGTCCTGCTTCATAGGCGTCCGGTCCCAGGAAGACTTGGCCGACGCGAGAAACGCCTGCTTCGCGAGCGCGGTCCAGCACGCCGTCGAGCTCGTCTTTCAGGGGCTCCATGTCCAGATGCGCGTGCGTCTCCACGCCCACGAGCGGGAGGCCGAGGCTTGCCGGAGCCGGTTTGGGAGCGCTGCGTTTCTTGGCGGGCATGGGGCTGGGTGTGGTTTGATCGTTCGTGCGAGGGGCCATGGGCTGAGGTTGATGTCGATTCATGGATGCCGACCGTCGCGGGTGATGTCACATCACGGTGCGGCGGCGTCCTCTGTCAACCCGTCACCTTGTCAACCTGGAAAAGGGATGTTTTGTCAACCGTTCAGCCGGCGTTGACGAAGAGGTCGTTCCCTGCAGCGCGTCTCCAGAGCGTCGTGGCGGCGTGGCGCATCATCTCGAGATCATAGCGTTGCGCCGTGGTCTTGGCGGAGCGGACCACCTGAGCGGCGTAGGCGTCGTGTGTTTCGAACAACATCAAGGCGTCATCCAGCGCCAGGGCCATGGCCGGCGCGTCGGCGTCCGCGGTGAAGAAGCCGTTGCCCAGGGGACCGGCTGCGCCTTCCAGGGCGGCGTACGGTGGCGAAAAGGCGAATCCCCCGCGGCGCCACGCTTGGCGCATGTAGTCCCAGCCGCCCACGCCGGCGGAGCCGACCACCAGCAGCCCGGAGGCCATGGCCTCCAGCGGCGGCAGGGGACAGCCTTCAGGAAACCCCGTGGCCAGGAACACGCGGCACCGGCGCAACGCGGCGGCCACCTCGTCGGGGGCCATGCGTTCGATGGCGACCCATTGCGGCGGCGGAGCGCCCCGCAGGGCCAGGCGGTGTTCCAGGGCCTCGCGGACTTGGTGCGCCACGGCTTTGTTCTTGCGCGGCATCCACGCCACGCCGAGTGGTCCGTGCAGGGTCGCCTCGGCGTTTTCCGCGACGTCCGCGACTTCCAGAGCGTGGGGATGGAAACGGCGCAAGTCCACACCGGGCCGGAGCAGCTGGCTTTCCACGCCGGCGAATTCCCGCATGAACCAGCGCACAGGTTCCGAAACCGCAAGGAAGTGGACCGGCAGGTCCCGCCAACGCACGCCTTCGGGCAGCGCCGAGAGGAAGTACGCCCAGTTCTGACACCAGACCACGCAGCGCGCTTTGCCCAGAGCCGGGGCCAGGGCGTTGGGCCAGCCTTCCGGAACCAGCCAGATGTCCTCGGGGGCGGGGGCTGCCTGGTCCATGTGGACGAGGGTCACGCGCTCCGGCGTGAGCGCTGTCCAGGGGCCGGCGGCGTCGCGGTAGGTGAGCGTCACCTCGAAGCCCTCGTCGCTGAGCAGCTCCGCCAGCTGGAGGATCTGCGCCAACCCGCCGGAGACGGAGGCCATGGGCGGAACGAAGCAGAAAGTGCGCATGGCTAGAGCGTTTGCCGGTGCAGCAGCGACTGGCGAAGGGTCTCCTTGTCCACGTGCTTGACTTCAGAGCCCAAGGGGATGCCTTGCGCCAGTCGGGTCACGCGGACATTCGGGAAGTCCCGTTCCACCATGTTCTTCACGTAGGACGCTGTGTTTTCGGCCTCCAGGGTGGCGCCCAGCGCCAGGATGATCTCGGACGTTTCCCCCTGCGTGAGCCGCGTACGCAAGGCCTCCAGGTTCAAGCCGCGTGCGTCCATGCCTTCCAGCGGAGAGAGCAGGCCGCCCAGAATGAAGTAGAGGCCTTGGTAGAAGCCGCCTTGCTCCAGTGCGAGCAGGCTGTCCCATTCCGCCACCAGGCAGAGGCTGTCGCGGCTGCGGCGAGGGTCGCTGCAGATGGCGCAAGGGTTCTTGTCCGCCAGGCCGTGGCAGTCGTCACAGAGACAGAGCCTGTCACGCAGTTCCAGCACGGCGCGGCCCAGGTCGCGGGCTTTGCTTTCGGGCCACGCCAGCAGGGTCAGCGCCATGCGCAGGGCGGACTTGGGACCCAGGCCGGGGAGATCCGCCAGCCGGGTGACGAGATCTTCCAGCGGTTCCGGCAGATTCGAGTGCGCCACCTAGAACAGTCCCGGGATCTTCATGCCGCTGGTCAGATGCCCCATTTCCTGTTCGGCGAGCTCCTTGCCTTTTTTCACGGCTTCGTTGACGGCGGCGAGGATCAGATCCTCCAGCATGGCGACGTCTTCGGGATCCACGGCCTGGGGGTCGATCTTCACGCTCTGGATGGTCTGATCCCCGGTGGCGACCACGGTCACCATGCCGCCGCCGGCGGAGGCTTCCACAGTCATGGTCTTGAGGTCTTCCTGGGCCTTCTCGATCTTTTTCTGCATGAGCTGGGCCTGCCGGACCATCTCGTTCATTCCGCGCATGGGGCGCTCCTTCTTGAGTGGATGATGAGGTGACGGCGCGGCGCTCCCGAGGCTTCAGGAGGCCCCGTCGCCGCGCACGGGGAGGCAGTCGACGAATTGGGCGTCGAACTCGTTGATGAGCTGTTGCACCAGTGGGCGCTGTTTCACATCGTCGCGCAGGGTCTTGTGGTCCACGTAGTCGCCACGCTCGCTCGTGGTCTCCACGGCGAAGTCGCGGCCCCAGGTCGCCCGCAGCAAGGCGTGGAGCCGACGCATGTGTTCGGGGTCGTCCACTTGATCCTTGTGATACGCGGAGCGGCAGGCGATGCGCACCACCCCCTCCCCCTGCGCGAGGTCCACCGCGGCGTGCGCGTTCACCAGGGGCATGGGCAGGTCCGCCGCCAGCGCCTCCTGGCGATAGCGCGTCATGAGCGCCTCCCAGCTCCCGGAGTGGGCGTCGGCTGCGGGACGTGCACCCTCCGCCCTCGCGACGGCTTCGTTCCGGGGCGGGGCTGGGTCGTCTTTGCGGGGAGACGGAGAACCTGCGGCGTGGGCGGGCTCGACGGGTTCGATGGGCTCGACGGGTTCGATGGCGGCGTGGGCGGGCGCAGGCGATGGCGTCGCTTTGGCCCGCGGCCCCGATTCGGTCGGTCGCGCGGGCTGGGCTTCGGTAGGGGGAGCCTGCGTGGAAGAGGCGGACGGGGCGGCAGGCCGCGGGGTGGTTTCCTGGTGTGGCGCCTGACTGTGAGCGTCGCCGGATGCGCGTGGGCCGCCAGGGCCGCTGGCGTTGCGGACGTCGTCCCCCCGTCTGCCGCCGCCGTGTGCGTCGGAGGGCGGGGGCGTCATGGGGGTTGCGCCGCCCAAGGGGGCCAGCCGCGGCAGGCACGCCAAGTTCACCAGCAGGAGTTCCAGCGCAAGAGCCGGCTCCAGACTGGCGAGCACACGGCGCTGGCCTTCCAGGGTCATCTGCCAAGCGGCGTGGATATGCGTCGGATCGAAGCGGGCGGCCCAGTCCATCCAGAGATCGGCTTCCTCCTGGGGGAGGTCGAGGATGGCCCTGGCGGCGTCGCCCGATTCGCGCAGGAGAAAGAGCGTGCGCCAGACGGAGGTGAGCTCCCGCAGGAAGAAGCCGAGGTCCAGACCTTGGTCCAGCACTTCGCGCAGCACGGTGGCGGCGGCCACGGCGTCGCCGGCGTGGATGGCGGCCACGAGCTGCTGGAAGACTTCCACTCCGGCGAGGCCGAGCATGGCGCGCACGTCCGCGGTGGTGAGGGTCTCGCCGCCCAACGCCGCCACCTGCCCCGTGAGGGACATGGCGTCGCGCACGCTGCCGGCGGCGCGCCGGGCCAGCAAGGCGAGCGCTGCGTCTTCGTAAGCGACGCCTTCCTTCGTCAGCACGGCGGCGAGGTGCGCTTGCAGTCCGGCGGCCGGGAGTCGTTTGAAGACGAAATGTTGACAGCGGCTGACGATGGTGGCGGGGAACTTGTGCGCCTCCGTGGTGGCCATGACGAAGGTGACGTTGCGGGGCGGCTCTTCCAGAGTCTTGAGCAAGGCGTTGAACGCTTCACGGGTCAGCATGTGGGCTTCATCGATGATGAAGACCTTGTAGCGACACTCCATGGGCGCGTAGCCGATGTCTTCACGGAGGCGGCGGGCGTCTTCGATTCCGCGATTGGAGGCGCCGTCGATTTCGATGACGTCCACGGCCGCGCCTTGGGTGATCTGCCGGCAGTGCGCACAGACGTTGCACGGCTCGGCGGTGGGCGCTTCCACGCAGTTCACGGCTTTGGCGAAGATGCGGGCAAGGGTGGTCTTGCCCACGCCGCGCGTTCCGCTGAAGAGGTAGGCGGGTGCGATGCGGTCCGTGGCGGCTGCGTGGGAGAGCACGGCGCGGACCGTTTCCTGGCCGGCGACGTCTGCGAACCGTTGGGGCCGGTGTATTGCCGTCAGCGACTGGCTCATGAGCCCATGCCTAGCGCGAATCCTCGAAAAAGAAAAGCGGCGGCAGGCGCAAGCCGGCGATCCGCCAGGGGGGAGAAGACGGGGGCGTCCGACACGCGCAAGTGGCCGAATCGACTTGGTAAGCGCGGGAGGGGCGTGCCCCGAGCGATGAGCGCGCCCTCCCGCGAATGCTTCAGGGTTGGCGTCAGACGGCGTAGCGTGTCAGCCAGTGGGCGTACGCGTCGTTCTCGCCGCGGACGATCTCGAAGAAGGCTTTCTGAATCTGCTTGGCCACCGTGAAATCCCCTTTGCCGATGGCGCGACGATCCAGTTCGCGCACAGGGGTCACCTCGGCGGCGGTGCCGCAGAAGAAGCATTCGTCGGCAGTGTAGACTTCATCGCGGGTGAACTGCTGCTCGATCACGGTGTAGCCCAGGTCGCGGGCGATGGCGATGAGGCTCTCGCGGGTGATGCCTTCGAGAATGGAGGTCAGCGGCGTGGTCTTGATGACGCCTTTGCGCACGATGAAGACGTTCTCCCCGGTGGCTTCGGAGACGTAGCCCGCAGGGTCCAGCATGAGGCCCTCATCATAGCCGTCGGCCACGGCTTCGCGTTTGGCGAGCACGGAGTTCACGTAGTTGCCGCAGATCTTGCCTTTGGTCATCATGACGTTGACGTGGTGGCGCGCGAAGGTGGAGGTCTTCACGCGGATGCCGCGCTCCAGGGCTTCTTCACCCAGGTAGGCGCCCCATGGCCACGTGGCGATGACTGTCTGGATGGGGTTGTCGCCGGGGTGGACGCCCATGGCCCCGGCGCCGATGAAGCTCAAGGGGCGGATGTAGCCGTTGCGCTGGCCGTTGGCCCGCAAGGTGGCCACGCTGGCGTCGCAGAGCTCGTCCACCGTGAAGGGGATCGCCATCTCCACGATGCGCGCGGAGTGGAACAGGCGTTCGATGTGCTCACGCAGACGGAAGACCGCGGAGCCGCCGTCGGCGAGCTCGTACGCGCGGATTCCCTCGAAGACCCCCACGCCGTAGTGCAGCGAGTGCGTCAGGATGTGGACGTTGGCTTCGTCCCAGGGAATGAGTTTCCCGTCGAACCAGATGGATTCCATTTTCTGGACCATAGTGCAGTCACCCCTTTGACCGAAATGTCACCGATTAGAAGCGTGACGATACGGAAGTCGCCGACATCCGTCAAGAAAAGCCGACGGCTTTCGTGAACATTTCGTGACGAAACCCGGCGCCGTCGTTCGGGTGACGCCTGCGTGGGCGAGCTGCTCCATGACGAGCGCGGAAGCCGGCCGCTCGGGGTGCGCCGAATCGTGGCGGTCCTGATCGGAAGCGTCGTCGCATGGCGTCGCAGGTCATGTCTCTATGGTGTGGATGTCTGCGTGGCCGGGATGATCCCCGCGTTCTTGGCCCCCCGGGGCATGCCCGTTACGACCCGGAACGGAGCCTGTCACGGAGAAGACGCGCCGGCGACGTGAGCGCCCGACCCAGTCGGTAGGGGATGCTCGCGCGCACTCCGGCCAGCTCCTCGCGCAGGGCGTCGCGTTCGACCGCCGCCTGATGCAATCGCGTCAGTTCGGCGTCCCGTTCGGTCAATTCGGCGTGGGCTGCGCGCTGGTACGCCTCGAAAAGTCGCGGGGTGCAGCTGGGCCCAAGGAAGGCGGGGCTTTCTGCGGCTGACGGAGCGGCGGCCGGGGCGGCGGCCGGGGCGGCGGACGCGACGCGATGCATGGCCTCGAAGAGTTCGAGGTAGGTTTGCGTCTGAACCGCAGGGTCGCAGTGTCGCTCCACATGGCTGCGTGCGCGACGACCCATGGCTTCCAGCCGTTCCGGCGCGGCCCCCAGGTCGACCAGAGCCTCGCCCAGCGCGTGGGCGTCGCCGGCAGGAACCAGCCGTCCCGTGGCGCCGTCTTCGATGAAGTCCGCCATGCCCCCCGCGGCGAAGGCCAGCACCGGGACGCCGCAGGCCATGGCCTCCACCATGGTGTTGGGCAGGTTGTCCTCCAGGGAGGGCAAGACGAAGAGGTCCGCGGCGGCGTAGGCGGCCGCCAAGGCGGCGTCCCCATGGAGCGCGCCGAGATCCGTGCGGGGCAGCGCGGCCAAAGCCTCTGTCTGCAACAAGGGCGAGGGCGGACCGAAAGTGAGCAGTCGGACCGCCGGGGCGTCTTTCAGACGCGTCCGGGAATCGAGGAAGTGGGCCAGCGCAGCCGCAAGTTCCGGCAAGCCCTTGCGGCGTTCGTCCGAGAGACTGGAGCCGCAGCAGAACACCACGGCCTCCGGCGGCAGACCGAGGGCGGCCTTGGCGGCCGCTTTGCCTTTGGCAGGGGGCGCATAGGCATGCAGATCCAGGCTGTTGTGGATGGTCGCCACCCGCGCGCCACCGAGCAGCGGGCTGCGGCGCGCGCATTCGGCGAGCCAGCGGGAGGGGCTGACGAATGCGAGGCGTTGCGTCAGCGATGTGGTCCAGAGAGCGCGCTTGCGGGCCAGCGTCTCCGCAGGCAGGCCACGGTCGCAAGCCAATTGCGGGCACGGCGCGCAGTCCGCCAACCAGCCTTCGCAGCCGGCGTCGTAGTGGCAGCCTCCGGTGAGCGGGTTTTGATCGTGCAGCGTCCAGACCACGGGCTTCACGGCCAGCAGCCGCGCCACGGTCTCCGGCGTGGCGAACTCCGCCACCCAGTGGAGGTTCACCACATCAGCCGCGGCGATGGGCGCGAAACCGGCAAGGTCGAAGCCTTCCGTGGGCAGGGAGAAAAACGTGTTGGTGCGTTCGGAACGATTGGCCTCCACCTCCTCGCGCAGCAGTCGGCGCAGAACGGGCCGCGCTCGGGTGAGGGCGTCGAGCGCTCCGAGAGCGTCCGTCCCTTGCTCCTCGCTCGACCCCGCGCCGGCAAGGTGTTCGATGGGTTCGTCCGGGACGGTCCGGTAGCGGACCACGTAGGTGGAGCGCACGCCCTCGGCGAGCAGAGCGCGGTGCAGCCGCAACGCCATGAGCGGGGCCCCTCCGCGGGCGTCCAGTGTGCTGACCACGGCCACGCGCATGGGCCAGGCTCCGGGCTTGCTTGCTGGTTGATGGGTGGAAGGCGAGCTCAGGCGACGCCTTTGCGGCCGACTGTCCCGACTGTCCCTAGTGGGCCCATTCGACGAGGACCTGGAGGTGGGAAGCCGCCGGGTCTTCCCGGCGCGGGCGCTTCGGAAACTCCACTATCAGAAGGCCGTGACCCTCGCAACGCGGCTGGGGTTGGGGCGTCACGCAAAAAAACCTGGACAGGCGAAGCGGCGCAAGCCACATTGGGAGGGTGTGACCGAAGACGAGTTGGGGATTGATCGAGGAGGAGCTCATGGACCACTCTGTACGCGCCCGTCGCGAATTCCCTGCTGCGAATGCGGGCGTCGGCGGAATGTCTCTCACCAGCGCCTCCCGGCGCGCCGGCGCGCCCGTCTCATGCAGGCGATCCGGTCTCGGCGGGGGCAAGGCGCTCGCCTTGCTTGCTCTCGTCGCATGCTGCCTGGCGTGGGGATGCGCGGCCGGCGACGCCGGACCCACCAAGGATCCCTGGCAGACGCCGGAACAACCCACGGCGCAAGCGCCTGCGCCCGAGGCGACGCCCCCCGTGGAGCCGCCGGCCACGACGGCTGGTCCCGAGCCGGGTCCCGAGCCGGGTCCCGAACCGGGTCCGACGCCAAGTCCGGAGCCAATGACCGGAACGGCGCCTGCGCCCCCCTTCGAGCCCCCGGCGCCCGACGCCTCCCGGCCTCCCGCATCCTCCGCGGAGACTGACGCCAAGGATTTCGGCTTCCGCAACGTGCGGCAGTATTTCGTCGCCAACGAGGCCATGGGCAAGGTCTTGGTGGTGGAAGGCTTCGTCCTCAACAATACGGAAACACCCAAGGATTTCATCACGGTGGAAGCGACCCTCTTCGATGACGCCGGCGTCCCCTTGACGTCCAAGCGCATCGTCGCCGGCGTCACCGTGCCCTTGAATCAACTGGAGCGGTTCAGCCGTGACGACCTCGAAGGCCTGCTCAACGACGAAGTGGGCATCTTCATGACCAATGTGAACATCCGCACCGGCCAGCAGGTGCCGTTCATGATCCTCTTCTACGAGCCCCCGGAGAACGTCGCAGAGTTCGCCGTGGAGGTGGTGAACGCCCAGGAGAGCGAGGCGGCTGCGGTGGACGACCCCGGGGCGGCCGCGCTCTCCCGGGCCTTGCAAGCGGCGCTGGCGGCGCAGGCGGCCTCCTGACCATGCCCTCGCACGTCTTGCGCGAACAAGCGCCCGCCGTGGGCCCCGTGACCACGGTGGTGGACGAGACGCTCTGCATCGGGTGCGGCCAGTGCATCGCCGTGTGCCCCTCGCAGACGCTTTCCATGGTCGAGGACAAGGCCCGTGTCACCGGTGAAAAATCGCTCCAGTGCGGACATTGCGAGGCTGTCTGTCCTGTGGAGGCCATCCGCGTGGAAGGCCTGGATCGTGACATCGCCGCGCCGGTTTCCTTCCCCGCGAAGACGACGTGGTCGCCGCCGGGTCACGGCGGCCCGGAAGCCGCGGCGACGCTCCATCAGCTGCTGCTCTCGCGTCGTTCTTGCCGGAATTTCACATCCTCGGAAGTGCCGCGGCACTTGTTGGACGACCTGGTGCGCTTCGCCGTGACGGCGCCGTCCGGGACCAACAGCCAGCGTTGGACGTTCTCCATTCTCCCGGACCGGCGCGCCGTGGCGCATATGGCGAACCTGGTGGCGGACTTTTTCGGAAAACTCAACCGCATGGCCGAGAAACCCTGGCTGCGGGCCGCCCTGAAGCTGACGGGGAAGCCCCAGCTGCAGGAATACCGTCACAACTATTATGACGCGGTGGAGCGCGCCTTGACCGAATGGCGTCAGGACGAGAAGGACCGCCTCTTCCACGGCGCGCCGGCGGCCATCCTTGTCGGGACGACGGCAGGCGCCAGCTGCCCCGCCGAAGACTGTCTGCTCGCCGCACAGAACATGCTGCTGGGCGCCCATGCCCTGGGCCTGGGCACGTGTCTGGTGGGCTATGCCGTGGCGGCCATGCATGAAGACCCCGCCATCGCACGCACCCTCGGTCTGCCCACGGAAAAGCAAGGCGAGACCATCCACGCCGTGATCGCGGTGGGTTGGCCGGACGAAACCTACCGCGCGGTCTGTGGCCGCCGGACGCCCCTGGTGCGAGAGGTGACGGCGCCGTGACGCGTCGTCCACCACGCCGCGCCGCGTTCCTTTCCATCACTGGCGTCGTGTTCTTCCTGCTGACCATGTCGCCCCCCATGAACGAGACCACGCCAGGCGCGACTCACGCGAATCATGAACAGGGGACCGCCCGCGCCGCCGAGTCCTCCATGCGCCATGACGGGACGCCTGGCGAAGGCCCAAGCCTTGAACCGTGCCCGACGTCGCCCAACTGCGTCTCCAGCATGGCTCGGCAAGGGGGCAGGCAGGTGGCGCCCCTGGCCTTCGAAGGGGAAGCCGACCTCGCCTGGGAGACCCTTCGCCAAGCCCTCCCCCGGGTGGACGGCTTCCACGCTCTGGAGCGGGAAGGCCCCGGCTTCCTCCACGCGGTCTTCCGCACCCCCCTGGGCTTCAAGGACGACGTGACCTTCAGTCTGGCCGCCGGGGAGGGCGTGGTCCATGTCCGCTCGGCTTCCCGGCTGGGGTACTGGGACCTCGGCAAGAACCGACGCCGGGTGGAGCGGTTGCGCGAGACACTGCCCCCGCCTTTCCTGCGCTGACTTTCGCCGCGTGCGGCGGCATGGCGTCTTTCGTCGCGTGCGGCGGCATGGCGTCCCCAATCGTTTCGCGATGTCCAATGAATCCAGCAGACCCGGCGCCCCAGGGCCTCTTCGGGCGCGTCCACAGACGGCTTGCCAAACCCCGCCAGTATATGGGATGAACATGGCGACGCACGGGGCGCCGGCTGGTCTCGCAACGCAATGCAGACCGCCGTGAACTCCGCAATCGCTGTCTTCCAGGCCGCACTCCGTCCCGAAGCCCCGCATGGTACGACCCGAGCCCATTCTCGTGAGGAAGCCTTCATGAACGAGCTGGACGCCTTTCTGGCGCAATGGACCGACACTGAAAGCCGCAACAAAGCCGCCTTCGAGCGCCTGCTGAACACCCTGAAGTCCCTGGACGGCGTGGCGCTTGCGCTGAACGCGCGGCCCGGCGTGAGCTACTCCCTGCGCGTCTCGCATCCCGACCAGCAGGACCGGGCGCTCTTCGCCATGGTGGACGTCATCGACGACGACCCGGCGAACCGCTGGCTCTCCGTCTGCTTCTACCGCGATCTGGTGACGGACCCCGAAGAGCTCGGCGACGAAGTGCCCGAAGGGCTGTTGGGCGAGGACGCCATCTGCTTCGACGTGGACGCTTACGAAGAAGATCTCTTGACCTACGTGGAGACGCGGCTCAAGGAAGCCCACGCCGCGGCTGCGCCGTGATCGCGTTGGCGCGGCGCTGAGCCACTGCCCCTTTGTCCCAACCCCGAAGAGCGCGGCTGGGGGCGGAGCGCGCCCCGTCCGCGCAGGTCCGCCAGCCCATCGGGAAGGAGGCGCCGGCCGGGCTCCGCACGAAGGGCCGCGGCGTCGGCCGTTCCTCCCTGGGCGGTCGGCCGTGCGCCGAGAGCGCCCGACGCGAACGCGTCACGATGGCGCGTTCGCCGCCGCCTTCACCCGATGCAGCTCGTGGAGCAATTTCAGGCGCATGGCTTCGAAGGCGGGGTCGTCCGGCGTCTTCCCGGGTGCAGGCGCGTGGGCAGCGTCGTTCGAGTCCTTGAAGGGGGCTGCGCGTGGGCTTTCGGCCGTGCGAGCGGCATGCTCCAGGTGTTCCGCGGCCGTGCGGCACGCCTCCGCGCCCACTGTGGCGCAATTGCTCTTCAGGGTGTGGGCCAGCAGCGCGACGGTTTCGAGGTCGCCACGGCGGAGTGCGTCCGTGAGCGCGGTGGCGCGTTCATCGGCCATGGCGAGGAACTGTTCCAGAATCTCGTCGTAGAGGAGGGCGTCGCCATCGAAGCGGGCCTCGATGACCGAGCGATCGAGGACGCCGGCGGCGGAGGAGTCGACATGCTCGACCGGCGCCGCCACGTCGGAGCCGCGGAGGGAGTCCAGCGAGAACGAAGCGCCAGGCGCCACCCCCAGCACGCGCGCCAAGCCGTGGATGGAGAACGGCTTGGTGATGAAGTCGTCCATGCCGGCGTTCAGACAGCGCTCGCGGTAACGAGCCAACGCGTGCGCCGTGAGCGCGATGACAGGGACCCGACGCGAGGCCTCGCCCGCTTCGCCGCGGCGCAGCCGGCGGGTCGCTTCCAAGCCGTCCATGAGGGGCATTTCGAGGTCCATCAGCACGAGGTCGAAAGGCCGCGTCCGCAGCATGGCGAGAGCTGCTTCCCCGGTGTGGGCGACTTCCACGGCGTGGCCGAGCTTCTGTACAAGCGCCGTAGCCACGGTGACGTTGGCTTCGTTGTCCTCGGCCAGCAGCACGCGCAATGCTTGTTCACGCAAGGGGGGGGCAGCTGCGTCCTGCGTCGCCGCCAGGGCTGCCGCGTGGGCTGAGGGGGCGGCTCCCGTCGCAGGGGCGAGCCGCAGCACGCAGCGGAAGAGCGCGCCGCCGCCTGGGGCTTGCTCCAACTCCACGGCCCCGTCCATGAGCTCGGCGAGCTGCCGCGTGATGGGCAACCCCAGGCCCACGCCGCCGTGACGCCGCGTGGTGGAGCTGTCCAGCTGGGTGAACGTCTCGAAGATGGCTTCCCGGTGCTGTGGCGAAACGCCGGGGCCCGTGTCCTCCACCTCCAGAGCGAAGCAGCGACGGGGGTCCGGCGCCGCCCCTGCGTCGGCTTCGGCGGGGGAGGGGCAGGCGTCCGGCAGCGCCGCCAGGGCCCGGACGACCACGCCGCCTTGTTGCGTGAACTTCAGGGCGTTGCCCACGAGGTTCAGGAGGATCTGCTGGACGCGGAAGGGGTCGCCATGCACGAAGCGGGGCGCATCCGGCGCCACGTGGAGAGCGAAGTCCAAGCCTTTTTGCGCGGCGTGTCCCTCCATGGAGGCCAGGGCGCTGCGGATGGTCTCGTGGAGGTCGAAGTCCACGGCGTCCAGCTCCATCCGTCCGGCTTCCACCCGCGAGAGGTCCAGCAGGTCGTTGATGATGGTGAGCAGCAGTTTGCCGGAGGCGGCCGCCGTCTGCACATAGCCGCGCTGTTCCTCCGTCATGGAGGAGAGCAGAGCGAGCTCGCTCATGTTGATGATGGCGTTGAGCGGAGTCCGGATCTCGTGGCTCATCTTGGCGAGGAATTCGCTCTTGGCGAGGTTCGCCAGCTCGGCGGTTTCCTTGGCTTCGCGCATGGCGGCTTCGGCGGCGTTGCGCTCCTCGATTTCCTCCAGCAACCGCTCGTTCATTTCCTCCAGATCGCGGGTGCGCTCCATCACGCGTTGCTCCAGGTCGCCGGCGTGGTCTCGCAACCGCTGGTGGAGCAAGACGGTATCCAGCCGGGCTGCAATGACGAGGATCATGGCGGCGAAGAACTCGTGTTGCGCCGAAAGCGCCGACTCGGAGGATGTCACGAGGCAGACGACCCCGTGGACGCCTTCCGCAAGCTGCAGGGGATGCGCCGCCAGGCAGGCGCGGCAATCCGGCGCGGAGGCGTCGTCGCAGGCCGCCTCGCCAGCAGGCAAGGCCCACTCGATGGATTCAGCGGGGTCGGCGGATTCGTGATGGCCTGCAGGATGCATAGAGCTCGCTGCCTCGGCGGGACCAGAAGCGCGTGCGCAGCCGGGAGCGTTTTCCGGAGGCGCCGGGCTGGCCGCGAGCAAAGGCAGGGTGACAAGGCGGCCTGTCTCGACGGCTTCGGCGGCAAGCGCCGTCAGACGCGTTTCCGTGGCTGCGGTGAGATCGAAGCCGCCGGGCCGCGCGACGCGCGCCACCGTGCGCAAGGGTTCATCCTGCGCGAGGGACAAGGTGGCGTAGACGGCCTCGAGGGGCTCCATGAGCTGGTCGAGGGCCTGGGCCGCGACGTCCTCCAGGGAGCGCGCAGCGCTGATGCGGCGGGAGAGCTCGTGGAGTGCGGCGAGCTCCTGGACGCGCAGTTGCAGGGCGTCTTCGACTTCCTTGCGTCGGGTGATGTCCTTGTCCACGCCGAAATAGCCGTCGAAGACGCCGTCTTCCTTGTATATCGGGGCGGCGTTGGTCAGCAGGCAGACGCGCCGGCCGTCCTT
>CAYVWB010000096.1:0-14253 GCA_964455395.1 uncultured Desulfovibrionaceae bacterium
GGACCGCCGCCGGCCCGACGAAATCGAGCTCAAGGAAGGCCCCAGCCCGCTGCCACGCCCCACCCTGCCCCAAGGCATTCCGCCCACCATCATCACGCCGGAGATGGCGCTCCCCTCCAACGCCACCCGCTAGCGCCCATTGTGAGACGCCCCATGCGAGACGCTCCCTTCCCTTCCCAGACTACAGCCCCACCCCCGACGCCGATCCCGGCGCTGCAAGACGTCCACGCCGTGGTCTTCGATTTCGACGGCACTCTGGCGCGCCTCACCATCGACTTCGAGCACATGAAAGACCGCGCCGCCCACGCCGGGGCCCCACACCTCCCGCACCTTCTGAATCCGGGGCGCCCGGCCGCGTCCATCGACGGTCCCGTACTGGAATGGCTGGAAGCACACGCGCCCCACGCGGAACGCCTTCGTCCCGGCGGCGGCGAGGCCCTGCGCGCCGCCGTCATGGACGCCGTGACGGCGGTGGAGCGCGAGGCGGCCTCCCGCGGGGCGCTTTTTCCCTTCACCCGCCCGCTGTTGACGCAGCTTCGCGAACGGGGCGTGGGCGTGGCCGTCATCACCCGCAACTGCCGGGAAGCCGTGTTCACGCTCTTCCCGGACTTGTTGGAACACGCCACCGCGCTCTTCACCCGGGAGGATGTCCCCGCCGTGAAGCCCCATCCGGGGCACCTGCTCACGGCGCTGGCCGCGCTGAAGACGCCGCCGACGCGCGCGCTGATGGTGGGGGATCACCCCTCGGATGTGGAAACTGGCGTGAACGCGGGAGTCCGCGTGGGCGGCGTGGCCAGCGGTCGGACCTCCATGGCGGCGCTAGCGGCTGCCGGAGCCACCGTGACCGCGCCTGACGCTGCAGCGCTGCTCTCGCCCCTGACGGGTCCGCTGTCGGTCCAGCAGTCGGATCCGCAATCGGGCCCGCAGTCGGGAAAATCCGGTGCGCAGTCGATACAGGGGCGCAGCTGAGGGTCAAAACGTCACGCGGCCGACTCGAAGACGCCGAGTCGGCCGCGTGTGGGGGCAGGGGAAGCCCGGGGAGAGAGGATCTGACGCGCCCTCGGGCGCGGTGATTACTTGGCGGGACGGCCTTTGGCCAGTTCATTTTCGCGTTTGGGGAAGGGATCGCAGCGTTCGCCCTCCATTCGCTCGATATGCTGGACGATGGCTTCTTCCGCGAGGCTGGAGAGGGTCACGCCGGGAGTCCAGTAGGCGGCGTTCTTGGCGCGCTCCACGGTGTCCATGGAGATGTAGAAGGTGATCCGCGTTTTGCTCATTCAGATGCTCCTTTGCATGGCGACGTCTGGATGTGTGGAACCTACCGTCCTTCTGTGAACAAATGATGGCGGTATGGTGTGCGCATGATGAAATTTTGTGTAATTGCGCCATTTCCCCTTTCATGGATAGTTGACCATCTTCCCTTGCGTTACGGCGTCGAACCATGTACGATGCTTGCTTCTTCGGGGATGTAGCTCAGCTGGGAGAGCGCAGCCTTCGCAAGGCTGAAGTCGGGGGTTCAAGTCCCCCCATCTCCACCAGACATATCGGCCGCTTACGGATCTTCCGTGGGCGGCTTTTCTTTTCGACTGTTCGTCACGGCGCCGTGTCACCCACCTTCCGCCTTGAGTATTCCCGCGGAGTGTGGCAGGACCCTTTCACGCCCTAAGTGGTTGGCATGTTTCCATTGCACGCGTATTGACATGTTCCGGAGCAAGCGCTGGCGCTGTGGCGCGCAGGAAGTCGCTAACCCCGTGCACGCCTTGCCCCGGATCGACCATTGCAGTTTTCAGGAGGATGACGAGACATGGCCGCCGACAACAAGATCAAGCCCCTGGTAGGCGTCATCATGGGCTCCACCTCCGACTGGGAGACCATGCGCCACGCCGTGGCCACCCTCGAAGCGCTGGACGTCCCGCATGAAGTGGAGGTGGTCTCCGCGCACCGTACGCCGGACAAGCTTTTTCGCTATGCGGAATCCGCGGCCGAACGAGGCCTGGCCGTCATCATCGCCGGCGCTGGCGGCGCTGCGCACCTGCCGGGCATGACGGCGGCCAAATGCGCGCTCCCCGTGCTGGGCGTGCCCGTGCAATCCAAGACGCTCAACGGTGTGGACTCCTTGCTCTCCATCGTCCAGATGCCCGCAGGCGTCCCTGTGGCCACCCTCGCCATAGGCCGCGCCGGCGCGGTGAATGCAGCGCTGCTGGCGGTGAGCATCCTGGGCGTGAGTCAGCCGGCCTTCCGTGAAGCGTTGGAGACGTACCGCCAACAGCAGTCCGATCATGTCCTCAGCGCGCCTGACCCCCGGGAGCCCCGCCCGTGAGCATGACCGTTGGCGTGCTCGGCGGTGGGCAACTGGCGCGGATGCTTGCCTTGGCCGGCCACCATCTCGGCCTGCAGTGCATCGCCATGGGGCCGGAATCCCGACCGTGCGCTGCGGACGTCTGCGAGACAGTCCAGGCGGCCTATGACGACCCCGACGCCCTGACGGCGCTGGCCAGCCGTGTGGACGTGGTGACTTACGAATTCGAGAACGCGCCCGCCAAGAGCGCGCGGGCCCTCGCCCACCGTGTTCCCGTCCATCCCCAGCCTGAAGCGCTGACCATGGCGCAGGACCGGCTTCTCGAAAAGCGGCTTTTCCAGTCCCTGGAAATCCCCGCGCCGCCCTTCGCCCCCGTTGAGACCAGCGCAGAACTGGAGGCCGCGGCGCAGACCATCGGCCTGCCGGCCATGCTCAAGACCCGTCGCGAAGGCTACGACGGCAAGGGCCAGGTCGCGATCCGCACGGCAGCAGACATTCCCAAGGCGCTGGATCGGCTGGGCGGACGACCGGCCATCCTCGAATCCTTCGTGGCTTTCGACCGTGAGGTCTCCATCCTTGCCGTACGTGCTCGCGACGGCGAGACGCGGTTCTATCCGCTCTCCGAGAACGTGCAGGAGGCGGGGGTGCTCAGGCTCGCCACGGCTTCCTTGGACGACCCCATGCAGACGCCGGCGGAAGAACACGCGCGTCGCCTGCTGGAGCGGCTGGACTACGTGGGCGTGCTGGCGCTGGAGTTCTTCCAAGTGGGCGCGACACTCTTCGCCAACGAATTCGCGCCGCGGGTCCACAATTCCGGTCACTGGACCATCGAAGGCGCGGAGACCAGCCAGTTCGAGAACCATCTCCGCGCCGTGGCCGGGTTGCCCCTGGGCTGCACGGCGCCGGTGGGTCACACCGCCATCGTCAATTTTCTTGGCGCTTTGCCGCCCGCCGAAGCCGTCCTGGCCACTCCGTGGACCCATTTGCATGCCTATGGAAAGACCCCGCGCCCCGGCCGCAAGGTTGGCCACGCCGCCGTTCGGGTTCCCGCAACGTTTCCTGACGCCCCCGCCCGGCTCCGCGAGTCCGTCACGGCGCTCCTCGCCTTGGCGTGCGCCGCCGAGACCTCGTAACTCACCACGCCTTCCGACGCCCACCGCCTCTTCCTCACCCTCGGCCCGCCTCTCCGCGGCCGCCTGCACGGCACGTGGTGACGCGCTCCGGCCCCTCGCCGCCTCGTCGTCTGTGTGAACGCGCCCCGATCGGTCCGACTTGGTGGCGAACGGTCGGCTCCGCGAGTCCGTCACGGCGTCTGCAATCCTTCAGGCCTTCGTGTCGAACTAGTCGACGCGCCTGCTGCGAGAGCCTGTCAACGCTGCTCCCCTCTATGCACAAGTTCCGCTGAGCGCTCCTTCCTCGGGAAGATGCGCCACGGGCCGCCTTCCTTTGCGCCCTCTCGTTTTTCGATTGCAACCACTTCGCGCAAGACATCAACACTACGGTCAGAGCGTACTCCGACGGCGCCCCCCGAGTGGTGCGAGACGCCGTCCAACCGGTCTTGGCGTTGCGCCTGTGCCGGGCGCCGACACCATCAGTTGCGCGTAACGCCAGGGCGACTCAGGGGTTCGTAAAGAATCGTCAAGACGTTACCCTTCGCGACAAACACAGAAGCCGCCAAACCGTATACTACATATCTATTGACATAAATATATTTATACTTCAAAAAAAGTACATGCCTTGCAGCATTCTGACGCCGTACCGCTATGCATTCATGCCCAACTCCGTAACCCCACCCCCACCGCCAACATCCGGCATGCCGGATAACTAATAATTATCATGACACACCCGCACCGCCTCATCCCCGACGAAATGTGGCGCCAGCACTTCCACAAGCTGCACACCTCCGAGAAACGCACGAGATATGACGGGGAAAAGTTCGAAAAGCTCGCCCTGGATGTGCTCAACCATGTCTTCGGCAAAGGATGGGAGCACGTGGGCGGACCGCACGACGGCGCCAAGGACTTTGTCCTCAAGCCCAATATGTGGGCCGAATGCAAAGCCTATTCGACCAATCTTTCCTACCACGCCATCTCGCCCACCATGGTCATGGCCCTGCTGAACAAGCCAGAAACACTCGTGATTCTCTCACGAAGCCCGCTGAACGAAGGCGCCGTGAACGTACTCGTCAAGTACCAGAGAGCCGCCGGCGTCCAAGTCGTCATTCTGGATGGCGACAGCCTGGACCATATCATCGCCAGCGAGTCGGCCATCCTCGACAAGCACTTCGGGGGCGCGTCCCTCCGCCCGGTGGAAACGCCCGCATGCATCGTCCTGGCCAGCCGGACAAGCGATCTGCACATCCACCCCAAGGATGACGACTTCCTTCCCATAGAACAACTGGTCACAAAAGATCCGCTCGAAATCAACCTGCACGGCGGCGTGCGAGTGGACATCCTGCTGCGCAACCTCTCGCCGTTCCAGGATGCGCGGGTCGTGGCGACGCACTCCAATATCGCGCCGCAGCCCCCGGTCCGGAACAGCGCCGTCGAGCAGGACCACCCACACGACAAGGGCGCCCTGGAGATCCTGCGGTTTGCGCCGTTCATGGAGAACGACGACGAAGACGGCGGCTCCGGGGCGAACAGCGCGCTCCCTTGGACGGTGCAGGTGAACATTCCCAAATCCAGCATGGTCCTGCTCCAGTTCATGGCCAAGGCGAAGCGACCAGGCGTTATCAACCTGCCCACGCTCAGCTTTGAAGGCAAGGTCCATCCCGCAGAGGCGGCGCTCGGCGCCGTGCGCATCAAAGGCCTCTACGAGGTCCCGCTGGTGGGGGCGCGCCACAAGGCGTTGCTGAGCGCCATGACCACCGCCATGCAGGAACGCCGGAAAAGCGTCCTCATCCGGCTCACCGGCAAGAGCGGGGTGGGCAAAAGTCGCTTGCTGGAGGAACTGGCCTCCAAGGCCGTGGTGCTCGGCCGACAGTGTCTCAAGTACGACATGTCCTCCGGAGAGGCCGACAAGTCAGCGAAAGTCGCCCGCGAGTTGCTGGTGAATCTATACGACATGCCGCTGGTCGAAAGTCAGGTCGATGAAGGCCTGGAAGCCGCACTCACGGGGGCCGACGACGCCGGGCACAAGACGATTCTGCAAACGGTGTACGACAAGCATGCGAACATCTTTGAAGACAAGGAGGTTCTGACCGGCTGTCTTGCGAAGAAACTGCGAAGCCGTCGTTTCGCCTTGCTCATCGACAACATGCAGGACGCATCGGACGATCTCGCGGAGGTCTTGCACAACGTCTTGAAAACGATCAGGGAACCCGCCGACGGACGCGCTGTCGTGGTGCTGTGCTTCAATGTGGAGCTCTTCCAGCTCCAGAGCAAGGCCAAACAGCTGCACGACGCCATCGAGGTATGGAACAGAGGAGAAGGCGACGGGGTGGACTACCGCCTGGAGACGCTGCCGGAATTTTCCAAGGAGGACGTGGACGATTTCCTGCGTGAAGCCATCGTGGGCCCCAATGACGATGGGCAGGTGTTGCGCAATTATCAAAGGACGTTCCGGACCATCAAAGGCGACGACGCAGGCAAGCCGCTCCACTTGTGGTTGACGCTTCAGCACCTGGTGGACACCGACGCCCTCAGGCTGGAAGGCCACGTCCTCAAGGCCGACGCCACCACATCCAGAAACCTGCAAACCGCCATCCAGGAGTTCCCGACAAAGCTCAGGGACGCCCTCGACATACGCTGGAAAAAAATCAAGAGCAAAGCTGACGCAGACGGCTTGGATGTCTCGCAACTCGTGTGGACGGTCAAACTCGCCTACGCGCTCTCGGAGGCGCCTGCGGGGGATGACAAGATCCTCAAGCTCGAAGCCAGGACCACCACGAGACTTGTCCTCGCCGGGCTCTTCCGGGAGACGGACGACGGCGAAGTGCGGTTCTTCCATCAGCGATATTTTCAGTATTTCAAGGAATTGTACAGTAACGACATTGCCGGGGTGGCGAACGAGGCCCTGGAATACATCGAGCATCACGACCTGCGTCACGCCAAGCATCAGCAGGATTTCATCCTGCGCCACGCGGCTGACCGGCTGGAGATAAAGGACGTCGAATTCACCTTGGCGCAGATCAACTCCGCGGGCCTGGAGCGCATGTACGGACCCGACGTCTGCCGCCGGCTGCATGCGCATCTCCTCACGCATCATGGCCAAGCGCCGGAACTGGCGTTCAGGGGGTACGTGGTCGCCGGCGAGTGGCTCAAGCGGCTCGATACGGTGAAGTCCGCGCTGGAGCTCTACAAGGCGACATGGAAGACGGCGCCGCTGACCGCGCCCTTTCCCGGCCAGGATGGCGTCAGTTTCTTCCGCTTCGCCATCGACATCCACCTCGCCGCGTATGAAGACTCCAAGGCCCTGGAGCTGTCGAGGCTGGCTCTCGACGCCTTGGACCGGGGCTTGGCGAAGGACTTGTCCGACGTGGATCGCGAACTGGCCGAAGCGCTTGTCAGTTACAGACAAAGCGCCATCCGCAAAGGCCTCTACGAACTGGATGAAGCCATCGCGCAGGGACAGCGTGCGCTGGAGGTCTTCCAGCGACACGGGCGGTTGTCCGACGCGGCGGACACGTTGTTCGATCTCGCGGAGGTGCAGCTCGCGCGCGAGGAGACGCACGAGGATGGGCTGGAGAGCATCCGCAACGCCCTGGCGATCCACGAGCGCGACCCGGACGCCCTGGGGGACCCCGCGCTCTACCGCGTCCACCTGAACCGCGCCAAGCTCTTGATCCACCAGGGGCGATTTGAGGAAGCGGCCGCCGAGGCCAACGACGGCGCCTGGTTCTGCGAGGCGGCCTCGAACGCCTTCTGGGGAACGCGCTGTCGCATGCTGGAAGCCATGAGCCATCTTCTTCACGCCCACGCACAACCCAGTGACGACAAGGGTCGGGAACAAGCGCTGGCGCGCGCCTCGACGACTCTGCAAAGGGCGCAGGATAGCGCCAATGTGTCCGCAGTGGACCGAGCCATGGCCGATCTGGCCTATCTCCACGGGAAATACTGTTGTTCGACAGGGGATGTTCAGCAGGCCTTCAACCACTTCATGACAGCATGCAAGAGGCTGAACAGACAGACCCACGACTCCGATGACAGGGACATGATGAACCCCAGCCACCAGAACGCCGCAGGGCACGCGCTGTGGAACGAGCTGATCTATATCGACATGGCCTGTGAAACTTGCGCTTTGGGAGGGCCTGCATGGCGCCAAGACCTCGAATGGAGCCGCATTCCGCATGGCCCCCTGGAGCATACCGTGCGGATGATTCTGGACGACCTGACGAATGCCCCCCGGCAATGCGCGCCGCTGCTCGCAAGCGCGTTCTATCGCTCAGGAGACTATGTCATCGGGCTCCGCTGGTGAGGTCATCAACGCGGCGCTGCAAGGATGCTCTCGACGGGGTAGGCGCCATCGCCATGAATGTCCCTCTCGATGAGATTGATGACTTTCGCCGCCAACATGGTTGGGTTGTGCCGAAAATGGAACTTGATGCAGCTTCCAATGCTGTTGTAACGCGCCACTATCTCTGGAATTTCATCGAAGGAGAGCACGATGTCCTCATCGCATGGACCGGACAGCTGCAAGGCGTCGTCACACCCCAAAGCGAATTCGCCGTTGGCGCAGATGAAGACTGTGGGCCGCGTACGCGTTCGCACGTAGTCACGTACGGCGAGGAAGGCGTTGCCGCGGGGAAATTCCGTCTGGCAATCGATGGCTCCTTCAACAGCCAAGGCTGTGCGCCGCATCTCGGAGACGTTTGATCGGTTGTCCTCCTTGGGAAGATACAGAATGTCGTAGTGCTGGCGCAGCGTTTCGAGATGCGCCTTGAGCGACCCGAGCGCCCTGGTTTCGTTGAAGTGGACGAAGGTTCGACGTGCTCTGTTCTTGAATGTGCAGTCGTGCTGATCGCCCAGTACATACACGATGCTGGACGATGCATCGACAAGCTTGTCTACACGGTGCTTCATGCTCGGCGGAATGCTCCATGGGATATAGACAATGTATGTTGGATTGTGGTCATTGATGAGCGACCTGACATTGTCATCGAAAGTGGCGTCCGCTTCGCCATCGCTGAGGGTCAACAAGACGTCCATATGTCGCTGTAGTCCTAGCGAGGTCATGTTCAACAAAAGATCCTTGAGAAAGATGTTGTCATAGTGCGCCGATGCAATAATTGCGACCTTCTTTCTCGACATCTTTACCTTGACTATCAATGCCAGAATACCCATGCCAACAAACGATAAGAGCGTCGCCATTCCTTTTTGCAGTAACTCTGCATCAGGGAAAAACAATTGCAGCAGCGTAACGGGAAACGCCAAAGCGCCTAGTACCGTCAGCAACCATCCTGCGTTCGTGTATTTTACCCATCGCATGGTCTTGTACAGCAGACTGCAGCGTTTGATGATGTCTTTGAAGGAACGCATCAGGACCTCCGTCTTCAGCATTTGCAGGGTTGCATGATACATGGGCGCTCGAGCGGAACCTGGGGCGCGTCCGCACGTCATGGTTGTCGTGTCGCGGCCGGTGTGGGCGAAGGGGCTTTCGCTGGAATGGTCGTCGGGGCGGGGTCATGTGTCTTCCCACGGGGCGACGACTTCGTCGAAACGACGGATGTTTCCGTGTCGATCCACAATGATGTCGCGTCGTGTATCGCGCGCCAGAGACCAGACGCTGTTGTGGCGCAGACTGATGTGGCGGTCTACAAGAAAAAGTAGTGGGTTTGGATGCTTATGAAGAAATTGTGGCGTCAGCTCCACCAGAAAGAGTTCACTCATGTCGCGCGCGTGCGGCCGCGCCTCGATGAGGCGTTCCAGCGGCGCGACTTCTTCCAGTGCCGGCAGCATTTCATCGAGGGTGTTGATGGTGGAGCAGTCCACAAGACCGTACGTTTCGTTCGCTGCAAAACAGTCACGATGCGTCTGCAACTGCCCTGCAAAGTATCGTGGGAAGTCCACCTGCAGTCTTTCGGCGTTTTTTGCGGAATAGTATCCACGCTCATCTGTTTTGTACGCTCCCCGCAACACGGATGCGGAACCGAGCCGATGGAAGGCGAGGGCTTCGCCAACAACCCATACTTCTTTTCCGTTTGCATTGATGCGAGCACATAGATCGACATCTTGATAATAGTTGTGCAGGTTCTGATCATGTCCACCAACATATTCGAACAGTGATTTCGTCGTCACCATGACGGCGGAGCAGGCCATCTGCACATGTCGATTTATGCGAGTCGGCTTATGGGTGTGTGGAACATCAAGAAAGTGATGGAAGTGATTCATCCTGGTGCGACCGATGCCACAATCCAGGATCCGGCCTGTATTGTAGTCGACGAGTTTGGAACTGGTGACGCCCACCTCGGGTCTGCGACGGTGCAGATCCAGATGACGCGCAAGCCATCCTTGTTGCGGGAAGAATGTGTCTGCGTCGCAGAAGAGCAGGTATGGGTGTGCGGCTTCGGCGGCGCCCAAATTGATAGCCCGGGCGTAACCGAGGGCTTCGGGCGTGTGGAGGAGCCGGACCTTGTCGAACCGTGTGACGTCCGTGGGCGGCGGTTGTGTAGGATGGTTGGAGATGACGAGGATCTCTTCCAGAAAGGCCGCTTCACGTGCGAGCGATGCGAGACAGAGTTCCAGATATGTTCTGCCGCTGTGGTAGGGAATGATCGCGGAAACTGTCATGATAATTATTAGTTATCCGGCATGCCGGATGTTGGCGGTGGGGGTGGGGTTACGGAGTTGGGCATGAATGCATAGCGGTACGGCGTCCGGCCGCGCCCGGACGACAAATACATGCACATCCATGCGTATTTCATGGGTAACCGCATCTCCTACGCTGAAATCAGCACGCTCTGGCACGAGGCGCAAGGCTGGCCCCAGCAGGACGCCCCCACCCCCCGCATCCCGGCTGGACACGCCTCTCCGCACAGTTCGTGACAAAATTGCAAAACCAGCATTTACAAACAGCTTTCTTTATGTTACTCAGTCGCTATACGCGACGCGACCGCCCGTCCCGTCGTTTCTCATCAGGAGTCTTGTGGTATGGGTGTTCCAGACATATCGTGGCTGCGCTGCAGACCGATCGCCCTTGCCTGCGCGCTCTTCTTCTGCCTCGCTCCCATGACGCACGCAGCCCAAGACGAAGCGCCCCTTCGGGAGCTCGTCGCCACACGCGTGGAGACGCTTCCCCCCCTGGATCAGCCCAACCACGAGGCGTGGCGAAACGCTACTCCCAGAACCACTCGGGACGAGTTGGCCGGGATCGACATCGTCCTGCGCGCCTTGCATGACGGACAACGCGTGAGCATCCGCGCAGATTTCGACGACCCGGACGAAAACCGCCTGCACCGCCGCCTCGTGTGGGATGAAACCAAAGGCGTCTACGTGGACGGCCCCGAGCGCGAAGACGTGCTGACCATCAAGTGGAACATGAGCAGCCACGAGTCAGGACTCACCCTCGCCGAGGACACGCCCTATGTCGCAGATATCTGGTTCTGGAAAGCGCGACGGACAGACCACGCCGGCTATGCGGACGACAAGCTCCACACCTTCACCACCACGCCGGAACGCGGCGCCAAAAGCATGCTCTCCAAAGACGGCGCGACTTTCTACCTCCTCCGCAAGGGCGACGCCGGCTCGCCGGCCTATCACACCTTGCTCCATCCGGGGTTCGTGGGCGAACGCGCCGACAAGTTCTTTTTCACGCCACCCGAAGGCTCCCGCGCAGACGTCCGCGCCAAGGGAACCTGGCGTGAAGGCCGCTGGACCGTGATCTTCCAGCGCGCCCTGCAGACCGGACATGACGACGACGTGGCCATGACGCTCGACGGGGCCCACCGCTTCGGCGTCTCCCGATTCGAAATCGCAGGTCGTGAACAAGACCCCACCACCCACGAACCCCGCTTCGGCTCGGGGGACGTGGGCGAACTCTTCCTTCTCACGTTTCAGTAAAGCGCAGCCCCGTATGCTCCTCGGCGCAGCCCAGCTCTTCAAACCACGCTCCCTGCATTCGATCCGACGCGGGTTGATGGTCCTCACGGTGGCGCTCTGCGCCATGGCGGCGTGGAAAGCCTACGCCATCCACGAGGCGATGCACAGGGAATTCCAGGATTTCCTCGAACAGCGGCTGGTCATCTCGGAAACGCTGGGCCATATCGATGTCGTGCTCATGGAAGCCATGCATCTTGCCAGGGATCTGCGGGAGCGGCCTGACTACTCCTGCGACGAAGCGCTCACGCTCGCCAAGTCGATGCATGCGCGGCTGGAACAGACGACGCCAGCGGCCTCGCTCTGGCGCGACGAAGCCGCCGCCAGCCTGCTGCGCATGCGCAGTGGTCTGGCGCAGCACCAGGCGCTCGCGAAGCAGGAAGACTGTCTGGACCTGCTGGAGCAGCTCACCAGCGCGATCCAACGCGAACTCGGGGCCTTGCGCGCCAGCCTCCGCGCCACCCCGGCTGTCGGCATGAAAAACGTTCATATGCTGACCGCTTACGAAGCCGTTAAGCTCGAACAGTTCGTGGAGCGCTACCTTGCCAGCGAGCTGCGTTCCACCAAGGACCTGACGCTCAAAGTCGAATTCCTCAGAGAACAGCTCGCTCCCTTGCGCCAAGCCGAGGCCCTTGCGCCCTTCGCCGCCAAGCTCGACGCTCTGGACGAACGCTTCGCGACCATCGCCGGAGCCCCCCTCGGGGACGCCTCGTGTCCCTTCTCCGCAGGGTCCGGCGGCTCCTTCGGCGGTGTTGTCGGGTCAGTCCCACAGCTCAACCTCTGGGACGAATCCCACATCCTCATCCACGAGCTCATCACCGGCTACGACGCTTCCCTTCTGCGTCATCGGGAAGCCATGGAGCGCTCCATGCAGGAGAAGCTCATGGGCATGCTGGGCGTCTTGCTGGCGGGATTGGGCGCGTGCAGCCTGGCTTTCGTGACGCTCTTGCGCAATGTCTCCCATCGATTGAGCAGCTTGCGCGAGGCCACAGGCAAGCTCACCCGCGGCGAGTTCGACCACCCCATATCCCGCGGCCCCGACGACGTGATCGGCGCGCTGGGTCAGGATTTCAATGGCATGGCGCTTGCGCTTCAGCACAAGGAAGCTTCCCTGCAGAACGCCATGCGCCTGCTGCAGCAGTCCCACGAGGTCCTGGAGGACCGTGTCCGGCAGCGCACGGAACAGCTGGTGGACGCCATGGAAGGCCTGCGCCTGAAGGACTCCGTCTTCACGTACACCAAGGAAGGCATCCTTATATATGACGCCGCCTTCACCATCACGGACGCCAACCCCGCCATGACCGCGATGTTCGGCTACACCCTGGAGGAATTGCGCGGCCAGAGTTTCGCTCTGCTCGACGAAATCCCCAACGACACCGGCCTCCACACCATCATCAGCGAAACCCTGGCGCAGCATGGCCACTGGGACGGCGAGCTGTGGCAGCGCGCCAAGCATGGGGAAACCCTGCTGATCTGGCTCTTCATCACCGCCATCCGCGACGACCGCGACGTCACCCATTACGTCGGCGTCTTCCGGGACATGACAGAACACCGCCGCAATCAGGAGCAGATCGAACGCCAAGCCACCACCGACTTCCTGACAGGACTGCCCAACCGCGCCGCCCTCATGGAAGCCCTTGACGCCGCCATCGACCAGCAGAACACGCCCCCCTCCCTGGTGGCGCTCCTCTTCCTCGATCTCGACAATTTCAAGCATATCAACGACAGCCTCGGACACGCCAGCGGCGACGTCCTCCTCCAGAAAATGGCTCAGCGACTCCAGGAGTGCGTGCGCGGGGACGATACCGTCGCCCGCCTCGGCGGCGACGAGTTCGTGGTGCTGGCGCGCCGACTCGTCTCCAAGGAACAGTCCTTCGCATTGGCGCAGCGGATTCTCGATGTCTTCCAACGACCCTTCACCATTGCAGGCGCTTCCCTGCGCTGCCAATGCAGCATCGGCGTCACATTCTTCCCCCAGGACGGCGTCACCACGGAAACGCTTCTGCGCAACGCGGATCTCGCGCTCTACAAGGCCAAAGCGCACGGCAAAGGCCAGTTTGAAGTCTACAGTCCGGACCTTGATGAAGCCGCCCAGAAGCGAATCCATATGGAACAATCGCTCCACGACGGCATCCTCAGACGCGAATTCGAAGTGTGGCACCAGCCCGTGGTTCTCATGCAACGGCCTCAGGTTGTCGGCGCCGAAGCGTTGGTCCGCTGGCGGCGCGACTCCCGGCTCATCTCCCCGGCGGACTTCATCCCCTTGGCCGAAGAGATGAACGTCATCGACAAGCTCACGGAACTCGTCATCGCCGATGTCGGCGCCCATGTGCGCACCTGGAAGCGCGCCGGCCTGTCCTCCTTGCACATGAGCATCAACATCTCAGCGTCCATGTTCTCCATCCCCGACTTCCCCAACCACATCACGGAACGCATTCTCGCGCACGGCATGCATCCGTCAGACATCTCCCTTGAAATCACGGAGACGGCCATCATGCGCGAACCTCAACTCGCCATCGGCATGTGCGCCGCCTTGCGAGAGATAGGATTCTCCATCGCCGTGGACGACTTCGGCACAGGCCACTCCTCCCTGCAGTATCTGCAGCAATTCCCCGTCTCAACGCTGAAGATCGACAAGCAGTTCGTCCAGCACCTCGAACAGAAAGGCACGGAGAACATCGTGCGCGCCACCATCGCCATGGCCAAGGGCCTCGGACTCATCGTCCAGGCGGAAGGCGTGGAGACCCCCGCCCAGGCGCGCTTCCTCCAGGACCACAACTGCGACTTCGCCCAAGGCTACCTCTACAGCAAGCCTTTGCCGGCAGACGCATTCCTCGCGTACTGCCAGTCGCTCGACGCCTCGACTTCTCCCCTCCCCTGGCCCGCACGCCCACGTCCGCCCGCGGCAGTCGCCACCTT
>CAYVWB010000097.1:0-2721 GCA_964455395.1 uncultured Desulfovibrionaceae bacterium
CCTTCACACGGTAGAAGTCACTGGTTCAAGTCCAGTATCGCCCAGACTTTTACCGAAAATGCGGCAGATGTCAAGGCCAAAATCGATGCGATTGAAATAACCGACGACTGTCTAACCGGCCGAGCCGGGCTGGCCGGCTTTTCACGCTACCTACACTCCACCGGGATTACAAACATTCTTGCAAAGACTTTTTCATTTCTTAAGAAAAGCAAAAAAGGGACCGGGCTTCGGTCGATGTTTCATCAGCTTCTCTGCTACTTTTTTGACGGGACGAGTTTTCATCTTACCCGGTTCGATAAGCTTAAAGAGGACCCCGGCTACGGCGCGGGTATTGAAACTCCGGAAAATGAACTGGTGTCCTCCCATGCGGTGAAACGGTTTTTTCGTTCGATCTCGGAAGTAAGGGTATGGTTATTTCTCTGGCGGCTTCGAATCGAAAAGCCGGAACTTATCAAAATAGGTATCGATACCATGGTGTTGGACAATGACGAAGCGCACAAACGCGAGGGTGTTGAACCGACCTATAAAAAGGTCAAAGGGTTTCATCCGCTGCAAATGTTCTGGGGCCGATACCTGGTAGACGCGATCTTCAGAAACGGAAAGGCCCACAGCAATCACGGGAACCACGCTTATCGGATGGTGAGTCGCGCGGTTGCTTTATTCGAAAGCAGTACCGCCGGGACGTTCCGATTGTCCTTATCGCGGATGCCGGGTTTTTCGACGAAGAACTGATCAAGGTGTGCGAACGTCTTTCCATCGGGTTTATCATCGGGGGAAAACTGTATGACGATATCAAAGAATACGTTGAAACCATCCCGGATGAAGCGTTTTTCGAGTATAAAAATGCATGCTCTGCAGGGTTACAAGGTCTTTATCATGCCATATTTTTACCCGGTCTTATTCTATGGCTTTTTCATTATAAGTTGAAATATATCATAAATTGTATTAAACTAAAGTAGAAGAGAAATAAATTTCATGAGAGCAGCACTCGTATTTTTTTCTATTTTCCTCTTTTTATCCTGTTCTATTCCTGAAAATAATGATCTATGGCAACATTCAGAATTTGAAAATCCTCTTATTGGAACATGGAAAAGTGTAGATGAAGACTGTACTGTAGTAATAAGTGAGGATGAAATAGAAGTTCAAGCTGATACATTATGGAGCAACGAGATATTTCCATTCCCCGGGACAGGTGATATAGAAACAATCAATGAAACTACTATGGATATTATTCTAAATGAAACCATACGGAGAGGAAAACTAAATAGCTTTTTGGTTGTTGATGAGACAGGAAATATCGTTGATATACGGACTGACTTAACTACACAGATCTCTTTGTCTGACGCATCGTATACAGTCGAGAGGAAAAATCTCTTAAGAGACTATTTAAGGGAAAAAACGGATTTAGATGATGCTCAGGCAGCTGAAATAGGTGAGTTGAGAGTAGAGGCTGCTGCAAGTGGAATATCCTCTGACAGTCAAATGATTAAGGTTCTAGAGCGAGATATAATAAATAAATATGACGATAAACGTGAAGTATTACTATACGAGACTATTTTTGATATAAGTAGTATTGAACTAACTTCAATACCGGTAGAAGCAGAAATCACCATAGAATATAAAAAAGTATCTTCTTCTGAGATTGTACTCAACAATATGACCTTTACGGGAAATCAATAATACACTTCTCTTTTCTTCATCTCAAACTAAGCATTGACAAATATTCATGAAAGCATAGACTAAATAGAGGATTTGTAAGGTGAAAAAAATACTTTTCCTATTGAGCATCTCAATATTTCTTATTGGCTGCGTTACTGTTGATTATACCGGCAAAAAAGGTCACGGATATAGTAATATAGTCAAAATATTCTGGGAGAAACCCGACTTTGAATACAGGGTCCTCGGGCGGATACAGGCAACCGGTGAATTTGCAAAAGAATCAATGGTTTTCGATAAAATAATAGAAAAGGCAAGAGAAGTTGGCGCAAAAGCCATCATCGTAATGAATACCGCCAAAGATGATGTATATGTGCCGATGAATGAGAGTTTTGTTTATATTGATACAACGCATATATGGGCTTTAGCGATATGGTACGATGACAAGCAAAAAGACTAAACTTTGCATCATCTTTGCCGTTGACTTTGCTACCTGTCATTTTTCACAATCCTGACCCCTTCAAATTCGGTATGTTGACCCCCTAACGAATAAGGAAAAAATAGTTGACGCTGGACAATTCTATATCCTTTGAGTTGACTTTTAACATAAATTAACTGAAAACAGCAAAATATTAGATTAAATGTAGACATTAACCAAATAATCTTTTTCATAATCATTTGCTGGTTTGGGCTCTTATTAGGTTTTCCTTATATACAACAAGAATTGTTTTTTCCATTTTCCCGACCATTTCAAATATTCCTTTTATAATTCAGTCTATTAACACATATTTGTAGTCGATCAATTAGAATATATCAGTAAGCCAAAGAGTTATAATTGTTGTTAATGCTGCAGTGATTATTGTGATTAGAAAATGCTTCCAAAAAAAAGACCAGAAAATTTTTATTCCCTCGTATAATTTAAAAACCAACAACTTGCCCTGAAATTGTTTTTTTAATTGGCCTATTGATTCAGGTCCAGAGATACTCCCCATACTCTTACTATATTTTAAATAGCCTGAGTTATGTAGCTTTTGGGCAGAATGATCTAATTGTGCATCAGTATAT
>CAYVWB010000097.1:2731-13141 GCA_964455395.1 uncultured Desulfovibrionaceae bacterium
AAGTCTGAGTTCCTCATCATTTAGTAATGGATATGAACAAGACACTTTCTTTTTTTGCTTGCAAAAAAACCATAATACATCTTTATCAATTTCATATAAATCCTCAAAATCTACATCTACCATGCTCATTTTACCTCAAAAATGTGTATTGTTCTTAGTGTCAATTTTTTATATAACAGTAAACTCTGACCGACTGAATGAAAATCACTAATATCATTATCTGACCCCATCTCCTCTCTGTATGTATAAATAACCATCATTGATTTATCATCCCTACAAACTCCTAAACATTATTATATCACAATAAGCTGAATTTTAAGGATATTTTTTCTTTCTAATATACTCGACATATTCAAGACAATGCTCTGATGATCTTCAAAATATATTGTTCGGTATCTTTGAAATTATCAGGAACGTAAGAAATGAGGCGGGGCATCCAACCGGCAAGACTATCACTAAAGCGCAGGCTTTCGCTTTTATTCAGGTTTTTGTGGAGTATAGCAAACGAGTTCATGAGCTCATGGATTATTTTAACAGGGAGGGCCTTCAATAAATTCATAGCCTCAATTGTCATGGCATACAGCAATGAAAGATAAAAGACGGATTTTCAAATCGGGAGAGTTAGAAAAAATATGTAAGGTCATAGCCGATACATCCACAGGACTGAAGGGTAGCGAGATTGATTATATACTTTCAGAGATAGGAGTGGAAGATGTAAACCTGGACATGACAAAGTGGAAACGCCTCTATAATGCGCTGGTTATTTTCCAGAATGAAAGAGAATCAGGGAACAAGAACCTGTCTTTTATAAGCAAAGCCCTTGAACCCGCGAGATTTGCCGGTGACAGCGCACGCTACTATTCGATTATTGAAGACCTAAACACAGTCCTTCCCTTCCATGGTCTTGAATTAAGGGATGATGGCAGGTTCCACAACACCAGCCCGGCAAAAACATTGAGAGAGGCGGAACGTAGAGCAGATACCCTTAAGAGAACCGTAACTGACAGGAATTTGCATGATGGACTGCTGGAATATTGCAGGGCAGAATTGCTCGAAGATAATTACTTCCATGCAGTGCTTGAGGCCACAAAAGGAATAGCTGACAATATCCGCGAAAAGACCGGACTGAATGCAGACGGTTCTGAACTAATTGTCCAGGCATTTGGAGGCCAGGACCCGTTGCTCAGGATTAATGAATATAAAACAGATACCCACCGTTCAGAACAGAAGGGATTCGTAAACCTCCTGAAAGGCCTTTTCGGAACATTCAGGAACCCGACCGCGCATGCTCCGCGTATAGCCTGGAACATGGAGGAGCAGGACGCCCTTGATTTGTTTACCCTTGCTTCATAGGCCTTGCGCCGGATAGAAGGAGCACACAGTAAATTATTCTCCTCATGTTAACTGCAACGGAATGCGCCTCTTCTTGCGTCGCATTCCGCGCAAACGAATTCACCCCAAGGGTACCGTTTCCCGTTCGACACCCTCACCTCATAAGAATTAAGGTCGGGAACCCTGTTCACGAACCTGCCCGAGCGCGGAGAAACGGGTTCCCCGCACTCGTTGCAGACTTCACTGTTCTTTTGGAACTGTTTCAGCATTTTCCTGTCGTCCTTGTGCATCATTTCTACAAGCCCCTTGTTCTTATCACTGTTGACCGCTTCCCTGAGTTCCCTGTCTATCACCGCCATTGTCGTGGCTGGTACAGTATCGTCCAGTATCCTGACCTTCTTCACCTGCCAGAAGCCCCGCTCATACAGCATCCGGTCATAGAAGTTCCTGGACAACGCTATTTTCTTCGCTGTCTCCTTTGCCTGTTTCCTGTTTTCTGCCTTTACGAGCTCCATTGCCTGGACCTCCACATCATCGACTGTCACGCTGAATGTCGCTATATAGGTTTTCCAGGAGCCGGGAACAGTTAACTGGTTTGAACTGTTAGACAACTCACTGATTTTCCTGTCTGCCCTGAAATCTTCCGTAAACTGCTGCAACGACTCACAGGCATAGGCTGCGTTTTTACCAGAGCCGTATGCGCACCGCCTGTCCAGCCTGTCATGGAACCAGCCCGCCAGCTCTTTCAACGTCGGATTCTTTGCCAGCAAGGCCTCAAGCTCCACGTATTCCCTGTAGGAGGCCCTTTTCCTGATTCTCTTTTCCAGGGAGGAGGATTTACCTTCCATGGTATCTCCTCCTGAACTCCCATGCCCTTTTCCGTTTCTCCCGGGCTTCTTCCTGTTTAATTACCTGCTGCTTGCGCATCGCCTGGATGCGTTCCAGTGTTGCTAAATCACGGTTGAGCAGCATGTTCATCACCTCCTGGGGCGCCGGAGAGGCCGAGGAACTTATATGATTTTGAAAGCTCAGGTCCAGGGAAAATCATAATATGCGAGCTCGGCCTGGCATGGAAGGAGGTGATGGTGCTGCGAGGGAGCGGGCATTGTGGCTGTGCCTCTGCAAGCGCAAGCAGGTAATGATTATCGGGAGCAAAAACGATAAGGGATGTCTTCAGGGCGGCCAGTTCTGTATTTATAAATACCTATTCAAACTCAAAATATGGACAACCGCACACACGCTTTTTCAGTGGGGTAATGTAGTCTTGCCTTATCAAGCATTTTAGGTTTTCATTACATTAACAAATATGCCTTTATATGCGTTTTCGCTTCCATCATACCAGACGTTTTAGAGCCGCCTGTACACTATACCCATAGGGGTTTCTTCCATTCAAAAAGGCTTCTGAAATCGCTTTCACCTATTTTCTGTCAATCTCCTTGTTTATCTCCTTAGAAATGGTATCTCCATATGGAATATCAGCACAAATTATATTTACATTGACATTCGGTCTCTGTGGGTATGTAAGTCACATTTTACTGGATGCGACGACTGTGATGGGTTTGCCACAATAAGATTTTTAAACCTTTAATTTATTTCCTAGATATGAGGGTCCAGGTTCTACTTATAATGGTCATTTTGCTTGTGGTTTTTGTAGCAGGTTGCATAAGTGAATCAGGGCATTTCATTCCAGGGAGTAATAATTCTGAAACGTCCTGGCAATTATCAGATGTCAATCTGGTGGAGGTCCTGAGACAAAACGCCAGCTATTTGGGAGAGTTCCTCATCATCGAAGGAACAGCCAAGAACTCCGGGAACAGGACCCTGAATTGCATAAGGATAAGCGCTGAATTTTATGACGAAGGGAAAACACTGTTAGATGTCGGGTCTAGTTTCCCGGAACATTACATAGAACCCTGAGAACAATGGTTGTTCAAGTGCGTCACGGATGAAGACTTGAGTAAGATTGCCAAATACGACCTTATAATAGAAGACTGCGATATCTCAAAACTATTCTGAACGGAATAATACGCAAAACTTTCTCACAGGAACCTGGCGAGTGAATTGTGGTTGTTGCGGGGCTGGCTGCAGAAGTCTTTATGCTGTTCGGAAAGCTCCCAGCCCCTGCCTACCCGGAATTGCCTTTCAAGGGAGTTTATCCTGTCGAACAGAACCTCCCTGTTTTCGTAGTAGCTTTTGCCAGGGTCATAGATTGAGGCAAAATCAATGGTGCACTCGTCAAGGCCCCGCTCCATACAGAGCCTTGTCCCGAGTCTGATAAAACGGGAAAGCAAGGGGTTCATTCCTCCACCTCCTCTGCGTCAAGAACCACCAACTCCTGGAGGAAACAAGATGCATTCTCCCATTCTTCCACAAGCTCGCCATCCCGGGCCTTCTCCATTGCCTCCTCTTTTGAACTGGCTTCAACAATGCAGGAGACGGTGTCATCCGTGCGGCCGTATACTACCCACCTGGCCATGTTACCGCCTCCTCCCGGAATAATGGGTTGCGTGCTTCGGGATTTCCCATACCCGGGGTTTCATGCTCTCCAGCTCGGCCAGGCTGAAGTACCCCAGCTCTTCCTCGAACCCCTGGACAAGTCCGAAATAGATGGTGTCGTTTTTGACCACATGGCCATCAATCACTGAGTCCTGCCTGTCCGCCTCCTCAAATGCGAACCAGTACCAGCCCGACCATGACTCCCAGGTCCTGATGACCCGGTTACCGTTTATGAATAGCTCTTTTCCTTTTTCCCTGAACCTGAACTCCATTCCAACTAACTCCCCTGCCGTACAAAGCGGCCTTATAAAGCGCGCATCTCGCGCACTCGCCCTTTTTTTGAGTGGTGTGAGAGATGCGGGGTCGGCCGCTTGCAACAACCCGGCCGGGCCTCCAATGAATAATGCCCTTAAAATGGGTGCATCCCTGATGCGCGCTCTCCCGGGCCAGGCCCTTTCTATTGGTATTGCGTCACCAATGCAGGAACCACTGTGAGGCCGACGGAAACAGTTTTCTGTTCAGGGTTTTGCAAAAGCTTGGAAGGTTTAGCTGTTATGTATTAACAGAAGAAATTTATCACATGTACAATTTCTCGATTATGAAGAACAGTGAGTTAAGAATCCTGTTTATTATTTCTCCAAAGTTTTTATAGACCACAGGCTGGTCTTCTATTTTGTGTGCGCCGAAGTTCCTGAAGCCATAAGTGATAGCAAGGTCTTCTTCAATGGATTGTAATGCACTCCCGTCCTGGAATTTGTATTGTGATAGCAGTAAGCTTTTGAGTGCGCCAGAAAAGTCATTCGTGAATGCTTCATTAAGTTTCCTAATTTTTGAATCATCGAGGCTTAGCGAGCAAGTACGTGAAAGGAATTTTAGTTGCTCAGAGAACCTCCATTCGGAAGGATTTTTGTTCTTGATTACATTATCTATTATGAGACAAAGGGTGAATATTTTATTTTCCTGCAGCAGGGAGCTGAAGACATTTTGTTTCAACCTCTGGTCAACTTCTGCAAGCAGCTTTTTAAGTCGGAACAAGTCAAAAATGAAATAAAAAACCGCTTCCTGAATGGAAGGCTCTTCCAGGAACTTCGATTTAAAATCCTGTAATGTTAGCGTTCCGCCCCTTGAAGAACAATGGTTTTTTAATCTTTCCTCAACGAAAGAGGCAATTTCCAGTACTTTTGCTCTGAAGAACTGATCCTGTTTTCCGTAATCGAGGATAACAAAATAGTACGCAGGTGTGCCGGGACTGTTAGATTGATGCCTCTTTTTGTCATCCTCCAATGCCTGGTGCATTAGCAGGAACCCTTTTTCAAGATCCCCATTCAAGATACATGTTACTCCCCAGAAATAGTACGGGGTCCCTTTATGGATTCTTTTACCCCGTTGTTCCAATTCATATGCGACACTTAAAGCCATTATCCAGAGCTGCTCTGCCTTCCTGAAACTCCCCTGATTTATCAAAGCCCCCCATATAATGGTAAAATTACCAAAGAACTTATCATGGATTGAATAATCCCCTTCATTGTCACCCAAAAAACCAATCGCTGCTTTTTTGAAATTTGTTAAATCAAAACCACACCCGTAAAAGTGGCTTTGGTGCAGCCCCAAAAACTGGGAATTTATGGGCTCCCCAAGGTCCTCCACCTGAAAGATTTGTTCCCCTATCTTGAACTCAAGTTTGCCCATTATCCCCCTCTTGTTTGTCCTCATCCTCATCGTCTTCGCCATTCCCTTTGTCACCGGGCTCCTGCTCATCCGGTTTCTCCTTCCCCTCCCCCTGCTGTTCAGGAAAAGGCCTTGTCATCCCAAGAGAATTCAACCCTTCAAGGAACGGCCTTAAGTTCTCCTGTATCCTTGCCAGGTGTTCGGCTGTAGGCATCATGTTTTCTGCCATCTTTGATTGCTGCCCCAGCATGGGCTTAATATTTTCCTGAATCCTGGCCATCTGTTCAGCAGTGGGCATCATGCTTTCCATCATCCTGGATTGCTGTTCAATAAACGGCCGCATTTTCTCCTGTATGCTTTCGTTGTATTCTAAAAAAGGCTGTAGGGACCTCAGCATCTGTTCTTGCTGCTGCCTCATGGCTTCCGCGTACCCCATCAGGCTCTTCTGCATGCTCTCCATTTCTTCCTTCATAGGCTCCCTCTTCTTCGCGTGCAGGGCAGCCTTTATCTGTCCTGACGCTTTCCTGAGTTCTTTCAGCTCAAAGAGGCTCATTGGTCTGTGGTGCATGACCTTGTGCCTGGTGCGAATCACCTTTTCCAGAAGGTTTTTCCTGGCCCCCTCCCACTGTGCCTTGTCTTCGATGTAGTGAGAGAAAACGGAATCCCACAATGACTGCTTTCTGGTCTTTTCGTTCAGCTTCTCTTTCAGCTCCCCCATGGTTGAGCACTGCTCCAGGAGTGCAAGCAGGCCTTCTGCCGTTATGCCATGACCTGGGCCCCAGTGCGACCATTCCGCTGTAAAAATCAGGACGAGATCCTCGAACTCGGTGAACTCTAACGGGTGGTGAGGGGGCTGTTTCCCGCTGCGCTTGCCTGTCTCCTCAGCACGCTCCTTAACATCCCCAATGCCGATCTCTTCCCACCAGCCTAGGCCGAGGGTCTTGACCATGGCCTTCTGTATAAACGCGCGAAGCTCGTTCTCAAGGTCCTGACAGCAGCGGGTAGGCTTTTCTGCGTATCTCCTGGCCCAGCTGGTCCTCAAGCCGCACGAACGCCCGCTCACACAGCACTTTCCTGTTAAGGATAGTGTGGCAGGCGTCTATTGCCTGGTTCTCCCCTTTTATGGAGAGCTCTGAAACCCCGGGTTGGCTTTCCTTTGTGGAAAGCTCCACACTGTCCAGGTGTTTCCTGAGTGCCTTCTTTATTTTCTCCTCGAGCTTTTCACCTTCCTGATGCCCCAGAAGAATTAATAGCTTGTATTTTTTCTGTTTGGTCATGTTTTCCTCGGTATCACTTCTTTCATAACGACTATACTATGCCAGGATGTTCTTCAAGAACCTTGTTGTTGTATTTTTAAAGGATCCAAGCTCTCAAGGAATCCCTTCAGGAACAGGCTTACCCTCCTCAGACAATCCCTCCACTGTTCGCGTGAGCAGTTCTTATCTTTGGAACCTGAGAGCTCGTCTACCAGGTTTTCCCATTGGTCTGCCATATTAGTAATTGCCCACTCCGAAACACCGGGCCCTGCTAGCTGCCTGCCGATTGATATAACCTTGGCCCTTTGTGATTTTGCGGGCTCCTGACTTGTCCTGTGGCGTAGCATCTCCGCTATAGTTGCGTTGATGCATTCCCTCATGGGCAGGAGGGAAGTGCTGGCTGGTGCATTTTCCGTAGCGGGCCGTTCAAAAGCGGCCCAGGCAGTTTCAAACAACTCTGCGGGGCTTTTCCTTTCATGGCTTGAGGCAGAGAGGCCATACCTCTGCAACAGTTCGAGTATTTTTTCCTTTTCAGCGAACCTGTCAATAACATGTGACAGCTCAATGCTGGTCTTCCGGACCTCGTCCTGCCTGCTTTGCCCTGAAAAAACAATTACAGTATTTGGGTCTGCAAATTGGTCCATTTCATAAGCGACTACACTACCTGTTGATGTAAGAGCAGAAACAGATACTGCGCCCATTTTATTTAGCACTTCATCCTGCTGCTCATTTGCATACCGCCAGGCTTCTATTTTCGGTTGCCAGTCAACTCCAGAAGGCAGTATACAGTTTATTACATGTTCGCCTGCGCCAGCCAGGTCTGTCATGTGCTGGCCATATTGCATGTACTCACCAGCACGCCGGGAAATCTCTTTGCTTTTTCTTTTGCTTTCCCTCAAAAGCCTTTCAAGTTCGTGCTTCTGTTCCTCTTCAGATTCCATATGTTTGTACCTCTATGTTCACAGAATCTCTATGGATTTAGCCTTTTAATACATTACCTGATTTTCTGCATGGAACATTTCAAAGTAAAAGGCTACAATGCACAAAAGCCTTCTGGCGGTTAACAATTACCCGGCGGATAGACCTCTTCCCTTTCCGCTATACCTTTCCGGTTCACAAGCCAGGCAGACCCCGGAACCTGTGCCTGCCTTCCCGGTATTTTGTCCAGGTTATGACAGTGCAATGCGATATGCCGTGCCTTTTCAGCATGGCCAGGGCCTCCTGCTTTGAGCCCTCGGGCACAGCCAGGTGCCATGCCTGCTAGTAGACTCGGTCGTAATCTTCCCACTGCTCACTCGCTTCCGTCTCGGAGACCTAGTTCTCTGTCTCCACCTCTATCACCCAGGCCCTATCAGCCTGACGTGACCTTGCCGCTATGACGTCTATGTAGCGCCCTGCCCAGTCCTTGTTCCTCTGGCTGCCGGGGTTCACCCACGCATGAATGCCGTTATCCCTGTAAATGCTCCCGGCTGCTTCAACGGCAGCGTCATGCTCCGATTGCCCTTTTCTTGCCCTCTTTGTCATGGGTCTAACCCTTTTATAATGGCCCTTTATTATAAAAGCTTAACCTGGCTGCTGGCCTTTTAGTCCAATGTAACACATTTCCCTCGGGCAATCGACTCCCGTGGGCTTGCCCGGCCTGGCTTCTGCTGACACTCCAGCAAGCCGTGACCTGCCTGGTCTTCTCCCGGGCCCTGACTTACGTCGCGATGGCTTTGTCGAAGGAACGTAGCGAATGCAGACGGGCATTTACCATCTTACATACACAGTGGCCGGTGTTGTCCACTTGCTCCCCTGCCTGGCCGCCCGGGGGATTTCTTGGCGTTAGCGTGTTTATTGCCCTCCGGCGGCCTTTCACTCAAGGGTCGCGTTAACCTTCTTAACCTCGAACCCTTTCTTTTTTTCGCCAATTACCCGGTACATTGGCGTAAAGACCCGCGCGTGTCCCGGTCTGTTTAAAGTGGCTAACCTATTAATTATGCTGCTCCCCAAAAACTGGACAGTACTTAAGTTTGATTGGTACTGTATAAATAAGAGAGTAAGAGAATGGGAAGAAAAAAACCGAAGTGCAGAAGAAAAGGCAAAAATTGCTTTGGAAGCATTACGTGAAGACAAACCGCTCAGGGAGATTGTTCCCCGCCAAGAGTTGTTTACCCCCATCAAGGAGAGAGCAGTCAGCTGCTGTAATCGGCAATTTTTAGTGGCATTACTTCAGTCCCGACGATACACTTCGCGACGGTGTCCTATCTTCACAACCGAAACAATGAAGTTTTCGTCATCGATGCCATAGATTACGCGATGGTCTCCGACACGAATGCGCAAACCTTCACGGTTCTTCATTTTCTTACTTCCACGTGGTCTTGGATTGTCTGCAAGGCCGCGAACGACCTCAACAATTCGTCTCTGGATACCGGTTTCTAGTTTCTCCAGGGCCTTCGAAGCCTGCTTTTCAATGCGAACTCTGTAGGCCAATACGTCTTACGACCTCATCGAAATCTTCCCATTCACCTTTTTCCATCGCTTCATCAAAATCCTTGATGTCTTGAAGTTCTTCGATCTCATCCAGTAATCTTTCGTATAGTCCGATAGGAAGTACTACCTCGGTCTTTTCGCCTTTATCGGTTACGATGTAGCGAACGTCTGTCTTTGAGTTCCTGTTTTTCGTTGTTTTTGTTGTCATACTTCCAATTGTAATCTTCTTTAGGCCTGCTATCAATAGGAAAACCATTCGGGTTTAGATATGTCCCGAAAGATTGTTCTTGGAAGCCGTGTGGGAATCTGCATTGTGCCACAAAGGGTGCCACATTTTCCCGGAACGTTATATGTCCAAAATACCCAAATAAATACCTTCACACGGTAGAAGTCACTGGTTCAAGTCCAGTATCGCCCAGACTTTTACCGCCAACATAGACCTTAAGCGAGCGAACGCCGAGCACACCGGGAGGTAAGCGGGGCAGGAGAGAGCCGACAGGAAGCCGGCGACTGGAAGGCAAGCTATCATTCAGTTTTTATTTTCATTTTCTTAATAGGTATTTCATCAGCTTCTAATGAAGACAATTCCACATTTTCGCTTGCATTTTGAATATCTATACCAACCAATTTACCGCTATCATCAAAATCAAGAACTATCCCGGGAGTAATTTCCTGAGAGTCCACACTTGTTTTTTCAGACAAATCAATATATAACGAATCAGTTTCTCTATAATAATGGAATTTCATCTCATTTCTCCTTAAATCTTCGATCCGGAAATGCATTATGGATTGTCTCTTTATCGGAAAGGGTCACAACCCTTAAGTATTTTCCTATTTCATCTACATAATGCCAATGTCTTATCCTTCCGGTTTCTTCAATTTCAGTTTTACGTGGGGAAATTACCGCCCTTTCACACCATTCTTTCTTAATATATGGACGCTTTCTCAATACTTGTTCCTCAAAGTACCGGGTGTATTTCACAAGTAGAGATTACTATAAATATTCACTTCCGCCAATGGATGTAAAGTGGTCAGTATTGTTCATTAGAATAGCAAGATAGCAAAAAAATGAGCGAACATTGTGTCACAAAGTGTGCCAGATTTTCCCGGAACGTTATATGTCCAGCATCGCCAAGATTTTATCATAGACATAGACTTTATGCGAAAACACACTTTAGGCCGCATC
>CAYVWB010000098.1:0-12678 GCA_964455395.1 uncultured Desulfovibrionaceae bacterium
AAGTTCCCCGCCCCCCCGCCGCCATACTCTTTCAGGATTTCGAGACGCTCTCGCGCCGCGCTTCGGAGTCGTTTTACCGCGCGCTCCTCGGCGCGGCGTACGACCCCGCGCGGCTCGCACCCGCCAAGGACGTGCTCGCCCTCCGCCAAGCGGACGCCCGCGCCGAAGCCGCCCTGGCGCACGCCGCGTTCCCCCCGCTCGTCCTGCGCTCGCCCATCCGGCTGCCTCCCACGGCCGGCCCGGCGGATGATCCTCACAAAGCAGTGGCGCAGCTTACCCGCGCACGCCGCGCCATGCGAGCCGGCCACGAGGCCTACGCCGCCGCCGTGGCCCTGGAGGCGCGCCACTGGCGCCGAATTCTGCAGCTGGAGGCGGCTGCTGTTTTGTTGGAAGCAGGCATGAGCCTGCCCCACCGCGACCTGGAACTGGACGAAGCCGCCTTGGACGTGGTGCTGGACGACCTCGCTCGCAGCCGCACCGCCCACGCCGCCGCCCGCGAAAAGCTCGTCCCTTTCGAAAACGTCCGCCGCGCGCGCTTCGTCACCGCTCTCGCCCTCCTCTTCCACAACCACGGCGCCGCCACCATCCACGGCGTGAACGCCATGCGCGCGCAAACACGCCGCGTGCTGCCGGCGTTTGTCGCGTTGGAGTCCCAGAGCGACGCCTTCGAACGCATCGCACAGCTGCTTGCCGTGAACGAAGCCTTGGATGCAGCCCTCCACGGCGCCGAACGCAGCTCGCAACGCCGCGCCCTGGAAGCCCTCGCGCAGGAGTCCCTGCCTTCCCTGACCAAGGAGCTGGAGACGACGCGCGCCGCCCTGATGCAGGTCCTCTCCCCCTTCGCCGAGCCCTCCACCCCATCCGCCCCTTGTGCTGGAGACGCCACGCTGGCGGCGCAGCTTTTCCCAACGCCTGGAGACGCCGCCGCCCATACGCCGCTCACCACTGCCCGCCTGGCGCTCCACCGCGCCGAACGATTGCACCGCCGACTCGTCGGCCGGCTGGCTGTCGTCCTCCTCACCGTGGAGCGCGCATTCTCCCGCGAAACCTCCCGCCGCGCTGCGCCATAAGGACATCCTTCGCAACCGGCAACGCCCCGCCAAGGCGCAGCAGCTTTGCCCAGGGAGTTCAGGGAGTCCAGGATGTCCAGAATTTCCAGGACATTCAGGAAGCCCCTGGCCGCACGCCACGCACACCCTTTCAGCTCAGCCCGCCATGTCTCGGGAAACGGCGGACGTCTATGGGTAGAGCGTGTGGAGTTCCGCTCGTGGGTAGTATGTATCAAGGATTTCGGGATACTGCGCGCCTTGCAGCGCCAAGCCCTGGGCGCCCCACTGGCTGAGCCCCACGCCATGACCGTAGCCCTGTCCCGTAAAGACGAAGCGGCTTCCCTCCCGGCGGACGTCGCAGAGCAGGCTCTTGAGTCGCGCTGCGCCCACGAGCAACCGGAAGCTGTTGCCATGCATGGAGATTTCGCCTGCGTCCGTGATGATCTCCACGCGGGCGATGCGGCCGGAGGCGGTGCGCTCCCTCACGCGCACGTCGCGTACGCGTCGCACCTGGAAACCGTTGCGCGCCAGCAGCCCCGCCATCTCGGCGGAGTCCACGGCGTGGCCCCACCGCAGCGGTTTCGTCGCCATGGTCACGGGGTCGGCAGCGTGGGCGAGGTAAGGCATGTCCGCCGCCCAAACCGCGGCGTCGTCCTCCAGACGACCTCCGGAATGCGCATGGAACGCGGTGAAGGCTGTTTCCCCATCATAGCGGAGGATGCGGCCACGGGTGGCGCGCACGGCCTCTCGAGTGGTGGGGCTGGCGGCGCCCATGCCCACGTAGGCCTGATCCATGACGCCGGCGGTGAGGTCGTACGGTTTGCCCGTGGGCTGGACGCCTTCGAGCAGCCGCCACGCAAAGGTCCGCGCCGCCACGGCCTGGGCCGCCAAGGCTTCCGGCGCGAAGGAAGGCGGCATCTCCGCGGGGAGCACGCCATCCAGATAGGCTTCCAACGGGAGTCTGTTCACCAGCAACAGCATGCGGCCCTGCGCGATGACGATGGCTTCGCCGGCGTAATCCCTGCCGGCGTGGACGAAGCGCTCTCCATCAGGGGCAAAAGCGATCTTCTCGCCAAGCTCGCGGCCTTCCATGCTCACGGCGTCGTGCTGCGCGGAGAGGCGATAACGCCCCGGCGGCAACGCATCCTGCCGACCGTTCGCCGCGGCGATGTCCGCGCCCTCCGGCAGCTCCAGCTCCAGGCTCTCCGCCTCCGCCAGCAGGACCCGCACCGTGGGCTCCTGGTGGACGAGCTCGGGCAATTCGGGGTGGGCGTGGCCGGGCGCGCCCGCAGCTTCCTCGTCGATGCGTTGCACCATGTACCGCGCCGTGGCGGTCTTGCGCGCGTTCGGGAAGAGCTCCAGGTAGCGTTTGAACCGGAGCCGGGCGTCCACCAGCTGACCGCGGCCGTAGAGCAGCATGCCGGAGTTGAAGTAGGCGTTGGCCAGGTTCCAGTTGCCGGGGTACCCCGTGATGGCGCGGTCGTAATACGCCAGGGCGTCGCTTTCGCGTCCCAGAAACAGCGCCAGGGCGTCCGCGACCCGCACCAGGCAGTACACCACGTAGTCGTCATCGTTGGTGAGCCGTGCGAGATCTTCATAAAGGGCGAGGCTTTCCAGCACCTGACCGCCATCGAAAAGGGCGTGGGCGCGGCGCAACAGAGGCTCCGGATCGAAACGCGGCATCGCCGTGGCGGGCTCCGCTTCGGCGTCGCGGCGTTCCTTGGCGGGTTGATCGAGGGCGAACGCCGTCTGGCCCAGGCCAAGACACGTCGCCAGCGCCAGCAACGTGCAGACGAGCTGAAACGAGGCGGCGCGGCGGCGACGCCGCATACCCGGCCGAACGGATGGGGACTGTCCCGTGTGATCTGCGATGGCTTTCAGTGGAGGAACTCCTCGGCGAGCCGGAGCGCCTGGTCCACGGCGGTCGGCGCGTCGGCTTGCAGTCTGGCTGCAAAATCCTGCTTGTTCAGAAACCACGTACGCTGGCGTTTGGCGTAGGCTTTGGTGTGCTTCAGCCAGCGTGCGTGCGCTTCATCCATACCATACTTGCCCTGCAAAACGCCAAGGAGTTCTCCACACCCGATACCGGACCAACCCGGCGCTGTCGGATCGGGACAACGAGCCCACGCCCCACGCGCTTCCTCCACGGCGCCAGCCGCCAGCATGGCGTGGATGCGGCGCTCCAACCGTTCGTGGAGCCTGGTTTTTTCCATGTCCAACCAGATGGCGCAGGCCTCCACGGGGGTGGGCGGCGCGGTCTGCGCGTGGTGCGTGGAAAGGGGGACGCCTGTGGCGTCGTACACCTCCAAGGCGCGCAGGGTGCGTTGCGTGTCATTGGGATGGATGCGTTCCGCGCTGAGGGTGTCCACTTGCGCCAGCCGCTTTCGCAAGGCGGGCAATCCCTTCGCCTGAAGGTCGCGGTGGAGCGCCTCGCGCACGGTCTGCGGGATTTCCGGAATATCCGCCAACCCTTCCAGAAAGGCTTTCAGGTAAAACCCCGTGCCCCCCACCAGCAAGGGGACGCGCCCGCGTTCGGCGACCTCCCGGGCCGTGGCGTGGGCCATGGCTGCAAAGCGCGCCGCGGTCATGGCGTCCTCGCTGCGCAGAAATCCATAGAGATGATGCGGAACGCCGGCCTGCTCTTCCGGGGTGGGCTGCGCCGTGATGATGGGGAAATCCCGGTAGAGCTGGCGCGAATCCAGGTTCACCACTTCCCCGGGCAAACGCTCGGCCAGGGTGATGGCGGCTTCGGTCTTGCCGGCGCCGGTCTGACCCACCAGGCAGACCACGCGCAAAGGCGGTTTCGTCACACGCATGGCGGGGAGGCTTGCACGCGCGCGGCTCAAGCCTCGGGCGCTGCGTCCCAGCCGCGACAGCCGTCGGGGCCGTCGGGGTCGTCGGGGTCGTCGGGGTCGCCGCCGTCGGACCTCTGTCGCGGGGTGAGCGGCGAGTGCGCAGCCGCGGCGGCCATGGCCGGGAAACATTCCAGCATGCGCGTGTAGACGGGATCCGGCACCAGACCGCGGACATCGCCCCCAGCGTGCGCCACTTCCTTGACAATGGTGGAGCTGATGTAGAGCCAGCGGTAGTCCGTCATCAGAAAGACCGTCTCGATCTGTCGCTCCAGCTTGCGATTCATGAGCGCCATCTGGAACTCGTACTCGAAATCCGAGACAGCGCGCATGCCGCGCAGGATGGCGCAGGCGCCGGCTTCCCGGACGTAATCCACCAGCAACCCGTTGAACCCCTCCACGCTGACCCGGCTCTCGGCCGCGAAGGTTTTTTCGATGAGCGCCACCCGCTCCCGGAAGTCGAAGAGCGGTTTCTTGGTGGAGATGTTGGCCGGCGCGACGATGATGTGGTCGAAGATCTTCAGGCCGCGCTTGACGATGCCCACGTGGCCGAAAGTAAGGGGATCGAACGTGCCGGGATAGACGGCGGTTTTCATGGCGCCCTCCAGAGCAGGATGCGGGTCTGACCATAGACGCGGTCCGTCTCCAGCACAAGGCCTGGCGCGGAGACGGTTTCCGAGGCGTCCGGCGAACTCGTTCCGGGACCGCGCGGCATGGCTGGGACAACTGGGACAACTGGGTTAGCTGGGACGGCGGGGATGGTCGGGATGGGGGCGTGGGTCTCGATCTCCGCGGAGACCATCGCTCCCGGCGCGAGCCACCCTTTCTTCACCAACTGGACGAGACACCGCGCAGTGAGATTCTGGCCGTAAGGGGGGTCCACGAAGACGAGGTCGAACGGGGCCTCGCGTCCCGGACCCTTCGCCAGAAAGGGGATGGTGTCCGTGTTCACCACGCGCGCCATGGGCGGGCCCAGCTCCAGCTCCGCCAGCGTCTTCTTCAGCGCGTTCACGGCGGGTCTGGAGAGCTCCACCATGAACGCAGCGCCGGCCCCACGGGAGAGGGCTTCCAGCGCCAGCGCGCCGGACCCCGCGAAGCAGTCCAGCACGCGGGCTCCCGGCTGCAGGCCGTCACGCGCGTCCAGCATGTTGAAGAGCGCCTCGCGGACCTTGGCCGTGGCGGGTCGGTAGCCGGGCCCCTCCACGGTATGGATGCGGCGGCTTCTGTATTTGCCGGCGATGATGCGCACACTCATGCGCAGCCTCCGGTGTGGGCCGCTTCAAGGCCTTCGGGAAAAGCAAGGAGGTGCATGACGGGTCTCATACCTCCGAGACGAGCTTGGCCAACTCGCCGGCGACATCCACCAGCCGATCGCGCAATTCGCTCTGGTCCACCCAGGGTTTGTGTTCCAGCTCGGCCAGCCGTGCGCGCAGCTCCACCAGTTTGGCTTCGTTCTCCTGGAGCACGTATTCCCAATCGATGCGGGGGTAAGCGCGTTCAGGCTGGGGCCGCAGCTCCATGGCCTTGCCGGGCGCGAGGTAGACTTCCTCCAGATAACTGGGGATGTTGACGTCCAGGCCCATGCGCTCCCGGATGAGGGTGGCGAGGACTTCTTGCGCTTCGGGTTCGCCGTGGATCAAAAAGACCTCCATGCCGGGATGGTCGAAGGCGTCCACCCACTCCAGGATCTGACTCTGTCCCGCATGCGCCGAGAACCCGCCGATGGTGAAGACCCGGGCTTTCACCGCGATGTCCTCCCCGAAGAGACGCACGGTCTCGGCGCCGTCCACGATCTTGCGGCCCGGGGTTCCTCTGGCCTGATAGCCCACGAAGACGACGCTGGCTCCCTCCCGCCAGAGGTTGTGACGCAGGTGGTGCTTGATGCGGCCAGCGTTGCACATGCCTGAAGCGGAGATGACCACGGCGGCGCCCGGCTCCGCGTTGATGGCCTTGGACTCCTCGGTCTTCAGAGTATAGCGCAGATTCGGCAGGGAGAGGGGGTCCTCCCCTTTGTCCAGGATGGCCTGGGTCTCCTTGTCGAAGAAGTCCTTGTGGAGCCGGAAGACTTCTGTGGCGCGGATGGCCATGGGGCTGTCCAGGTAGACGGGCATGTCCGCCGGGAGTTTGCCTTCCTGACTGAGGAGATAGAGGCAGTAGATGACCTCTTGGGTGCGCTCCACGGCGAAAGCCGGAATGATGACCTTCTCCCCGCGCTGGTAGCTGTAGGCGATGGCTTCAGCGAGTTCCTCGCGACTGGCGCCTTCGTTCTTGTGGTTGCGGTCGCCGTAAGTGGATTCCACGAAAAGATAGTCGATCTGGGTGGCTGCGGCAGGGAGGCTCGGGTCGTGCATGAGCAGCTGATCCGGCCGGCCCAGGTCCCCCGAGAAGAGCAGCCGGGTGTGCCCCACGGCGCTGTTCGGGGAGAAGGCTTGCGTTCCTTGCGCCGCGCCGGCGTCATCGCCCTCATCCGGCGCTTCGTCCACGCGCACTTCCAGAAACGCCGAGCCCAGGATATGGCCCGCGTCCTCGTATAGCACGGCCACGCCGGGCGCGGGTTCGAACTCCACGCCGTAGGTGACGGCTTCGAAAAGCTCCATGGTCTTGCGGGCGTGTTCTTGAGTGTAGAGCGGCTCCACGGGTTTCTTGGCTTTGCGGCGCTTCTTGCGGTTTTGCCACTCTGCTTCCATTTCCTGGATGTGGGCGGAATCCAGCAGCATGATCTCCAGCAGGTCGCGGGTGGGAGCCGTGGCGTAGATGGGGCCTTTGAAGCCTTCCTTGACCATCTTGGGCAGGAGTCCCGAGTGGTCGATGTGAGCGTGGGTGAGGAGGATGAAATCGATCTGCTCGGGCAGGTAGGCCTCCATGGCGAGGTTGCGTTCGTCTATCTCGCGGTTGCCTTGGTGCATGCCGCAGTCCACGGCGAAGCGCGCCTGGCTGGTCTCGATGAGATAACACGACCCCGTGACGGCTTGCGCCGCGCCCAGAAACTGTATTTTCATGCGACCCGTCCTTCGATCTTGGTGACAGACAATGGGGCGGTCCTTGTTCACGTGGGCGGTCATCGTGACGCCCCGCCGACGCTCCATGGCGACAGCCTTTTGCGCAAAACGCCTGCATGGCGTTGTCTCACGCTGCGGGAGTATGCGATAAAGCGGGTAGAAGCGCAAACAGCGCTGCTCGTCAACTCTTTCACAAGGACCGCATCATGCAATACCCCAAACGGCAGTTCCTCATCGACGACCTCTCCATGGACGAGTCCTGGCGACTCTTCAAGATCATGGCGGAGATCGTGGACGGCTTCGACACGCTCAACGAGCACCCCCTCGGCGTCTCCATATTCGGCTCCGCGCGGCTCCACGAAGGCGACGCCCTCTACGATGAAACAGTGCTCATGAGTCGGATGCTTGCGGAAGCCGGCTACACCGTCATCACCGGGGGCGGCCCCGGCGTCATGGAAGCCGGCAACAAAGGCGCAGCCGAAGGCGGCGGGGCCTCCGTGGGCCTCAACATCCAGCTCCCCATGGAACAAGCGCCCAATCCTTTCCAGAACGTGCGCTGCGACTTCAACTACTTTTTCGTGCGCAAACTCATGTTCGTCAAGTACGCCATGGCGTATGTCGTCATGCCCGGGGGGCTCGGCACGTTGGATGAACTCTTCGAAGCCTCCGTGCTCATCCAGACCAAACGCATCAAGCCTTTCCCCATCGTCCTCTACAAGAGCGATTACTGGGAAGGTCTGCTCCAGTGGTTGCACTCCCGCATGGTGGACGACGGCTACATCACCGCCGACGAGCTGGACATGTACAAGATGTGCGATTCACCGGAAGAAGTGGTCCGCTTCATCAAACGCCATGTCATCGCATGACGGTTGAACAACAGCGCGACTACAGCGCCTGTGCGTGGTAACTGCTGCGTACGCGGGGCCCGCAGAACATGTGCCGCACGCCATGGTGGGTCCCGCATGCTTCGTATTCCGTGAAGTGCGACGGAGGCACGTAACGCGCCGGCTCCGGATGACGCCGCGAAGGCGGCAGGTACTGCCCCACGGTGACCATCCGGGCGCCCGCCTCGGCCAGATCGCGGATCACCGCGTGGACTTCGCCGTCCGTCTCACCCAGCCCCACCATGAGACCGCTCTTGGCGGCGCACCCGGCGGCCGCGGCGCGGCGCAGCAGCTCCAGGGAGCGCGCGTAGTCCGCTTCCGGCCGGATGGACGCATACAACCGCGGGACGGTCTCCATATTATGGTTGAGGACGTCAGGGCCGGCGGCCAGCACCGTCTCCAAAGCCGCGACGTCGCCCTGGAAGTCCGGGATGAGCACCTCCACGGTGACGTCCTCGGCCGCCTTCACCGCTCGGATGACAGCTGCGAAGTGCGCTGCGCCGCCGTCGGGAAGGTCGTCGCGGGTGACGCTGGTGACGACCACATGCCGCAGCCCCATGGCGAGAGCGGCTTCGGCCACGCGGCGGGGTTCGTCCGGGTCCGGCGGGCGGACCGCGCCGGCCTCGATGTTGCAAAAGACGCAATGGCGCGTGCAGACATCCCCAAGGATGAGGAACGTAGCGGTTTTTTTATCAAAACATTCAAAAATATTGGGGCATTTCGCGGACTGACAGACCGTGTGCAGCCCACGGGACTGCACCAGCCCGGCCGTCTGGGCGAATGTCTTGCCCTGGGGCAACTTCACCCGCAACCACGGCGGCAGCCGTTTACGCGCTGCGCCACTGGGCGCGGAAGGCTTCTGCAAGGACATGGGCGACCTCCTCCATGACCAGCGGCGGCGCCGAGGCATCCACGCGACGCCGCGCCCGGTCCAGTGAATCGGCCCGCGCGCCGGGCGCGCCGCATGGCGTCACCCAGGCGAAGGGGCCCAGATCTTCGGAAATGTTGAGACTCATGCCGTGGTGAGTGATCCATTGCCTGACAGCCAACCCGATGGAAGCGAGCTTGCCGTGCGCCGTCCAGACTCCGGGGAGCCCCTCCCGACGCGCAGCCGACACAGCGTATCGCCCGCAGACAGCGAGGGCCGACTCTTCCAGCGCATGCACCAACGCGCGCACGCCGCCGGGTCGTTTCGCAAGCCGCACCACGCAATACATCACGAGCTGTCCCGGGTAGTGACAGGTGACGTCGCCGCCGCGGTTCGTCCGGAGGATCTCCACACCGTGCGCTTCCAGCATCGCCACGGCGCCGGGCGCGGCCAAGCCCTGCGTGCGGCCGCTACGCCCCACGGTGACCACGGGGTCGTGCTCCAGCAGGAAGACACGCTCGGGCGCAGCAGGGTCCGCCTGGAGCGCAACCACCGCCGCCTCCTGCATGGCGAGGCCTTCCGCGAACGGCATGCGGCCGCGCCATTCGAACTGGAGCATCACCGGCTCCCCCCGCGTTTCCGCTTCGAGGAACCACGTGGCTCACGGGGCTCACGGGGCTCGCGGGGGCCACGGGATTCACGGGACGGCTCGCTGTCATCAGGCGTGGCGACGGCCCCACGGCCTTGTGACCTCCCGCCTCCCTGCGATCGCTTGCCGCTCCGATTTTCGCTGCGTCCGCCAGGCTGGTCTTCCGAACGCCGCTCGTCACGCCCCTTGCCGCCGGTGGCGCGCTTGCCGGACCTGGCGACGGAAGGCCGCGCCCTGCTCCGCCTGTCGTGGTTGGCAGGGTTGTCGTGGTTGGCAGGGTTGTCGTGGTTGTCAGGGTTGTCAGGGCGGTCAGGACGAGTTCTCGAACCACGCTGGACCGACTCTTCCGTGTGCTCCCTGTTATCGTGACGATCCGGACGATCGAAACGATCGGGCTGACCGAGGCGAGAGCGCACCGCTGCGTCTTCATGCGCCGCGGCCGTGTCGGATGCCCACGCCTCCCCCGAAAACGCCGCGCCAGCGGACGACTGCTCGTCCTCCAGCGGCAACACCACCGCGCCGGATTTGGGATCGCGTTCCGGCAGGTCGAGGCGGTTCCCCGACTGCACGGGCGCAGGCGCCTCCACCAGCGCTCCCTGTGGCGTGTTTGCAAGACGCGCCGGCGCCCCCACAAGCAACCCCAGCCCTTCCGGCGCACAGACGTAGCGTCCCGCCATGCCGGACGTCCCCAGGCGCATGGGACCGGAGAGCACCCGCGCCGGCCTGTCCACCCTGCCCGACTCGGGCACGGAAGCCGATGACGATTCCACAACGCGTTGCATGAGGACGAAACTCAACGCGACCTCTTCCTTGGGCAGCCCCGCTTCGGCGGAGAGTGTGCGCAGCCACGCCGGCGCATCCTCGGCCGGCGCCTTGAAGTGGCACCACCCCTGGCCACGGCCGCGCGCTTCCAGCACGGCGCACGGCGTGTGCAGGTCCGGCGAGGGGCACGGCGCAAGCGGCGCGAACCCCACGGCTCGACCGGCTTCCCGCGCGTGGGCGGTCAGCATCCCCCCGAGCCGCACCCCCGGCTCCACAAAACACGCCGCCCCCCCACGGCGCACCCGCTGCAACAGCGGCTCCACCTGCCGCGCCGTGGTCTCGCCCAGCGTCTCCTCACGGGACGCAGGCAGTTCATTGAGCAGATTGGCGGCCAGCAGCAGATCCAGTCCCGAGGGCAACTCCTTCAGACCGCCAGGGACCGGCTTGTTCACCAGCCGCACAGGCCACGTCGCACGGCCGCCGGCCAGCCCGTCCAGCAAGGCGCGGCCCAGCGTCATGGCCTTGCCGGCGAGGTCCATGGCGAAGACGCGGATGGGCGTTTCCCGCAGTTCCGGCAGCGCGAGCCAGAGGGCCTGCGTCATGGTGAGCGGTCCCGCGCCCACGTCCGCAAGCTGGATCACCGGGGGCGCAGGGACAACGCCGGTCTTTTCTGACGACGCACCTTCATGTTGCGCCTCCGATTCCCGGGTCAGGACCGTGAGCAGGGCTTCCCGCATGCCGGTGAACAGCCGCGTCTGTCGGTAGAGATTCCACGGGAGATAATAGTGGAGATAGGCGCCGAGCAGCGCCGGCTCCCGGAGGTAGTCGGGTGGACGATCGCTGCGTTCGCTGGTGAGCGCCCGCGAAAGCCTTCCGATGGCTTTGGGCAACGCCTGCCGGTGAGCGCGTTTCAGGGGGAAGACTTCCCGCAGCAGCGCGGGGTAAGTCTCCAACAGGCGGGCGGCCTCTGCGGGCAGCGGCGGCAGAAGGACGGATGCGGGCGTGGTCATGAATCATTCTCCAAAGCGCATGGCCCCTGCGAAAGCGGCGCACGCGCTCCCTTTCGATATCACGGTGGACTCTCTCCGGGACCGACACACTCGTGACCGGGGCGGCGTCGACGCCTGCCGGTGAGCGCGTTTCAGGGGGAAGACTTCCCGCAGCAGCGCGGGGCAAGTCTCCAACAGGCGGGCGGCCTCTGCGGGCAGCGGCGGCAGAAGGACGGATGCGGGCGTGGTCATGAATCATTCTCCAAAGCGCATGGCCCCGGCGAAAGCGGCGCTGAAATCGGCACGGGCGGTGAGGTCCACGAGAGTCGCGCGACGCAACAGTCGCGTCGCGGCCTCGCGTTGGTCGGAATTCTCGCACAGAAAGGCTGCGCCCTCCAGCGCCATGTCCCCGACGGGCCGCAACGTCTCACCAAGACTTGCGGGGGCGAACCCCAACGCGACGAGGGTCGCAGGGGGAATGTGTTCGCCCAGGGCTCCGGCGATATACAGCGCCGCCGTCCCGCCGGCCTGCACGCCGGCCGCTGTGAGCAACGCATCCACTGCAAGACGGAAAGCCGCGCGCACCTTGAGCATTTCCTCCACGTCGCGGGGGTGGAGCGCCATGGCCGCGCCGTGTTCGTCCTGCACGGGCAATCGCAGCCGCATGGCGCCGGACGCCGTCATCTCCAGTCCGGCAAGCAGCCGTCGCGCCATGGGCGCCGCGGCTTCGACCTTGACGAAGCCGCCATCCGCCCGCATGGCCCCGGCGGCGCGCAGAGCGTGGACCAGAGTAAGGTACGCCGTACCCGTGAGACCGGTTGCGCGCGTCACACGGCGGCCGTGCGCGTCGCAGGCGACGAGCCCACTGTTGGGACCCCCGCCGCGGGAGCCCAGTGTGGCAGGGTCGAGCTCGAAGCGCGTCACGGGCCCGAGTTCTGCGCGGCTGTCGCCCTCCGGACGAGCCACCACGCCATGCGTCAGCCCCACGCCTTCCAACGCCGGCCCCAGCGCCACGCTGGTCGCGAAGAGCGCGTCATCCTCCCGCAACAGCAACAACTCGCCATTGGTGCCCATGTCCGCAAGGAGGAAAGGTCGGGCCGCCTTCCGACCCAGCGCCAACGCCGCCAAGCCGGCCACGGCGTCCCCCCCGATGAACGGCGCCAGTTGCGGCGCAATCCATACGCTGCGGCCGGAGCTCAACCGCCGCGTGACGCCTCCGGCGAAGTCGAGGCGGTAGGGCGCGTGCGCCAGACCTTCCACGTCGTCGCCCAAGACGATGGCCGTCATGGCGGCGTTGGCCGCCAGGCAGATTCCCTCCAGCCGATACGCTTCTTCCACCGCTGCGGCGAGGGCCTCCAGGCGCGCCTGGGTCAGAGCCATGAGCGTCGCCAGGCCTTCGGGTCTGCGGGCGAACTGGATGCGGGAGACCACATCCGCGCCGGCGCCGAGCTGGGGGTTCAACTCGCGCCCCGTAGCGAGCCGCACCCCCCCGCGCACCACAGCCCAGTGCAGGCTGGTGGTGCCCAGGTCCAAAGCCAGACGCACGGGACCGCCGTCTCCCTGGAGGCGCGGCGCACGGGACCCGGACGCCCCCCCCGCTTCATGGACATGGATGACGATTTCAGC
>CAYVWB010000099.1:0-12634 GCA_964455395.1 uncultured Desulfovibrionaceae bacterium
AAATCTGGCGGAGAGGGAGGGATTCGAACCCTCGATAGGGGTATCAGCCCTATACCCGCTTAGCAGGCGAGCTCCTTCGGCCGACTCGGACACCTCTCCGCGTGACAGCGTCTGCGGCGCGCTGGAATCAAGTTCCTTAACTCCGTCGCCGCGCGTCGTCAAGCACCTTTTCCACATCCCCCGCCCCCCTTGCCCTCCGCGTCCTGGTTCTTATTTACTCGAAGTGGAGCGCCTCCAGTCCGCATGGGCACGGCGCCGCGTGCATCATTTTCTCCTTCTCGACGGCCCCGCTTTCTGGTACAGGACAAGCCCCGACGCATACTCGCCCCCGCTTGCACCGGGGGCCAGACGGCCCCGCGCACACAGACGCCGAGCGCCCGGCCCACCCGCCAAGTCAACACGAAGGATTCTTCATCATGATAGGCATTTCCAAACTCTATTGCGGCCAAGTCGAGCCCTCGGACGCCCTGCGCTACGGCCGCCACTCCGGCAACCTGCCCTCCCACCTGCTGCAGTTCTCCAAGGACAAGAAGCCCGTCGTCGTCTGGAACATGACGCGTCGGTGCAATCTCAAGTGCGTCCACTGCTACGCCAAGGCTCTGGAGGAGGATGGCCGCGACCAGATCGACACCGCCAAAGCCCGGGAGATCATCGCGGACCTCGCCGAGTACGGCGCCCCGGTCATGCTCTTCTCCGGCGGCGAGCCGCTCGTCCGCAAGGACCTTACCGAGTTGGCGGCGTTCGCCACCTCCAAGGGCATGCGCGCGGTCATCTCCACCAACGGCACGCTCATCACCAAGGAAAAAGCCCGCGAGCTCAAGGAAGTGGGCCTCTCCTACGTGGGCATCTCCCTGGACGGCGGCCCCGATGTCCACGACCACTTCCGCGGCGTGCCCGGCAGCTTCGACAAAGCCATGCAAGGCATCGAAAACTGCCAGAACGAAGGCCTCAAGGTGGGTCTGCGCTTCACCATCAACAAGCGCAACGTCCAGGAAGTGCCCCTGCTCTTCGACCTCATCGAGGAGCGCGAGATCCCCCGCATCTGCTTCTACCACCTCGTCTACTCCGGCCGCGGCTCCGAGCTCATGAAAGAGGATCTCGACCACGCCGAGACCCGCGACGTGGTGGATCTCATCATGGACCGAACCCGCGCACTGCACGAGCAAGGCAAGGAGAAGGAAGTGCTCACCGTGGACAACCACGCAGACGGCCCCTACGTCTACTTCCGCATGCTGCGCGAGGATCCCGAACGCGCCGCGCAAGTCATGGAGCTCTTGCAGTTCAACGAGGGCAACTCCTCCGGCCGGGGCATCGGCTGCATCTCCTGGGACGGCTCCGTGCATCCGGACCAGTTCTGGCGCGAAAAAGTCTTCGGCAACGTGTTGGAGCGCCCCTTCTCCGAGATCTGGGACGACGCCGGGATCGAGCTCCTCGCTCAGCTCAAGGACAAGAAGCGCCACGTGAAAGGCCGCTGCGCCGAATGCCGTTTCCTCACCATCTGCGGGGGGAACTTCCGCGCCCGCGCCGAGGCCTTTCACGGCGACGTCTGGGCCGAGGACCCCGCCTGCTACCTGACGGACGACGAGATCCGGCCCGAATAGGCCCCGGCTACCACCCGAGACAGCGCCGCCACCACAGGAGAGACCATGGACGCCTTCCATAGAGGACGACGGCTCCGCGCCACCGCGACCCTGCGGGGGCTGGTTCGCGAGACCGAGCTGACCGCCCGCGACCTCGTCATGCCCTACTTCGTGGTGGAGCACGACGACCCGGCCTTCGAAAAGCCCATCACCGCCATGCCGGGACAGTCCCAGCTGGGGCTTCAGACGCTGGGGGATCGCGTGGCCGAGGCTGTCCGCCACGGCTTGCAAAGCGTCATCCTCTTCGGCATTCCCAAGGTGAAGGACGAAGCCGGCTCTCAAGCCTATGCCGAGGACGGAATCGTACAGCAAGCCGTGCGGCGGTTGAAGACTGCGCACCCAGAGCTTGTTGTCATCACGGACGTGTGTCTGTGCGAGTACACGTCCCACGGACACTGCGGCCTCATCGAGGGCCATACGGTGCAGAACGACCCCACGCTGGCGCTGCTGGCGCGCGCAGCGCTTTCCCACGCGCGCGCCGGCGCGGACGTGGTCGCTCCCTCGGACATGATGGACGGCCGCGTGGCGGCCATCCGCGCAGCTTTGGATGACCACGGCTTCGAAGCCACGCCCATCATGTCCTACGCAGTGAAGTACGCTTCCGCATTTTACGGTCCGTTCCGGGAGGCTGCGGAGTCCGCCCCGGCCTTCGGCGACCGCCGCGCCTACCAGATGGATCCCGCCAACGCTCGCGAAGGTCTGCGGGAAGCCCAGGCCGACCTGGATGAAGGCGCGGACGTGCTCATGGTGAAGCCGGCCATGCCCTACCTGGACGTGCTGCGCAGCCTGCGCGACCGGTTGCCCTGCCCCCTGGCGGCGTACCAAGTGAGTGGGGAGTACAGCATGCTCATGGCCGCCGGCCAGCTCGGCTGGACCGACGCCACGGCCACGGCGCTGGAGTCACTCACGGCCATCAAACGCGCCGGAGCGGATATCATCCTGACCTACTTCGCCGAGGATCTGCTGAAGCGGGGCCTTGTCCGGCCGTAACGGCTTCGGACACGCTCCCCGACGTCTCCCGCATCCCCCAACCCAAGACGCCACTCCACGCGGACCATCCACGCGTGCGGCATGGACCACGCATCATGGTTAAGCACCCCGGACACCCCCACGCCGCCAAAGGCGGCCTCACCGGCGGCCATCCGCATGGCCGTCCTCCCCAGGCCCTCGATGAAGAGGGGACGCCCCCCTGTCGGCTCATCGCCTGGGAAGTGACCCGCGCCTGCAACCTCGCCTGCCGTCACTGCCGCGCCGAAGCGTGCATGGAGCCCTACCCCGGCGAACTGGACACGGCCGAGTGCAAGGCGCTCATCGACACCTTTCCCGACGTGGGCGACCCAATCGTCATCTTCACCGGCGGCGAGCCCCTTTTGCGGCCGGACATCTACGAGCTGGTGCGGTACGCGTCGGACAAGGGACTGCGCTGCGTCATGGCGCCCAACGGCACGCTGGTCACCGCGGAGAACGCCATCAAGCTGAAGGACGCCGGCATCCAGCGCTGCTCCATCTCCATCGACGGTCCCGACGCCGCCAGCCACGACCCCTTCCGCGGCGGCGCTGGCGCATTCGACGCGGCCTTGCGCGGCATCGAACACCTCAAAAACGCGGGCATGGAGTTCCAGATCAACACCACGGTCACCCGGAACAACATGCACAACTTCAAGGAGATTTTCGACCTCGCGCAGCGCCTGGGCGCCGCGGCGTGGCACATCTTCCTGCTCGTGCCCACCGGCCGCGCCAAAGACATGCAAGAGGAAGTCATTTCCGCAGAGGAATATGAACAAGTGCTCAACTGGTTCTACGACTTCCGCAAGACCACCTCCATGCACCTGAAGGCCACGTGCGCCCCGCACTATTACCGCATCATGCGGCAGCGCGCCTCGGAAGAAGGCCTTCCCGTTGACCGCGAACACTTCGGCATGGACGCCATGACCCGCGGCTGTCTGGGCGGCACGGGCTTCTGCTTCATCTCCCACAGAGGGATCGTGCAACCCTGCGGCTACCTGGAGCTGGACTGCGGCGACGTGCGCGCCACGCCCTTCCCGGAAATCTGGAAGCATTCCAGACAATTTCTCCAATTCAGGACGCAATCGGAGTACGGCGGCAAGTGCGGTCCTTGCGAGTTCCACCGCGTCTGCGGCGGGTGCCGCGCCCGCGCGCAGACCATGCGCGGCGACTACATGGCCGCGGAGCCCCTGTGTTCCTACACGCCGCGACGTCTCGCCAGTCCGGAGTAAGCCGGGTCGTCCAACGTCCCGCGTGCCGCAGTCGAGCGACGCCATACGCAGCGATGTGCGTTCATCACGAAAGCGCGACGGCGGGCGGTGTTTACAAGTCCCCCCTCGTGATGTAGGGAATTCCCATGCCGCAGAGTGATTCCAGTCTAGGGTCCATGCACGAAATGGACAAGAAGCTGCTGGACCGCATCCAGTCCGACTTCCCGTTGACATCACGGCCTTACGCCACGCTGGGTGACGAACTCGGCATGACGGAAGCCGAGACCCTGGCCCGGGTGCGCGCCCTCAAGGGCAAGGGCGTCATCCGGCGCGTCGGCGCCAATTTCCAATCCCGCAAGCTGGGGTTCCGCTCCACCCTCTGTGCAGCCCACGTCCCGCCGGAGTCGCTGGACGACTTCATCGCCGAGGTGAACCGCCACCCCGGCGTGACGCACAACTACCTGCGCGAACATTACTACAACGTCTGGTTCACCTACATCGGTCCCAGCTGGGAAGCCGTCTGTGCGGACCTGGCCGCCATGGAGCGTGAAACCGGCGTGACGATCCTGAACCTGCCGGCCACCCGCATGTACAAGATCAAGGTGGAGTTCCGGATGGACTGACTCGAGTGTTCGCGCTCGGCGCGCCATAGCCCGGCATGTGACATCTTCGAGTGATATTTCCGGCGCCATCTTTCCCCCACGGCGCGGAACATGCTACGCTTCAGGAAAAAACGCCTTGCCTCCCCGCCGACCTCATTTTGGACCAGAGTTCGCCATGAACCACACCAACAACGCCGTTCGCGCTTCCTCCCAGGCGCCGCAGTGTCTCCTGCGACCCGTTGATGATGGCGTTCGCGGCCGGGTGCTGGTAGCCGAAGACGACCTCATCAACCTGATGGCGTTGACGAAAATGCTGGAGCGCATGGGCTTCGAAGTACACGGCGTCACCGATGGGGAAGCCGCTCTCGAGGCCGTCCAGGAGGCTTGCTACGACGCTCTCCTCCTCGACATCCGCATGCCCCGCCTCAGTGGCCTGGATGTGGCGCAACGCATACGCGCCATGGGATTGGGCAAGGACGAGCTCCCCATCATCGCCATCACGGCGTACGCTCTCCGCGGCGACCGCGAGCGCTTCCTCGCCGAGGGCATGAACGCCTATCTCGCCAAGCCTTTCATCGCCGCCGACCTGGCGAACACGCTCGCTCGGTTCTTCCCCGCCTGAACCATCACGGCGGCTCTGCGGAAGGGCGCTTCCTTCCCCCCCTCCTTACTGTGCGCCTTCCGCCACGCTTCCTGGTGTGGCATACTGCAGGCGTTCCACACTCTCACCAAGGAGGATGCGATGTCCTTGCAGAACCAACGCGTCTATGTCGTGGGCGGCGGCTCCGGCATCGGCTACGCCGTGGCGAAAGCCGCCGCCGAGGCGGGCGCTCGCGTCGTCATCGGCGGCCGGACCCGCGAGAAACTGGAGAGCGCTGCACAGACGCTCGCCAAGGCGGTGCAGGTCGCCACCGCCGTGGAGATCGTCCCCATCGACGTCTCCCGGGACGACAGCGCCAAATCGGCCTTCGAGACCGCCGGAGCCCTGGACCACATCTTCATCACCGCAGCGACAGGCGGCTTCGGCCAGGTCCGCGCCATGGACATCGCCGACGCCAAGGCCGCCTTCGAAACGAAATTCTGGGGCGCATGGCGCGTGGCGCAGTGGGCTTGCGTGCGCGAACGTGGTTCCATCACCTTCACCAGCGGCATGTGGTCCACCCGGCCCAACCCGGGGGCCAGCCACTTCGCCGCCATCAACGCCGGCCTGGAAGGCCTGACGCGCGCGCTGGCCGTGGAGCTGGCGCCCACCCGCGTGAACTGCCTTTGTCCCGGGGTGACGGCCACGGACGTCTTCGAGTCCATGGGCATGACCACCGAAGCGAAGGAGGCGATGTTCCGGCAGCTTGGGGAGAAATCACCCATCGGCCGGGTGCTCGAGCCGGAGGATGTGGCCCGTACAGTGCTCTACGCCATGACCAACCCGGGCGTCTCCGGCGCAGTGCTCCATGTGGACGGCGGTTCGCGCCTGGTGTGACGCGCACCGCAACGACTTGATCACAAGAAAAACGCCCCGGCCGTTCGGTCGGGGCGTTTCAGCTGAGAGGGGGGCGGGGTCTAGAAACCGAAGCCGTCGTTGTCGGAACCGGAGGCGCCGAAGCCGAAGTCGTCCGGCACGCCGCCGGATTCTTCTTCGGGCTCGACAGCGGCGTTGGCTTCGCCGGCTCCCGCAGCAGCGGCGCCGGCGGCGGCGCCCACGGGTACGGCGGCCACGGCGTCTTTGAGGGCTTTGGTCACGATATCCTTGATGGTGGTGTTGAGCTCGTCCTCAGCCACGGGGAGCTTGCCGGAGAACTCGCTGACCTGGGACTGGAGCTCGGCCTTTTCTGCTTCCAGGCTCTCGACTTTGCCCTCGAGCTGTTCGACCTTGCTCTCCAGTCCGGAACAGGTTCCGGGGAAAGGCTCCAGTTCTTCCACCTTGGCTTCCAGCCCCTTGATGGTCGCGGCTTGCTCGGCGTTGACCCTGGCCTGGTTCTGCATGGTGTCCAGCACCACGCTGACGGGCGTCATCTCGTTCTCCGGGATGGGAGGGATGGAGACGCTGCCGCCGCCGAGCTGCTTTTCCTGCTTCTCGGCCCATTCCTCGAAGATGTCGCCTTCGTTGATCGTGACGTTCATGAGTTCGGGCTTCTGGTTGAGCACCCAGGCGCGGACCAGGGGCTTGACCACTTCCTCTTCCGTGGCGGAGAGCTCGCGCTGGGTCAAAAAGCCCAGCAGGTCACTCACTTCGCCGTCGTCCTTGCCGGCCACCAGGGCCAGCAGGGTCTGCATCTTGATAACCCTGCGTTCTTCAGACATGTCGGCCTCCGTTCTTCGTCAAAGAGTTCTTCCCGGTGGATTGGTTACATGACTTTGCGGCCCAGCCGGCGGGCGTAGGCCAGCGCGGCCGTGCGGTAGACCAGGTGGCCCAGCTTGGACCACGGCAAGTACGCGATGAGCATGAAGACCGCGATGAGGTGCACGTAGTAGGTGGGGTACGCCAAGTACTTGATGTTGGCGAGCCGGAGCAGCTGCGCGCCCATGCCGGTGAGGAAGACCACCCAGATGACGCCGAGCAGGTACCAGTCGTAGTAGCTGTTCTGCGAGACCTCGGCCTTCTTCAGCACGCGCTTGGCCGTGAGCAGGATAAGCCCGATGAAGCCGAGCACAGCGCCGATGTTGGCGATCACCTTGATGGGATAGAGCAGGTCCAGCGGGGTTTTCAGTTGCTGGACATCCGCGCCGAACCAGTTCAGGAAGACAGGCGCCCAGTACCCGATGGCCACCCAGGTGGTGACGAACAAGAGCATGAGGAAGCTGTAGAAGATGGCGAGGTGGCCGAACTTCCGTGGGGCTTTGTCATCGCCGCAGTCCGCCCACTTCTTGTGGGTGGCGATCTCGCCGATGATGGTGTCCCATGTGGCGCGCAGCATGCTGGGTTTCTTGCCGCCCAGGTAGACGACCTCGGTTTCCGGCTTGAAGTTGGCCAACAGCCGCTTCACACCCACCACGAAAGCGATGAGCACGAAGAGGGAAACCAGCATGAAGACGGGGTCGATGGTGTAAGTCCCGGGGAAGAGCAGCCCGTAGATGACGTCGCCCTTCTCGTCCACAGGGAAGAAGGAGCCCCGAATGCTGCCCATGATGATCCAGATGACGAGGTAGAGCGCCGCCGGGATGCCGGCAAGGTAGGGCAGCCCTTTGGGGGAGGCCATCCACTCGGCGATCTTGGTGGGGCCCACCAGGGAGCGGTAGGTCATGTTGCGGATGGCTGCGAGCAGGTCCCCGGGCTTGGCGCCGCGGGGGCACAACTCGGAGCAAGTGCCGCAGTTGTGGCACAGCCAGACGTCGATGTCTTTCTGGAGCTTGTCCTTCAGGCCCCACTGCGCCCAGATCATCTCTTTGCGGGGGTAGGGCTGGTCCGAGGGAGCGATGGGGCAAGCCACGCTGCACGTCGCGCACTGGTAACATTTGGTGAGCGACTCGCCGCCGACGGCTTGCAGCTCCCTCACGAATTGCGGATCGGGATTCAGACGCTGCATGGTCGACCTCCTAGTAGCCCTTGAACGGGTTCGGGCCAAGCTTCAAGACCAGCTTCATGAACTCGTCGATGATCTTGGGCACTTTGTCGAACTCGTCGATGGCGATCTCGTATTGCTCCACGCGCTCGGGTTCGATGCCGAGCTGGTTCAGCGTCTCGGCGATGTTCTCCTTGCGGCGGTTGCAGATCTCGGAGCCTTTGACGAAGTGGCACTGGTAGTCGTCGCCGTATTTGCAGCCGAGGAGGATAACGCCGTCCGTGCCGCGGCTCATGGCGTCCTTGATCCAGATGGCGTTGACCGAGCCCAGGCAGCGCACCGACATGATGCGCACGAAGGGGCTCCAGTGCTTGCCGCGCATGGCGGCCATGTCCAACGCGGGGTAGGCGTCGTTCTCGCATGCGAGGATGAGGATGCGGGGGCCGCCTTCCTCGATGGTGTCCGGAATGTCGTACTGGCGCACCACCTCGCTCATCATGCCGATGCCATAGTTGTCGAAGCTGATGACGCGCTCGGGGCAAGCGCCCATGCACGTGCCACAGCGTCGGCAGCGGTTCCAGTTCGGCAGGGGCGTGCCCTTCTCGTCGTCATCCAGGGCGCCGAAAGGACATTCCTCGGTGCAGCGTTTGCACTGGGTGCAGCGCACGAAGTTGAACACCGGGTAAGAGGGGTCGCCGGAGCGCGGATGCACGGAGACGCCACGATGCACACTCTCGATGGCCTGGATGGCTTTCAGCGCGGCGCCGGCGCCATCCTCTGCAGCTGCGTCCATCAGCATGGGCTGACGCACGGCCCCGGCGGCGTAGACGCCGGTGCGGCGGGTTTCATACGGGAAGCAGATGTAATTGGAGTCCGAGAAGCCCTCGAAGAGCGCCAGGTCCGGGAATGCAGGGCCTTGGCGATAGTCGAAGTGCATGACGGCTTCCTTGGCCGTGGTGGGAACGATGCCCGTGGGCAGCACCACCATGTCCACCTCCACCTCGATGTCGCCGCCGAAGAGGGAATCCTTCACGGTGACGACGAGGCCGCCGTCGGCTTCCTTCACGCTGGAGACCTTGCCCTTGGACATCATCATGCCGGGCTTGTCTTGCGCAGTCTTGTAGTAGCGTTCGTGGATGCCCTGGACGATCATGGAGTCGTAGAAGACGTAGGCGACGCCGTCGTCGTTGTGCTCCAGCACGTAGTTGGCTTGCTTGAGCGCGACCAGGGAGTTGACGGAGATGGCCATGGGCAGATGCTGGTAGCCTTCCCAGTCCTGCTGCTCGATGATTTCCACTTCCACTTCGCTGTGGGGGTCCCCTTCGCCGGGCACGTCCTCGGAGAGATTGCACTCGGCAAGAGTCTTGTACACGGTCCCGCCGGGCTCCAGCGCGGAAAGGTCCAGCACGAAGGCCACGCGCTTGGCCGGGGCGCCGTCGGAAGGCCGCGCAATCTTGCCGGCCTTGGCCATGAGCTCGAACTCGCGGGTGGTGATGACGTCCTTGATGGCGCCGTAGCCCAGGGGCGCAAGGTATTTGGTGTCTTGCGGCTGCCAGCCCGTGGCCATGACCACGGAGCCGACTTCCACCACCTTCTCGGAGCCGCCTTGCTTGATGGTCGCTTTGAATTCGCCGGGTTGACCCGCCAGCTTGGTGAGCTCGCTGCCGGTCATGACGGTGATCTTGGGATGGCTCTCCACGCCGGCGATCTTCTGCTCGATGCCGGTGGCGTGCGCGTCCGTGTAGGGGTAGCTGAGGGGCACGGTCTTGTAGAGATTGGCAGCTGCGCCGCCGAGAGTGTCCTTGCGCTCCACGAGGATGACATCGGAGCCGCAGTCCGCTGCGAGCTTGGCGGCAGTGAGGCCGGTCCAGCCGCCGCCGAGGACGAGGATCGTCTTGTTGACGCTCTCGACTTCGAGGTTGGGGATGGTGGAGCTCTTCAGCTTGGCCATGCCCATGTTGATGTAATCTTTGGCGATCTGATAGAGTTCTTCGGGGCCCTCTTCCACGAGTTCGATGGAGTCGCCATCAGCGGTCTCGTAGGCGAGGATGCATTGTTCGCGGAGGTTCACGCGCTCCACGAGGGTGTTGTCGAAGTCGAAGAACTCCCAGTCGCAACGGGGGGAGCTGCCACAGATGAGCACTGCGTCGATCTCGCCGGCGTCGAGGTCGGCTTGGATCATGGCGCGGCCCTCTTCGCTGGGCAGCATCACGTGGCTTTTGGCCACGGCGCAGATGTCGCTCCACCGGGTCTGCACGGCCTCCTCGAGCGTCTCCGTATCGAGGACGGGGCTCAAGCAGGATTTATCGAAGTAGACGCCTATCTTCTCGGCCATGAGTCGTTACCTCCCTCTCACCGTTTGGATCGCCTTGATGGCCGCGCCGGTGGCGGACTGGGCGGATTTCATCACGTCGAGGGGCTTCTTCGCGCACCCGGCGACGAAGACGCCTTTCTCTTCGCCCCCGGTGATGAAGCCCTCTTCGTCCTTGGGCACGTCGAAGGGCAGCTTCTCACCGGCGAGGCTCGGCTGCATGCCGGTGGCGAGCACCACCATGTCGAAACGGACTTTGCGCTTCACGCCCCGGATGGCGTCCTCCACTTCGACGATGACGTCGCCGGAGGGATCCGCTTCGACGCCGGCCACTTTGCCTTTGATGAGGCTGACCTTTTCATCATCGCGGACTTTGCGCATGAACTTGTCGTAGCGCTCCGGGGTGCGCATGTCGATGTAGTAGACCGTGGCTTCCGCGTCCGGGTACTGCTCGCGCAGGTAAAGCGCTTGCTTCAGGGACGCCATGCAGCAGATGTAGGAGCAGAAGCCCAAGTGGTTCTGGTCGCGGGAGCCGGCGCACTGCACGAAACAGACTTTCTTGGGCGCTTTGCCGTCGCTGGGCCGCACGATCTTGCCCTCGGTGGGGCCGTTGGGGCTGGAGAGACGCTCCATCTGCATGTTGGAGATGCAGTTGGGCACTTCGCCGGCTCCCAGGTTGACGAGGTTCGTCATGTCGTAAGGCTTCCATCCCGTGGCGATGATGATGCTGCCCACGTCCAGGGTCAGTTCCTTGGGGCCTTCGTTCAGATCCACGAATGCGCTGGAAGCCAAGGTGTTCAGGTCATCAGCGGTGCACGCGCTCTTGTCCAGCACGTAGCGGGCGGGGAAAGCGAAGGGCGCGCTCTTGTAGAGGCCTTTGCGGGTGGCGAGGCCGAAGTTGAAGTCGTCTGGCGTTTCGCCTTCGCATTGTTCAGCCAGGGCGCTGAGATCGGCGTTGGCAGGCGCGGTGTGTCTGGGCTTGATGGACACGGTGGCCTTGTAATCCCCGGCTTGACCGGAAACTTTGGTGACTTCAGCGAGGGTGAAGAATTTCACCAGTGGATTCTTGCGCACCCGTTGGAACTGAATCTCCAGGCCGCAAGACGGAGGGCACAGCTTGGGGAAGTACTTGTTGAGCTGCCCGACGCGGCCGCCCAGATACGGGGATTTCTCCACGATGTAGACTTCATAGCCCACTTCAGCAGCTTCCAGAGCGGCCGTCAAACCGCTGAAGCCGCCACCTATCACGAGTATGGGTTTGGACATCATTCTCCTCCGTAGGGTTTAGCGGCCGGACGTAAAAAGAGCCTAAGCCCAGACCGTGGCTCCCGCGCGAAGAACGGGACGAAGCAGCCCGGTCGTGGCGCGCTCGTGCGCGAGGATGAGGCAAGGCATGGGCTTAGACTGCTTTCACGATGGTCAGTAAAGGGGCGGCTGCGCACCCTTGCGAGAAGCGCAGCCGCCTTCATGTCAACGAGGTCCGTCCGAATTACTCGGGGATGATCTGGTAGTAGGGCTTCTTGAAAATCGTGGTCTCACCCTTGGCGGGGTCGTACTTGGAGTTCACGAAGCACTTCCAGTTGGCGTCGTCGATGCCCATGAAATCCGCACGGTAGTAGAAGCCCGGGTAGCGGGTTTCCTCACGGAAGCGGATGTGCTGCATGTGCAGGCGCACGGTCCACAGACGGTGGTAGTTTTCCCAGCAGCGCAGCAGTTCGTGGAGGTCGCGAGCAGCCAGCTTGAGGGAGTCTTCTTCCAGCATGTCCAGCAGCCAGAAGCCGGTGTCCAGCGCCGCAGCGGAGGTGGTGTAGTAGGTGGCCACACCGCCGCCGTATTCGTCCGTGTGCTTGACGAGGCGCATCATGAAGTTCTTGGGGGAGATGTACTCGGGGTTGACGACGGGGTCCGTGGACGCGCCTTTGCCAGCCTCGTAGTTGTAGAAGGGACGGTAGATGAGCTTCTTGAGCTCGTCGGCGGTTTCTTTGATGGCGGGCTTGTAGTCCTTGTGGTCCAGGCACCAGCGCACCATCTGCTTGCCCACGATGCGACCTTCGGCGTGAGAGCCGGAGGAGAACTTGTGGCCGGAAGCGCCGACGCCGTCAGCGCAGGTCCACAGGCCGTTCACGGTGGTCATGCGGTTGTAGATCTTGCCGTTGTCAGCTTTGATCTTGTAGTCTTCGGGGACCCAGGGCTCGTCGGGACCGGAGGTCCAGATGCCGCAGCAGCCGGAGTGGGAGCCGAGGAGGTAGGGTTCGGTGGGCATGATCTCGGAGCCGCGCTCTTCAGGGGCGCAGTTGGTGGCGGCCCAGAGGTTGGCTTGACCCACGCACATGTCGAGGAAGTCTTCCCACGCTTCGGACTCGACGAC
>CAYVWB010000100.1:0-11159 GCA_964455395.1 uncultured Desulfovibrionaceae bacterium
GGGCGGGATGGTCGAGATGACTGGCGGATTCGCGCTCCGAGGGCGGCAAGGGGCGAACCGTGAAGCGCCGGATGTGCTGCAGGGGATAGAAGATGGCTTCGTTCTCCAGGGTGAGCACGAGCAGGTCCTGCGCTTCCAGTACTTGATGCGTGGCGGCGGGGACGGTGCGCGCGCCGCCGTCGATGAAGTGGATCTCCACTTCCACCCCGACGCCATCGCCGGAGCCGCCAAGAGCGTCGTGACCTTCGGAGCTGCGGTCGCGGGGGATGCGCCTCGGGGGCCGCATGGCGTCCCGGGCTTCCTCCACCATGCGCCGACTCCAGAGGCCGCGCACACGGCGGCGGTTTTCCAATGTGTTGTGCGCGCGACACAAGCCGAGCTTCTGACGCTCCGGCGCAGGGGGGATGCCGTATACCCAGCCGGAGGAGGCGTCTTCGCCGCAAATTTCGCACTTCACCATGGCCGCATGCTCCCTTGAAGGCGCATGGTACCGCATTCCAGGGACGGCGCCTAGCCGGGAGCGGCCTGGGGCGCAGTCGTCACCGAATGGTCACAATTCGGCTTCTCGCTCGATCCATTTGTTGACCACTTGCGGGGTGTACCCCGAAAGAGCGTCCAGAAGCGCGAAGGGGTCCTCGTCCGCCTGGAGGATATCGCGGTGTTCGCGCCGCAGGAAGCCGGCTTCCATGGCTTTGTCCAGCATCTCCAGCAGACAGTCGTAATACCCGGCGATGTTCAGCACGCCGCAGGGTTTGTCGTGAAAGCCCAGCTGGGTCCAAGTGAAGACCTCGCAGAGCTCCTCGAAAGTGCCGATGCCGCCGGGCAGCGCGATGAAGCCGTCGGCGAGACGCGCCATCAACGCCTTGCGTTCGTGCATGGAGTCGACGATGTGGAGCTCTGTCAGCCCGGGGTGGGCCAGCTCCTTGGCGGCCAGGGCCGCCGGCAGGACGCCGTGGACTTCGGCGCCGGCGGCGAGGGCGGCGTCTGCCGTGGCGCCCATCAGCCCCACGGCGGCGCCGCCGTAGACCATGCCCAGCCCCCGCGCCGCCAGCATCGCGCCCATGGCCCGGGCGGCTTCCAGGTACCTGGGGTGGTTGCCGGGGTTGGAGCCGCAGAAAATGCAGATGCGCTTCATGTATATCCTCAAGGTTCAACAGGTTGCAGTATGGAAAGGGTGCTTGTATACCCCCGCCGTGGGGGCGGTCAAATGGAATGCGTGTATACAGCCTCCCTGCCGCGACCGGGTGACGAAAAGGAAGACCTGCAACCCAAACGCCATGAAAAGCGGCTATACTGTATATCCGGCTTGCGGAACGAGTCGCAAGATCATACTGTGACGGTGTGCGCCGGCGCGCGCCATCAACTTCCTAAGCCCTGGGGGGCCGGCCTTGAAAATGGAACGACGTCCGAGAAAACGCCTGGGCGAGATGCTCGTCGAAAGCAATGCCCTGACCCAGCAACAGCTGGAACAGGCGCTGGTCGAGCACAAGAAGACCAAATACAAGCTGGGCGAATATCTCATCAAGCACAACATCCTCAGCGAGGAGAGGATCATCGAGGTGTTGAGTCGCCAGCTCAACATCCGTCGTCTTGACGCCGAGTCCTTCAAAGCCAACCGCGCCATGGCGGAGATCCTCCCCATAGGCCTCGCTCAGCGCCACAAGGTCGCACCCCTCTCCAAGCAAGGCTCCGTGCTCTGGGTCGCCATGACAGACCCCACGGACCTCACCAGCCTGGACGCCGTGATGCAGTTCACCCGGCTGGAAGTGGAGATGGTGATCTGCAACCACGAGGAGCTCAACCGCATTGCGGAGGCCATCTACGACGTCAAGCTGGACTCTCCCCAGCCTCATGACATGGAGGATCTGGAAGACGTCTACGTGGAAGCGGAGACCGAAGTCGTCGAGGAGGAAGACCTCACCGTCAGCAACCTCCAGCACCAGGCCGAGGACGCGCCGGTCGTCAAGATCGTCAACTCCATCCTCACGCAGGCGCTGCAGAAGCGCGCCAGCGACATCCACTTGAGCCAAGGCTCCGACCGCGTCATCCTGCGGTTTCGCATCGACGGCGAGCTGCAGGAGATGCCCTCCCCTCCCAAAAAACTATTCACTGCGCTCATTTCGCGCACCAAGCTGCTTTCCAACCTGGACATCTCCGTCACACGCGTGCCCCAGGACGGCCGCTTCACCTACCGTGTGAGCGACAAGGAAGTCAGCGTGCGGACCTCCACTCTGCCCACCATCTACGGGGAGAAGGTCGTCATGCGGCTGCACGTGCAGTCCGGCCGCCACTTGAACCTGCACGAGCTGGGCATGAGCGAGCGCGAACGCGGCAAGATCGAAGCCGCCATCCAGAAGCCCCACGGCCTCATCCTGGCCACGGGCCCCACCGGCAGCGGCAAGACGACGCTGCTCTATTCCATGCTCCACAAGATCAACAAGCCCAACATCAACATCTGCACTCTGGAGGACCCGGTCGAATCGCGCATCAGCGGCGTCACCCAGGCGCAGCTCAACACCAAAGCCGGCATGACTTTCGCCAGCGGCCTGCGCGCCTTGCTGCGGCAAGACCCGGACGTCATCCTCATCGGTGAGATTCGGGACCAGGAGACCGCGCACATCGCCATCGAATCGTCCATGACCGGTCACCAAGTGCTCTCCACCCTGCACACCAACGACTCCCCCGGCGCCGTGACCCGCTTGCTGGAGATGGACATCGAGCCCTTCCTGGTGGCCTCCACCTTGCTGGTGGTGGTGGCGCAGCGACTGGTGCGACGCATCTGCCCGGAATGCATCGAACCCTACGAAGCGCCGCCGGAGGCTTTGCGGGCCATGGGCGTTTCCGCGCAACAGAAGATGCATTTCTTCCACGGGAAGGGCTGCTTCAAATGCAACAATTCCGGCTACCGCGGACGGCTGGGCGTATATGAAGTGTTGGATATCGACGACGAAATCCAGGACCTGATCCTGCGCCGCGCTTCATCCGTGGAGATAAAACGCGCCGCCGTGGCCTCCAAAAAGCTCACCACGCTGAAGATGGACGCCGCCTTCAAGGTCTTCCAGGGGCTCACCACCTTCGACGAGTTCACCACGGTGGCGTTCTAGCGCATCGCGCCAACACGCCGCCGACGCCGGGAGCCACCGCCACGAGACGCCTGCGGGAGCGGCCAGGCCATACGATGAGCCCCAGACGACCCGGACCGTGCGGGCGAACCCGCGACTCGGTCCCCGAAGAGACGACGCCCGACGCTCTGCGGCATGGCGCAGCGTCCGCCAGCGCTCTCCCTCCCTACAACCCCCGCCCCAGCCCGAGCCCCAGCAGCACCAACGCCACCCCCAACACGAGCTGCCCCACCAAATACGCGCCGGCAGCGACCCATTGCGACGAGGTGAGCAGCGCCGCGCCCTCGAATGCATAGGTGGAAAACGTGGTGAAAGAGCCCATGAACCCGGTCAGCAGGTAGAGCCGCGCCTCCGTCTGCAAGGCGCCGCGGCTCTCCAGCAGCCCGAAGAGCAGCCCGAAGAGCAGCGCTCCCGCCATGTTCACCACAAAGGTCCCGAAGGGGAACGCGCCTCCGGCGAGCCGCTGCACGAGGACCGTGCCCCCCCATCGCGCCAGCGCGCCGAAGCCGCCCGCCGCCATCACCCAGAGAATCTTCTCCATGCTGCGCCTGCCCCATGCGTCGAGTGGCGGGAATCGCTGCGGCCGCCGCCGTTCCGGAAAACTTCCGCCAGGCAAGCACGCAGGCCTTGCCCCGACGCCCCTGGCGTCGCCGTCCCCACCAGCCTGCGCATCTTGCGTTCGCCTGCTGGCGTTCCGCCAAGTCGACGCCGGCTTGCAGACACTCTCTTGGAGGCTGTCGGTGAAGGCTGTCCCCGAGGTAGGTGGGGACCGCCGCGGCGTCCGGAGTCATGGTCGGGGAAACCTACGGTGCGGGAGCAGGCGTCCCCGAGCCGCGCCCCCTCCCGCACAGTCGCGATCCGACCGGATGCTAGCGGCGGTTGTCGCCATCCAGCAGATTGCCCAACGCGCCAAGCACGGAGCCTTCACCCTTGTCCGAGCCGCCGCCCTGGGGCGCCGCCTGCAGCATGCGACCCGCCATGCGCGAGAAGGGCAGCGACTGCAGCCACACCTTGCCGGGACCGGTGAGCCGTGCAAGGAAGAGGCCTTCCCCGCCGAAGAGCGACGTCTTGACGCCGCCGGCTTGCTCGATATCGAAGGAGACCCCGCCTTCCATGGCGACCACGCAACCCGTATCCACCTGCAGGGTTTCGCCAGCGGCGAGGGTGCGTTCCGTCACGGTGCCGCCCGCGTGGACGAAGACCTTCCCGTCGCCGTCCAGCTGCTGCATGATGAACCCTTCCCCGCCAAAAAGTCCCGTGAGGATGCGGCGTTGGAAGTAGATGCCCACGGAGACGCCCTTGGCCGCGCAGAGAAAGCAGTCCTTCTGACAGATGAGCCGCCCGCCCACGTCCGGCAGGTTCACGGGGATGATGTTGCCCGGATACGGCGCAGCGAAAGCCACATGACCCTTGCCGCCGCCGGTGTGAGTGAAGACCGTCATGAACAGACTCTCGCCGGAGAGCATGCGCTTGCCGGCGCCCAGGAGCTTGCCCATGAAGCCGGAGCTGGCGTGCGAAGCGGAGCCGTCGCCGAAGATGGTCTCCATGAGCACGGTGGGTTCCTTGTACATCATGGCGCCGGCTTCCGCGACGACGGATTCGCCGGGGTCCAGCTCCACTTCCACGTACTGCATCTCCGCGCCGAAGATCTGAAAGTCGATTTCGTGGGCCATGGCGCCCGTGGGCGAAGGCGGCGGCGGCGCCATGGATGCCGCGGGGCCGGGCTCGTCGCGCATGAGCTCGTTCACCTGGGTGATGGGCAGCCAGTTGGGCTGGCCCGGACGCCACGCGTAGCCGTCCGTGTTGGCCATGGCCCGGGCGCGGGCCGTCTCCTCGTCCATGGGGCCTTCCTGACTCCCGCCGTAGCTCAGGTACCATTGCGCCATCGCCGTGTGCTCCTCGTGAATGGGTGTTGATTCGGAAAAATGGAGTGGTGTGGATGGGGCCGCACCAACCCGCAACGGACCGGGCCATGCCGGTTCGGGTCGGCCTGCGCGAACTCGTGCGGCATCCGCTCACGTGGTCCCGCCCTGACAACGTACCAACTTTCCGGGCGCACTGTCCAGGCGCTGGCCGCTTCCGCTCCCATGCCGGCTGTGCTATCGTGAACGCCTGATCATCCTCGAACTGGGAGAGCCTCCACCATGCCCCATGCCGCCGCTGCCTCGCTCATCCAACGCTGCGCCACCCGACGTGACCGACTGCGACAACGCCTCCGCGACGCCGGACTCGACGCCCTCCTCGTTACTTACGCCGCCAACCGCTACTTCCTCTCCGGCTTCGAACTCCATGACGGCCAGTGCAACGAGTCCGCCGGCATGCTCCTCGTCACCGCGGCGGGTCCCGACTTCCTGTTGACGGATCCCCGCTTCAAGGACGCGGCGCTCCGCCTCTGGCCCGAAGCCGACCTCTTCATTTACCAGGGCCAGGCGCGCGAGCAGATCCGCGCGTTCCTTGCCGAACGCCTCGCCGAGTGCGCCTCCCACGAAGCCGGCTCCCTCGCCGTGGAAGGCCGCGCCATGAGCGTCGACGACTTCCAATACTACGGACAGACCCTCGCCTTGGCGCCCACCCATGGTCACGTGGAGGCCTTGCGACTGCACAAGGATGCGGACGAAATCGCAGCCATGCGCCGCAGCTGCGCGCTGAACCACGCCGCCTTCGCCAAGGTCCCGGAATTCCTCGTCCCCGGCCGTACGGAAGCCGCGGTGGCCTGGGATATCGAGAAACTCTACCGGGAACACGGCGCCACTGGGCTCGCCTTCCCCACCATCGTGGCGGCAGGCCCCAATGCAGCGCTGCCCCACGCCATCCCCGGCGAGACGCGCATCCCCGAAAACGGCTGCGTTCTCGTGGACATGGGCTGTCGCGTGGACGACTACTGCTCCGACCAGACGCGCACGTTCTGGGTGGGCGACGCTCCATCCAAAGCGTTCACGGAGACCCTCGAATTGACCCAGCGCGCCCAGGCGGCGGGCATCGCTGCAGTGCAACCGGGCGCAGCCATCAAGGACGCCTACGCCGCCGCCCGCGACTTCTTCGCCGAACACGGCGTCGCCGAGGCCTTCACGCATGGGCTTGGCCACGGCGTAGGCCTGGAGACGCATGAAGGCCCCTCCCTCTCGCCGCGGGGACAAGGCGTCTTCGAGCCGGGCATGGTCGTCACCGTGGAGCCGGGTCTCTATTACCCCGCATGGGGCGGGGTGCGGTGGGAGCACATGCTCCTCGTCACGGAAGAAGGCCATGAGATATTCTGATGCGTAACGCAACGCATCAACCGCCCGCCATCACGACACAACATTAGACTGACACCTTGCGCTTCGCCCGCATGATGCATCTCGCAACACAGAACCCACCCCGCCGGTCCACACGGCTCTACGTGCGCACGCCGACCGCCTCTCTCGCCATGCTGCGCTTCCTGCTTGAAGGGGAAGACCACCTCGGCTACTTGAGCATGGTGGACAGCCACACGGGTCTCGCCGCGTTCATCCACTCGCCGGACCAGCGCAGCGAGGCCCTGGCCTTCCTGGAGCGGGCGCAAACCGTGGTCCCTTTGGAGCTCGTCGCCGCCGCGGAGGAGTTCGCGCCGTCGTCGGCGGTCCGTCCGGACGCTCCAGACGCCAGCCGACCACGCGACACGGAGTAGTCTCCATGCCGTCGACACTCGACCAACTTCTTGAAATTGAGAATCTTTTTTGGGAATCGGCTGATGCCCCGGCCGTGTATGAAACCCGCTTGCGGGAGGACGCGCACGTGATCATGCCTTATGGCGTTGGCGTGCTGGACAAACGCGCCTGTGTGGAGGCTGTCCGCAATGGCGCGCCGTGGGATGCGTTCACGCTGCGGCAAGGGCGGGCCTCCGACCTGGGCCCCTCGGCAGCAGCGCTCCACTACGTCGCCGAGGCGCGTCGGGGGGCTACGCAGTACCGCTGCATCGCGTCAAGCGTTTACGTCAGGGACGCTTCCGATGCAGCATGGTTGCTTGTCCTCCATCAGCAAACGCCGAGCGCATAGGGTATTCGGCTCAGGCCAGCCAACGGGGCAGCTCGCGCCACCGCGCATCCAGCCCCTTGTCCAGGCGGGGGGTCTCCGGCTCCCAGGAGCGCAGCAGCGCCCAGAACGTGGCGCTGTGGTCGTGGTGGCGCAAGTGGGCGAGTTCGTGGAGCAGCAGATAGCGGGCCTCCGCCGGCGGCAGCAGCAGCAGCCGCGCGTTCAGGCTGATGGTCCCCCGACGCGAACAGCTCCCCCAGCGGCTCTTCTGCAACCGAATCTGGCACCGCGCGTGCCGCACGCCGAATTCTCCGGCCAACCGCTCCAGCCACGGCGGCAGCTCCCGCCGCGCCACGGCCTTCAGCCACTCCCGCAGCGCCGCCACGCGCAAGGCGTCCTGCTCTCCCTTGTCGGACGCGCCACGGAGCGTCATCACCTCCAACGCATCCACAGCGCGCTCGCGCCACCGTGGGCCGCCCTCGTGCTGGAGGGCCGGGAGATAGCTGACAGCCACGGAGCGCCCCAACGCGCGCAGCTCAACGCGGGCAGGCGGCGTGGGCGTGGCGGGGGCCAAGCCTTTGGATTCGAGATCGGCCAACGCGCGGTCGATCCACTCGCGGCGCAGCAGCAGCACCTCGTGGAGGGTGGCGTGGTCCATTCCACGGGGCATGGTCACCGTGAGGCCCTCATGCGGCACCACACGGAGGATGATGCGTCTGGCGCGGGGGTGTTCCCGCACGGTGTACGGCGGCAGGGGGAGGGTCATGAAGCGGTCACACCCTTAGAGTGGAAGGGGGGGCGAGCGTCGGGACCGGGCGGCGCCGGCTCCACTGAACGCGACGGGAGCACGACCCCGAACGCAGGCCGTGGAGCCCAGCCGAAGTGAAGCCGCGTCCAGCGAACCCGCTCACTGTCTGCGACCAGCCTTCCACGGCGGCAGGGGCGGTTCGTAGAAGACGATGAACTTGCGCGCCAGAAAGTTGACCACAAGAACCAGTATGGAAGCCGCGGCCTTGGCTGCGATGGGGTCGCCCAGCTTGGCGATCTGCGCCGTGAAGAAGACATCCAGGAGGCCGGAGAACACCGTGACCCCCAGGTAGACGAGGATCTCCCCGGCCGTGTCAAAACGGGCCTTGTGGCGGAAAAGCAGCGCGATGCAAAGGAAGTAGTTCACCACGGCAGCCGCCAGATAGGCCATGGCTGCAGAGCCAGCGAGCCCGACGTTCATGCTCAGGAAAACGGAAAACGCCAGCAGGTTGACCAGAAACGAAGCGCCGCCGATGAACAGGTAGATGAGGAACTGCACCGGCAGAGGCGCTGCGTGGCTGCTGTAATGGAAGATGCAGTAGAGAGCCCGCACGCCATCGCGCCAGCCGATCTTCTTGCCTTCCTCGTAGGTTCGGGGGGAGTAGGAAATGGCCATCTCGTGGACGCGCACACGCATTTGCGCGACTTTGGCGACGATCTCCGGCTCGAAGCCGAAGCGGTTTTCCTCGATGTCCACCGCTTGGATGACCTCGCGTTTGAACACTTTGTAGCAGGTCTCCATGTCCGTGAGGTCCAGGTCCGTGAACATGTTGGAAATGAAGGTGAGGCCTTTGTTCATGAGCGAGTGCCAGAAATAGAGCACCCGGTGCGCGCCCCGAGCGAGGTAGCGCGAACCCAGCACCACGTCGGCGTCGTCGTTGACGAGAGGGACGAGGAGATTGCGCAGCTCCATGACGTTGTATTCGAGGTCGGCGTCCTGGATACCCACGAACTCCCCGGTCGCGTGCTGAAACCCCGTACGCAGCGCGGCGCCTTTGCCTTGGTTCACCTCGTGGTGGAGCACGCGGATGACGTCATGCCTAGCCGCCAGGTCGCGGGCTATCTCCAGGCTGCGGTCGCGGGAGCAGTCGTCCACGATGATGATCTCCAGAGCGAGCGTCTCATCCTGAATCTGCAGCACTTTGTCGACGCAGTCGGCGAGGGTGGCTTCCTCGTTGTAACATGGGATGACCACGGTGAACGTGAAGGGCCTGTCGAATTTCACGGGGGGCAGCATGGGCATGGCGGTGTCGTGGTCGAAGGTTGTGGAGGCATGGGGAAACGCCCGGCTTTCGTCGCAAGGCGCGGTGCGGAGAAGTACCAAGCTTGAAGGCGCAAGGCAAGCCTCGCCACGGAAGCCCGGGCGGAGGGCGGGGAGAACGGCGCTTTCCCGGTGTGGGAGGCGGGCCGTGCAAGGACCTTCGGTCTCCATGGCGGCGCGCTTCGGGGGCCTGCTTCGGGGGCTGCACGGGGGACACAAGGCGCAGGGTACGGGATGGGCGAACGGTCGTTTTTCGGTTGTCACCAAAACGGGGGAGGCCCGTCACGGCGTCGTCATGGATCCCTTATAGAAAGACGGCAACAATTTCTCAGGCGGTGTACAAATTGGGTACAGCCGCCAGGTCGGCTTGACGTGTCCTCATACATTTATGGTAATTACTGTCACCCAGGACAAGAGTGAGCCCATGTCCCCTTCCGCCCGCCAGACGCCAGCACTGCGAACGCGCTTGCCGCGCCGTCTCGTGGGCCGCGGCGCAGCATCACGCCGCTGCACTGCCGCGCCGCTGCGTCGTCAGCGAATTCAGCGACTCCAGGGCTTCATGAAGAAGCCCTTTTTTATGCGGTCCCCCGCCACGGTTCACACAGCTCCAACCACCCAGCGAGGCTTGTGATGAAGATCGACCTGCACGTCCACACCAAGCATTCCGCCAAACCGTCCCAGTGGATACTCCGCAAGATGGGGTGTCCGGAAAGCTTCGTGGAGCCCGCCACCGTCTACCGGCTCTGTCGCGAACAAGGCATGGACCTGGTCACGATCACCGACCATAATGTCATCGACGGCGCCTTGGAGATCGCGCACCTCCCGCACACGTTCATCAGCGAGGAAATCACGGCCCATTTCCCGGAAGACGGCTGCAAAGTCCACATCCTGGCGTGGAACATCGACGAACAGATCCACGGCGAGATCCAACGCGTGCGCCGCAACATCTACGACCTTGCGGACTACCTGCGTCGCAACCACATCGACCACGCCTGTGCGCACCCTCTCTTCGCCGTCAACGACAAACTCACGGTGAGCCACCTCGAGCGGCTCATCCTCCTTTTCCCCAACTTCGAGTGCAACGGCGCCCGGGACGGCGTGCAGAACAACCACCTGCGCCGCATCCTCTCCCTGCTCACCCCGCGCGTGATCGAGGACCTCGCCAACGACCACGGCATGGAGCCTCGCGGCGACGAGCCCTGGAAGAAGGGGTTGACCGGCGGCTCCGACGACCACAGCGGCTTGCACGTGGCGAGCATGCACACGCAAGTGAAGGACGCCGACGACTTGGCAGCCTTTTTCCAAGGGGTGCGGGAACGCCGCGCCAAGCCCAAGGGGCGCTATGCTTCGCCCAAGGCATTCGGGCACATTCTCTACGGTATCGGGTACCAGTTCTATCGCCAACGCTTCCAGCTGGATCGCTTCGTCAACAAGGACCGCTTCTGCACCTTCCTGGATCGCAGCCTCCACCCAGACTCGCCCCAGCCCACTGTCGTCGACAAGGTCAAGGCCGCCATCCACCACTCCGGCGTGCTTCCCCGCAAGAAGGTCAAGGGTCCCCGCGAGCTGAAGACCATCCTGCGGGTGATGGCGCAAGAGGAGTTCGAAGCGCGGCGCGCGCGCCAGCAGGAAGCAGCACGCATCACCCCGAGCGAAAGGAACCGGTCCCTCGTCGCTGCCGACGAAAACGAGTGGTTCGACTTCGCCAACGCCACCGCCAACCGAGTGCTCGCCCACTACGGCGACAAACTCATGGAGCGCATCCAGACCGCGGACATCTTCAACATCTTCAAGGATATCGCCTCCGCCGGCGCGCTCTACACCATGCTCTCGCCTTTCTTCGTGGGCTTCTCCGTCTTCACCAAGGACCGCGCCTTCTGCCGCACGGCTCTGGACAGCTTCCTGGACTTCCACCCGGACCTCAAGAAGCCCCGCCAACGCGCCAAGATCGCCCACTTCACGGACACCTTCTTCGAAAC
>CAYVWB010000100.1:11169-12630 GCA_964455395.1 uncultured Desulfovibrionaceae bacterium
AAGACCCTGCAGGAACACGGGGAGGCGGCCCGCGCCGCCGGCAAACAGTACTCCATCGTCACGTGCGATCTCGGCGACAAGCTCGACCTCCCCGGCGTGATGAACTTCACCCCCGTGGGCCGTTACGAGCTGCCAGAATATCCGGAGCTCTCCCTCTTCTATCCGCCTTTCCTCCACATGCTCACGGAGATATACGAGCAAGGCTTCACCCACATCCACTCGGCCACGCCCGGCCCCATCGGTCTGGCGGCGCTGGGCATCGCGCGCGCGCTGAAGCTGCCCATCTCCGGCACCTACCACACGGCCCTGCCCCAGTACGCCTTCCACCTCACCGGCGACGAAGCCATGGAAGAACTCATGTGGAAGGCCATGATCTGGTATTACAGCCAGATGGACTACGTCTACGTGCCCTCTGCCGCCGTGGGCGAAGAGCTTTCCCAAAAGGGCCTGCATCCGGACAAGATCCGCCTCTACCCCCGCGGCGTGGATGTGGAGCGCTTCACCCCCGCCAAGCGCAACGGCTTCTTCAAACGCTACAGCTTGAACGGCTCCAGGAAGCTCCTCTACGTGGGCCGTGTCTCCAAGGAGAAAAACCTCCACATTCTGGAAGCCGTTTTCAAGGAACTCGCTGCGCAGCACCCCGGCAAGCTCGACCTCGTGGTGGTTGGCGACGGCCCCTACCGTCGGGAGATGGAGCAGAACCTCGCCGGCCACAACGTCCTCTTCACGGGCAAACTGGAAGGCGAGGACCTCACGGCGGCGTACGCTTCCTGCGACCTCTTCGTCTTCCCCTCCACCACGGACACCTTCGGCCGCGTCATCATGGAGGCTCAAGCCTCCGGGTTGCCTGTGGTCGTCACCAACCGGGGCGGCCCGCAGGAAAATCTCATCCCCGGCGAGACGGGCCTCATCGTCGATGGCGACGACCCCGCCGCCCTCCGCGACGCCTGTGCGCACCTCCTCGCCGACGGCGACAGGCTGGACGCCATGCGCCAGGCGGCGCGCCGCTACATGGAGACGCGCTCTCTGGCCAAGTGCTTCGAGCAGACGCTGGAGATGTTCGCCCAGAACTGACGGCCTTCGAACTCCCACTCTGGATCGCACGCAACAAAGCGCCCCCATGCCAGCGCGGGGGGCGCTTTGTTCTGTTGACCGCCGAGGCGCTTTTGTCGGAAATGCCCGGCCTTTCCCCTGCTGTGGGCCGCGTGTGCGTCGGGAAGACTTTGCCACGCTCCGCCGCTTGGGGTATGGTGGCGGCATGCGCTTCGAGACAACGCCTTCGGGCGCCCCCCAACGCGACCACCGAGACCACCGAGGTCGGCCTGTCGGCCCAGTCGGCCCTGTAGGAACATTCACCAGACTCCCTGTAGGCTGTGCTGCTGCGGACAACGCCGCTGCGCGACTGCCGGACAACGCCGCTGCGCGACTGCCGGACAACGCCGCTGCGCGACTGCCGGACAA
>CAYVWB010000101.1:0-12260 GCA_964455395.1 uncultured Desulfovibrionaceae bacterium
CAACTTTCCTGCTGGCTGAGGCAATTTTTTAAGGTGCAAACTTATACAAGATCATTCATGGATTAATTTTGAAGCTAATAATGTTTTGCCAATACCAGCGGGACCAGTCAACAAAGCATGAAGAGCATTACGAAGTGTAATAAGTTCCTGCTCGCGCCCAATTAAGAGATCTGGCTTAGGAGGAACTTTTCCCTTGTATTCTCTAAGATAATGCAGCCGTAACGACCTCGCATTATTTGTAAGCAACTCATCAATACGTTCTATGTTTTGCCTAAACACTATTGGAATTGCATATTCACAACAATCCTTAAATGTCTCTCGTAAAAGATAGCGTGCTTTTTGTACTGCGACATCTACTGGAGCATCTTTAACTAACCAAAGTTCATAAAACTCTTGAGCAAACGTAACTGCCGCATTATTGCTAATTTTATACTGCATAGCGATAATTGCGGGAATATTGCGATGCATCAATTGTGAGGCAATACCGGCAAAAGCTTGCCCGCTACTCAATTTACCACTCTCGCAGGTCTGGAAAACAATTAATCCTGGCTTATGATGATCAAAAAGAGCAGCAATATCTTTATCACGTCTCCAGTCAACACAATTCGCAGTCCCACACAAAGCCAATGCACCATATTCATGCCCTTGTTCGTCTGGCCGCATTTGCCCATGTCCAATAAAATGCAAAACTTGGGGTTTCTGTTTTTCCAGAGTAGTCCGTAGTTGCTCTATAGTGGCATGCAATACAGGTTCCAGCAATTCAATGCGTTCAGGATACTGCTTGGTTAAATCTATCAATTTTTTTAACACTTCTTCATAAGCTACCTCGCCCAGTTTTTTTCCATCTTCATCCAACTTTGGATCAGATACTACGAATAGTATGCGCAACGGGCCATCTACAGATTGTGATTTAGCTGCATACCATAAACTTCGGTAACGATACATAGCTATTTTAGGGCTGGTACCCATCCGCTCAAACTGGTGCTTTTCAGTTTGTGGAATATAGAGAAATTCCCACGGCAAAGCTGCTACCTTGGGCATATTCTGCTCATCAACATCTAATTCAATCCGCAGATTCTCCCTATCTCGCAAAGTATCACGAAAATGCTGTGCCAATGTAGGTTCAAATATAGCCTCAAATAGACGCTGCCCCAGTTGCTCCCCTTGAGCTTGCGTATATTTGGCGGGATCAACCTCCGGCACGACATTTAATAGATCGCCCAGAACCAGCTTGCCGCCTGGTGATTCACCAGGTCTACCGCCACCAGGTGGAAAAACTTGTATATCCACTTGCCCATCCTTCTCTCCACCGGGGCGAATTCGTATACTATACGTATAATATTCTATCTCTTTGTCTGGATCATTCATCTCAATTCTCCAATTTGCGGAGTTTCAAATCCCATTCTTGAATATCTTGCAAACCAATCCTTTTTTGAGGATCCTGGCCTCTTGTTTCCACCCAATCCTGAAAAGCCGTGGAAAAATAGTTCCAGAGATGCCGCACATGCATCACCAACCAGGAATAATTCACTTCTGCATAAGTCACTGCTCGCAAGCGAATACAGTTGAGAGTTAAGGGGGTTTTAAGTAATACTACAAAACGCACTTGTTGTTGCTCTCGAATAACTTGCTCGGAATCCAATCGCCAAAGAGCTTGCTTTCCAGCCCCCTGAGCAACAATGTCCGCCCGGCCTAATGTGAAATCGAAAGGAAAAATTTTCACAAAACCGGCAGCCGTAATATCCTGAGCAACTCTAGTACGCAAAGCAACTTCTAATTCCTCAAGCTGAAGCTCGACACCTTTGAGTTCTATCCCCCACTCCAGCGCATTATCTACAGCCAGATGAGTACACCCACCTAGAGCTAATACAGGTTTCCAGACAGGTTCTGGGAAAATTCGCTGGATGGCTATAGCATCATCTACTGTGTCTTCTAAGACTTCGAACTCCAATCCACATTCAACTAACCGGTATTCTGCCCCACGCCCAGGCCATAGTATAACCGGTACAGGAATAGCATAATATTTGTAATCATTTGAGGCTTCTGGTAATAATTTTATGTCGGCTTGGGGGTTTTCTAAGGCTATTTTTCCCTCCTTGAGCGATCTCAAGGCGTTTTCGCCCTTGCCCCTATCTGTATCGCCAGGGGCAAGGTTCCCCTCCCACTTAGCCGCTACTTCAATGGCTTCATCCAATAATGCATTTACTTCTGATTGATTAATCATTACAAACGGCTCCATATCACACCTCCCCTTGAATAGCATAAAGAATTACAATTTTGATGTTGTAAGTAGTGATGTTCCTAAATCCACATTCTCACGCAATATATCAGTTTATTACAGCGTCAAACGCGGATTATCTTCTATAGTACAGAATATTCGTTAGACTGCAAAAATCGTCAAAGCGACCACTTTACTTACCGTCATATCCTGAGCTTGGTAGAAGAGGGGTCACAACACCCTCGGCCGCTACAATTATTTCCATAGCAACCGATAAATTGCCGTGGCCGGGTAGATAAAACGGTTCACTGACAGCTATGTGCGCACCGGTTTCGCGATGCAAGACCAGCCATCGAAATGGCCCGCGCCCGGTATACTCAGGGACAACCCACCATCTCTTTGTTACCTTGAGGCTGTCCTCGGTCTTTTCAATTGCGTCTGGAGCGCCTTGCCAACCTTCAACATTGTGCCAGTTGCCAGCAGCGTCGCCCCATTGAACCACAAGCCACAAATGATTGGTTAATTCTAGTTCATTTTCCTGAAAGTACACGTACAATGCAAGCTCTCCCCCCGAAGGTTCTGGGGAAGTTGGGGTCGGTGGAGATACTGGCGATGCAGTTGGTGTGGGAGTAGATGTTGGGGTAGGTGTTGGTGTGTTCGTTGGAGTGTGTGTTGGCGTATGCGTTGGTGTGTGTGTTGGCGTATGCGTTGGTGTGTGTGTTGGAGTTGGCGTGTTTGTCGGCGAGGACGTAGCCGTAGACGGTAGAGGAGTTCGCGTAGGAAGCGGCGTCCACGTTGGTGTGAATGTAGGCATCGGCGTTCGAGACGGCAGTGGCGTCCAGGTGGGTGTTGACAGAGCTAGTAGGCCAGCAGGCTGTGTCTGTTGGATGAAAGAAAGCGCGAGGACAGCACCTATAACAGCAATGAATACTATAGTTCTACGGAAAGATAATTTGCGCATCAAAGCACCTCCACTACCTATGCCGACCATAAAGGCTCCGAAAGGCGAGAGAGCCATTATGGTCGGCGGCATCAACGGATCGGAGATTCTATAACCCGAACCATCAGTAATTTCTCGTTATCAGAGGTAGGTAAAGCAACCCTCCCTTCAGCGTTATGCACTTGACATTGTTATGCTCGTCGCTTTCTGGGATTTCATCTGATGTATCCACTTGCACACATAGAATATCACCAGGTTTGAAACTATCGGGCAATTCACTATCCTCGGCCTCACTGATTACCAATTGCAAGCTCTCCTCTGGGTCTAGTGGATTTTCGGGTGGTCTCACGACAATCCATGAAACGCCATAGTTCCCCAATTCTCGCCAGCCCTCCGTCACTGTCGGTATATCCGAAGGGTTAACGTACAAATCTACGCGAAATTGCCCCGTGATAGGCGTCGTTCCCGTGTTGATAATGGTAATGACCGGGCTGTTATTCTCAAGCAAAATAGACTCCACGGCCAAGTCTTTATCGCTTGGCGGCATCTCGGTGGTGAAGGTCATAATTTCACTATCAACCGCACAGGTTTGATTATCGGCGGTAACGCGCCAATAGTAAACGGTGGCCAGTTCCAACTCGGGGATGGGTGTATAACAGAACTGGTGTGTGCGCGTAATTTCAGAAGGATCATCGCTCGGTCCCAGATACACTGTAAACTCAAGCTCGCGATCCTCGGGATCGGTACTTTGCCAACACAACGTCTCAGTAATGGGCACATTGACAGCGCCTAGGGTGGGCGTTACAGGCACTGGCATTGTAGGGCAGGACACATCGCCAGTAGTGAATCGCCACGGGCCGGCCGGTACACTGTTGCTGACCGTATCATTCGCCAAAATGCTCCACGTATACACAGCCTGCGCAGAGAGCACAAAGGGCAGCGTAAAGTACGTTGTCGCTATATTTGAACGTCGATATACAAAGCCATTGACATCGCTCAAGATCAACGAGTAACGGATGCCCCGCCCCATCGGGTCATCCGGATCGCCTTGTTCCATCCAGGCAAAAATGGGGGTAAGCGCAACATCAAGCGCACCATCTTCGGGTGCGTTCAACACTGGCGGATGGGGCGCGCGATTGGCGGTGGTGAAGGTAATGACGCGCGTGTTCGTGTACACGCCGTCCGTCGCGGTGATGACCCACCGGAGCGTGGTGTGCGGCGGCAAGGAATGGGTATAGGGCGGCGTCCACTGCACGGCGGTCTCTGGTGTACTGAAGGTGTCGGTCAGGTAGAAGGAAATCCCGGCTACCGAACTCAAGATGTGCGTGTACGTCACCCACGGATGGCCGGGGCTGCCCCCGCCCTCCCAGCTAAAGGTGTAGGTGACGGGCACGTTGATCGCCCCATTCTCCGGTGAGACTTCCAACAGCAGCGGATAATCCTCCTCTGGGATCAGCGCGCGGGTGGTGAAGCAGTGCGCGGGCGCCACATCGCTCTCCAAATCCGTGTCGCTCGCGCTGACCGTCCAGCAATACACCGTTTCCGGCGTCAAACTGAGCGGCGATGTGAAGGTCGTGTTCGTCAACCCCGACCAGCTTCGCACAAAGCCGTTATGAGTGTGGAGCCACAACGTATAGAGTACCACCGGTTCCATCGGATCATCCGGGTCACCTTGTCCCGTCCAGGAGAAAGTGGGGGTAAGCGCAACATCAAGCGCGCCATCTTCGGGTACGTTCAACACTGGCGGATGGGGGGCGCGGTTGGCGGTGGTAAAGGTGATGACGCGCGTGTTCGTGTACACGCCGTCCGTCGCGGTGATGACCCACCGGAACGTGGTGTGCGGCGGCAAGGAATGGGTGTAGGGTGGTGTCCACTGTACAGTGGTCTCTGTCAAGACGACGGTGTCAGTCAAGTAGAAGCGAATCCCGGTCACGGAACTCAAGATGTGCGTGTATGTCACCCACGGATGACCGGGGCTGCCCCCGCCCGTCAGCCTGAAGGTGTCGGTGAGGGGCACGTTGGTGGCATTATTCTCCGGCGTAATATCCAGCAAGAGCGGGTAGTCCACATCATCTCGTGTGATAAAGCTCCCGCTGATGACCTGTGTGTCAATGCCATTGGTAGCCGTAATAATCCAATAGTATACAGTGAGCGGAGACAACCCACCGGAAGGATTATACGCGGTCTGTGTCGTATTGGTCAAGACCTGTGTGAGCGCGCCGGGCAGACCAAAAGCCACCTCGTAAGTTACATATTCTGGTGAGTTGGTGTTCGGCCAGGCCAGGGTTTGGGTAAGCGGCACATTGACGGCGCCATCCGCCGGAATTGTCTGTGTGATCGGCAGCAATGGCGGGACTACTGTGGTGAACGTCCACCAGTCATACGTTCCGGCTTTGGGCATCTTGCACTGCCCATCATCGGCGAAGACAATCCAGTAGTAGATCTGTCCGGCTAAGAGTGTACCCGGATCGTAGACTTTATCCATCGTATATCCTAAACTTGGCGGCGGCGCGCTGCCCCCAAAGATGACCTGATATTCTATTTCATCACCATCGGGATCTTCACTATCCCAAACTAATAGGGTATCCGTAGGCACCTGGGTCTGTCCATCCCATGGATAAATCGCTACCGGAGCGCCGGGGCATGTATTATCGCGATCGCCCCCGGTCGTGAATCGCCATAGAGCACTCGCGGTTTGCGCCTGTCCGTCATCGGCTATCACACGCCAGTAATACGTTGTATTGAGCGCATAGCGGCCAGGATAGTAATACAGATTAGTGGTTGACTCTGTCACAAAGTACCCATGAGCATTTGTAATCGAGATAGTATATGTCACGGGATCTTTATCCACATCTCCGCCGGTCCAGGATAAGACCTGAACATCAGATACGCCTATTGCGCCATCGCGCGGCGTGGGATTAACTGGTCTAGCGGGGGGATGATTTTCCCAGCTTGCCGTGGTTGTAAACGTCCACTGTGAGCCGACGACAGGCGCGACGATGCCATCACTGGCCGTCACGATCCAGGTATAGGTTGTATTCGTCAAGAGTTGGCCGGGGTCAAGTGTGGTTTCTGTGGTCGTGTACACTTGCCAGGACGCCCCCGCTGCGTGCAACCCAACCGTGTAAGTAACGATGTCAAAGTTCGGATCACCCCCTATCCAGCTCAAATCATGGGTAATTGGAATCATCGCACTGAGATCCGGTGGATCAGGCTGTGAAGGTTCATACGGCGGGAGATTGGGCTGAGGCGTTGCCGTCGTTGTGAACTGCCAGGTTTGACTGCGAGTTTCGCTCACTGTATCCGTCGCTGTGATGATCCAGTAGTAAGGCGTTGCTGTAGCAAGCTGGCGCGCGGGTGTGTAAGCCTTTTCAGTGAGGCATGTTGCCACCACCGGCGGCGGATCGGTCGTCCCAAAAGCCACCGTGTAACAGACGAATGGTTCGGTCGGATCGGGATCGTCTCCCTCCTCCCAAGTCAGCGTGGGGGTCAAGGGAACGTTAAAAGATAGGTACTCTGGGTATGGCGTGATCGGTTCTGTCGGCGCCTCATTTGCGGTATGGAAGCTCCACTTCACATGACTGGCTGCGCCCAGGTTATCAACCACAGTGAGGGTACAAGTATACGTCGTGTGCGGCCGCAACAGTTCATGGCCAGCGATCGGAGATAGCGCGCCTAGCAAAAAGGGAGAAGTAACCGGCGTTCTTGTTGCGGGCAGCGCACCTTCTGCTGCACAGGCGAGCGTATGCGTGACTGGGCCGCCTTCCGGATCGGGCGGATAAGCATTTAGCCACGTCAATTGTTTATCCAGAGGCACGTTGATTGCGCCGTCCTCAGGGTCAAGATTGTAAGGAGCTGAAGGCGGTTGATTATAGGTAGTAAACGTCCAGAGATCGCCTGAGACAGTCTCAACGCTATCGGTGGCCGTAATGTACCAATGATAAACCGTAGCCGCAGTAAAGGGCACGGTGGGAGTATAACAAGTATCATTTAGGGTTGCTACCAGCGGGGGCGTAGTTGTTACACCCAGATACACAGCGTATGTCACCACTTCACCATCTGGATCGTCACTGTTCCAACACAAAGGTTGTGTCAGGGAGACCTGTGTATCGCCATTGTCAGGCGAAGGTGTATGTGGCTTTACAGGAGAATTGTTGAGCGTGGTAAACGTCGCCGTAGGCCCTGAGCGGGTGAATTTCCCATCGGTAGCCGTAATAACCCAATGATAGGTGGTATGCGGCAACAAAAGGCCTGGATCATAGCTAGTTTCCTGAGTCGAGAAGGTCAGTGAAATGACCGGATCGTTACACCACAAAGCAACCGTGTATATCACGGCGTCCTTATTCGGGTCGCCGCCGAGCCATTCCAACTGCGCATTTAGCGCAACATCAATCTTGCCATCCTCTGGAGACACAGGCTGCGGTTCATACGGCGGTAAATTGATCGGTTCCGTGGAAGTCGTTGTGAAACGCCAGACCGGCCCCCGAGTAACGCTTAACCCATCCGATGCTTCGATCCGCCAATAATACGTCGTATTGATGTCCAGCGCTTCGGGAGGATCGTAGCTAGAGAGCGTATCGCAAGGATAAGCAATAGGTGTGACCTGGTAAGTGCTGCTCATATAGATTGTGCAGACGATCGGGTTGCCGCCAGGATCATCGGGGTCAGTGAGCGTTTGCCATGACAATGTCTGGGTGAGCGGCACGCTTATCGCACCATCTGTCGGTTCGGGGTTAGCAGGTACATTCGGCCGCTCGTTAATCGTGCTGAACTGCCAGATTGGGCCTGGGGTACTGGCGCCATGGCTGTCCGTTGCCACAACTTGCCAGTAGTAGGTGCGTCCACCATTCAAAGGTGCGTTAATGGCATAAGTGGTTTGCGTTGTGGTACCCACAACAGCAAGCGCGTTGGAGGCGATACCCATACGGAGGGTATAGGTCACAGGATCTCGATCGGGATCGCCGCCGTTCCAGCCGAGCAAAGGCATCAAAGAAACACCTGTTGCCCTATCAGACGGGGAACGCAAGACTGGCTCAAATGGGGGGCGATTTGGGATCTCTTCCCATGTTGTTGTAAAGCTCAACACGCCGCCAGGCGTCACAGAGATTCCATCGGTAGCCCATACTTGCCAATAGTACGTCGTATTGGTCAACAATTGTCCCGCCGGCATATCCCGCGTCGGATCGTAAAACTCCACAGTCGCCGTATCGCTGACCACCGGCGGTGAAGGATATGACCCAAAAGCAATCGAGTAAGTCAGCGGGTCATCGTCCCGGTCCATACCTGACCACCGCAAGGTTTGTGTCACCGCCACGCCTATACTGTTACTCACAGGAATAAGGTTAGATAATTCTGGCGCGTAGTTCATGGTCGAGAAATGCCAGACGGAAATAGGCGGCGTAACGCTGATTCCATCAGAGGCAGAGACGCTCCAGATATAATCTGTATGCGGCGCCAGTGGCAGAGAACAGCATTGCGCAGTAGTTTCGCACCTTTGAACAGTTTGCTCGGCAGATGTCAGCACCAACGTATAACGAACGATGTGCCCGTCCACATCGGGAGTTTCACCTTGCCAGCATAACGCCTGATCCGTGGCGACATGGCGATCCCCATCTTCAGGGTCAGGTGTATGCGCGGCTTTCGGCGCGTGATTGAAAGTGGTGAAAACCCAAGTCGCACCCAACGTTTTGCTATAGCCATCCGAAACTTCTACCGTCCATTCATACACCGTCCCGGCAGCTAACGGCATCGTCGGTGTATAGATGGTATCAGTCAAGGGAGAAGAAATTTCGGTGGCAGCGCGATCACTGAGGGTGACGATATAAGTAAGCGGATGCCTATCCGGGTCGTCGCCGGGACAATCCCACGAGAGTACCTGTGTAAGCGTGATCCCTGACGACCCATCCATCGGGATGGGAAACGTGGGTGTGCATGGCGGACGATTCGCAATGCGATGCGTTACGGTTGGGCCGGGCAATCGATCAATCAACTCACTGCTGCCATAAGGACGGAAAGAGACGATGTCGCCGACAGCGCCGGTGATTTCGACGCTAACCGTCAAGGTCAACACATTCTTGCCGGCCTCGCCAAGCAACCCGGGATAGGTAGCCGTAACTTGCTGGGTCTGCGTAATAAGTGATTGAGGCCAACAATCTTGGTAGTCGCATAGCGTGGCCGTAATAAAGCGGGCATTTTCCGGCATTGGCGCGATCAAGCTAACTTCACTCAACGTGCCTTCGCTGGTGTTGGTCAACACCGCCATATAATCCACTGGTTGGAGTTTGAACACCTCATTTCCCGGTTTGGGTTGCGCAGTCGCGCCGACATCCAGGCAGTTGTCTAGTCTACCGTCATTATCGCTATCAATGCAAATGACAGAGCGGTCTAAATCCTCGCGGTCGCGTACCAGCAATACATGGCGCGCGCCGGGGGTGATGACCTGGCTGCGAGTAATCAGTTTACTGACACGATAGGCTTGTGAAGCAAAATCTATCGCTTCCCAAGATGTGTCAATCGTGTAGGTAAAGTTTTTAGTCGCCGTGGGATCCAAAATAATCTCAAAGCGGTCGGGGCCAACAGGATCAGTATAAGCTGTGAGCGTCAATTCCCGGCTTTCTTGCAACGGCGCGCCGGTCAACGTAAACGCCATCGTATAAGTATATTGATGTGTGTTATCCACATCATGTTTGTAGATGGTCGTGGTTATGGCCTCAAAAGACTTAACTGGATGTAATTGACGTGCGATATTGAACCGCTCGGTTACGCCCCACTCTGGATGTTCAAACTTGCCCCAACTTATGTTCAAATTTGCAATTTGTGTACCCGTTATAGCCAGACTACTTCTGGGACCATAAATAGTAGCCTCATTTAGGTTACCAGCAGGATCCTGTCTAATAGTAGAATTGTAAGTGTAATATCCTTCAGGAAGACGGAATGCCGCATAGGGATTAGGGTAATAGCCGGCTGAATGACGATAGATATATGCTCCATCAATATCTATGTCCATTTTTTCATCGGCACCACAAACAATAGCTTCCCCGTCCAAGTTGCCGACAATATATCCCGTGCGTGCATTGCCAACAATATAGCCGGTTCGGGCGCCGTTGATAAAATACCCGTCGCTAGTAAAGTGAATGGGAAGTTCCAAGAACGTCCGATACTGATCTACATCTACATAGCGAAAGCTATTGCCGTGCCATATCTGTGTTCCATTAAATGGATATGACCACTCACCGGTTGACATATCCACCGTAACATAACGATTCAACACGTTTGGAAGAGAGCCGCTATAATCTTTTGCATAGTTAGAGTCGTAAACATAGACGTAAGCTACATTGTCGTCGCCCATAACAACCCGATAAGGGAAGACCGAATGAACGACAGGTTCATCTATATTGCAGCTATCCATCTTATACTCTAAAGTAAGAATAATAGGATTGCCCCGCCAATAATGTCCGTCAGCTTGGGCTAATCTCGCCTGTAAATACCGCACAAAATCTGGCGCAGCAATAAGGCTCTCCACTTTTTGGAGCATTAAGTTAGACGCAATTTGAGCGCCTTGCCAATGCACGGCTTCCTCATACCAGTTTAACCTCTCAGGCCAAGAATTCTCATCCCAAAGATCACACGTTTCGGGCCAGTTCCAATCATATTCACGACCGTAGAGCCGATCCCGAGCAAAATAGAGTGCGCTGGCAACACTTAACCCATCACAAATTCCTCCGATGGGCGCAGTAGAGAAAAATTGACTATATATTTTCTGAGCATCTTCACGTCGCACCTGATAGGAATTGAAGAGTTGTGCGAAGTAATTCTCGTTGGTTTCTGTGCCATCATTGACATAAGGCAATGCGCACAACTCAGGGCGATAGCGTGTGTCGTGAACATGATGTATTGTTTGAAGTGGCAGCAGCGGAGGTTGTCGATGGGCTGTAATAGCCACAGTCGGCGCGACAACGATCTCTTGATATTCATCAAATTTCTCATGATTCAATAGATTTACCCGCAGCGTAAACGTAAACACCCGCTCTTCATCTTCAGGAATTGCACCAGTTGCCTGGAACCCGCCAGTGTGTGGTGTTACCGTCCAATCTATAGGCCACTGTAGGGAATTTGAAATATACTGAACATGGGTAAGTTGTTCAGTAAAACTGATCCAAGCGGGATCGGCAGCCGTCGTGCCGTCGTTGACCAAACGCGCGGTGTAGGTCAACAGCTTGGTATAGGAGTATACACCGGCGGGCGGCATCTCGGCATATCTATCAACTAAACTTAGCGCAGATGGCCCTAAATCCGGCGCGTTGGTGATCGCCGTGGTGACGGTGATCCGCACCGGAGCGGCGAGATTGGTCGCTGCGAAAATGAGCGTATCGGTTAACGGCCAGTCATCGTCCAACGGTTTATCAACCAGTCCGGTAGCTTGCCAACGTAACGTTTGTCCAGGAGATAGATTGACTGATTCGGGCCTTGGCCCGAACAGCCGTGGCTCAAGAAATTCAACCGGATAAATGTTTGTAACATTAATGTCGGTCGCAGCCATACTCCCGACGTTGGTAATATCGAACGTATACGTCGCCGGACGCCCAGGCACCATCAAGCCGTCGCCCCAGAACGTCGGCTCAGTGTGAGTCGTCCAGGTAATAATCGGAGCAATCGCAGTATGAACTACAGGGTCGCCAACTGTAGCCGGGCCGTTTGGGCCAGTCGCGGCATAATCATCCAATGTAATCACTTGCCCATCAGCTAATGAGTATGGTGCATAAGCTGTGATCACCACTGTCTGCGTAATGCCTACCGGCACATTCATGCCTGTCCAGAAATAACGGTTCTCCTGAGGAATACATTGGTTACAATTCACAAAGGTTAATTCTGCTGGCAATGTCAACGCAATTTCTGCTTCGTCGGTATCTTCATTGCCGGTATTGATGAGCGTGGCTGTATAGCGCACGGAACTTCCTACGGGTAACGTCACCGGTGGAGAAGCTGAAAGATCAACCCGCAATTGTTCTTGGCTCCGCACTGTGACATAGACCGGGTCACCGGGGACGGGGAGAGCGTTTCACGACTGGGACAAACAAGAGATAGTCATCGTAGGTTCCGAAA
>CAYVWB010000102.1:0-12163 GCA_964455395.1 uncultured Desulfovibrionaceae bacterium
ACGGTCGGCGATCCGCGCCTGTTCGACACTCGCCGTGGCCGATCTTCCCGCACGTTATCCCGCCTCCACGCTGCGGGTGTTGCTTGACGATAAGGACCTCTCCCATGCGGCGCTGCGCTGCGTCGTCTCCATGGGGCTCTTCGAACGCCACGACACGGTGGAGATCGAGTTCGTCCACACGCCTGCGCTCTGGGCGACGTGCGACCCCGCTCTCCGTCCCGGAGTTGGGCGGCTTCAAGTGACGGTGGACGACGGCGCCGGTGTGACGCGGCGGTTCCTGCTGGAGGAACGCGCCATGCAGCGCGGTCGGCTCGTGACGCGTGGGCGGGCGTGCTCCGCTCTCGCCGAGGTGGAATACGCCGCGACGGCGCAGGCGTCGGGCGCGGGTCGTCCGCTGGCCTCCCAGGCGGCGGCCGTGCTGCTGGCCGGTTGCGGAGTTCCCTTGCGGTGGGGCGCCCACGACTGGCCCCTGCCCGAAACATGGCGCTTCGCCGGCGCGCCGCTGGACGGCGTGGCGGAGCTCGCCGCGGCGGTGGGCGCAGTGGTCCGCAGCGACCCGCAATCCGATGGGGTGGCGATCGTCCCTTCGGCCACGGCGCCGCCGCCCAGGGAACACGCTTCCCCCGGACGTCATCCCGTCCGTCTGGATCTCGCCGATCACGACACGCTTTCCCTCGCCGTGCGGGAAATCACCCCGTCAGGCGTGGAGCGCGGGAGCAACGCCGTGGTGGTGCACGGCGGGGGCGGCGAGGTTCGACCGCCGACGCTCTCGGTGGACCCTCCCCCCGAAGGCGAGATCGGGTTGCGGCGCGGCGCCCCCGCCACGGTGCGGGCCTTCTGGCCGGATCGTCGCTCCCAGACGGCCACGGTATGGACCTCCCACGGCGAGGCCCGTTCCCAAGGGGAGGCGCTGCTGTGGCGGCGGCGCGTCCGGTGCGCTTTCATCGACGGCGTGGCCCTGCTGACGGAGCCGCCGGTCCTGCTGGGAGCAACGCGCTGGCTCTCCGCGCCGGCCGGCGCAGTCCGGCTGAGCCCCGGCCGCAAGGAGCTGCTCTGCGCGCCGGGGGGACGCGGCCTCTGTCTGGTGGACTACGCGGTGCGCTCGGAGCGATTCCTCATGACGGGACATGACGCCGAAGCGGTGCTCTTCGTGCTCACCTTGGCGTCATCGGATCGCAGCGCAGCACGGGTGGTGCTTGGCGACGGCCCCGTGAAGACGCGTCCCGAAGCGGTGGAGTCACCCTTGTGCATGGACCACGCCGGCGCGGTGGCCCGCGGCGTGGCCGAGCTGGCGTGGCGCGTGTCGCCCCGACTGGACGGCTCGCTGACGTCGGCGCATGTCGCCGGCGCGCTGGGGCTGCAGCCGGGGGAGCTGATCCGGCTGGACCATGTGGCGCGCCAAGCCGGGGGCGTCGTTCACCATCAGAGGACGACCACCCCTCTCCACGACGTCGACGGCCTGCGCGGCGCCTGCATGCTGCAGAAGCTGCGTCTTGAATGCGACGGCGTCACCATCCGCAACCATATGGAGCTGACCCAATGGCGACGCTGACAGACGGTCGATCGAACGAACCCCTTGTGGCCACGGTCCTGGAAACGCTGCCGGGCGGCTGGTGCCGCGTGAGCGCCGGCGGGCGGGAGTTCACCGCCGAAGCCGCCGGCCTGAACCTGGTTCCCGGCGACCACGTGATGGCGGCCCGGACCAACAGCCGCGTCCTGATTCTGCGGACAGCGTCCATCCGGACGCCCAACCCCCTGGAGGTGCGTCTCCATGATTGATCGCTCGGAACATATCGTAGCCGACTTCATCGCCCCTGAGAATGCGGACCCACCCCTTCTGCTGCTGGAGCAGGACGAAAGACCGGGCTGCGTGCGGGTCTTCGCGTCCTCCCCCACGTACGAACTGGCGTCCAGCTGGCGGGAACCCCGTCGACTGCTCCGCAACGAGCCGCACCGGGTGCGCGAGACGCTGCTCTTCGTCAACGCCGCGGAAGCCGCCCTCACCTATCCGCCGCATACCCAGCTGCGCGCGCGATGGCTTGGCGACGTGGGCCCCGCCCCCCGATTCGTGCGCAACCGGGTCCATCTTTCGGCGCCGCACCTCGGCGTGCTGGAGGTGCACTATCTCACCAGTTTCGATCGGTGGGAGACGGCGTTGCCCTGTCCCGTGCTGTTCGCGGCCACGCTGGGCGACGTCACCGCCTCTCTGCTGCTGGAGCCGCAGACGGAAACCTGGCGCGCCGAGGAGCACACGGGCCGGACCGCACCGTCTTCCCCTCCGTCGTGGACGCAGTCCTGGGCCGAAGCCGGCGGCGACAACGCCGGCCAGTGGGACGCCGCGCCCTGGCGGTTCGAACCCGCACGGGAAACCGTGGTGGTGGAGGTGGTGGACTACTGCACCGGCGCTGTGGTGGCGGACGCGGATCTCTGGGTGGACGGCCGCCACGCGCGGACAGACGGCAAGGGGCGGGCCTCCTTCACGGAACTGGGGCCGGGCGCGCACACCATCCGCGCGGTGAAAGACGGCTACCAGGCCACCGACGAAGACACCCTCAGCAACGAGCGATTCACCTTATGACGACGCATACTACTTGCACTCCTCATGACGCCTCGACAGCGCCCGAACTCGTGCAGCCCACGCGGCCCATCATCAACTACCACGGGGGGAAGTGGCGGCTGGCTCCCTGGATTCTCGAACATATGCCGCCACACCGCATCTATGTGGAGCCCTACGGCGGCGCGGGCTCCGTGCTCATGCGCAAAACACGCAGCATGGTGGAGGTCTACAACGACCTGGACGGCGAAGTGGTGAACCTGTTCCGGGTGCTGCGCGACCCGGCGCAGGCCCGGGAGCTGGAGCGGGCCCTGCGGTTGACGCCTTTCTCCCGACGGGAGTTCCTGGACGCTTACGCTCCCGCCGACGAACCCGTGGAACGCGCACGCCGGCTGGTGGCGCGCTCGCTCATGGGGTTCGGCTCCGCTTCACACAATCCGTGCTTCAAGACGTCTTTCCGGGCGAACTCGCGGACCAAGCGGATGGGCTACGCCGGCGAGTGGATCACCTATCCCGACAACATGTTGCTGGTCACCGAGCGGCTGCAGGGCGTGGTGGTGGAAGAACGGCCCGCGCTGGAGGTCATCCGTCGGCACGACTCGCCGGAGACGCTCTTCTACGTGGATCCACCCTACCCCAAGGAGACGCGCCATCGGGGCCTGAAAACCGCCTGCTACATGCACGAGATGGAGGAAGAGGACCACATCGCCCTGGCCGAAACCCTGCGGCAGACGCAGGGCATGGCGCTGGTCTCCTGCTACCGCACCCCCCTTTACGACACGCTCTTCCGAGGCTGGACGTGCGTGACCCGCGACGCCTTCGCCGACGGCGCGCGTCGTCGTACGGAGGTGCTGTGGCTTTCCCCGCGGCTCGTAAGCGCGCTTCACGCCATGGGTGTTTCCCCGGACGCCAAGGCGGCTGACGGGCAAGACGTCGTGGCGGCTGACGGGCAAGACGCCGTGGCGGCTGACGGGCAAGACGCCGTGGCGGCTGACGGGCAAGACGCCGTGGCGGCTGACGGGCAAGACGCCGTGTCCGGCGGCGGGGAGGCGACGTAGCATGACTCCCCGCGTCATCCGCATCCTCATGTGTCCCGAATCGGATCTCGCCGTGCAGGTGGAGACGGACGACGCTTTGCGCCGTCGCACCGCCGTCACCCTGACAGACGGCGTACTCGGTCTGCCGCTGCGTCCGACGACGCCATGCCCTGCGTCACGAACCATCACCTTGCGGCTCATGCCGGCGGCGCAAGACATTGTGTGCGCGGGCGAAGACGCCCGCGGCGCACGGCTCATCCTGCGCCGCGCCGGCGCGGACCCCGGCGAAGACGGCGTGCACGACGAGCTCCTGCGAGGGTCCATGGAAGCCGTGGTCAGCCACCCGGACCACTGCCTGTGGCGACGCACGTATATTGCGGACGCTGGTTCGGCCATCGAGCCGGAACATGCGGTGGGCTTGAGCGTGGACGCCGTGGTGGACCCCGACACGCTGGACGAGGTCCGTCGGGCGCACCCCGACTCCATTCTGGAGATGCGCAACATCGTGGCGGCGCCGGGTTCGCTGCTCATGAGCGTCTGGCGCTACGAAGTCATCCGGGGGGCTCTGGTCAACAGACGCGCTGCGCTGACATGGTTCCGCACCACTTGCCTGACGGGAGGCTTCGTGACGGCCGTGCATGGGGAATACGGAGAGGCGGATCTCGCCTTCACCGTCCGCTGTCAGGGACGCGACATCGAGTGCCGGCCCACGGATCACACGCCCTACGCCGTGAACGACTGGGTCACCGTGCTGGATCCCTCCGACGACTGCCGCGCCTGCCGTCACGCCGGTCGGCGTCACCCCACCGCCGTGGAGGCCGGCGATGATGCGGGCCCCGCCAGCGGCGTCATCGTCCCGATCCGCGTGCTGCGCGCCACCCAGGCAGGCGCGTACGGGGAGTATGCGCTGGAATATGACGTGGAGGACCTGCCCCAACTGCTCGACCTCTGCCTGGAGACCGGCGAAGTGCTCTACGTGGACACGGAGCAGGACCGCGCGACCATTCACCTGGATGGCGACGACGACATCACCATGCCCGTACACTACCGCTGCGCGGGCCTGACCAAGGTGTCCGGCGGCTCCACGGCCTTCGGTGTGGGGGACCAGGCGCTCATTCTGCGCGACCCCGTGCGCGGCCGCGTCTGCGTGGGATTTTCGGACACGCGACGCACCTGCCCTCAGGAGCGCTCCGTCGTGCTGTGCTTCCTCGTCGAAACGCCCACGGGCAGCCTGCACGGCTCCAACATGAACCCGCCTTTCGAGGAGTACGCCTGGGGCAGCGGCGACGACTGGTCCACGCAGATCTCCCGCGGCGAACAACCCAGCGGCCACAGCGGGTTCGACGTCTACACCTCCTTCTCCGACTACATCGTGCCGGCCTTCAGCGCGGTGTTCAAGCGCGTCTACATCCGGGTGTGGGGCGACGGCTCCGTGGAGCGGCTGAGCGAAGCCGCCGCCGCGGACCTGGGCTACAGGCTTACGGACTGCTGGGACGCCACCCTGTGGCGCAAGGTTATCGCCAAGGAGCTGGCTCCGGCCAGCGGCGCCAACCACGCCACCTACGGCGAGCATCTCGCCGTGGGGCAGGACATGGTCGCGCCGACGTGTCAGCACGTGGTGGCCCTGGCGAACGGCTCCCGCCTCGCCGTGGCCAAGTCCTTCGCCGGCTTCTGCGCCGTCCTGGAGGGCGAGCACTCGACGAAAACCGCCTACGCCGTGCATGATCCGCACGATTTCCATGAGTGGGTCGAGCTCGTCAGCGAGGGCTATACGGAGGGACGGGAAAGCTGCCGCTACGAGCTGCCGGCCTGGTTCACCGCCATGTACAATGACGCGCGGCCGCTGAAACACCTCGAGGCCAACTGTGTGTGCGGCTCCGGGGCCGAGCACGTCTGCAAGGCCCACAAGGACTGCCATGCGGTGGACATGGTGACCCACTGCGGACCGTACGTGCCCTGCAACGTCCATACCTACGACGAGGATTCCGACAGTTTCGTGTACGGCCCCGTCCAGCAGGGCGACCCGCTCTCTTCCGTGCTCATCGAGATTCCCTCCACCGGGGTGCGCCGCTATCACATGGTGGGGGGCCGTCACGATTGCGCCCGGATCGAGGGTTTGCCGCAGAACAACGCGCTCTGGTGCGCGGACGTCAACGTCGGCGTTCTCTCCGCAAACTGCGTCTCCGTGGGTTGGACCAGCATTTCGCATCCCCCCTCCTACGCGGCCCACCGGACGCTCGAAGAGACCGCCCAGCGCGACGTCGTCGCCCACGGCGAAACGCTCCACCCCGCCGGCGACCCGCTGCACATCACGGGCGCGGCCCCCGGCCCCTTCGACCTGACGGTGAACCAGGCCGTGGACGCCCACGGGCGACTCGCCGCCACGGTGGGCGCCTCCGTCGTGGGCTGGGCCAACAGCTCCAGCGAAATGAACTTCTCGGACAACGCCATGAGCACGGAGGCCATGGGCTGCACGGTCACGGTGAACGACGGCGACCTGGCCCTTTCACTGGCCAACGTGGGCGACATGAAGCCCGACGAGCAACCGCCCGACTTCACCCAGAACGATCGCGAACTGGGAGTCCGCCTCGTGGACGGCGTGAATCACCTCGCCCTGGATCTCGTCTACACGAAACACGAGGGCGCCATCGTGGCGACGCTCACCCGGGGGCGCGTCTACCCCAAGGGCTCCGACCCGGAGACGCTGGGCATCGGCTGGAACCTGGGCGTGGGGACGATCATGCAGGCCGTGCGCGACCAGGCGTTCAGCTGGGCCGCTGCGCCGCTGCGGCCGTGGCTCTGCGTGAAGAAGTCGGAGACGTCGGGCTCCTGACGACTCGACGCCGCAGGACGACTCTGGTAGCGGGGTCGTCCATGAAGACGCTCGACTGGCTCGCCCAGGTCCACGAGGCTCTGGCGGAAACCGTCGCCCCTGGCGACTGGGCCGTGGACGCCACCTGCGGCAATGGCCGCGATACGCTCGCGCTGGCGCGGCTCACCGGTCCCCATGCGGGAACGCCGGGGGGCCGCGTCTTCGCTTTCGACGTGCAGCAACGGGCCTTGGACGCCGCCCGCACCCTGCTGGCCGCGCATTCCTCCCGAGCGCCCCTCGGCGAGTGCGTCTTCCTCCACGCCGGCCACGAGACCATGGCGCAACGGCTGCCTCCCGAGGCGCGCGGTCGCTTGGCCGCCGTGGTCTTCAATCTGGGGTACCTCCCGGGGGGCGACAAGACGGTGACGACCCGCCCGGAGACGACCCTCCCGGCGCTGGAAACAGCCTTCGCGTGGCTGCGAGGCGGAGGTCTGCTGGCCGTCACGACCTACCCGGCGCACCCCGGCGGCGGTGACGAGGCCGAGGCCGTGTGCGCCTGGGCGCACGCCTTGCCGTGGGAACTCGGCCGGGCGGCGCAATTCGGTTTCGTCAACCACTCCGGCGCCAAATCGCTCTGGCTGGCGCACAAACGATAAGGCGCGCAAGGGGCTCGACGACTCGCCTCGTCGGGAAAGGCCCCCCTCTTGCCGACTCGGCCCGGGCGTTCTTCCGAACAAAACTGCCCCACATGGAGCCCGCTGCGAGCTGAGATCGCTGAAGTGACTGAAGTGACTGAAGTGGCGCGATCGCGCTTGGCGGAATGGTCCGAAAGCGCATAAATTCCAACGCCTTCGCACATGGATGGGCATCCCTCCGCAAACGGATGCGTCGTCCGCCGCCCACGCGAGCCGCCGTGCGGACGAGCGAACCTCCAGGGTCTTCACGGACCGGGAGCGTCGCAGCCACGGCCTGTCGGCGCGCCTTCTACACGATGCTGGACTCCGAGAGGACGAAGACCAGCCGCTTGTACAGCTTGGGGTCGAACGCGTGGGCCATGCGCTGTTGCATGTATTTCAGCGCCTCGTAAGGGGGAAGCGCCTTGGCCCAGTGCGTGTCCGACGTCAACAGGTCATAAACATTGCAGAGACTCACGGCGCGCGCCTCCAGGGGGATGTCCTTGCCGGGCAGCCCGCCGGGATACCCCATGCCGTCCATGGTCTCGTGGTGGAAGAGGATGCAGTTGTTGACTGTCTGGGAAAGCCCCAGGGAAGCGCATACGCGCATGCCCTTCACGGGGTGCGTCTCCAGAATGCGACGCTCCTCGGCGGTGAGCTCGTAGGGATTCTTGGCCAGCACCGCTTCGGGCGTCTCGGTCTTGCCGATGTCGTGCAGCAGCGCGCCCATGGCGAGCTCCTTCAGGTACTGCGCGTCCGCCATGCCGTGCCGCTGCATCAACGCCACGGCCAGCACCATGGTCTGCACGGAGTGGCTGTACGTGTGATACGTGTGGCTGATGAGCGAGGAAAAGCTCTTCAAGGCGTCCGCCTGGCTGAAGAAGCGCAAGCTCGCGTCCACGATCTGCAGCAGCTCCTTGTGCGTATGCTGGCCGATGGGCTTGGGGAGCTTGTCGTCCAGGGCGCGCTTCATCACGCTGGCGGAGATGGCGTGGAAGATGCGCGCGCGTTCCCGCACGGGCACCTCCGTATTCTCCAGCATGGCCCCCAGATGTTTGGCGATATACGCCTCGTAGGCGAGTTTCTGATCCGCACGGATGTAGAAATCCGTCACTTCCAGCACCTTGGCGAGCCGCTCCTCGCTGTAGATGTCGCCTTGGGACGCGTAGAGGATGTGCTTGTCCCCACGCAGCAGGTACAGGTCGAAGCGACCGGTTGTGCCGGGGATGATGGTGAGGGCGTTGATGGGGATGAAGCCGGCGGCGGCGCCGTGCGTGGGCTCGTCGTGCATGGCTGGGGGACGGTAGAGGGTGCGCCGAAGGGAAGCGGCTGGCAGACGTGGCTTTCTGCGTCGCGCCACCGCAGGAACGTGCGATGGTCGCGGCACGGTACCACGGCCCCTCGCCGTCGCCAAGGACTTCGACGAGGACTGTCTCCCGGGCCCTGACGCGGCGCCCGATTTTCGCCTGACTCCCAGTCGGTTTCCGCTCTGTTTTCGTCCGGTTTTCTTGGACGCCGCCATGGTTTTCTGCTACGCTGCACCTGCTTTCGACCAAGGAGCAAGCCGTGCCTCACGAGTATTGCGACAAAAACGGCGTCACGGTGCTGCGCCTGCAAGGACCGGAGCTGAGCTTCTCCACCGTGGAGAGTTTTCAGGAAGCGGTGCAACAACGCCTGACTGCTGGCTGCGTGCGCCTGCTGCTGGACTTCTCGGCCATTGATTTCATGGACTCCATGGGAATCGGCTCGCTCATCGCCGCAAGGAATCTCCTCCAACAGCGCCAAGGCCTCTTCGGCCTCGCCAGCGTCGGCGACCAGGTGATGAAATCCCTCCGGCTCACCCAACTCCACATGGTTTTCGCCATCTACGAAGACGTACCCCAGGGCGTGGCGGCCATGGCCGCGTCCTGCGACACGCCGGAGCCCGCCACGGGTCCCGCCACAGGCTCCTCCTCCAGTACGGACGAAACGGACGACCCGGAAGCCGCCGCGAACCACTGATCCCCCCGAGCCCAGCGCCACGGCGACCGCCAATGCGCAAACCCGGGTGCGACGCGTTCCCCGCATCCCGATCCCAGCCCCCCACCCGACACCATCGACAAGCCATGGCCACTTGCTCTATGCTGGCGATGCGGCGCGCGCCTGCGAGACGTCCTCCCCGACGGGGGGCGGCCGGCCCGTTCCGTCTTTTCCTCACGCCGACCTCCAGGACGCTCCCGCATGAACCGCATGGCGTTTGAATGTTTCGTGGCGTGGCGCTACCTCCTCTCGCGCCGAAAGCACGCCTTCATCTCCTTCATCTCCTTGGTCTCCGTGGCCGGGGTGGCGCTGGGCGTGGCCACACTCATCGTGGCGCTGGGCGTCATGAACGGCATGAGCGAAGACCTCAAACGCAAGATCCTCGGCGTGAACGCCCACGTGTTCGCCCTGGGCATGGGCCAAGGCATGCGCGATTACCCGACGGCGCTGGCCGAAGCCCGCGCGCTGGACGGCGTGGTGGAAGCCACGCCCTTCATCTATTCCGAGGTGATGCTCTCCGGCCTCGCAGGCGTGAAAGGCGCCGTGCTGCGAGGCGTCACCCGCGAAAGCCTCGCCGAAGTGCTGCGGCTGCAAAGCGACCCTGAACAGGACGACCGCAGCGCCGAGGCCGGCAGTAGGCCTCGGGACGACCCCGAAGCCATGGCCGAGATGCGCGAACGCGAGGCCGTGCTGGACCGACTGGACGGCCCCGGCAAACCCGGCGTGGTGCTGGGTTGGGAGCTGGCCAGAACCCTGAAGCTCGAACCCGGAGACCCGGTCTACGTGCTGGGTCAGTGGGCCCGCAGCGCCACAGGGGAATTCACGCCGCGCATCCGCATCTTCGAACTGGCCGGCGTGTTCCGCACCGGCCTCTACGACTACGACGCCTCGGTGGCGTACATCAGCCTGGCCCAAGCCAAGGCCCTTCTGGACATGCCAGAGACCATGGCGACCGGGCTGGAGCTGCGCTTGGCGAACCCCGACCGCGCCGACCAGGTGGCGGAAGCCGTGGCCACGGCGCTGGGTCCCGGCGTGTTCACCCGGCACTGGAAGGAGCTCAACGCCAACCTCTTCGCCACGCTGACTCTGGAGCGCGTGGGCATGCTGGTGGTGCTGGTGGTCATCGTGCTGCTGGCGGCGTTCTCCATCGTCACGACGCTGGCGCTCATGGTCATGGAAAAGAGCAAGGATATCGCCACGCTCATGGCGCTGGGCGCGCGCCGGGAAGCGGTGGGCCGCATCTTCGTCATCCAGGGGGGACTCATCGGGATCACGGGCGCGGCCACAGGGTTCGTCCTGGGCGTCGCCCTGGCGCTGAGCCTGAAACGCTACCAATTCGTGGAGCTGCCTCAAGGCGTCTACACCATGGACACCCTCCCCATCCTGCTCCAATGGCAGGATCTCGCGCTGACGGCTGGTCTGCCGGTGCTCTTCTGCCTGCTCGCGACCCTCTACCCCGCCCGCCAGGCCGCACGCGTCAACCCCTCTCTCCAACTGCGCGGCAAGTGAATCTTGCCCAGACTTCGCCCAGACTTCACACAGACTTCACCCAGACGCCAAGAAGCCCCCAGACCCCCGCCACGCATGGGGAGTCCACGCCGCCCGGCTTGTGATTCGGGCTGCGGCAGGCTGAATTTCTCCTGTCATGCCGAGCCCTTTGACGGAACAGGGCGTCTTCCGCTAGTGAAAGACCATACGCTACGGGATCGCAGCGGCGTCATCAGCGCCTCCCGGGCGTCTCCGCCACCACCTACCCCAGGGAGCCCGAGCCATGTCCACCTGCTACGCCGCCCCACGCCTGCCGAGCGTCGTCATCCTCCTCGCCGTGGTCTTCGCCCTCTCCCTTCCCGCACCCCTCGGCCTTTTCCCGAGCACGGCGCAAGCGCAGGAGACGCCGCCCCTCTCCGACGCCGGCGACGCCAACGCCACGGCTCAGCCCGCGGACATCCCGCAGGAGAACGCTTACATCCACTTCTTCGTCGCGCCGGTCCAGGCCAGAGACGGCGTCACCTTGCACGAGGAGCTCATCGCCCTCAAGAAGATGCTCATCAACACCGCTGGCGGCTACACCGAGCTCGGCGCCTCCCACGGCGGCTCCCTGCAACCCAATGGCCACATCGCCCGGCAGGACAACATCTCCTTCGTGGTGGCCGCGCGCGAGGACCTCAGCGAGCAGATCGCCACCTTCCTCAGCATCCATTTCCAGGAAAAGCAGCCCTTCATCCTCGTCATGCGCGGCAACTGCTCACTCTACTGAGGAGGGAGGGCGCTCGACGTGAGCGGAACCGGTTGCACAGGAAAGCGCCACACCCGCGCACGGAGGCGCGGACCCTGTCAAGCGTTGTGCGTGAGCCAGGCGGTCACGGCGGCGCGGACCCAGGCCTCGCGGTCGCCCAGGGGATTCTTGCCGCGCTCGGCGTCCACCAATTCCTCGGCGCGGTCGGCGTCGCCGGCGGTCAACGTGAGCAAGACGGCGTAGGGGTCGCGGCCTGTGGAGAGGGCGTCGGCCTGCCCGGTCGAGACGGCTTGGGTGGCGGAAGACGACTCCTCGCGCCGCCGATCGGTCGACGGGGCCGGCATGTCGGGGGGGTGCGCCGGCTGAGGCGTGGCGTGACGCTCCCGGACGGACTGCATGAGTGGTGAGCCGGGTTCATCGGAAAGTGCGGAAACTGCGGTAGCAGCCGGCGCCGTGGGCTCAGCGGAAGCAGCCGGCGCCGTGGGCTCAGCGGAAGCAGCCGGCGCCGTGGGCTCAGCGGTAACTGCCGGCGCCGCGGGCTCAGCGGAAGCCGCCGGTTCATCCTGCTCGACGACGGCGGCCTGCATGTCAGGGACGTTCCGAGACGCGGAGCCGGGTTTCGATGCGACACGCTTCGTTGCTCTGGAGACGACGCGCTGCTGCGGCTGACGGAGTCTGCGCAGCGGCAGCCCCAGCCGTTGCGCCAACCGCGTCGCCAGTGGCCGCGTCTCGGCGCGTGCGGCGTCTGCCGGCCCGTTGCGCAGAACGACGACGAGAAAGAGAATGACGCCCCAGAGATAGAGCAAGCAATACAAGCCGGTGTCCATGGCG
>CAYVWB010000103.1:0-12075 GCA_964455395.1 uncultured Desulfovibrionaceae bacterium
GGACATCCCCGAAGGGAAAGCCGCCTGAGCCATACACCAGATTTGACTATATCTCGAGCGGATGTTGTCCTGGCTGAACTGTTTCAGGAAGCTTCGCATTCGGTACGAGCGGAGCGCCGCGGCCTACAAAGCGCTCTGCGACTTGGCGTGCGCCGTGATCTGCCTAAGGTTCGTAAAACGGTTTTGTTAGTCGCTCTAATACAAATGCTGGCGGCTGGCTGACGTCATCTACAAGATCAAGACGATTGACCGCCGTTCCTTCAGCGGCGCTCCCTACGCCGAGTACGTCCTGGAAGGGACGCGGAAGCCTCGCAAGGAGGTCTGCGCGTGACGCAAGGCCCCTCTACCTGATCAAACCCCCTGAGACCGGATACGTCCATCCTCGCCTCAAGAAACTCTTCGCCTACGCGACGAAGGCGCGGGGGAACTCCAGTCCCCCCTGCGCTCATAATGGCGGCCGGAAGCGTCCTCGGTGGGCGTGAGTCACGCAACACGTCGGCTCGCCCCCATCCAATCGCAAGCCGCGTTGATTCCGATCAATGCCATGGTTCGGTTCAGGCGGTACGGTGTTGTCGCCGTGGTTGTCGAGCATCCGAGGTATCAAGCGCGCGCTGCGCGTCCATCATGTCATCCTACAAGGAGAAAGCGCCATGTCCTCACTCCGTATCGTCGTCGTGGGCGGCTCCGCCGCCGGCCCCAAAGCAGCCGCCCGCGCCAAACGCATGAACGAAAGCGCGCAAGTCACGCTCATCCAGAAAGCGCCGGAGCTCTCCATGGCCTCCTGCGGGTATCCATATTACGTCGCCGGGTGCTTCGATAGCCGCGACGCGCTGCTCTGCACGCCTACAGGAGTCGTGCGCGACCCCGCTTTCTTCGCCGGCGCCAAGGGCATTCAAGCGCGGGTGGAGACCGAAGTCGCCGCCATCGACCGCGCCGCCAAAACCGTGACATGCCGCCATCTGCCCACCGGCGAGACAGAGGCCGTCCCGTACGACAAGCTCATCCTCTGCACGGGGGCGACCCCGCGCACGCCGCCCATTCCGGGGTGCGACCTGGAGGGCGTCACCACACTGCACGCCATGCGCGACGCCGACTTCCTCCGATCCCTGCGCGATGAAGGCCGGGTGAAGAACGCCCTCATCATCGGCGGCGGCCTCATCGGCATCGAAACGTGCGAAGCCCTGCGCGAAGCGGGCATGGACGTCACGGTGGTGGAGCTGTTGCCCCAAGTGCTCATGTTCCTGGACTGGGAGATGGCCAAGCTCCTGGAGAACCATGTGCGCGCCAAGGGCGTGGACGTGGTCACGGAAAACGGCGTGGCCGCCTTCCTGGGCGCGGATGGCAAGCTTGTCGGCGTCAAGCTGCAGAACGGTTCGGAGCTGGAATGCGAACTGGCCGTGGTGGCCATCGGCGTGGCGCCCAACGTCGCGCTGGCAAGGGACGCCGGTGTGGCCATCGGGGACGCCGGCGCCATCGACGTGAACGAGTACATGCAGACTTCGGACCCGGACATCTACGCCGCGGGAGACTGCGTGCAAGTGGTGAATCGCCTCACCGGCAAGAAGACCGTCGCGCCTTACGGCGACCTGGCCAACCTGGAAGGCCGTGTGGCCGGCGAGAACGCCGTGCTCGGGAACACCGCGCGCTTCCCCGGGACCATCCACAGCGGCATCTGCAAGGTCTTCGACTACGCCGCCGGCTCCGTGGGCCTTTCGGAGCGCCGCGCCCGCGAGGAGGGGTACAGGGTCATCACGGCGATGAACGCCAGCCTGGACAAACCGGGCTTCATGGGCGCGAAGCTGCTTGTCTCCAAGATGGTGGCTGAGGAAGGCACGGGGCGCATACTCGGCTTCCAATGCCTGGGCCCTGGCGACGTGAACCGCCAGCTCGCCGCCATGGCCATGGCGGTGCAACACGGCGCTGCCGTAGAAGACATGGTCAACGCCGACTTGCCCTATGCTCCGCCGTATTCCTTGGCAGTGGATCACTGCATCGCCACAGCGCACATTCTGGAGAACAAGATGCGCGGCCTCATGGTCGGCATTTCCAGCGTGGACGTGAAGCGGAAACTGGAGCTGGGCGAAACGCCGTTTTTCCTGGATGCGCGCTCTCCCCAGGAATTCCACGAGATGCGATTGGGCATCGGCGAAACCCTCATCCCCATGGGCAAACTGCGCGAACGACTGGGCGAGCTGCCCCAAGACAAGGATGCGGAGATTATTGCGTTCTGCAAGATCTCCATGCGCGGTTACGAGGCCCAACGCGTGCTCATGCAGCACGGCTGGACCAACGTGCGCGTGATGGAAGGCGGCGTCATGGCGTGGCCTTTTGCACGGGAGCGTTAGCGCGCATATGTTCGGAGCGCGCCGTGTCCTATCGGGAGGAAGCGCCGGCGAAGGCGCGCAAGCCGGCGCCCTCCAGGATCCGGATTTCCCGGCCGTCCACCGTCAAGAGGCCCTGGTCCGCAAGTTTGCGGAACGCTCGAGAGAGGGCCTCCGGCGTGACGCCGATGATCTTGGCCAGTTCGCGGTGGCTCATTGGCAAGGCATAGCGGCCTGAAGCGTCCGCCGCATGCATGAGGAAGTTGGCCAGCCGGATGGGCGCCTCCCGCACGGAGAGGGATTCGATCATGTCCATCGCCTCCTTCAACCGGCGGGACATGATGAGCAGCATGCCGAAGACCACGGCCGGCTGCTCTTCGGTCATTTTCGTGAAGTTCGAGTCCGCCACGGTCAGCACGCGGCACGGCTCCAGCGCCATGGCGGATGCAGGGTGGCGCTTCTCCGCGAACAGGGAGCAGAGGCAAAAGGGCTCGCCCGCTTCGAACATGTATATGGTTTGCTCCCGGCCGTCCGGGGTGGAGCGGAACAGTTTTGCCCGGCCGGACGCGAGAATATATAACCCGCGCGACGCTTCTTGCTCCGCGATGATGAGTTCGCCTGCGGCGTAGTCCCTCCAGTGGGCGTGGCGCGCAAGCACGGCTATCTGCTCCTCCGGCAAACCCCGCAACAGCGGCGTTGCTTTGAGAAACCCCAGAACGTCCATGCTCATCCCCCATTCTTTCCCGCTGTTGATTGCGATCAACGCTTCCATGCGCACGACGCGCTACACAGGAGACGCATCCCGAGCCGCGATGCATCACACCAAGGAGGCCCCCATGTGGAAGACGCTGCAACGCATCAACAAGAACCTCATTCTGGCCATCCCGACGGCCATGCTCTTGGGCTTCGGCTGCGGCGTCGTCATGGACGCCTCGCCGCTCAAAGCGCTCATCATGCCGCTGACGTTTCTCATGGTCTACCCCATGATGGTCACGTTGAACATCCGCAAAGTGGCGCAAGGCGGAGACATGAAGGCGCAAGCAGTGACGCAACTCGTCAATTTCGGGCTCGTTCCGTTCCTGGCGTATGGGCTGGGGCGTATGTTTTTCGCGGATGAACCCTATATGGCGCTGGGCTTGCTGCTGGCTGGCCTGGTGCCCACCAGCGGAATGACCATTTCCTGGACGGGATTCGCCAAAGGCAACGTGGAAGCCGCCGTGAAAATGACCGTAGTGGGGCTCACGCTGGGGTCCCTCGCCACGCCCTTCTATGTGCAAGCGCTCATGGGCGCGGCCATTGATGTGGACGTCTGGCTGGTCATGCGACAGATCATGCTCATTGTATTCGCCCCCATGCTGTTCGGCTGGCTCACACAACGTTGGCTGGTGCGGCGCCATGGCCAGCAGGTCTTCATGCAACGCTTCAAACCACGGTTCCCGACGCTGTCCACGGGGGGTGTGCTGGGTGTGGTTTTCGTGGCCATGGCGATCAAGGCGAAGGCCGTGGCCGCGGCGCCGACGGTGCTGCTCGCCATCCTCGCGCCGCTTGTGCTGCTGTACGTCTTCAACTTCACCCTCAGCACCGTGCTGGGTCGGTCGTTGTTGCCGCGTGGAGACGCCATCGCCATGGTCTATGGCTCCGTCATGCGCAACCTCTCCATAGCGCTGGCCATCGCTTTGGGCGCATTCGGGGAGGAAGGCTCCAGCGCGGCGTTGGTCATCGCGGCGGCGTATATCATCCAAGTGCAATCCGCAGCGTGGTACGTGAAATTTTCGGACAAACTCTTCGGCGCGCCGACGCCCCAGGCCGAATCCAGTGCGGCCGATGCGCGCACTTGACCATCGAATCCCATTGGAGGGACGCCATGACGCAAGGGAACACAATCCAAATCGATTGTCCGTACTGCACCGCGCGGACGTCTGTTGCGCTTCGCGAGGATTACGCCGGCGCGTAAACTGGTCGCGGTAGGGACCTTCCTTTCGGACGGCCCCCCGCACAGATCCCGGCGTGCGGAATTACCGCACCGGGCTCCTACCTCGGGTGTTTGGCGTAGAAACGCTCGTTTGGATGAGGATGCATGACTCTGGGTGTGGGTATCCAGCATTTCACGATCGGGCCGAAGACCGTCCAGTTGATTCGCCGCTTCTGGCCCCGGCGCCGCAGCACCTTGTGCCAGTAGCGGACGATGTCCTCCCGGAAGGCCCGCATAGCCTCATGATTCCCCGGAACAGCGTGGTGCTTGTAGTAACCGAGCACAACGCGCTGCAGCCACTCGCCGACCTCCTGAACAGGATCATGCATTCGGCTACGCATAATCGTCTTCACCCGTTTCAGAGCCGCCCTGAGCCGCTTCTTCGCCGTCTTGCGCCGCACGATGAATCGCTTCCGTATCCTGGTCTTCCCACACACATGCGTGAACCCCAGGAAGTCGAAGGTCTCCGGCTTGCCCTGACCCCGTTTGCGCCGGTTATCGGCGGCAAATCGACCGAACTCGATGAGACGGGTCTTCTCGGGGTGCAGGGACAGACCGAATTGGTTCAGTCGGGCCTTGAGTTCGGCGAGGAAGCGCTCCGCCTCATGGCGGTGCTGGAATCCCAGGACGAAATCATCGGCATACCGCATGATGATTATGTCTCCCCTGGCGTGTTTTCGCCAGTGGCGCGCCCATTGATCCAGGACATAGTGCAGGTAAATGTTCGCCAGCAGGGGCGATATCACCGCTCCCTGAGGCGTCCCCACCTCTGTCCGGGACCACACGCCGTTCTCCGAAACCCCGGCCCGGAGCCACTTGCGCACCAGGCGGAGCATCCGGGGGTCGGCGATCCGGTGCTCGAGGAAACGGATCATCCATTCATGGGAGATGGTGTCAAAGAATCCCTGGATGTCCGCATCAAGCACCCAGTTCACCTTCCTCTGGGTCAGCCCGACCCAGAGGGCGTCCAGGGCGTCATGCGCCCCGCGCCCGGGCCGGAACCCGGAGGAGAAGCCGAGGAAGTCCTCCTCGTAAATGGCTGAGAGCACCTTCCCGACCGCGTGCTGTACGATCTTGTCTTCCAGCGCCGCGATTCCGATCGGGCGTTTGCGCCCGTCGGGTTTCGGGATGTGGATTCGCTTGGAGGGCTGTGCGCGGTACGTACCGCTGTGCACCCTCGCATGCAAGTCTTCCAGCCTTTTGTGGAGGTTCTCCTCATACTCTGCACAGGTGAGGCCGTCCACGCCAGGGGCTGCCTGCCGCTTCAACTCGCGGAAGCTTTGCCCGAGCATGTCCACGCTCACATGGTGCAGAAGCGCGGTGAACCGTGCATCCTTGTCCTTGCGAGCCGCAACTCGCACGCGTTGCAGTCCGATCGACGCAGCTGCCCGGCGCTGTGTCCGGACCGCGGTCGCCTGCCCCGCGTTCCCCTTGGTTGGCCGCCTTCCCTCCACCGCCTCCGCAGACAGGTCTCCCCTGCCCTTGTTCGGCGGCTTCCCCGGTACTATGCAGCCATCCGACTTCCCGGAAACGTGCATATCGGGTGTCTGGCTACCAGCCTTCCCCGACCGTCCACCTCCACCATCAGGAGAAGGAGTTTCCGGGACCTCCCGGTTCCCGTGCAAGGAGTTTCCGCACGTGCGCAGGGTCTTCGACTGCGCGGGACCCTCGGACGGCTCGCGCATAACGCCATCCTCGGTGTTGTTTCCGCTTCGCATAACAGCGTCGGCGTCCCGGACAATTTAATTTCGCAGCTCAATGGCTGGCCCGTGCGTGCCCCTGTCAACGCTTCGCCGCCGGCCTTGCGACCGTCAACGCATGACTCGGGGTCGGTGTGGGTCGCCAGCCCTTCACCGTGAGGCTCTTTCATCCTCAACTCCTTGCCGGTGTGATCGGCGCACTAAGCGCTCTCCAGCGCCAAGCGCTTCCATCATGAACGGCGCCGTGGAAGCGATGAACGGCAGCGCGCATGGCTCCGAGCGAGCCCGTCCATTGGCCCCAAAACGCTTATCCGCAAAAAAGCGCCACTGGTAAGAAATCGCTCTCTCAGCCGACTGTATCCGTTTATAAGAGCATCATTGGCAAAATCCCTTCGGACGCACACGCATTATTACAAGGAGAAGGCCTCATGACTACGCAATGGAAGCACAACTCTCCCAAGCCAATGGTGACACGCCGCAAAGTACTCAAGGCTGGAGCAATCACGGCCGTTGCAGTTGCCATGGGGCCTACTTTCTTTGTCCGCAACGCCTGGGCGGAGAAAGCCATAGGCAATTATCCGGTCAAGGGAAGCACTGTCGTCTTCGGCTTCAACGTGCCGCAAACGGGTTCCTACGCCGATGAGGGCGCGGATGAACTGCGGGCCTACAAACTGGCGGTGGAGCACTTGAACAACGGCGGCGGCATGCTGGAGACCATGAAGCCCCTGAACCTGACAGGGAATGGCGTGCTGGGCAAAAAGGTGGAGTACGTGGAAGGCGACACCCAGACCAATCCCGACGCAGCCCGCACCAGCGCCCGTCGCATGATCGAGCGCGACAAGGTCATCATGTTCGGCGGCGGCTCCTCCAGCGCCACGGCCATCGCCCAGCAGTACCTCGCCCAGGAAATGGGCGTCGTCTACATGTGCGGCCTCACCCATTCCAATGACACCACGGGTAAGGACCGCCGTCGCTACGGCTTCCGTCACTTCTTCAACGCGTACATGTCCGGCATGGCCCTTGGTCCGGTGCTGGCCAAGGCGTACGGCAAAGATCGCCGCGCGTTCCACCTGACTGCGGACTATACGTGGGGCCATACCCAGTACCAGTCCATCAAGGAATTCACCGAGAAGCAGGGGTGGACCACGGTAAACAACATCATGACTCCCCTGGGCAACACCGATTACTCCCAGTTCCTCACCGCGGTGCTCAACTCCGACGCCGACGTGCTGGTGCTGAACCACTACGGCAAGGACATGGTGAACTCCCTGACCCAAGCCGTGCAATTCGGCATGCGGGACATGCAAAAAAACGGCAAGGATTTGCAGATCGTCGTCCCGCTGTACAGCCGGCTCATGGCTCAAGGCGCGGGGCCGGACAACATCGACGGCGTGTTCGGCTCCACCAACTGGAACTGGACCCTGGAAGACGCCGGGTCCCAGGCGTTCGTGAAGCCGTTCACCGAAAAGTACGGCTCCCCGCCGTCGCAAGCCGCCCAGACTTGTTATGTGCAAACCCTGGTCTACGCAGACGCATGCGAACGCGCCGGCACTTTCTATCCGCCCGAAGTCATCAAAGCCATAGAGGATCACTCCCTTACCGGCATCGGCCCTGGCGAAGCGTTCTACCGCGCGGAAGACCACCAGTGCTTCAAGGACATTCTTGTGGTGCAAGGCAAGGGCAAGAGCACGCAGTCCGGCGAGTACGACCTGTTGAACGTGGTGCAGCAAGTGAAACGCGATGACGTGACGTACCCTGCGGACATCTTCCCCGGCGAGCTGGGCCCGTACGAGCCCGCGTAGGCTACAGCCAGGGACGCACAACGCGCTCCACTCGGCTGTCACTCGGGAGGGCGCAGCGCAGCACTCCACTGCAAGCGCTCTCCTCCTCTCGCCGCAATCATCCATCACAGGGAGAAGCGTGATGTCCACAAGTCTTATCAATGCTTTGACTCTCCAAGCGCTCACCGGGTTGCAGCTCGGGGCCATTTACGCGCTCATCGCCCTCGGCCTCACGCTCATCTTCGGCGCCCTCGGGGTCGTCAACTTTGCCCACGGGGCTTTGTATCTCATCGCAGCGTACTGCGCCGTGTTCATTTCCACCAACGTGGGCTTCGTTCCGGCCATATTCATTGTACCGGTTGTGCTGTTCGGCGTCGGCTGGGCCATGGAGAGAGGGCTCATCCGTTTTTTCTACACCCGACCACACACAGATCAGATCTTGGTGACTTTCGGCCTCGCCATCGTCATCGAGGAAGGGCTGAAGTGGATGTTCGGCGCCAACAACATTCCCTACCCCGCGCCGGCTTGGGGAAGCGGCATCGTCAAGCTGCATGAATACCTGCCGTTCCTGGATGGATTCGTGGTCTTCCCCAAGTGGCGGTTGGTGCTCATCCTTGTGTCTCTCCTCGTCATCGTCGCGTTGTTTTTGCTGTTGCAGTGCACGCGCTTCGGCCTTGTCATACGCGCCGGCATGCGCGACGCGAGCATGCTGCGATTTCTCGGCGTGAACATCAGCCAGCGGTTCGCCATCGTTTTTGGTCTGGGCGCGCTCATTGCGGGCGTGGGTGGCGTCTTCGGCGGGCCCATCACGCAAGTCAGTCCGGAGGTGGGCATGCACTTGTTGGTGCCCTCGTTTTTGGTGGTCGTCATTGGGGGCATGGGCTCTCTGGAAGGCGCGCTCCTTTCCGCGCTCATCCTGGGCATGGCGCTCAGCTTCACGGCGCAGTACTCGGCCATTCAGCAAATCATCATATATCTTGTCGCCGTGGTTGTGTTGCTGGTGCGACCGCGTGGTCTGCTGGGCAAGAAGGGGGTGTTTGAATAATGGAAGCTCCTCCCAAAAACATATCATTGGGCCGGGAAGCGTTGTATCTCGGCGTGTTCGGGGTCATCGTGCTGACGTTGCCCCAGTGGATAACGCTGCTGGGCGGGTATGAAGCCCTCGCGACAAAGGTTGTCATCTGGGCTCTGTTCGCCTTGGGCTTCGACATCCTGCTCGGTTTCACGGCGTATCTATCCTTTGGCCATGCGGCTTTCTTCGGGACCTCAGCGTACGTCACGGGCCTCATGCTCAAGCACTTCTCGCCTGACGTGGCGCCGGCTATGCTGGCCTCCGTCCTTGTCACGCTTGTGCTGTCTTTGGTGTTCGGCTCGCTCATCCTGCGACGCTCCGGCATCTATTTCTCCATTCTGTCCCTCGCCCTCGCCGAGATGCTGCACGCCGCGGCGCTCTCCATCTTCGCGGACTGGACCGGCGGGGACAACGGCTTGACCATGGACACCAAGCCAAGCTTGATGGGTGTGCACATGGAGGGACTCCTGATCTTCTACTTCTGCGCCATCCTGCTCATTGTCGGCTTCGCCGTGGCGCGCCAGATAAAGCGTTCGCCTTTGGGGCTTGTGCTTCAGGGCATCAAGGAAAACCAGATGCGGCTGGAGTACACCGGTGTGAACGTGCAGCGTTACAAAATCGTGGCTTACGTCATCAGCGCGATATACGCAGGCGTGGCGGGTTCGCTGATGGTGATCTATGAACCGTACGTGGCCACCAAGTTCCTGCACTGGTCCACCTCCGGCGAACTGGTCATCATGTCCGTTCTGGGCGGGGTGAACACCCTGCTTGGCCCCATGCTGGGCGCGGGTTTCCTGCTGTACTTCGAAAACGTGGTGCAAGGCGTGCTGGGCGCGCAGTGGAAGTTGGTCCTTGGCCTCATCTTCGTGCTGGTCGTCATCTTCCTGCCTGGCGGCTTTGTTGACTTGTACCGCCGGATACGAGCCCGCATGGGAAGCCAATACAGACGACGCGACAACGTGCCCGACGCTCCCGGCTCCATCCTGGACGCACGCGAACAGCGCCACGCCGCCATGGCGGGAGACAAGGAGTAGATCATGGAACAGGTTCATTCTACACACGCGCACGCCAAGCACCGCGCCAGGATGGTGCATCTCTCCGACAAAGCGCCGCCGGAGCAGTGCTTGCTCGAAATACGTGGCTTGAACAAGAGCTTCGGCGGTTTGCAGGCACTGCGGGACGTGAATCTGCAGGTGATGGAGGGCGCCATCCACGCCATCATCGGCCCCAACGGCGCTGGCAAGTCCACGCTGCTCAACGCGCTTATCGGGCTCATCCAGTCGGATACGGGGACGGTCTTCTATGCTGGTCGGCCCATCATCGGCGACAACCCATACGACGGCTCCAGACTGCGGGTGCGCAGCCCGCACGAGGTCATCCAGATGGGCATCGCCCGGGTCTTCCAGACACCCCAGATCTTCCCCGCCATGACACTGCTGCACAACGTGACCATCTCCGGTCTGGCCAAACGGGACGGGCAATTTTCCCTGAAAGTCTGGGAGGCCCTGGACCAGGAACACGACACAATGGAGGAAGCAGCCTTCTACCTGCGCCGGCTGGGGCTGGGCGAACTGATGATGACCCAGGCCGAACACCTCTCCCGTGGGGATAAACGCCGGCTGGAGCTGGCCGCTTGCTTGGCGGCGCATCCACGGCTGCTCCTGCTGGACGAGCCCACCGCCGGCATGTCCCGCCATGACACCAACCGCACCATCGAACTGCTCAAGGACATCCACCAAACCGGCATGACCATGGTGGTCATCGAGCACGACATGCACGTCGTCTTCAGCTTGGCCCATGAAATCAGCGTGTTGGCCCAGGGACACATCATCGCCTCGGGAAGCCCCGAAGCTGTCCGTCAGAACCCGAAAGTCAAGGAAGCGTACCTGGGAGGAGGGAGCCACGAATGAACACCGCAACCACAGAACGACCGGCGACCACCTCATCAGGCGACGCCGAAAGCTTCTTCGTTTGCCGCGACGTGCACGCCTATTACGGCGAAAGCTACATCGTGCAAGGCGTCTCCTTCGAGGTGCGCGAAAGCGAGGTTTTGGCCCTGCTGGGGCGCAATGGCGCAGGCAAAACCTCAACCTTGCGGACCATCGCGCGCGCCAGGCAGCCCCATATAACACAAGGCGAGATATGGCTGGCCGGCCTTCCGCTGCACACAATGCAGCCCTACAACGCCGCACGCAATGGCGTGCAATTGGTGCCGGAGGACCGCCGCATCATACCGGGGATCACTGTGGAGGAGAACCTCGTCATCGCACAGGTGGCCAAGCCCATTGGCTGGCCATTGGAACGGATCTACGAATCCTTCCCCCGACTGGCCGAACGCCGCAAACAAGACGCGGCCACCCTTTCCGGCGGTGAGCAACAGATGTTGGCGGTGGCGCGGGCTGTGGCCCGGGATCTGAAGCTGCTCCTCCTGGACGAGCCCTATGAAGGGCTGGCCCCGATAATCGTCCGGGAGATTGAGAATATCGTCAACCAAATCAAAGCGCTGGGCATTACCACCATAATTGTGGAGCAGAACGCCATGGCCGCGCTGCAATTGGCGGACTCCGCCATCATTCTGGACATGGGCGAGGTCGTCTTCCGCGGCTCTGCCCAGGAGGTTCTGGGAAACGAGCAGTTACGCGAAGAATACTTGGCCATCTGATTGAAGCCCATGCAGGAGGATACGCCATGAGCACGGATAAACGAGTCAAATTCATCCGCCTGGCCAACAAGCGGGTCAACGCGGCCCTGGAAGCCATTCACAATGTAGGGGAGCTGTCGAACAGGTCCAAATACGAATACAGTGAAGAGGACGTCGAAAAGATGATCTTCTCATTGGAAAAAGATATCCGCGATTGCAAGAAGCGCTTCGAGATCGAAATGAACGTGGACCGGTGGGTACAGATGGCGGAAAATGAGTGAGCGCATGCGCCGCACGCAGACGTGGCCTCGGTTCATCGGAAAGGACAGGCAAGTCGAGAAGGTTGGTAACGCCGAGGTTTATATGGAGAGTGACCTGCCCAGGAAAAACTGGTCCACGGCCAATGTTAGGGTGCGTGGTCCTCGGGAGGTTTTCCATGGGCAAGAAGAAGCACACCCCGGAGCAGATTATCGGCAAACCCAGAGAGGCTGAGATTCTGCTGGCGCAAGGAATACGGCGGCATGCAGATAAGCCAAGCCAAACGGCTCAAGGAGTTGGAGCGTGAGAATGCCCGACTCAAGCGCCTGG
>CAYVWB010000104.1:0-11824 GCA_964455395.1 uncultured Desulfovibrionaceae bacterium
GCCAGGGACTCCACGGACAGCCGGCACGCAAGCCGCCACCCCAAGGCCACGGCCGCCGCCCCCAGCACGGCTTCGTCGTCGGGAAGCGGGGGGGGCGCGGTCTCCGTCGTCACGAAACGCACGGCGCACCGGCCGCACCGGCCCAACCCTGAGCACAAGGCGCGCGGCGCGAGCTCCGGCGCGGTGAAGACCGCCTGGGCCAGAGTCTCCCCGGGACGCGGCATGACGCGCGCCGGCGGGGCGTCATCGCGCAGGATGCGGATGGAGGGAATCTTCATGCTGGGCACATTGCATTCTGCAGCAAGGCGGCGCCGCGAGAGGTCGCCGCGTGATCGATTGCGGGCGCCATCATCCCACCAGGGCCACCACCGCCGCCCCGGCGCCCATGAGACCCGCGCCGATGAGCCGCAGTTTCATGCGCCCTTCCTTGAAGAGCAACCCGCCATACAGCACGCCGAAGAGGCCGTTCAGCCGTTTGACGGCAATCATGTACGCGGTGTGGGTCAGGGCTATGGCCGTGAAATGGCAAAGGATGTGGATGAAGATGAGCCCTCCCAGCAGTCCGCCGGGTCGCGGCCGGGAGAACAACCCGCTCCAGGTGACTTGTCGCGTCACAAGCAACGCGCCCACCACCACGACGTTGTGGATGCAAAAGAACATGGCTCCTGCGTAGAGCGGGCCGGAAAGATTGATGAGCTGCTTGCCGTATACCGCGGCCAGGGAAAACACCGCCGCCGCCACGCACATGAGCCGCGAGCCCCGTTCCGCCAGGATGGCCTTGAACGGCGCGAACAGGTCGCCGGGAGCGCGCGGCGCATCCGATGTCAGAATATAGCTCCCGCCCACCAGCAGGAACACGCCGGCCACGCCCAGAACGCTCGGCGTTTCTCCCAAAATCAGCATCCCCGTGGCCAGCGTCAACGCCGGCGTCAACGACTGGAACGGCATGGTCAGCGAGAGCGGCGAAACCTTGATGGCCCAGAATGCGAAGCCCATCCCCAAGGCGTTCAGCGGGATGAGGATGAAAAGATGCGTCCAGAAACCGGGCTGCAGGGGCGGGGGCTCCAACAACAAAAGCAACAGAAAAAAAAGCGGCAGACTGTAGACCAGCGGGGCCGCCATGGTCTGCGCCGTGGGCGCATCCGCGAACCACCGCTTGATGACCGCCGCCTCCGTGGCGGAGAACAATGCAGCGGCGAGGGCGAAGAGGAACCAGATCACGGCGTCGGCGGCTGGCCTCCTACGCCAGCAACATGCGGTCGGAGGTGAGCTCTTCGCCCCGGATGGTGTAGAACTGCTGGAGCAGGTCGTCCACAGTCAGCTCGCGCTTCGCTTCGCCTTCCACATCCAGAATGATCTCACCCCCATGCAGCATGATGAGCCGGTTGCCCAGGCTCAAGGCCTGGTGCATGTTGTGCGTCACCATGAGGGTGGTGAGCTGGTCGCGCTTGACGATGGTCGCGGTCAGCTCGATGATCTGCGCGGCCGTCTTGGGGTCCAGGGCGGCGGTGTGCTCGTCCAGCAAGAGCAGCTCGGGCTTCACCATGGTGGCCATCAGCATGGTCAGCGCCTGGCGTTGTCCGCCGGAGAGCAGGCCCACCTGGTCTTTCAGGCGGTGCTCCAGGCCCAGCCCCAGCAGGCTCAACTGGTCGCGGAAGAGCGCGCGGTCCTTGGGCCGTACGCCCAGCCCCAGCCCCCGTCGCGCGCCGCGCCGCAAGGCCAGCGCCAGGTTCTGCTCGATGGTGAGACTGGCGGCCGTGCCTTTCAGCGGATCCTGGAAGACGCGGCCGATGAATTTGGCGCGTTTGTGTTCGGGCCAACGGGTGACGTCCCTGCTGGCGATGACGAGCCGTCCCGAATCCGGCAGGAAGCCCCCCGCCATGCAGCTGAGCAGCGTGGATTTGCCTGCGCCGTTGGAGCCGATGACGGTGATGAAGTCCGCAGGCTCCACGATGAGGTCGATGGCTTTGAGCGCATGGACCTCGTTGATGGTGCCCTTGTTGAAATATTTGGTGACTTTCTCAAGGACGAGCACGGGAGAGCACCTTGGTTTTGATCTGCGGGAAGACGAGCGCAGCGATCACCAGAAGCGCCGTGATGAGGTTCAAGTCCGACGGCGCGAAGGAGAATTCGCCGAAGTCCAGCCCCAACGCCAGCGCGATGGCGATGCGATAGACGATGGAGCCCAGAAGCGCCGCGATGACAGCGCGCGCCACCCCCCGCGACCCGAAGACCGTCTCGCCCACGATGACGGAAGCCAGCCCCGCCACGATGGTGCCCACGCCCATGTTCACGTCCGCAGCGCCCTGGCTCTGGCACACCAGCCCCCCCGCCAACGCCACCAGCGCATTGGAGAGCCCCACGCCCACGATGATGACGAAGTGCGTGTCCACACCCTGACTGGTGATCATCTGCGCATTGTCCCCCGTGGCGAGCATGGCTTGCCCCCACGCCGTATTGAGGAACCAGATCAGCAGACAGACCACCGCCACGGCGAAACATCCGAACAGCACCAACGGCGCCATGGAGGTGGAAAGCCCCGCTTCCGTCAGTGGGGTGAGCACCGTCTCCTGACCCAGCAGCGTCACGTTCGGCCGTCCCATGATGCGGATGTTGATGGAATACAGCGCGATCATGGTAAGGATGGACGCCAGCAGATGAAGGATCCTGAACTTCGTGTTGAGGATGCCTGTCACCATGCCGGCGAGGAACCCAGCACCCATGGCGAGACCCAGCGCCAGGTAGGGGGAGACGCCCCCGGTGATGGCCACGGAAGCCACCGCCGCGCCCAGGGGCAAGCTGCCGTCCACCGTAAGGTCCGGGAACTCCAGCACCCGGAACGTCAGATAGACCCCAAGCGCCATGAGACCGTACACGAAGCCCATCTCCAGGGCGCCGAGGAGGGCGTAAGTACTCATCTACAACTCGTCTTGAAAAACATGCGCCGGGGGAGACGAAAGCGCCTCCCCCGGACAGTGGTGTCGGGTGCGCGCAGAACGCGCGCATGGTCGCGGCTGGGGACGGCGCCGCGCTATTCGAGAACCTTGTCCGCGTCGTCGAGCAGGGGCTGGGGAACCTCCACGCCCATCTCGGCGGCGGCTTGCATGTTGATCCACAAGCTGAGCTCGCCGAGCTCCTCCACTGGCATGGTGGCGGGGTCAGCGCCTTCCTTCAGAATGCGGTAGGCCATCTCGCCGGTCTGGCGGCCCATGCCGTAGTAATCGAAGCCCAGGGAAGCAAGCGTGCCGCGCTCCACGGAATCCGTATCGCCGGAAAAGAGGGGGACGTCGCTTTCATGCGCCACCTTGATGGCGGACTCCAGCGCCGTGATCACGGTGTTGTCCGTGGGCACGTAGATGGCGTCCACACCCTCGCCCACCAGGCTCTTGGCGGCTTGCAGCACGCCTGCGGAGGTCTGGATGGTGGCTTCCTCCAACGTCACGCCGCGCTCTTCGGCTTCGGCGCGCAGCATCGTCACCAGGGTGACGGAGTTGTCTTCCCCGGCGTTGTAGATGACGCCCACGGACTTGGCTTCCGGCTTGAACCGCAGGATGAGATCCAGATGCCGGTCCATGGGGGTCATGTCCGTCATGCCGGTGACGTTGGCCCCCGGGGCCTCCATGGAAGCGACGAGGCCTGCGCCCACCATGTCCGTCACCGCGGTGGCGACGATGGGGATGTCCTTGATCTTCTGCACCACGGCTTGCGCGGTGGGGGTGGCGATGGCCAGGACAAGGTCCGGCTGCTCGTCCAGAATCTGATTGGCGATCTGGTTGGCGGTGGCGATGTTGCCTTGCGCGATATGGACATTGTACGCCACGTCCAACCCTTTGTCTTTCAAGGCGTCCTTGAATCCCTGCTGGGTGGCGTCCAGCGCGGGGTGCTCCACGATCTGGGTGATGGAGATTTCGTAGTCCGCAGCCCAGGCCGTGGACGGCGCGAGAACCAGCGCCAGCGCGAAGAGGAAGAGCCGAATGCGCATGTGCATCCTCCCGAAGACGGGGTTGGTGGGGTGCATGGAGGCCGCCCCGCCGCAGTGTTGCAGCGACGCGTGGCGGCGTTTCGTTCTTGTGCTGTTGAACACGACGGCCGGCTTTTCGTCACACTGTGACAACGTGGCGCCGCGTGACGTCTTTCGCCCAGGTTCGCCGGTAAGTCAAGTCCCCGACGTTCTGACGCCTCCGTACATGGAAGGATGCCGCGGCGATTTCGACCCATCCTGCGCCCCACCACACGGAGCGCGGAAGGAAGCGCCCGCAGCAAGACGCCTCCCGCAGCTCGCGACGGGTGGGACGACGCGGGCGTGTTTCCGACTCATGTTGAAAGGAACGTGCGGGGGAACGCCATTCCTCGGAACGGCGTACCCCCGGGGATGCAGGAGCAGCACGCCTCAGAAGCGCTCGAAGTCGTCATCGCCGTCGTCGCTGCCGCCCATGTCCAGCATCACCCCACCCTGCTTGGCGCCCTCGCGCTTGGGTCCGGGCAGTCGCTGGGACTCCGCGGTCTTCGCCGTGGTGAAACGGCCGCCGCCGGAGGACGCCGTCATGGCGCCGGCGGTCCGCTGCCCTGCGTGGGCGTCCACCTGGAAGAAGCCCATGCTGGCGAGGAGCTGTTCCGCCTGGCTGGAGAGCTCTTCGGATGTGGAGGCCATTTCCTCGGCGGCGGAGGCGTTCTGCTGCACCACCTGGTCGAGCTGCTGCACGGCTTTGTTGATCTGGCTGGCGCCGGCGTCCTGCTCCACAGTGGCGGCGGCTATCTCCTGCACCAGCTCGGCTGTCTTCTGGATGTCCGGCACCAGCTTCGAGAGCATGGAGCCCGCTTCCTCCGCCACGGCCACGCTGCTCTGGGAGAGCTCGCTTATTTCGCCGGCGGCGGCGCCGCTGCGCTCGGCCAGCTTGCGCACTTCGGCGGCCACCACGGCGAAGCCCTTGCCGTGGTCGCCGGCGCGGGCGGCTTCGATGGCGGCGTTCAGCGCCAGCAGGTTCGTCTGCCGGGCGATCTCTTCGATGATGGAGATCTTCTCGGCGATCTGCCGCATGGCGTCCACCGTCTCGGAGACAGCCTTGCCGCCTTGTTCGGCGTCCGTGGCGGCTTTCAGGGCGATTGTCTCGGTCTGCTTGGCGTTGTCGGCGTTCTGGCGGATGTTGGCGCCCATCTCCTCCATGGAGGAGGAGACTTCCTCCACGCTGGCGGCTTGTTCCGTGGCGCCTTGGGAGAGGCTCTCCGAGGAGGAGGAGAGCTCCTCCGAGCCGGCGGCGACATTCTCCGCGGCGGCGTTGACTTCGCCGATGACCTCCCGCAGCCGCTCGACCATCTCCTTGATGTCCGCATAGACGCCTTGGATGCGCTTGGCCTGGAAGCGGATGCGCAAGTCGCCTTTGGCGATTTTCTGCGCCACCTCCTGGATGAGCGAGGGGTCCCCGCCGAGCTGGCCGATGACGCTGCGGGTGATGAACAGCGCGATGGCCACGCCCAGCGCGATGGCGATGGCTTCCAGCCCGATGACCATGGTCACCGCGCGGTTGTTGTCCGCCTGAAGCCGGGGCCCGAGGGTGTTCTGCTCGTCCATCACGGAGAGCTTCACCTGTTCCAGATCGTCGCCGATCGTAGGCCCGAGGCGGTCCAGCTCGTTGCGGATGACGTCGTTGCGCTCGAAGATGGTGGTGGCGAGCGCGCCGAAGGCGTCCCTGTAGGTCCCGACCTTTTCCTGCACGTCGGTCAGCAGTTGGCGGCGGCGGTAGTTCTGCAGCTCACGGTCCAGGACCTGAATGGATTCTTCGAGCCCCGCGAACTCCTCGCGCGCGCGGTCCACCTGGGCCTGCTGGTTCTCCACCAGGAATTTGGCCACGTAGAGCCGGCCCAGCAGCAGGTGGCGCAGGGCCTGGCCGGCGTGGAAGGCGCCCTCGGCGTCGCCGTCGTTGTAGGCGGAGTCGTAAATCTCCGTGAGCTCCCGCTCCATCTGCGGCCCGATGACGTCCAACGTGCTCTTCACCAGTCGGTTGCGTTCGTCCTGGAAGGTGACGATGCGGTTGAAGGCGGCGCGGTAGCCGTCCTTGTTCTCCTGCGCTTCCAGGATCATGGGCCGGCGCTCGGGGTCCTGGATCGCCTGCACGGCTTCGTTGATGAACTGCTCGGCCTGGGCGAATTCCGTCTCGAAGGCCTGCCGGTCCGCGTCCGAGGCGGAGATGATGTAGTCTTTGGCTTTCATCCGCGCCATGAGCATGTTGGCCTGCGCGCGGCCCATGAGGTTCGTGTCCAGGGCCAGGGCCCGGTAATCCGTGAAGCCCTGGGTGGAGCCTTGCAAGGCGTAGTAGGCGGTCACGCCGATGACGAGCATCAGCACGATGACCACCGTGAAGCCGAGGCCGAGTTTACGAGCGAGCGACATGTTGCCGATCATGATTCCCCCGTGATGAGCATATGGCGCGTTCTGCGCGCACGGTTCCCACTACCCGCAAGCGCACATCTTAACGCGTTGACAATACATCCAAAATCTTGAAATGCGATACTCATCTACCCCATGCTGAACAGCGAGTCAACACCCGAAGCGCCTTTTTCTTCACTTCCATCTCCATTTGGGAACGCGCGATTCGGCAAGGATCTGCTGGCGTGCGGCTCATGCTTGGAGTATGTTCCGGCATGGAGGTCTCTCATGTCCAACGAAGCCGCCGACTCCCCCGCCGCGCGCTCTGATTCCGCCACCGAACGCCACCACGGCGCCCAGCTCCCCTTGGAGGCCGGCGCCGACGTGCTGGTGGAGATGCAAGGCCTCGGCAAACGTTTCCGCACCCGACTCGTGGGCGGCGACCGGGAACGCTACGTCCTGCTCACGTTGCCCATGCGCCGGCACGTTGCGGAATCGCTGCTCCCGGGCGCAGTCGTCATCGTGCGTTACATGGTCAGCCAAGGCCGCATCTGCGGCTTCCAGACCGAGGTGAAGCAGTTCATCACCAAGCCTTACCCCTTGTTGTTTCTCAATTTTCCCGAGACGTTCGAAGTGCTTCGGCTGCGCAAGGCCAGCCGCGCCAGCGCCTTCCAGCCCACCACGCTGCGCCATGGGGAATCCTCACGCCGCGCTGTCATCGTGAACATCTCCACCGGCGGATGCATGGTGCGTCTGGACGCCGCCGAAGCCGAAAGCGCAGCGCTTCCGCAACTTGGCGCGCCTTGCACGGTGATGGTGCACCTCCACGACGACGCGCCCAAAGCCGAGGTTCCTTGCGAGGTGAAGAAAGTGGATATCGACGGCGGCGACGTGGTGATGGGCCTTGCGTTCACGAAGCTTCCCGAGCCCGTGGAGGCCGCCATCGAGGAGTATGTCCACGGTGTGCTGGAGTTCATGGAGGAAGGCGTCTGCAGCATGGTGTCGCCGTAGGCGATGCGGAAGCCTCATCCTTTATATAGAAAGCACCAGAACCAGCGCGAACCCGCAGCCGTCTCGTAGGCGGCGAGGGAGCCGACGTCCTCCAGGGTGAACCCGGGGGGCAGACGCGGGTCGTCGGGCGCCGGGGGCGCGCCCGTGGCCATCACCACGGCGCGGCCGCCCGGGCCGAGGCCTTGCGCCGCCAGGGCGAGATACGCCGGCCACGGCATGAACGCCCGGCCCACCACCAAGTCCGCGCCGCCAACCGCGCGCGCCGCCGCCAGAGCGTCCTCCGCTTTGCCGTGCGTCACCGAGACGGGGCCGAGGCCCCCCGATTCCCCTTGCCCCAACGCTGCGAGCTCCGCCACGGCGTAGCGCATGAAGCTCACCCGCTTGAGGCGCACCTCCACCAGCTCGTAGAAGCCCGCCTTCCAGAAGAGCCGCAGGGGCAAGCCCGGCAGGCCTGCGCCGGCGCCGAGATCCAGCGACCGGACTGCAGGCGGCGTCTCCCGTGACAGGAGCAGAGCCGCCAAGTGGAGACTGTCCGCCACCAGCTCCCGGGTGAGCCGTTCCGGCTCCAACACGCCCACGAGATTCATCTTGCGGCCCCATGCGCCCAGGAGGGTGACGTAGCGGGCGAGTCCCGGCGCGGCCGCCTGCAATTGCGCCTCGCTCAGGCCGGCGTTACGCGTGGCCTCGGCAAGCCAGTGCGTCACGTGCTGGGCTGTCACGACCTGGGATTTACCATGGTGGCGCGGGGGCATGGCGTGGTCTCCTCCTTCCTGGGTTGCAAAGCGTCGTGGTATCCATTAGAAAGCTGTGCCCCCGAAGCGCTGCCTGCATGCCGGCCGACTGAAGGCGGGGACGACCGGGGCCCTTTCCGCGGGCGCGCCGGGGACTTCTCGAAAGCTGCGCGAGCACGTTTCGTGAGCTGCGCGGCGCCTGGAGAACCGGGTGACACATGGAAAAACGGGCGGGCGCGTCGTCTGCCCCGGTTTCGACCCGCCGCTCATCTCCCTATTCAATCTGACTCGATTCGCCAAGGAGCGTCAATGAATCCCACCACCATGACCGCCCTGCTCTTCCCCGGGCAAGGCTCCCAGGAACGAGGCATGGGCCGCGAACTGGCCGAGCGCAACGACGACGCCATGGCCCTGTGGAAGAAAGCCGAAGCAGCCGCCGGCGCCCCCTTGCGCGAAATCTACTGGGACGGCGACGACGACGCCATGGCCGACACGCGGCATCTGCAGGCGGCCCTCACGGTGGTGAATGTCAGCGCATACATGCACCTGGAGCCCACGCTGGAACACTACGCCACGCCCCGCGTGCTGGCGGGTCACAGTCTGGGCGAATTCAGCGCGCTGGCCGTGAGCCGCGCGCTGAGCCTGAGCGACGTCATCGACATCGTGGCGCTGCGCGGCCGCCTGATGGCGGAAGCCGACCCCCATGGCGTCGGGGCCATGGCCGCGGTGCTGAAGCTCGCTCAGGAGGACGTGGAAACCCTGGTAGAGACCACCCGGGATCGACTCGGCAAGATCCTCGTGCTGGCCAACTTCAACTCGCCCACACAGTTCGTCGTCAGCGGAGAGGCCGAAGCCGTCAGCGCGTTGGAAGGTCCCGTGAAGGAAAAGCGCGGCCGGCTGTTCCCTCTGCCTGTCAGCGGCGCGTTCCACAGCCCGCTCATGCGCGAAGCCGCAGACGAGCTGGCGGCGTACATGCGCAAGAAACATTGGAAATCACCCAAACGTCCTGTGTATTTCAACGCCACGGCCACAACGGAACACGCCGTCTCCGACGTCATCGAGACCATGACCAGACAGATGACCTCCCCTGTGCGCTTCATCCGCACCGTACGCGGCATGTGGGACGCCGGCGCGCGGCAGTTTCTGGAACTCGGCCCCAAGAACGTGCTGGCCAAGCTCGTTCAGCAGACGCTCAAGGATCGGGAAGAAACCTTCGTGACCGCCAGCGCAGTGACGCCACAGGCCATCACTGCAGCCTTCGGCGGCGAATGACGAACGAGCCCGCCGCCACGCCACACGCCAGCGGCGGGCTCGTTCGTCTACATGGCGCCGCGCTTGCCTCCATGAGGCGAGCGTGGTAGGGATTCCACCAGTTTAGACTTCCTTTAGAAAAGAACGCCTCGGCGCGCTGCCGCCCTCCTTCCGGAGAGCCACGCACCGGGACGCACAAGGGCTTGCATGCGCGCGCTTACCCTGCTGACCGACCTGCTCCACGAGTACGTCCGCGAAGCCGGCTTCGAATGGCCGGACAAAGCCACCATCGAACCGCCCAAGGACAAGGCCTTCGGCGACCTGGCCGTGAACCTCGCCCTGGTGTTGGCGGGGCAGGCCAAGCGCAAGCCCCGGGACATCGCCGAAGCCATCAAGAACCACCTCGAGCGCTGCGACGACATCGATTCGGTGGAGATCGCCGGCCCCGGCTTCATCAACGTCACGTTCGCGCCGCGGTTCTGGCAAGCCATGGTCCCCCTGGTGCTAGACGCCGGAGAGGCTTACGGAACCAGCGACCTGGGCCGGGGCCAGCGCGTCCAGGTGGAGTATGTCTCCGCCAACCCCACGGGGCCATTGCACATCGGCCACGGCCGCGGCGCGGCTCTCGGCGACGCCATCGCCCGCATCCTGCGCGCATCCGGCCACGATGTGCAGACGGAATATTACATCAACGACGCCGGCCGCCAGATGCGGCTGCTGGGCCTCTCCGTATGGGTGCGGTTGCTGCAGCGCCAAGGCCGCGACGCCGTGTTGCCAGAAGACTGCTACCGGGGCGAATATATTGCGGACATCGCCGCCGAAACGCTGGAAGCGCATCCCCATCTGGCTGAACGCGCCGCTGCGGAGGATCTCGACGCAGCCTTCGCCGACGTCGAAGCCCTGGAGCTCTGCCAGCGCGAGGCCATGACGCGCATCCTCCATGGCATCCGGGAGGACCTGCGCCAGTTCGGCGCCGAGCACGCCGTCTGGTTCTCCGAGAAAAGCCTGCTGGCCCAAGGCAAGGTGGAGGACGCCTTCGCCATGCTCAAGTCCCACGGCCGCGCGTACGATGAGGACGGCGCGTTCTGGTTCAAGTCCACGGACTTCGGCGATGACAAGGACCGCGTCCTGCGCAAATCCGATGGCAGCCTCACATATTTTGCATCGGATATCGCATATCATGCAGACAAGTACCAGCGCGGTTTCGACCTGGTGGTGGACGTCTGGGGCGCGGACCATCACGGCTACATCCCCCGCATGAAAGCCGCCGTGGAAGCGCTCGGCCGCGACCGCGAGGCCTTGCAGATCGTCCTTGTCCAACTGGTGAATCTGTTGCGCGGCGGCGAGCAGGTGGCCATGTCCACCCGCGCCGGCGAGTTCGTCACCTTGGCGGAGGTGGTGGAGGAAGTGGGCGCGGACGCAGCGCGGTTCATCTTCCTCTCCCGCAAGAGCGACTCCAAACTCGATTTCGATCTGGAACTGGTCAAACAGCAGTCCATGGACAATCCGGTCTTCTATGTGCAGTATGGACACGCGCGCATCTGCTCGCTGTTCCGCAAGGCCGAGGCCGAAGGCCACTCGCCGCCTCCGGAGGACGGCGCAGCGACTCGATCTGCGGACGCCTCGACGCTGGCCGCGCTGGACACTCCGGAGGACCTCGCCTTGCTGCGACTGCTGGATCACTACCCGGACGTCGTCGCCACGGCTGCGCGCACGCTCTCGCCGCACCATGTCAGCGTCTACCTTCTGGAACTATCTGGCGCGCTGCACAAGTATTACACGCACCACCACGTGCTCGCTGCGCCGGAGGAACGCGTCATCGTCGCGCGGCTCCACTTGCTGGCGGCGGTGCGTCGCACGCTACGGCTTGGTCTGGGTCTGCTCGGCGTCTCCGCGCCGGAGACCATGTAGCTCCCGGTCTGCCGGGAACAGCGTCCCAGCCTGTGGCGATATCTTGAAGACGCAAAGAGGGTCCCCATGCGTTTCGACATCGACAAGAAAAAGGCCCAGGCCGACGAGGGCGCGCCAAAACAAGGCCGCCGCAAGTTCAAGCTGGAGCTCAGTTTGACCGGATGGATCATCACGGTGACAGTGTTGCTGATCGGCGTCACCTGGGTATTCATCATCGGGCTGATGGTGGGCCGTGGCTACCGGCCGGAAAACGCCGTACCGGAGCTGGCGCGCATCATGCCGCAGGATTCTCCGACCGTGAACGCCACCCCGCCCACGGTGCTGCGCGAGGAAGAGCTCTCCTTCTACGATTCCCTCTCCGAGACCTCGCCGACGCCCCCGGCGTCACCCGATACGGAGCCTCCCGTCGCGCCCACCACCCGCAGACCCGTGCGCACCCCCCCGCAGCAGCAAGCCGCCACGCCGGCCGAGACCGAGCCGACGCAGCCAGCCGACCAGACGGTTCGGGAAAACCAGGAAGTTCCGGAAGTTCAGGCAGTCGCGCAACCCGCTGCAG
>CAYVWB010000105.1:0-11792 GCA_964455395.1 uncultured Desulfovibrionaceae bacterium
TTCGATATTGATCTGATCAACGAGCACGATGGCGTTCTTGATGAGCATGCCGATGAGCGAGAGGAAGCCGAGCAGCGCCATGAACCCGAAAGGCTGCCCTGCCAGCAACAGCCCCACGGTGACGCCGATCATGGCCAGGGGGACGATGAGCCAGATGATGAGCGGCTGGCGGAGCGCGTTGAACAACATGATGGTGATGAGCACCATGCAGGCCAGGGAGAACGGCAGGGTCTGCGCCAAGCCGGCTTGGGCCCGGGTGGAGTCGTAGTACTCGCCACGCCACTCCAGGGCGTAGTCGGGTTTGAGGGGAATGGCTTCGATGAGAGGCCGTATGTCTTCGAAGAGAGCGCTGGCCACGCCGGTGTTCACGTCGCAGCTGGCGGTGATGGAGAGGCGGCGGTCCTGGGTGAAGATGATGCTGTCTGTCATGGCGACATCGAAGGTGGAGACGACTTGCCCCATGGGGATGTAGCCGTTCGCCGTGGGGCTGAAGATGAGCGCGTTGGAGATGTTGGCGACGTCCAGACGCTCTGCTTCGGGTTGCTGCGCGATGATGGGCAGCAGCTTGTCGCCTTCGCGGTAGACGCCGATGCGCGCGCCCGAGAAGGTGGTTTGCAGCGCTTGCGCCACGTCGTTGCGGGAGACGCCGGCGATGCGTGCGGGGGCTTCCTCCAGCACGGGCTGCACCAGCTTCACTTTTTGACGCCAGTTGTGGCGGATGTCTTTGGCGCGGGCGTCCCGGCGCATGATGGCTTTGGCCTGCTCCGCCAGCCGTCGCAGCTCGGCCGGGTCCGGGCCCAGGAACATGGCTTCGATGGGGTTGTCCCGACCGGGGCCCAGACGCACTTTCTTGAGCTTGGGTTGCGCCTGCGGATACTCCTGCGCGAGGAAGTCTTCATATTCCGCGATCATGGTATCGATGACACGGTAGTCTTTCACCGTCACGATGAACTGTCCATACGCGGTGTTGGAGTTCTCCGGCGCGTAGACCAGCATGAATCGGGGCGCGCCGCCGCCGATGAAGGCGTCCAAGTAGGCCACGCGCTCGTCCGCCATCAAGCGCTGCCCTATCTCCGCCATGTCCTCACTGGTGACGCGGATGTCGGTCCCCTCGGGCATCCAGTAATCCAGCATGAATTGCGGCTGGGTGGAGGGTGGGAAGAAACTCTTGTCCACGCGCTGGAAACCGACCAAAGCGCCTGCCAGGAGAACAACCATCACGCCCACCACCAGAAAACGCCGCTGCAAGCAGAAATCCAGAAACGAGCGATAGACGCGAAAGAGCCCCCCGCCGTAGGGGTCCTGCATCTGGCCGGGCGCGCTGGGCTTGGCCTTGAAAAGCATGGCGCAGAAGAGCGGCGTCACCGTGATGGCGATAAGCCACGAAAGCATGAGCGAGATGAGGATGACCCAGAAGAGCGAACCGCAATATTCGCCTGTGGAGTCGTCGGAAAGGCCGATGGCGGAAAATGCCAGCACTGCGATGACCGTGGCCCCCAACAACGGCCAGATGTTCTGCGCCACCGTCTCCTTGGCGGCGGCCAGCTTCTCCATGCCCGCCTGGATGCGCACCATCATGCTTTCCGTGACGACGATGGCGTTGTCCACCAGCATGCCCAATGCGATGATGAGCGCGCCCAGGGAGATTCGCTGCAGTTCGATGCCCTGCATCTGCATGAAAATGAACGAGCCCAACACCGTGATGAGCAGCACCGCGCCAATGAGCAACCCGCTGGAGAAGCCCATGAAGATCATCAGCACCACGATGACGATGGCCAACGCCTGCAACAAGCTGACCACGAAAGAGTCGATGGCCTTGGTCACGTAGTCCGGCTGGAAGTAGATGCGTTCGATCTCCAGACCGATGGGCCGGTCCTTGGTGAGCTCCTTCAGCCGCGCCTGGATGCGTTCGCCCAAAGCCACCACATTGCCCCCGGCCGCCATGGAGACGCCCACGGCCAACGCCGGCCGACCCTCATGGCGCATGATGCGGTCCGGCGGCTCCACGTAGCCGTGGCGGATGGTCGCGATGTCCTTCAACGCCACCAGCTTGCCCGAGTTCGGGTCGTCGATGAAGAGCTCGCCCAGGTCCTCGATGGTCGTCACCCCGCCGGTGGGTTCGATGCGGATGTACTCCGTGCCCACCTGGACCTTCCCCGCCGGCGTCGCCAAGTTCCGCGACTGGAGCGTTTCGTACACTGCCTGCACGGAGACGCCGAGCTGCGCCATGCGCGCCCGCGATATCTCCACGAACACGGCTTCCGTGCGCTCCCCCCAGACAGTGACCTTGGCCACGCCCGCCACCAGCTGGAGCTCCTTGCGCAAGTCCTTCACGTAGTCCTGCAGTTCGCGGGAGGAATAGCCGTCCGATGTCACGGCGAAAAGGATGCCGAAGACGTCGCCGTAGTCGTCGTGGATGATGGAAGGACCGGCGCCTGGGGGCAAACTGTCCTGGCTGTCGCCGATTTTCCGGCGCAGCTCGTCCCACACTTGGGGCAAGGTGCTTGCGTCGTACTGGTCCTTGATGGTCACGGTGATGATGGACAGACCCGGCAGGTTCTGGGATTTCAGCTCCCGCAACTGGCTCAACTGCTGCGCAGCGGCGCTCAGCACATCCGTCACCTCGTCGGCCACTTCCATGGGGGAGGCGCCCGGGTAGGGCGTGATGATCTGTGCGTCCTTGATGGTGAACGCCGGGTCTTCCAGCCGGCCCATGCCGTTGAACGCGAAGATTCCCCCCAGCACCAGCACCACCGTCAACGTCAGGGTGGTGGTGCGCCGTGTGAGTGCGAATTCCACCAGACTCATGACGCCGGCTCCGGTTCGGGCAATGTCGGCGGCGCTTCCGGCTCGGGGGGAAGGATGGCCGAAGACGTTGCGTTCTGCAGCGGCTCAAGCGGCCGCACCGTCTGTCCGGGTTGCAGGGAATGCACGCCTGCAGCGACCACGGTCTCGCCCGGCTCCAGCCCGCTGACGATGGTGATGAACCCCCCCGCGAGCCGCCCCGTCTCCACGGGCTGCTCCATCACGGACATGGTGTCCATGGCCACCAACCAGACGAACTGCCCCCCCTCGGGACCGCCGAAGACGGCTTCCACGGGGACAGCCACCTCCGTGGCGCCTTTGGGCAGAAAACCTGTGATCTCAGCTGTCATGCCGGGGTAGACTTCCAGCTCGTTGGGCTGGGGCATGGTCAGGGTCACGGTGTAGGTCTGGGTCTGCGGGTTGGCGCGGGTCTGGTATTCCTTGAGCTGGAGGATGAAGTTGCGGTCCGGCAGGGTGGCGAAATTGGCCACGGCCGGGGGGGTGCGGCCCTTGTCGTCCCGCTGGGTGATGCGCGCCCAGACGAATTCGGGAATTTCCACCAGGATGTCGATGTTGGAGAGGTCTTCCAGCCGCAAGACGGGCTCCTGCGCCTGCACGTTCTGAAAATTCTTGATGAAGACCTCTGCGATGACGCCAGCGAAGGGCGCGCGCAAGGTGGCGTATTCCAGATTCAACGCCGCCTGACGCGCCTGCTCCTGCAGGGACCCCAGAGAGGCGCGGGCGTTTTCGTAGGTGGAGAGCGCCTGGTCGTATGCGGAGCGGGAGATGACGTCCTGCTGCAGCAGCTCTTCGGAGCGTTCGAAATTCAGCTTCGCCTCCTGCACCGTGGCTTGCGCGCCGGTGATGCGTGAGCGGATCTCGTTGAGCGAAGCGAGGAAATCCTTCTCGTCCAGCTTCGCCAGCAGGTCGCCGGCTTCCACGCGGTCGCCTTCGTTCACGGGGAGCTCCACCACTTGTCCGCCTACGCGGAACGCCAGCTCCACCTTTTCGGAAGCCGCCACCTTGCCGGGGAAGGTGCGGTTCTCCCAGAGCTCCGGGCTCGGCACGGTATAGAGCTTGGCCGGCCGCGTCACGGGTTCGGCTTCCACAAGACCCTGGCGTTCCTCGCACGCCGCCAGCGAAAGAGTGATCAACAGTGCGACGAGCATGCCGCCGAACCGGCGGAAGCGAGCTACAGGACCAGGGTGCTTGGTGCGCATGGGGTCTCCAGGAGTCGTTTCGTTACTCGCCGGCCACGCCGGCGGCGAAGAGGATCACTTCGTTGAGGTTGAGCTGCGCCTTGAATTCCGGCGTCTCCCACAGGATGAATTGCGGCTCCATCACGGTGGGCTCTCCGAAACGCGCCCTCAGACGTTCCTGCAACACCCCGCCTTGCAGAATACTGAAGGTGGCCACCACGGCCACGAACTTGTCCGTCTCCTTGTCGCATGCGTAGAAGACGTTGAGCAGCGAAAGGTCGTCGGTGTCCAGCTTTTGGTCCTTGAAGGTCCAGAGCTTGTACCGAGCGGTGTTGTCGTGGACGGGATCGTAGCTCAGCCGCAGTTCGCGCGTGGTTTCGTTCCAGATGGGGTAGATGCCCGGCAGCCGCCATTCCTTGCCGGCGAAGGCTTCGCTGCAGAGCGCGCCGTAGCGTACCCCGCCGAAGCCCTCGGTAAGGTCCATGACCTCCGCCTTGGCGGCGGGCGCGCACGTCAACAGGACGAGCGCGAGAAGCATCAAGGACACGGATGGGCAAAGACGGGGGGAAGCGGCTGGCATGGGAGACCTCCTGAAGGGGCGTGCGCTGCGGCGGGTCGTCGTCTCCGCTGTCGGGGTGAGGACCCGCCGCCGCGGCTCAGTGGATGGGGTTGGGCACTTCCTGATAGACGATGGTCCCGCCTTGCGGCACGGGCTGGTAGTAGATCCCGTTGACCACGTAGAACGTCACTCCGGCGATGAGCATGGCCACCGCGCCGGCGGGAAGTCGGTTCACATGCCGCGGGCGGGGATACGGAGGCCGCGGTCCCGGCGGCGGAACGCCCGGAATGGGAGGACGCATGGCCGGCGCGGGGGGGCGGAAGGCCGGGCCCGGGGGGCGTCCCCCGGGGGCGTGGTGTGGCCGAGGCGGCCTGATGGAGCCGGGAGCCGGACGCGGGGGCCGTGGCGCATGGGGACGCGTCGCTCGCGGTCCGGGCGGCCGGATGGAGGACCGCGCAGCGTGCGGCGCCCGGGGCGGTCTTGGCGGACGGTGGACGCCTCCGGGTCGTCCTCCGGGTCGGGGGCCTCGCGGCGGGCGCGGTTGAGCCAACGCCACGTCGAGGGGAGAAAGCGTGTCCGGGAGGACCGCGACGGCGTATCGACCGGCGTCGCGTGAGGGCGCTTGTGCGGGAGCCCATGGCGGCGTCACGGGCGCGGCCAGCGCGCAACAGAGTACAAGGATGAGGGCCAGCATGCGCGTGGTGGGCATCCGGACCTCCTTTAGCGGACAGCGGCGTTCGTGGACGCCTGCGTTGCCGGCTTGTTCGTCTGCGACGTCGTTTGAGGCGCGAGCTGGATGCGTTCGGCGTCGGCAGGCGGGGTGAAGACGAAAGCCTCCCCGGTCAGCTCGGGCGCGAGGTCCCAGTCCCGCAGCCACGCCATGTATTGGGGCGAGGCCGTCTGGGTGTGGTCCGTGATGACGAGTTTCAGGGGCAGGGGCGGACCCTCTTGCTGCAGCCATATCTGCCATTCGAAATCCCCGCTGCCGAAGGCGAGGTGGGTCGCCGGCTGACCGCGCACGGTGTGCATTCCCTGGACGGAAGCGCGCTCCACCGTGTCCACCACGCCGCGGCACGGGTCGGTGTAGAAGAGATCGGCCAGGGGCGCTTCCACGTTGTATTCGTTGCGGGCCAGCTCCAGGGCGGCGTCCATGTCCGCGGGCGCGTCGACTTGCAGAAAGGTATTGTTCTTGGCGCTGTAAAGAAGGAGGGAGCTCCCGTCGTAGAGGAAGACGCCGGCGCGGTCGTCCCCTTCGGTTTTGGAGAGCAGGCCCTGTGCGCGGTCCAGGGCGATGTGCGTTCGCCGCTCGTACTGCACGGTCAAACCCGTCTCGAAGACGGCGTCCACGGCCACGTCCGCAACCACGGTGAAGGCCTCCAGACCGGCCAAGGCGTTACACATGGTCTGCAGTTCGGCCACGGCCAGCGGGTCCACGGCCACGGTCGGCGCAACGGGCGGACGGGACTCGGCGGTTTCCGCCGGAGCCTGCGCGAGGACGCCGCCGGGCGTCGTCAGGCCTGTCGCCATGGCGGCGACAAGCAGCGTGCCGAGCGCGCGCCGCAGCGCGTTGCTGCGGCCCGGACGTTCAATGGAGCGAGAATTCATGGATGCCTCCTTGCTGTATGACCAGGCGGGTGGCGTGGACGTCTCCTCCCCCCCCGGGTGAGAAGTCTCTGGGGCCGTCAGGGGCCGCGTGGGGCGCTGTCGGGGCCGCAGCGTTGGGGGCTGCGACGTGGCGGCGCGTTGTATCGACGGACCCTTTCGAATACCGCATTATACCTCGTGCAGGCTGTTGAAGCAATCCCGTTGACGGGTTTCGCGGCGTTTTGATGATTCGTGGCGCCCCCTCGACCCCTCGACCCCGCGACCACACGACGAGGCGGCCGGAGGCGCCCATGGAGGCGGTGGACACATCAGCGCCTGCTCCTGTGCAAGTACAAATAAATGAGCACGCCGAGAAACGCGAACGTGAAGATGTTCAGTACACTGTCGGTGAATTCCGGGCTCATGGCGTCACCTTCGTTCTTGTTGCAACGCTTTGAACAGCGCGACAAGCAACAGCAATACGATGTACACGAATGGATTGGCGGACAACGCAATGATCGAACGGACGGCGCTGATGCTTTCGGTGATGATCATCACCAGTCCCAACGCGCTGAGAATGGCGCCCCATATTATCTTGATGTTGGTTCGGGGGGTCTGGTCGCCCTTGGAGGAAAACATCGAAAGGACGTACGTGGCGCTCACGACGCTGGTCACGATGAAGAGCATCGCTGCGGCGATGGCGGCGATGGACGTCAGCAGGGGGAGGGGCAGGGTGTCCAGCAGCAGGAACGTCGCCGCGTCGATATCTCGGGTGATCGATGCGGCGTCCACCGCGCCGTGGTGGCTCTGATAAAAGGCCGCGCCCCCCAGGATGCCGAACCAGGCGAGGGAAAAACCCGTGGGCATCAGCAACACGCCGGTGAGGAATTCCCGGATGGTTCGCCCCTTGGAAATGCGCGCGATGAACACGCCCACGAAGGGCGCCCACGCAAGCCACCAGGCCATGTAGTTCAAGGTCCATTCGGAATGCCACCGCGCCACTTCCTCGTCCCAGAAGGAGAAGGTGGCGAAGCTGGTGACCAGCAATTTGTCCAGGTAGACGCCCAGGGTTCCGACCACCGAGTTCATGAGAAAGCCTGTCGGTCCCGTGAGCACGATGAAGAGCAGCAACCCGACCGTGATGCAGATGGCTAGGTTGGAAAGTTTCGCCATGCCCTCGCCCAGTTCACGCATGAGTGGTATGAAATACGCCGCGCAAAGCACGGCGAAGATGCCCAACGCAAGCGGCAGGCCTGGATCCTCGACGCCCAGCAGCCGCACTATCCCGCTCTTGACCTGAAACACCCCCATGGCCACGGAGCCGGCCAAGCCGATGGCGATGGCGTAGATCGCCAGGACGTCCACCAGCCATCCCACCGCCTTGGGCCAGCCCGTCTCGCCGAAGACCGCCCGGATCGGCGTGCTGAGCATCTGCGGTCGGCCCAACCGGAAGCCGAAGTACGCGATAACCAGCCCCACCAGTCCGTAGATGGCCCATGCGTGCAGTCCCCAGTTGAAAATGGTGACGAACAGCGCGAGGGAAGCGGCCTGGCTTGAGGGGACGTGCTGGGAGATGATCTCGAAATGCGCGACAGGTTCGGCGACGCCGTAGAACAGCAGCCCAACGCCCATGCCGGCCGCGAACATCATCGTCAGCCAGCTGAACGTGGAGAACTCCGGGCTGACACCGTCCGCCCCCAGCCGACTCCGGCCTCGGGAAGAGACCGCCAGAGCGACGCAGGCGGCAAGCAACGACGTGGCCGTGAGCATCACGAACCAGCCGCGGCTCTTGAATATGGTGAAGACGATCCGGTCGGCCAGAGCCGCCATGCCTTGGGGGTCCACGACGCCCCAGACCACCACGAAGGCCGTCAACCCCATGGCCGCAAGAAACACCGAGTTGCGAAACATCGTCACCCCCCCTTGCACGAACTTCCGTCTCGATGCGCCGGTCGGCGCCCGCCTTGGTGCATGGTCCACGCAACGCCGTCCTCCGGACCCGTTGACACGCGGCGCGCAGGCCCCGGCGTGCCGTCATCCCCCGTGAAGGCCCGTCGTCATCCCCCGTGAAGGCGTGCAGCCGCCAGGGCGGCTGAAGCGGCGCAGGGCGCGTTTCCGGACTTCGTATCAACACCCGTACTGCGACGAAGGTCGCCACGGTGGAAGCCTTGTACGACTTTGCCACACAAAAAACTGGACGGTAACCCGGAGTCTCGTCCAGCTGTCGTGGATAATTCGGGTAGGGTGGGAGGAGGTCGGATGACCGGCTTGTGTTCCGCTCGTGTGCGGCATGTCTCGCGCAATTCCGTCGATGCAGCGCCGGGGATTGTTCGCTGCAGGCGGGCGCTTGTGGAGGGCTGCGCGCGCTCAATCCGTCTTCGCCGCCAGATCCTTGCGCGCGATGAAGGAGTAGACCACCGGCGCAAAGACCAGGGTGATGAGCGTGGAGCTGACGAGTCCGCCGATCACCGCGCGGGCCATGGGCGCTTGCGTCTCCCCTCCTTCGCCCAGACCGAACGCCAGGGGCGTGAGGCCGAAGACCGTGGTCAGCGCCGTCATGAGGATGGGCCGCAGTCGGCGTCGTCCCGCTTCCTCGATGGCGGGCAGCATGGCCAGGCCTTCGCGGCGGAGCTGATTGGTGTGGTCCACCAGGAGAATGGCGTTGTTCACCAGGATGCCCCCCAGCATGATGCACCCGATATAGGACTGCATGTTGAAGGTGGTGCGCGTGAGGAAGAGCATGAGGCAGACGCCCGTCAACGCCATGGGCACGGCGAACATCACCACGAAGGGATCCCGCAAGGACTCGTAAAGACACGCCATCACCATGTAGACCAGCAACAGCGCCAACACGAACGCCAAGGCCAGCTCGGTGAAGGCTTGCTGCTGCGCTTCGTAGTCGCCGCCGAAGGTCAGGCTGAAGCCCTGGGGGGTGGGCAGGGCCTCCAGCACCTGGCGCAGGTCCGCCAGCACGGAGCCCATGTCTCGCCCGGCGATGTTCCCGGATACCTCGACCACGCGCTCCTGGTCTTCCCGTTCGATGCGGGTGGGACCCGTGGCCGCGGCCACGGTCACCAGGTTGCGCAGCACCACGGGGTCGCCCATGGCGTTGGTCACGGTCAAGTCCAGCAGCTCGGCGAGGTCCGCGTGCTCGGCGTCCTTCAGCTTCACCAGTATGTCATACTCGTCGCCTCCGTCGCGGAAGGCTCCGGCGCGCGCTCCGGCCAGTTCGATCTGTAGGGCCCGCGCCACGTCCTCCACGTCCACGCCCATGGCCTCGGCTTTCAGGCGGTCCACATGGACCAGCTTTTCCGGGACGCCATCCTCGCGACTGATGCGCGCGTCGGTCACGCCGGGGGTCGCCTCCACAGCACGCAACACCTCGCGGCTCAAGGCTTCGGCAGTGGCCAGATCGTACCCGCGCACCAGAATTTCAAGCGTCTCCTCGTTGTCGCGGGAGACCATGCGCATGACGAAGAGCTCCTGCCTGGAGCGGGTGCGGATCTCCACGCCGGGAATATTGGCGAGCCGGGTGCGCAAGGCCGCAGCGATCTCGTGGCTGGTGCGCTCGCGTTGGTTCTGAGGTTTCAGGCTCAGGCGGATCTGTCCCTCATGGGAGCCGGAACGCCGCCAGCTGGAGCCGCCCAGCAAGGTGATGATGTTGTCCGCCTCGGGGACTTCCGCGCGGACGATGGCTTCAATGGGGCGGATGGCCTCGTCCAGAAGCGCAAGTTTCGTACCCACCTCCATCTCCGCGTAGACGCGCACCTCGCCTTCGTCCGTGGCGGGGGTCATCTCCACCCCGATGAGCGGGATAAGCGCCACACCTCCGGCGAACAGAGCCACGGCTCCCCCCACCGTGACCCAGCGCCGCCGAAGGGCCCGGCGCAGGATTTCCAGGTAGGACCGCTCCAGCCCCTGGAGAATACGCTCGATGCAGCCGGAACGTTTGACCCCCGACGCCGTGGAAGGGATGACCGCTGCGGAGAGCATGGGCGCCAGGGTGAGCGCCGCCGCCAGCGAACACAACAGCGAGAACCCCACCACGGACGCCAGCTGCATGAACATGACGCCGGCCATACCCTGCATGAAGACCACGGGCAGGAAGACGGCGAGGGTGGTGAGCGTGGAGGCGACAATGGCCCCGGAGACCTCCTCTGCGCCGCGGATGGCGGCTTCCCGCCGCCCGAGACCGGCTTCCCGCAGCCGGTAGATGTTCTCCAGCACCACGATGGCGTTGTCGACCACCATGCCCACGCCCAACGCCAGACCCCCCAGAGTCATGATGTTCAGCGTGAAGCCCCCGAAGTAGACGAGCATGAACGTGGCCACGATGGAGATGGGAATGGCCGCCGCCACCACCAGCGTGCTCCGCGCGCTCTGCAGAAAGAAGAGCAGCACGAGCACCGCGAACGCCCCGCCCCAGAGCAACGACTGCGCCACGTTGGAGATGGCGTTTCGGATGTAGGAAGAGGTGTCGATGATGGCGCGCAGGCGCAGCTGGGGGAGGTCGCGGTTGATGCGGTCCAGCTCCTCCAGCACGCGGGAGGCCACTTCCACGGTGTTCGCCCCGGACTGCTTGTTCACGGAGAGTCGCACCCCGGGCTCCCCGTTCACGCGTACGATCCGGGTGACGCGGCTCCACGCATCCTCGATGTCCGCGATATCGCGCAGACGCACGGGCGCGCCGTCACGGACGGCCGCCACGGTGGCGCCGATCTCCTCCAGACTGCGAAATTCGCCGGGCGTGCGGATGGCTATCTCCATGGCGCGCGTCTCCACCACGCCGGCAGGCAAGGTGACGTTGGCCGCTTCGAGGCGCGCCACGATCTCGTCCAGGGGGATCGCCAGGGCCTGCAGGCGGTCTGCACGCAGGTTCACGTGAATCTCGCGCTCCAGGCCGCCCCAGATGTTCAACGCGGCCACGCCGGGGATGCGTTCGATGCGGTAGCGCACGTCGTGTTCCAGCAGGGTCTGCATCTGTACGGGATCGAGCCGGCTGGAGGCGCCCAGGATGAGCACGGGGGCGCTGGCCAGGTCGAACTTGCGCAGCATGGGCCGGTCTGCTTCTTCCGGCAGGGTGGGGATGACGCGGTCCAGACGGTCGCGAAGGTCGTTGGCTGCGGCGTCCAGATCCGTCCCCCAGACGAAGGAGACGCGTACGTCGCTACGGCCCTCCACGGAGGCCGAGGACATTTCTTCCACCCCGGGCACGGCCGCCACGGCCTGTTCGATGGGCCGGGTGATGAGCGTCTCCACTTCCTGGGGGCCAGCGTTTTCGTACTCCGTGCGGATGGAGAGGGTGGGGTAGGTGATGTCCGGCATGAGGTCGATGGGCAGCCGCAGCAGGGAGACTGCGCCCAGGATGACCACGATGCATGTGGCCATGCAGGTGAAGACCGGCCTGTGGACGGCGAAGCGCGCGATGCCGGCCATGGCTCAGTCGTCCCTCCTTGCGTCCTGCGTCTCGGGAGCGGTGATGGCGCCGCCGTCCTCCAGAAGATGCTTGCCCAGGGTGACGACTCGTCCTTCCGCCAGCAGCGCGGCGGCTTCGCCTGTCACTTCCACCCAGCCATCCTCGCGGACGCCGGGCGTCACAGGCGTGAATCGGGCTGCGGTGGCGTTCTCCACGGCGAGGAAGACGC
>CAYVWB010000106.1:0-11529 GCA_964455395.1 uncultured Desulfovibrionaceae bacterium
GGCGGAGGTCTGGTCCTGGTGCGAGACGGCGGCGGTGGGGGCGGCGGGCATGGGCGTTCCAGCGACTCGAGACGCGACGGGATGCGACGGGGCGCAACGGGGGTGCGACGGGGGTGCGACGGGGGCGCAACGGGGCGCAACGGGGCGCTGCATGGGACGGCGCCCTCCGCCGGTTCATCATTCGTCAGCGGCGGCGGTGTGTCAAGCCGGACAAGGCAAATTGCTCGATTGTCGCAGGCCCGGTGCGCACCCGAGGATGGTTCGACCGGGGCGCTGTCGAAGGGTCACGCCGTCTGCCCCACAGCCCGTCGGGGCGGCGGCCGGTCCGCACCGCACTGCTCCACGGACAGGCAAGCAGGAGCCTCCCGACGGTCTTTCGCGCGCCGTACGCCCCCTACCCGAGCTTCTTGAGAAGCTTTTTCAGCTTTTTCAACTTCTTCAACTTCTTTGCCATTTTCTCCACCGCTTTGAACAGCTTCTTCATGATTCTCCCTCTGCCAGGCATGCCTGGCGTCAATAAATCGTTTCAGTCTTCCGAGTCTTCATGCGCTTGCTCCATTCCCCTGCCGCAGCCGTTCGGCATCACGCGGGGACCGGTTTCAAACGGAGTGTAGCACGCGGACGACGGCGCACGCCAACCCTCTTGTCACCTTGCGCGCGTCTGAAGACCTCCGGACTGACGCCGGTTGCCGATGGACGCTTCAGGAGCGAGCGTGAAACGCGTCGTCACCGGGAAAATCCTCGTCAAGGAAGCTGCATCACATATGCCTGCGCGCCCTCCCGAGGCAGAGTTGCAACGGTTGTGGAAGATCCCTGCCGTAGACGGACGCCGCGTCGCGTGCGCATCAAAGCGCCGTCCTTCCGACAGGACTTTCTCCGCGCCGCCCTTCCCCAGCCAATGACGATAGGGTATGATGAGGCGGTTTCGTCCACGGACGACCAACAGCTTGACCAAGGAGCACTGTTGTGAATGCGGCGCGACGTGTGATCGGAAGCGCTTTTGCAGCGCCTGCGGGGTCCTCCCGGGTGTGGCGGGGGATGATCGCTTGCATGCTGACATTGGCGGCGCTGGCCTCCGGGGCGGCCTGTCGCGCCGAAGCGCCGCAGCCCATCAAGGCGCTTTCCGCCTGGGTGGTGGAGTGGGACATCGACCGCGCGCTGGCCGAGCTGGACCGCCACGGCGCCTTGTTCGACCAGGTCCACGCATTCGCCGTCTATTTCGACGCGGAACACGCCATGTTCCTGCCGCCCACGCTGACTCGACGGTGGGAGCAGCTCCGCGAGGTGACGCAGCGGCACGAGGCGGCGCTCTGGTTGACCATCGTCAATGACGTCGTCCACCCGGACAAGGCGAACGAGCTGAAAAGTCCGGCGCTGATCCATGGCCTGCTCGCCGAGGAGGAGGCCTTCGCGCGCCATCTGGATGATGTGGCCGAGCTGGCCGAACGGCTGGATGTGGACGGCGTGGAGCTCGACTACGAGAACCTCTGGCCCGGAGATTTCTCCCGCCTGCTGGACTTCGCGCGCGCGCTGGAGACTCGGCTGGCGGCGCAGGGCCGCGGCGTCTCCATCCTGGTGGAGCCGCAACCGCGCTATCTCGAGCCCTACGCCACATCCGGCAGGGACCTGCCGGCCACGGTGATGCTCTACGACCTGCATGGCGCGTTTTCCGGCCCCGGCCCCAAAGCCACGCCCGCGTTCATCCGCAGCGTCTATGCCGCCATCGACACCCCGGATGCGGTGACGGCCGCACTCTCCCTGGGCGCATTCCATTGGACCGACGACGCATTCACCGGCCAGCTGGACGACCTCGCCGTGGAGCGTCTGCTCCTGGAACAACGTCCCGAAGTGACTCGCGAACCTGGAGCAGTGCGCATCCGCTACCGCGACGACGCGGGTCGTCACGAAATATGGCGAGCCGACGCCCCCGCCTTGCTCGAACTCTGGGACGCCGCTGCGGCTCAAGGCGCCGATTCACTCGCCCTCTGGCGTTTGGGAGGCGTCCCCGATGCGTTCTACGAAGCCCTCGCGCGTCGTCGCCGGTGACTTCGTCCGGATGACCGCCCGCCGCCTCAGAAGCGGTACATGATCTCGCCGGAAGCGCGCCAGATCTCGTAATCCGGACGGCCGACGTGCGCCCCGCCGATGTCGAGAAAGAGTTCGTCCATGAGCTGCGTGCGCAGGCTGGCGTCCGCTTGCCAGACGCCGGTCCAGGGTTCGCCGTCTTCCTGAGCCACGCCCAGCCCGGAGTTGAAGGTGAAGCTTGTGCTGTTGGAAAGCTGCAAGATTCCGCGGGTTCGCAGCAGGTGCATGCTCAGGTGGACAGGAGCGTAGTACTCCTCCGGGTTCGTGTCGCTGTTGGCGAACTGGAAGCCGTAGCCCACGCCGAGTCCCGGGTTTTCCCAGAGGCGGCGGATGACCGAACCATCCACGGACCACCCTTCGTTGTGGTCGGTGCGGTAGTAGTAGTGGCCGTTGGCGTTGATGTCCCAGAAATCCGCGACGCGGGCGTTCGTGCGCAGGCTGATGCGGTGCTGCGTGGTCCCGCTTTGCACGGCTTCCGCCGTGTCGATGCGTTCGTGGGCGTACTGGAGAGTGTAGTGGCCGTTGAGGCCGAGAATCTCCTCCAGATGGATGGGGCCGCGCAGGGAGGCTTGGCCCAGCACCACCGCTTGGTTGTCCACGTCCGTGACCTGGACGGCGACATCGCCATCCACCCAGTACTCCGGTGCGAGGTGGTAGCGCAGTCCCACGCCCACTTCGGCGGCTTCCACATGCGCGAGGTCCCTGCGCTCCCAGGATATCTGCGCCACATGAGCGCGCGCCTGCAAGTCTTCCAACGCATAGAGACGCGCTTTCTGCGCAGCGCGTGCGTAGGTGCGGTCGTCGGTGTCGAACCAGTAATCGCCGGCGATGCCCACTGCCGGTTTGGTGGCGTTCTCCGCCATTTCCACGGCCTGCGCGATGAGCGCGGAGGAAGGATCTTCAGCCTGCGCCTTGCGCAACAGCTCCAACGCAGTGGGCACGTCTCCCTGGAAGAAGGCGTTGGCGCCCCAGCTGTAGTAGAGGTCGCGCTTGTCCGCGCCCAGGGCCTCGGCTTCGGCGAAGCGACGGTTGGCGGCTTCGTACTGACTGCTCAGAGAGTAGACGATGCCTTGCTGCAACACGCCGCCGCGGAAGGGATCCTGCTGACTGAGACGTTCGACCACGCGGTCCGGACTCCAGCCGGGCCGGATTTCCATGGCGGGAACGCGCGCGGCCAGGGTGGTGGGCGCGAGGAAGCCCTCGGCGTCCAGGGCCATGGCCACCTCGAAGTGCGACAAAGCCGCGGCCTGGTTGGCTTCCATGGCGGTTTCGTCCGCGTGCAGGGAGAGCTGCCCGTAGTTTCCATCCGGGTAGAACCAGATGCGTGGTTCGTGTTCCAGGAAGGAGACCGCCTGTTTGATGACGTCCATGCGCTCGCCCACGCGTTGGGCCATGGCGTCGCGGGTTTCGGGAACGCCGTCCACCTTGCGGCGACGGTGATAGAATTCGCCTTCGCGCAGCTCGCCGTCAGCCATCAGCGCAGGCGGCGCATAGTCCGTCAAGCCGAAGGCGAAGCGGCCGCCCCGTTCCAGGGCCTGCAACGTCAGACGGTCCGGCCCTTGCGCCGTGCTGGCGGTGAGGGTGGAGTCGTCCACGATGAGCAGCGCGTGGCCGCCCAGCTCGGCGAGCACAGCGTCCATCCGCAACAACGTGGCGGCCGGAGTCCTGCCGATGACGAGCAGCGCAGCCGTGTCGTCCTCGTTGGCGCCGGCGGCCAAGGCCAGGGTTCCGGCCTCGTGATCCACCACCAGATTGTCTGCGGCGATGAAGCGGTAGCCTTCTTCGTGCAGTCGGCGCACGTGGCGCTCCCACTGCTCGAAGTTCATGACGCCGGGGTAGTCGCTCAGGGCGAATTGCGAGTAATAGAGGATGGGCAGACTCTGCGACGGGGTGAAATCCTCCAGCTCGTGGACCATCTGGAACGCGGTTCCGAAGTGACGGCGCCCGGCGGCGCTGGCGGCCAGATACACGCGGGACCACGGCTCGTCCGGGTAGCGCTCCATCATGGTCTTGGCCATGGCGTAGGCCAGGGCCTCATCGCCTTTGAGTTGTCCGATGAACCGCAGGTCGCGCAGGGCTGGCTTGAAAGACGGATTGTGCGCCAGCAGCTGCTGGTAGTGCGTCTCGGCTTCAGTGTATTTCTTCTGCTCCACGAGCGCGCGGCCCAGCAGAGTCTGCATGGTCTCGTCGTCCGGGTTCAGCTCCAGATAGAGCTTGGCGGTCTTCTCTGCCAGGGCGTAGCGCTCCATCTGCTCGGCGGCTTCCGCCTTGGACCGCAACAGCAGGAGACTCCCCGGCGCGTACAGCAGCCCCCGGTTCGCCGCAGCCACGGCGTCTTCATACCGTCCCAGAGCCATATGGATTTCCGCCAGCAGCACGGCGGCGCGTTCATCGGTGACGCCGCCTTCGCTCCCCACCTGGACAGGCGCGATGATGCGCAGGGCTTTCTTCGCCTCGCCTGTAGCGAACAGCAACCGCGCCCAGTTCACCCGGTAGGCGTCCACCTGAGGATTGCGCGCCACGAGCTCACGCCAGAGCGCCGCTGCGCCCTCGGCGTCGCCCAGCAGACTGCGGGACTCGGCGAGCTGCGCCATGACGGCGTCGTCTCCGGTCTCGAATTGTGTTTCGAACCACTGCGCCGTCGTTCTGGCTTCGTCCACTCGGCCTTGACGCGCCAGTGTCTGCACCAGTTGCTGCCGTAACAGCACCTGTTTGGGATCCGTCTCCAGACTCTGGCGGAAGTGCGCCACGGCCTCAGCCGCGCGTCCCATGGCCAGGGAGCGTTCGCCGCGGGCCCGTTGCAGCAGGGCCGCGGGAGGGGTGAGCGCCTCGGCGCGGGCCAGCCGCGCGTCCCCTTCATCCACCTGATTCATGCGGTAGAAGGCGATGGCGCTGACAAGCAGAGCCTCGGGCAGGTCGGGGTTCAGCGCCAGGCTCTGCTCCAGATACCGCGCAGCCGGACCGGGCTGGCCCTCATTCAGGAAGGCTGCGCCCATCAGCGCCAGGTGATGCGGCAAGGCTGCTTGCAGGGTCGGAAGCTCCCCGTAGAAATCCGTGACGTGCTCGTAGAAGAAAGCGAGCCCCGTCTGCCGCTTGAGGGCGATGAGCCCCAGCAGGGAGGAAACAGCTTCCCCGGCGCGCTGTGCGCTCAGGTCGACCCCTGCTGCCGGGGGCGCGTCGTCCACATAGGGATACCCGGCGTAGATGGAGACGAAGGCCTTGAGCGTCCCCTCAGCCGTCTCGAAATCGTTGTTGTGGAGCGCTGCTTCGGCGAGATAGAGACGGCTGAAGTAGGGATGGTTCTCCTCGGCGGCGGCGAGGCGGAAAAGCGGCTGAGCGAGATCCCAGCGGTCGCCCACGCGCATCCGCCAGGCGAGGCTGAATATCTCCCCGCCCAAGTGCTGGCGGTAGAAAGTGAGGGCGAGACCCAGCTCGTCCACTTCCAGCATGCGCATGACGAGCTGTTCAGCCAGCGCCGGCCCGCCTTCCAGGCCACGGTCCAAGGCTGCGCCCCAGAGTTGCAACGCATGGCTACGCTTGCCGCGAGCCCACATGGCCCAGCCCAGGTCGCGCATCAGCCCCACGTCGTCGGGGTCGGTTTCCAGCAGATCGGCAAGGATGACCTCCGCTTCGGCGTAGCGACCTTGCGCATGCAGGGAGCTGGCGGCGAGTCGGTTGATCTCCCGATAGAGGTCCGGATAGCGCTTGTCCAGTCCGGCTTCGCGCATGCGGCGAACAGCGTGCAGCGCTTCGCCCTGCTGGCGCAAGGCCAGGGCTTCTCCCAGAGCGAGGCCGGTTACTGCGCCGTCATCGCGCAGCTGGGACGCATAGCGTTGCAAGGCGGCGTCATCTCCCAGGGCGGTGAGGACTTGATACTTCTTCGCTTGCAGGAGGGGATCGGAGGGGGCGTGCTCCAGGCCTTTGTCCAGCGCATGCAGAGCGAGATCCCATTCCGCGGCGAGGATGTAGGCGTCCGCAATCCACCCGTACCAGAGCGCCGGATCCGGTGCGTGCTCCGCCACGCGGGCCCATTGTTCCGCAGCGTCCAGGCGCGCGCCTTGCCGCCAGAGGGTCCAGCCGATCTCCCGCCGGGCGCCCACTTCATCCACCCCCAAGGCAAGGGCCAGTCGGAACGCCTGGAGCGCTTCGTCGTAGCGTTCGGCCTCGGCGAGGCTTCGGCCGCTCTCGAATGCAAGCAGCCCACCGAAATCCTTGACCGTGTCACGATCCGTCTCCAGGTCGCGCACCCGAGCCAGGGCTTGATCCGCGTCGCCTTGACGCAGCAGTTCCATGCCCTCCAGCATGGCGGCGACAGCGTCGTCCTCGGGTTGGGCAAGGGTCAGCAGGCGGTCCAGGGAAGCGCCGTAGCCCTTCCCGCGGTAGAGCCGCAGCGCCGTGATGAGGAGCAGGTCGTCCGGGATGGCGGCGACATCCAGTGTGGCGAAGCGTTCCTGGAATTCCTCGCGGCGGTCGAGTTGCAGCAAGGCGTTCAGCTCGGTGAGGCGCGCTTCGGCGTCGTCCGGATTCTGGCTCAGATAGACGCGGATGGCCTCCAGAGCGGGCCCCGGCTCCATGCGCAAGGCGTGCACCACGGCTTTCTGCTTCCACAGGGGGAAATATGCGGGATCCTGCTGAATACCTGCCTCCAACTCCTTGAGGGCGGCGTTCAGCTCGCCCCGCCCGACGGCAGCCTGCGCGCTCTGCAGGCGCTCCACCGCCGTCTGCGCGTACGCGGTGTCGCACAGTGGCCCGCAGGCGACGAGGACTCCCAGCAAGACAGCGAGAAAACGGCCCATACGCTTGCAGCGCACGGGTGCGACGATGAGGAGGACGGCGTTGATGGCGAGCTGCATGGGCGTCACTTCGCGGGGGCCCAGGTGAGGGCGCCCAGTCTGGTTTCGGATTCGGGAAGGATATAGAGCACCATGGAGGGCGGGTAGATGCGGTCCACGATGGAAGGCGGCGGCGCTTCGTTGCGAGGGGCGTCGATCAGCATCCAGTCCAACGCAGGTGCGGACTCGGCGGAACCCAACGCCTCCAGAAACGCAGGCGGAGCGATGAGCGCCGTCGCCAGGCCACGGCTGCGCACCAGTTCCAGAGCCGAGTTGGTGAGCGAGTCGTACGATTCACCGCGCAGCTGCAAGGCCACGCCTTCGAGGGCGCGCACCGAGCCCAGGCGCTCCGCCACGCGGTTCAGTTGCGTGTCCAGGCCGGCGCGTACGAGATCTTCCTGCGTGACCTGCAGATAGAGCCGCACGCCCGAGGCTGCCGCGCGCAGGAAAATGCTGCGTTCATCCGGACCGAAATCCTCCTCGGTCAGCAGCGCTGCGGGCAGCGCGACATGGGTCACGTCCCTGAGCAGGGGCGGCGTCAGCAGCCCGGGGTCCTCCGCCAGCAACCAGCGCTCGGGCAAGGGGGCGGCGGTGAAGTCCTCGAAGGAGACCACGGCCGGCGCCGTCTCCGCGAGCAGTCCCAGAGCCACGCCGCCGCGAGGCCCGAAGCTCGAGGCAGGCACGGGGTGTCTGGCGATGGGTTCGCCGTCGGCTTCCAGAGTCAGACGATCGCCCTTGACGGTGAGCTGCACCGAGCGGGGGATGGCGCCGTTCCAGGCGCCGTTGAAGAGGGTCTCCAACCGGGGCCCGCGTTGCTCTTGGGCCACCACCCGGTCGTTGCTGAAGGCGACGCGCAACCAGGATTCCTCGGCGCGGTACTTGAGATAGACGAGGTGCGCTTTGGCGCCGCCAGCCAAGGGCGGTCGGTTGAATTCCAGTTCGAGGTCGCGCCACCCTTCGGCGCCGCGGAGCCACGCCAGGGCCTCGGCTTGGGTGGGTCCCTCCCCTGCGTCCTGGTCCGGTTGTGGCTGAGCGGGGACGGCGGTGACGACGACGTCGCCCTCGCGCACGGTGACGAGCCCCAGCCGCGGCCGCCACGCTTCGGCCTCGGGGTCCGTTTCCGCGGTGTAGGGATCGGCGCGGGGCCAGGCGTGTTCCAGGGCGTCCAGCAGCTCCTGAGCGGACCAGTGCGCTGGCACGGTGAGCCGCGTGAGGGCGTATGGCGACGCGAACCGGCTGTTGAACGACGAGCCTTCCAGGGTGAAGGCGAGGCCGTGATCCGCCTGGATGAGCGCGCGAGTCAGGCGGTCCACCTCATCCGGAAGGGCCACGCCGACGGTGTTTGCGGGGTAGGCGCTGTATGCCGTGGGCGGGGAGTCCGTCACGTCCTTGATGGCTTCGTAGGCTTGCTGGAAGTCCTCGCGCAGTCGCTGTTCATAGTCGGCGAAGCTTTCATAGCGTGCTTCGTCCGGAAGCCAGGCTGGTCCTTCCAGCAGGAGCCGCGGTCCGCCCTGGGAGTCTTGTCCGGCGTCCGCGGTGGCGTAGCCCAGGCTGTTGACGTCCCAGTGGGCGTTTTCGGCCACGCGTCGCACTTCATGAGCGCGCAGAAAGGTGCGGCTCCACCAGTCCCAGTCGCCGGGTCGCACGTACATGGAGGCGTGCATGCCCAGCTCGCTGAGGATGGGTTGGCTGAAGAGAAAGCTGTCCTTCCTGCCGCCTTCGAACATGATGTAGAGGGCTTTCTCGGGAAGGGGGCGTTCGCCGCGCAGAAAGCTGACGAGGTCGTGTGTGTGGACGGTGCGATAGCCGGCGTCGCGCAGGGCCTGAAGCTGTTCGCGCAGCTGCTCCCGGGAGACGGCCTGGACCGAGTCCGTACGGCTTATCCCACCATAGGCGATGGCCTGGAACCCTTCCCATTGCGACCAGGAGGCCGGGTCCCGCACAGGCTCCGTATCGTGAATGATGAAAAGCTGATAGAGCAGATAGCCGGCCGCCAGCACCACGACCCACTGCACGCCAACGCGGAGAAAGCGTTTCATGAGGAAATCTCTTGAGTTTCGGTGGAGACGCGGCGTTTGCCCCAGTCCTCCGCCAGCATGGTGAACGCCGCCTGCGGAAGCATGACGAAGAGCATGACGAGATAGAAGAAACTGAAGGGGATGCCGTACAGCCAGAGCTTGGAGCGGTTGATGAGCAGATACGAGGACGCCATGAGCGCAGCCATCAACAAGATGCCCGCCAGATAGAGCAGAGGCAGCGCGTCATAGACCAGCGGCTCCAGAATGAACGCCCGCAGCACCACCAGCGGCGCCAACAATGGCAAGATGATTCCCAGATAATAGGAGATGGCCATGAAGGGCTCCTTGCGCCACATGAACCGACACCCGATGAGGCTTTCCAGCAGCCAGGAACGCATCCAACGCATCTGCTGACTGTAGAAGTGGCGATACGAAGAGGGCGCGATGGTGGAGCACGTGGCCGTATGCTGGTACGCCAACCGGTTGTGACGCAACACCATGTTGGTCAGGGCGCGGTCGTCCGCCAGGGTGGCCCTAAAGCCCAGCACGCGCTGGTTCACCCATGCGTCCATGTGCGGAAGGATGGCTTGCTTGCGATAGACGGAAAGCGGTCCGGAGAGGCACGTCACCGCTTCGAAGAGGCCTTCCGCCGCCTTGAAGACGCGGAACATGATGAAGTAGTGCACAGCCTGCATCTTCGTCAGGAAATTCGTCCACTTGTTCTCCACGGTGCAGAAACCGCAGACGCCAGCCATGGAGTCGTCCTGCAGGGGCTGCACGAGCTGGCGGATGGCGTCCGGCGCGAGGAAGCTGTCCGAATCCACCATCACCACCAGGTCGTGACGGGCGGCCAGCACGCCAGCGCGCAAGGCCTCGCGTTTGCCGCGGTTGCTCTCGAAGTGGATGACCTCGTAGTCCGCGCCGTTCTCTTTCATGATCGCTTTGAGCGAGTCCAGCGCTTCTGCCGAGCCGTCCGTGCTGCCGTCGTTGACAGCGATGACCTGGATGCGCTCCGTGGGGTAGTCTTGATCGAAACAGAGCCGCACGGTGCGCGCCACGAAATCCTGCTCGTTATAACAGGGCACGATGATGCTGACTGGCGGCGTGAACTCCGGATTCACCGGCGTGGGTCGGTAGAGAGCGGCGAAGAGAAAGCGTGTGGCGAGCATGCCCGCCACGCAGAGACCGTAGAGAAAGATCGGCGCATCGAACCAGAAGTAGAAGACGTTATCCAGCTTGATGAGACTGATGGCGGCGATGGCGGCGCAGAGCAGCAACAGCGCGTACACCTCCAGCCGACGCCAGCGCCGTTTCCGGAAATATTTCTCCAGCGAGCGTTCGAACTTGAAGGCTGTGGCGTTGTTCTTTTCATCCTTGCGCACGGCCGTGGCCGGAAGCTTCACTGCGGACTCGTAGCCCTCGGGCATGACGCCCGGCGGCAGCGAGAACTCCAACTCGTAACGTTGGCCAATGGTGAAATCCAGGCCGTGGATGCTCAACCCCGTGGTGGAGATGTCGTCCACGTCAGCCATGGCGCAGGTGTGTTCGCCGCCCGGCCCGCACAGAGTGATGATGACGTGCTGCGATGCAGTGAATCGGTCCGCCACACGGCGGTCGCCGTTGTGTACTGGCGCGTGAGGGAAGAGTCGCCGGTCCTGCAACTTGCGGGGAAAGACTTCCTTTTGCACGAAAGCTCCAACGTCTAGAGGTCGATACACGTGATGACTTCGAAGCTTTACTATGTCATTTCATGAGCGATGTCTATCAACAATACTGATTTTTTGTCCTCCGCATGATGAATCTGGCTTCACTTCGGCGACACTCCATGGAAACGCACTCCAACGCACTGTACGCAAGACTCGTAACGACATGGCCTTTGTCGCTATCACAAGGAAAGTCGAACGCGTAACATCATCTGAAGTACGTATGCAGTCGCACAACTAGATATGCAGGAAACATGCTGTTCGGATGCGCAACACACCGGCAGGACACCTTGCCGTCTGACGCGCATGCAGAACCCATTTCATCCCATGCGCCCGATCCGTTACGGCGCAACGATGCCCCCCCTTCTGGTTCTTGACGGATATTGCGTGTCGCCCATCGCATCATGTCCCGATTGAGGACAATGTGCATCGATGGCAGCCGCCGCGGGTCCTTCTCGCCCTTCTTGCGCCGCGCTCGTCTCCGAGCAGGTCTCGCATGGTTGGCTCGGACGTGTCCCGCATAAAGACCAGGAGACAGGAAGAGGAAAAGGACCTGATGATCTCCATGAGTCAGTGGGGGATCAAAGTAAGAATACTTGGAGCGAAGCCAACTTCAGCGTCATGAAAAACAACCATGGTGTGGTTGTCATTCAACCAATACGTGGTGCATGTTCATCCCATGTTTGCTCGCAACCTACGCTTCTTACTCCAAGAAGCCCTTGGGGATACCCCTGTCATCTTCATCAAAAGCGCGCGCCAGGCGGGCAAAACCCATTGGTTCGTGATCTGTTGGACGACGGCCGTCGCTATGTCACCCTGGACAACGCCACCTCGCTGGCCGCGGCGCAGTCTGCTCCGGATGGTTTCGTCGCCGGCTTGCCGCACGGCGTC
>CAYVWB010000107.1:0-11353 GCA_964455395.1 uncultured Desulfovibrionaceae bacterium
GATGGTACGAGAAAATTCTACCTTTCAGAACCACTTTTTTGCGGGGGGATTACCAGTACACGCGGTAGACCCGTTTGTGGTTCCAGCGGTGGCCGTGCCGGCGCAACACCGCGAAGAGTTTACCAAAACCGTAGCGCGGATAGCGTTCGGCCAGCGTGAGCAGCGTGGCGATCACAGGCGCATCATCCCGTGGTGACGGGCAATAGCCGTAGACACTCCGGCTCAGGCGCACCGCGGCACAGGACTGCCTGATGCTCAGCGCGTACGTGTGGCGCATGTGATCGACCAAGTCGCGCTTCTCAGCTGGCGCTAGAGCTTTTTTGCGATAACATCCTTCAACGCTTCATTTTCCAGGCTCAGGTTGGCGAACATGCGCTTGAGCTTTTGGTTTTCCTCTTCGAGCTCCTTGAGGCGCCGGATATCCGAGGCTTCCATGCCGCCGTACTTGGATTTCCAGCTGTAGTAGGTCGCCTGGCTCACGCCGTGTTCGCGGCAGACGTCAGCCACTTTGCGGCCGCCTTCGACCTCTTTGAGGATCTTCAAGATCTGACTTTCCGTGAATCGAGATTTCCGCATTGCTTCCTCCGTGGGAATCTTGTGCCAGAAATCTCCAGTTTTCGCTGGTCCTGTTTTACGGGAGGGCTACACTTTCTTGCTGGCTTGGCCTTCATCATCCCTCCCGACTTGACGACAACGCGACCGGTTCTCTGAAGAACCACAACAGTTTCTGGTCGAGGACGATAGATTGAAAAGGCAATTTTTATCCATCTGTTTTAGGTGCTTGTATGCATCTTAGGGTCGACCAATTCTCGGTTCATCAACAAGACACCAAACATATTCTCTTTATACACATGAAAATCATCGCTTAATAAATTAAAAAAAGATTCCCATTTTCCACTTCCATCCTTTTGAATAAAAATCGCATCAAGGTTATTACAGTGTTGAGATTTCGTAACAGGTAAAAAATATGGCCCCCCATCTGGAGATGAGTAAACCAAAGTATTGCTACGCCAAGAGCCAGTCACCTCATAGCCCCGCAATACATAGCCAGGAGTAATATTTTCGGAAAGGACAAGTGAAGGGCCATTGCCATGTGAAATACCTCTAAAATAAATCCCCACGTTGTTTAATCCATATAGAGAACTAAGCTCTGTTTTAAAAAGTGCAGCACCAGGGTCACTATTTTTTAAGTCTATTGTATCGGTATCAAACATTCCCATATTAAAAATAAAGACCAATGAAAAAAAACCTAAAACACCTAAAAGCCTAGAAACAAGTTGTTTCTCAAAGATAAATTCTTTTGCCGCAAAACAAAATATCAGCAGCACTGCAGGAATCACTGGAACGACATACCTAAAGCCCATTGGGTCGATATGTACAGATGTCGAGGCATAAAGTTGAGCCGCTAACTGCACTAGAGGAACAAAAGAAATTATTATGAGACTACTTTTTGACATTAAGAGAGAACGCACAGCATAAACAAAAGAGGCCAAATACAAAGCAACGAACCCACTAAATTCATGAAGAACTTCTACGAGGCTTCTCAAGTTCTCTAAAAGAGAAACTGACGCCGGCGCACGAAGCCCTGTTAACTCTCCAGAAATATTGATATTCCATAATATCAAAAAAAGAAAAGGAGCTCCAGCCATAATTCCGCATCTTAGCAAGACAAATGGGTTTAGTCGATCTAAATGAAAAACAGCAACAGCCACTACAACATACAAAGAGACGAATATGCCTATATATCGCTGAAGTGGAAGAATCGCGACAAGCACAATCAAAAAAAATATCTGTTCATTGTGGACATCTTTTGTTAGACAACGGTAGAAGAAGTAAACAATCAAACACATCAAAACAGAGTATCCAAGCTCTGTCCAGATGTAACTATAAGCCTCAACAACAAGATGGCTACTCAACAGCAATGCAAAAATAAAAAAAGAATAAAAAGGATTTCTTGTAACAATTAAAAAAACAGACATAAGCGAAAAAAAACATATAAATTGATAAATAAAATAGCTCGACTCTCCTGCACCTAACATCTTAAAAAACGACAAGATAGAATAAAATAATGGAGGAAACACAGCCAAGCGATCAAATTGGCCACAAGAATACAGGCTTGAGAAAAGTGAATACCATTCGCTGTCGGGTGAGTACTGTATTCCTTGCATTTGAAAAAAGACTACAGCAAATAAACTTATCAAGACAGCAAAAAAATACGATTCAAATCTCAAAGCTGTTGGGAGACCGTCAACTTTAATCTTTAGATTGAGTTTTTTTTCAAATGCAAAGTAAAAAAACACAAAAGACAAACCAATACAAAAAGCTAGAACAATGAAATCATGTTTGTACTCAGCTTTTGCGAAATACTTTCGCCCATTAGTAAGTGGGTTGGTCCCATCAAAGCTGGAAAAGACAAGAGACCCTTTCCAGTGAGAAAACCGTCCTTCTCCTTTCTCTGAGATTTCATTGTGCGGTGTATGAGATGGACCAAGTTTTTTTTCGTTTTCGTAAAGAATGACCGTAGACCGTTTAGCGTCATTAGTGTCCCCTTTTACGGGATACAAGAAATTGTACTGGAATCCAGGAACCGGGCACACATAGCTAAGCCCTTCTCTGAAAGAGCATTTTTCTATTTCAATAGCACCTACCCTGTCTTCCAAAAAAACAAATGGTGCGACTAGATAAATTGACAGTACGCCCACCACTCCAAAAAAAACATACCTGCATACCTTATTATTCATTTTATCGAGTACGCTCATTTCTGGTGTTTGAGGCCGTGAAGGGAGTGATGAATCCACAATGGATAACCGACAGGAGGCACGCCACCCATGAGTAAAGCGACCTAACATGAGCGATCCACCAGCCTGACATTGCGCCAATCCTGGCATATCATCTCATTTTTGTTTACAATCACATCCAGTCAGAGGCCATGATCATTTCACCCATATGGTGGAGGGCTGGATGTCCAAGCGCAAATCCAACAGAGCAAAATTCATCGACGATGTCCAGGTCACCAAACGACGGGCTTTCGGCGTCGGAGCACGAAGAGCTCAGCAGGCTTCGTCGCGACAACAAGCGACCGCGCGAAGAACGGGAGATACGAGCAAAAGTCGCGGCCTTTATTTCTCGCGAGAATGAGCGTACCCGCATTGGGGATGACGACGACGCGATAGTAAAAGGAAGCAACCCTTGACGGTTGCTTGTTTTCACTGGTTGGCTCCTGTGGAGAGTGCCATGGACGACGCGACGGGAGGCCCCAGAGTCTCCACGGCGCTCGTCAAAACGTCGTGATAGGCCGTCGGCATGATCATGACCACTTCGTTGTGTCTGAAGTGGTGCATCGTCGGAGACATGTGCTGGAAGAAATCATTGCAGCGCGTGAATGTGACGTACTCTTTCACGTTGTTGTTCTTGAAGTATGCGTTGTAGTAGGTTTCATCAACGAAATGGTATCCGCCATAAGGCTTTTCCAGGCCGACCTCAAGATAGCCTTTAAGGAAGTCGAGCTGTCTGGAAAAGTGATCCACCATACGATTTTTGGCGTCGTTGGGAAATTTTGTGACAAGGCTGTAGAACATGGCGTTGGTGTTGAAGTCATCAAAGATGAGCACACCATCATCGCGAAGTGCGTTTTGCAGTAATTGTATCATTCGTTGCTTGGATGGCCTGTCCAGGACGGGAAAAACACCTCGGACGTAGATGAGGTCGTACGGTTCACGACGCCATTCGTCGGTCTCGAATACATTGGCGCAGATGAATTCCAGAGAGTCGCCATGCTTCGAAGAAAGGTCGCGCGCGGCGGCTATCCTTTTGGGCGAGAGGTCGAGCCCGACATACTGCTTGTCAGGATACGCATCGGCCACCAGACGCAGTTGTTCACCAGCGTTGCACCCGAAATCAAGAATTCGTGTACTTTTGTCGACGAGACAATGCATGAGCGGCGTCAACGAAAAGGGCTCGGCGTAAGGCTGTAGCAAAGTATTTTTATTGTGTGGGGCATGGAATGCATCAAGAGTCGCCGCCAAAGAGATCAAGGGAGCGTCTGGATTGCAGAGCAAGTGCCCGATGTAGCGCTTCTTCGCCAACCGAAGACGTCTCTCAAGGAGGCGGAATAGGTGCATGACAACCTCTCCCTTCGATCATAACCAACCCATTGGCCGTTCGTGTTGCGGCGTAGACACAAGGCGATGAAACAGTTCGGCTCATGACGGAGCCCAAGAACCTCCGTCGCTCTGTTCATGTGCGAACGACGTAGAGGACTCACGAACCCGAAAGGCGTCATCTTTGCATGGAGGAAGCATCTCCAAGCAATCCTGAGCCAGGAAATACACATTCAGGGAAGCTCGCAACTGCAGCACATTGCGGATCTTTGAATCGCTGCAAAATTTTGTGGGAGCGACAAACGACACACGATGGACCTTGTTCAGGTAGATATTGTCTTTCGCAAAACGATCTGCAGGAACAATGGAGTGTGTTTCATTGGGCAACGACTGCAACACGCGTTCACATTCGAGACTTAACGACGAGTCGTACTCCATGAGCTGGACAGGGGAATTTGTGTTGTAATGTCGATACAGCTTTCCATCAACAACGGTTCTGTCCGGGATGACAAGCGTGACATCGCCATAGTAGAAGTCTAGCGCTTCATAAAACTGCGCTACTGGAGTGTCGTACACGTCTTTGACAAGTCGAGGGCGATAGAAACTGCTGTTGCTTTCCGTAGAGAGCATGGCGACGCATACGCCATACACGTTCGACGCCAGCAGGAGTACAAGCATCATCATTACGGCGAATGGAAAGTGCTCCTTCACAAGAAGTGACGCCTCCGCAAGATTCGGTGTGATGGAGTGCGCAAGCTCTAAGAATTGCAAACGACAAATAATCGTATACCACGGAATTGTCAAAGCAATTGTGCTTGGCAGAGCTCCCCTCACGCTTTGACGGATCTCGAGTCATGCGCGTATACCGTGGCGAACGCCGACCGGAGCAGGCGGCGCGCATTCGACTCGGCCTCGCGTGGTCGGCTCCATGTCAAATCGACAAATCACCCGCAAACCCGATCATTGAAGCGTGACCTCGCTGCAGCCAACATCGACCCGCGCATGGCCTTCGAGCCCCACTGACGCAGCCTCGCGTTTCCTCCCGCCGTTGTTGCTGCTCGCCGCCACGCTGCTGATCGAGGGCGCGGGCGTCTTCCTCGCGCCGGGATTTCTCGTTCTCTACATCCTGCCGCGCGCCTTGCGGGAAGCGACGCAGGCGCTGGCCGTGGTCCTCTTCACTTCGCTGACGTGGTGCGCCGCTGTCTTCTGGATGGCTGCGCTGGCGGACCTTCCGTTCAGCGCATGCGCGCACGCGAGCGTCATCGCCACGGTGGCCGCCGCCTGGTTGGCCGCCCTGCGCGGGCATTCGGTCCGGGTGGAGTGGCGCAGCCGGCGCGCACTCATCCCGCTGGCCGCGTTCGGTCTGCTCGCTGTCATGCGGTTCGCTGCGCTGGACTACGCCGTGGCGCCCTCCGGGGCGGACATGTCAATGCACGGCTACCTCGCGGCGTTGACGGTGCTGTATGACGGCGCGCCCACTTCCTACGAGCCGCTGCTGGACATCCCCACGTTCTCCACCTTTCCCATGGCCTTTCAAGCTGTCCTGGGGCTCCTGCAGACCGTGACGGGACAATCGTTGACGACTCTGGGTCTCTTCCTGACGGCCGCGACACAGTGGCTTTTCGCGTTGGCGTGCTACGTCCTGGCGCGCCGGGCCGCGCCGTGGCCGGAGGCGCTCTTCGCCACGCTGGCCCTGGCGGCGCTGTGGCACGGCCCCATGGCGTACATCAGCTGGGGCGGCGCGCCCACGCTGCTGGCGCTGGCCTTCGCGGTGATGCTCGCGGCGCTGACGTTGCGCCTCGACGACGCGAACCGTACGACCGTGGCGTTGGCGGGGGTGTGCGCGGCCGGAATCTTTCTCACACACACTATCGTCTTCATACAGTCGCTCTATGTGCTGGGCGCGGCGGCCATCGTCGCCACGGTGTTGCGCGGACGGCTTCTGCAGACCAGGCGCATGCGACGCGTGGGCCGCAACGTCGCGCTGTGCGTGGGCGTCTTCCTGGCGTGCGCGGGATGGTACGCCGTGACCATCGACCCCTCCATCGCCACGCCCGCGGTCCGTGAATGGATTCAGGACTGGGTGCGCCACGCCAACCATGGCTTCAATGACCCCTTGCCGGCGTCGCTGCTTTCGGGACCGGTCTATCTCTACCGCTATGTGATGTTCACGCCGTATCCATGGCACTGGGCGGGGCTGGGCCTCCTGGCGGTGGGCCTCTACGCAGCATGGCGGCGCCATCGCCTCCAATGGGCCTACGCCGTCACGGCGCTGATCGCGGCGCTGGTCCTGATCCTCAACACGCCGTACTGGGCGCTGCCGCTTTCGTATCTCATCTACCCCGAGCGCACGGCCACGCTGGGGCTCATCCCGGTGGCGCTGCTCACGGCGCACGGCGTCCGCTGGCTCTACGAGACGCTCCGTACAGTGGTGACGCATGAGAGACTGCGCATGTGTCTGGCGCTGTTGTGCTGGCTCGTTGTGGGCTGGGGCCTGCACATGAAGCAGCTCCCGTACCTGGGCTCGCACATCAACGAGAACGCCGTGACGTCGCAGGACCTTGAGGCGTTCCGGTGGCTCGCCGCCAGGACCGCGCCGGGGGACCGCGTCCTCACCAACTACGGGGACGCCGGCCTCTGGATTCCCGCAGCCATCGGCCGCAAGGTCACCGCCCCGCACGTGAATGTGGCGTATCTGGACAAGCTGACTTCGGACGACGACGCCCCGGCTTACGCCTTCGTGGGCGCGCGGTGCCTCAATCCCATGCAGTGTCCGCACACCGCGGCCTCCCTGCGCGAGGATCCGGCGTGGCGCCTGGTCTTCAAAACCGGCGAAACTGGCGGCGACGTCGGTGATGGCGTTAATGGCGGAGGGAAATCGGCGTTCGTCTTCGAGCGGGTGACGCCTGCCAAGGAGGAGTGACGCGTTCCTCAGTCGCTCCTGACGGACCTGCGGAGGATGTCGTCACGGGCGTTCATTCGCTCAACGGCGCCAGCCCAGCGTACTATCGAACACCGAGAGCTCTTGCCCCTGGCGACTCCTTGATCACGAATGGTCTTGTACCCACGTCACTCGGGACTCTCCATGCCGCGGCTGTCGTACGCGCTCGCCTACCTGAACCGCGCCAGCGCTCTCGGGATGCTGCGCGGGCCGTACACGCGACGACACTGGTACCGACCGCGCACGCGCGTCAACGTTCCAAGTCTTTCCCCCACTCCCGCGCCATCACCCCCTCACGAAACGCCGCCCACGTCACGTAGGGGCGCTTCGTCCGCAACGCCTCCCGCTGAGTGGCCCACCGCTGGAAGACGTCGCGGCGCGCAGCGTTTTCCCGCTCCCGAGCGAGACGGAGCAACGCGAGCCGGTCCCGCCTGGTCAGCGCCAGCTGCTCGATATCCCGTCGATGCCGACCCCACGTGGCGGCCACGGCGTCAAACTCCTCGCGGCCCTGATCGCGGAGTGCGGCGAACGCGGCCCGACGCTCAGCCATGGCCCGTTCCCAGTCCTTGAAGAGTTGGCCGCGACTCGGGTCGGGATGACGGGCGTTCGGTCGCGGTCCATAGCTGTCGGCCTTCTCTGAAGCGCAACGATCCATGCGCGGCGGTTCATACGAACCGAGCCGGGCTTCCAACCGTCCCTTCGCAAGCCGCCGGTCCACCGCGCTCGCCTTGCACGCTTGATGGCCGTGCGCGTTCCGGATGGCGAACCCGGCGCCGTGCGGCGCGATGGTCAGTCCGTGAACGGCCAACGCCGCATGGAAGGCCGTCCAGTCCGCGCCCTCGTCTGACGCGTCCAGCGCGTCCAGCGCATTGAGGAGCGCCTCGCGCTTCGACCGCGCGTAGCTCTCGAAGGACTGCTGGCCCGAGTGCGCCTCCATGGTCGCGGCCTGCTCGCCGAGACGCGCTTCCCGCGGGAGCTCCGCTTCCCCGCGGCCGTTGTCCACGGCCATGCCGTAACGCCGCTCCAGCTCGCGGCAGAGCCGGTCGCGGGTGAGGAAGTCGCGGTAGGGCTCGTGGCGCGTGAGCCGCTCGGGGTGGATCATGTTGTAGGCCACATGCAAATGCAGGTTGCCGGTATTCTGATGCACGGCGCAGTGGCGCTGGTGGTCGCCGAAGCCCAGCGCCTCGGCGAAGGCGGCTTCGATGGCCCGGAAGTCGTCTGCGCCGAGTTTCCCCTCATCCTCAGGACGGAAGCTCACGATGAGGTGGTATGTTTTCTCTTTGGATGTCCGCTGGTTGAGCGACTGCGTGTCCTGTACTTCCTGGATCGCCCACTCGTAATCCTCGCCGGCCCAGCAGCCGGCGCACCACGCGTGGAGGACTTTTTCCTCGTCCGGATGGGCGCCCGCGCCGGCGATGTAGTTGGCCAGGCGGCGGTAGTTGTCATTGGCCGGTTTCCGCGGGATGCGACGGCTGATCATGCCCTGCCCTCACGCGATGCGTTGCACGGCCGCTTTGAGCTCGCGTTGCCGCGCCTCGATGGCCCTTAGCAGCCCCCGGACCTGCGCCGCCAGCTGCGGTGACGTCTGCTTCTCCTCGCCGAGCCACTGCTTGAAGAGGCCGCCCAGCCGGCCGAGGTCGCCGTTGACGCGCGTGAGCTCCCGCCGCAGCTGCTGCGAGTCGCGCGACGGCGGCGGGTCGCCCAGGCTGACGCGCCGGACGTAGGCCGAGACGCTCAGACCATAGCGCTCGGCGAGTTCGATGACGGCTTGGTATTCTTCCGGTGTGACGTACGCTTTGAGTACGGGTTTTGTGGAGGGCATGGCGTTCCTCGTCTTCGCGTTGAGCCGCAGGCGACATAAGCACTGGCCGCCCCCGCAGGGGGCTAGGCCGTGAAGAGCACCGCCGCGAGGTGGGCCCACTTCACCTGTCCTGCCTTCGGGCAACTGTACCGCATACTCCGCATCAGTGCAATATTTTTGAAAAAACACCGTATAAAGTCGTATGGAGGAAGACAACGGAACGTGGCGGAACATGACTGAACAATGATTACAATAACGCATTTGGTCGGAAATGGGCACCATGAGAAGGATTATAGCCGTCCTTGACACAACTCGCAGGCGAAAAAAGTATTATAAAATATTTCGACACAGAATCGTAACAAAGCCCGTGCGTTATGAGATCACCACGCCGTTATGGCCTTGCTGCTTGTGGTTGCACGGTTTTTTCAATTGTGTAAAACGCGCTCGCCATGACGAAAAAGCGCTCAAGGATTATTCGCTACACAGGTCGTGTCGAGTTCCAGGCGAACCTTGATGAGATCCTGGATTTGTACATGCAAGGCTACTCACGTAGCCACATTCACATGGAACTCACCCGTCGTGAGAAAATGAGCATGTCATACTCTTCTTTCCTTAAGTATATGCAAAGATTTATTAACGAAACCTCGCTGCAGGACCAGGACGAGCTGATCAAAGCGCAGATTGAGCGCAAACAAGCACCCTCTCCTGACTCCGATCAAAGTACATCAAGCGTACATGTTCATCGGCGCAGCTTTGATTATAATCCGTCCGCACATCGTGACGACGAGGTGATCTGATGGCGACACTTCATTTTGTACTCCAAGGAAAAGGCGGCGTGGGCAAATCGCTCGTCGCCGCCCTCCTCGCTCAGTATCTGGGCTCGCGGGAAGCCGTGGTCCATTGTTTCGACACGGACCCGATCAACACGACGTTGGCGCATTACGAGGCTTTGGGCGCGTGCGTCATCACGCTCATGGACGGCGACGACATCGACCCACGCCGCTTCGACGTCCTCATGGAGGCTCTGCTCGCGCTGCCCGAGGAGGCGCACGCCGTCATCGACAATGGCGCCGCAACCTTCGTCCCGCTCTGCTCCTACCTCCTCGCGAGCCATGCGCTTGAGGCGCTGGAGGACGCTGGTCACGCGGTCATGATCCATACCGTGGTGACGGGCGGGCAGGCGGCGAAGGATACGCTCTTCGGGATGAAATCGTTGCTGGAGAGCTTCGCGAGCACGCCGCACGTCATCTGGCTCAATCCGTTCTTCGGCGAGGTGATGTTGAAGGGCAAGGCCTTCGAGGAATTCCAGGTCTGCCAGGACCACCGCGAAAAATTCCACGCCATCGTGCGTATTCCGCAGCGCAAGGGCCCGTTGTTTGGCGAGGATCTGCGCGAGCTCTTCGCAAGCCACCAGACCTTCGCGCAGGGCGCGGACTCCACGCTCCCCGTCATGACCCGGCAACGACTGAAGATGTACTGGCGCGACGCCGCCACGGAAATGGACAAGGCGCAACTCTGCTGAGGCGACCCATGGACAAAACGATTCCCCTTCCTGAAGGCGTGGGTTTGCGCCTTGAAGACGCTCGAACCCTGCTTCAGTCGACGCACGACAGCCGCGTGGGCCTCGATGATCCGCTGCTCATGCAGGTGACGCTTCACAACGCATTCCTCGCCGATTACCAAGCGCTGCTGGACCGGCACCACCAAGCGCTCACGGCGCTCTTCAGCGCCAAGGCCGCGGAATACCTCGCCGAGGCGCGCGCCGCAGCGGAAGCGCTCACCACGGAATGCTCGTCGTCGTCGGCCGCGGCCATCACCCGGATATTTGCAGAGCACAGGAGGGCCCTCGGCCGGCTCCGCACGCATCTCGCCGTGATGACGGCGTGTATCGTCGTTGCGGCGCTGGCTGTCGTCACGGCCGCATTCTTCTTGTAACCGCCTAAGCTTGTATTGGATTTTAATGACGCCTCATGCCCTGCGCATGGCGGCGACGCTCGAGTCACGTCAAATTTCGGAAAAGGACGCCTCCATGCACAGACTCATCGCCAGCCTCGAACACAACCTCGGCCCGGTCATCATGGAGGCCCTGGGCGACCCCGAGGTGGTCGAGATCATGGTGAATCCGGATCGCAGTCTGTGGATCGAACGCCTCGGCGCGGGCATGGCCCGGCACGGCGAGTTCTGTCCGGAGAAAAGCCGCCTCGTCATTGCGCTACTCGCGAGCGCGTTGGACACCACGGCTACGCCGGACCGGCCCATCGTGGAGGGCGAGTTGCCCAAACTCTCGGCCGGGGGCGGGAGCCGCTTCGAAGGGCTGCTGCCACCGGTGGTGGCCGCACCGTCCTTCGCCATCCGCAAGCGGGCCAGCCGCGTCTTCTCGCTGCAGGAGTATGTTGACGCCGGTATTCTGGAAGACGCATTGCGCCGCATCCTCGTCGAGGCGATCGAGGCGAGGCGGAACATCCTCGTGGCGGGCGGCACGGGCTCGGGCAAGACGACCTTCGTCAACGC
>CAYVWB010000108.1:0-10648 GCA_964455395.1 uncultured Desulfovibrionaceae bacterium
TGTTCTTCGTCTTTTTGTTCGTGCGCCTGCTCCATCGTCTTTTTGGGCGGCGGCGCGCCCTCCTTGCGTCAGAGCGCTTTCTTGGCGCTGGCTCATGGCGGTCTGTCGCGACAGCCCTGCGTGTCCGGCCTCCCGAGGTCCATCGAACGACCACCGCGACGCACCGTCCTCCCTTCCTGATTCCGCTTCTTGTCAGTCGAGATTTCGGCCGCTTCCGAACGGCGGCCGGCAGTCATCGCGCCCGGCGTGTTCGCGCCGGGGCCTGCGATCAATCACGCAATTGCATACCGGGAGGTCGGTCATGCCCAAGTATGTTGGCATCATCGCCGCACTGGCTGCGGTTTGTTTCATCGCGCCGCATTTCATGGATTTCAGCGCAAAGGAGGCCGGCGCGCGAGTGCTTCAGGTCAACAGCGTCGGAGCGGACCCCGGCGCCTACATTGGTGAGATCACCATCACCGGCGTCAAGCGGTTCGTCGCCAAGCAGGACGCGAACGTCTTCGGCATCATGGATCTACAAGAGCTGGAGTGCACGGCGCAGGAGTGCAACATGATGGTGATTCCCGTGAAATTCGACGGCCAGCCCCCTGCGATGGGCGACGAGGTCGTGGTGACGGGTCGTTTCGTGAAGGATGGCGACACGCACATCTTCCTCGCCACCGCCGTGGAAGTGCTCCGCAACCACACGATCGGAGGCTGAATGACACCCTTCAAACTTGTCGCAAGAAACATCATCCGGCGGCCCGGTCGCTTCGTCTTCACCCTGTTGGGAATCACCATCGGCATCGCCGCCTTCGTGACGTTCATGTCCATGGGCGGCAGTCTGCGGAATGAGATTCATCGCGAATCCAGCACGCTGGGCGCGCACCTCATCGTCGTGCCCAAGGGTTCGTGCGGATATGAACAGCTCTCCATTCTGACCGGCGACCAGATGCCCAGCAACATCACCGCCGAGGATATCGCCAATATCAGGACCATCGAGGGGCTGACGGTCACCCCGTTTCTGGTCCAGAAAACGGCGATCAACAACGAGCCGGTGACGGTGAACGGCGTCAGCGCCGCGGCGTTGATGCGTGCAAGGGACTGGCAGATGGCCCAAGGCGGGTACTTCACGTCCGAAGAAGACGTCGGCGTGGTCCTCGGCGCAGCCGCCGCCGAGAACTTCGAGCTGGCTCCAGGCGACTCGGTGCTGTTACGGGGCGAGCGCATCCCCGTCTTCGGCGTGCTGGAGGCGACCGGCGGCAAGGACGACATCACCATCTTCATGCCGCTGCCAGCGGCCCAACGTCTGTTCAACGCCGTGGACCGGTATTCCTACGCGACCATCAACGTCGCCGACATGTCCCGCACGCAGGAGTACATCGAACACATTCGCGCAGCCGCGGGGTTGGGGGTGGTCACGGATCAGCAGATGATCAAAGGCGTGCTCGCCATCGTCGGGTCGGTCAACGTCACCTTGCAGCTCATCGCGGCCGTGGCGATTCTGGCGGCGGCGTTCGGCATCATCAACACCATGCTCACCGCCACGTATGAGCGCAAACGGGAGATAGGCATTCTCCACGCGCTGGGCGCCAAGCGTCGCACCATCTTCTCTCTGTTCATGATGGAGTCGGCGTTCTACGGCCTGCTTGGGGGCGTCGCAGGCGTGATCGTCGGCATGGCGGCGTCCGTCCTCGCAGCCCCCTACATCAGCGAGAACGCCTTCACGACCCTCATGCGGGGCTCGGGAAGCGGCCCGCTTCTGGATCCCATGATGATTGCCGCGTCCATCGGCCTGGCGGCCCTCGTGGCGGTGGCGGCTGGCGTCTACCCTGCGTGGACGGCCTCCAGACTTTCCCCTGTGGAGGCCATCAGCTATGAGTAACGCCATCGTGCACGTCGACAACGTCTCCAAATTCTACACCAGGGGCGAGACGACCACCTACGCTTTGCGGGACATCACCCTGGCGATTCCAAGAGGCGCCTTCACCTGTCTCGTGGGGCCTTCGGGCCATGGCAAGAGCACCCTCATGCATATAATTGGCGGCCTGGACAAACCGAGTGCGGGAACTGTGCGCTTGGACGGGGACGACATCGGGCGCCTCAACGACGCGGGAATCGCGCGGGTGCGCGGACGCAAGATCGGCTTCGTGTTTCAGTTCTTCAACCTGCTGCAGAGCCTGACCGCGCTCGAAAACGTGGAGACGGCGATGATGCTGGCAGGGGTTCCCGAAAACGAGCAGGCGGAACGCGCCATGGCTCTTCTGGAACGACTCGGGCTGGGGGACAAGGCCTCCGCCAGGCCGTCGCAGTTGTCAGGCGGCCAGCAACAGCGGGTGGCTATCGCTCGCGCCCTCGCCAATGATCCCGATCTGTTGTTGATGGACGAACCCACAGGCAACCTGGACTCCGCCGCCGAGGCGGAAGTGATGGATGTACTGCTCACGCTGCATGGACAAGGGAAAACGGTGATCATGGTGACCCATAACACCGAGATCGCCGCAGCTGCGCAGACCATCCTTCGCGTCAAGGACGGTCGAATCGCCGCCTAGGCTGTCACACGTCGCAGACGACCCGGAGGGCTTGGCCAAGTCCTCCGGAATCTTCTCCAGCGCTTTCGGCTCGTTTTGCCTGTGCGCCAACGACCTGGAGGAGCCGCCGCTCACCCAGGCCTGTCACGTACGTGAAGGCGAGTGGCTCTCTATCGCTCGATGAGGAAGCTGATCTTCGCCGTTACGCGGTACATTACTATCTTGCCATTCTCCACTTTGGCCTCCATGTCCTTGACGTAGACGGATTTGACGCCCTGAAGGGTCTTCGAGGCTTCCTCTACCGCCTGTTGTGCAGCGTCTTCCCAGCCTTTCTCGGATTGCGCCAGCACTTCAATCACTTTGACGAGACTCATGGAACGCCTCCCTTTGTTCGATGACCATTGCCCCACGTTCTTGCGGGGACGTCGACCTCTGCACGATAAAGCCAGATTCGCCGCCGCCGAACAAGGGGAGAACTTGGCAAGACGGTCGCGCCATCACCGGGCTGTGCGGACCCCCGGGCGCATTTGTCCTCCAACATCGGTGCGACGCCTGTTTGCCCGGGGATTCGATCCATATGTGGAGGTGAGGAAGTGCGCCTTCTCCAGATGAAGAGGGCTCCCTGAACACACCCGGTAGGCCTGTCGGCGACGGCTGGTGAATGGATTTGCGCCATCGCCACGGCGGCTCGGAATCCGACTGTTTCGGGAAGGCCTCATAACATGTCGAAAAGAGCAACAAAAAGCACATCGCCACCCTTTTCGCCGGCGTGAAGAAGGCTCTACCAGCCAGTCATCATCCAATGATTGCAGGGGGTGGACTTCCACGGCGATGCACGAAACGCATGGAGACGCGTGGAGAGAGGTATCCACCGGGGTAGCCACCGCACATGGATGAACGCGGTGAGCATGCGTGCTGCTCCGTCCAGCATCGTCTCATCGCGCCGACGTCGCCAGGAGCCGAACGAGCTTGTTGAAAGATCCATGCGATGGCAGTATGCCGCCTGGGAGAAGTCGCTCTCTCCCCGCTGCGCGATGTGCGCGCTCCGGTCCTGGCTTTCCGTTGCTGCGTGGCGTCGCTCCTTGTCGAGCGAGATCATGCCTGGGTTCAGGGGGGGCGGCAGAAGCAGCTGATTTGCCCGTTTCAGTGCTGCCGCCTCGCCCGAAGCAGACGCCAGGGACGGCCATTGCGGGTGACGCACACGGAGAAGGCCGGTCCGTCATGCAGCCACGCAGCCACGTAGCCACGCAACCACGTTACAGGCTACGTTGCAATTCAGGCTTGACGTCTTTTCCTCCAATCATCGTCCAGACACCACGGAGCCAGGCAACCTTGGAGCCCATCGCTTTCACCACGGATATGGCTTTGGCCTTCGGCGTCGTGCTGGTCACCGTCGCCCTCTTCCTCACGGACAAGCTGCGCGTGGACGTAGTGGCGTTGCTGGTCATGGTCTCGCTGCCCTTGCTGGGCCTCATCGACGGCGCGCAGGCGTTTTCCGGTCTTTCCTCCAACGCCGTGGTCTCCATCATCGCGGTCATCATCATGGGACGCGGTCTTGACCACACCGGCGCAGTGAACCGGGCGGTGCGTCCTTTGACCAAAGCGGCGGGCTCCAGCCGGCAACGCATGCTGGTGCTTCTCTCGCTCACGGTGGGCGTCATTTCCAGTTTCATGCAGAACGTTGGCGCAGCGGCGCTCTTCTTGCCGGCCATCCGCCGAATGTGCCGCAACACCGGGGTGCCGGCGGCGCAACTGCTCATGCCGGTGGGCTTTGCGGCCATCCTGGGCGGTACGGTCACGCTGGTGGGTTCCAGCCCACTGATCATGCTCAACGACTTGATGCGACCTTTCGGTCTCCCCCCGTTCGGCCTTTTCAGCGTCACCCCCGCCGGCCTGGCCCTGGTCGCCACGGGCACGTTGTACTTTCTGGCGTTCGGCCCCGCTCTGCTTGGCAAGAAAGGCAAGACGGCCGATGACGCCGCCCGGCCGGACCCCATCCTGCGCTACCCCATGCTGGGTCGACTCTACGAACTGCGCTATCCCGCCCACCACCTGGAGGACATCCGCATCGTGGACTTGTGCGACAGACTGAACGTTCACACCGTGGGGCTTCAATTTCACGGCGCCAACGGAGAGGAAATGTTGATTCCTCCAGACAGGGCCATGCGCATCCCCCCCGGGGGTCGGGTGGCCGTATACGCTCCGGAGGCATCCATTGAAGCATTGCGCGCGAACTACGGCTTCGAGCCCCTGCCCGCCCTGGACGCCTTCCACGATGCGCTTTCCGATGACATGGCCGGCGTGGTGGAGGCGCTGGTTCCACCGCAATCCCAGTTTTTGGGCAAGAGCCTGGGGGAAATCCGCTTCCGCCACAACCACCTCATGGCGCCACTGGCCTTGCTTCGTGAAGACGTGGCCTACACCGAGGAGTTGGGAGGCATAGACCTGCAAGCTGGCGACACCATCATCATGCACGGCCGGTGGGAATCGTTCCACAAGATGCGGCCCACGCGGGACCTGCTCTTCGTTCAGTCCATGGACCACGAAGTGCTGCGGCCGCAGAAAGCCGCGCTGGGCGTGGGTTGTTTCGCCCTGGCCACTTTGCTGGTCATCTTTTCCGGGCTGCCCTTGGCCGTATGCCTGATGGCAGGCGCGGTGGGCATGGTGGTCACCGGAGTGCTGACCATTGACGAAGCCTACCGCGGGGTGGACTGGCGCACGGTGTTCTTGCTGGCGGGGCTCATCCCCCTGGGCGCGGCCATGCAGCAAACCGGAGCCGCCGGATGGCTTGCGCAGTGGGTGGTGGCCTTGATTGGCGACGCCTCGCCCCTGGTCTTCCTGTTCATCCTCGGAGCGTTCTCCACGGCCATGACCCTGGTGGTCTCCAACGTGGGAGCGGTGGTGCTGCTGGTCCCCCTGGCGGTGGACATGGCCATGAACCTGGGGGCGGATCCCCGCGCCGCCGCACTGACGGTGGCCCTGGCGGCCTCCAACTCGTTCATTCTGCCCACCCACCAGGTGAACGCGCTCTACATGGGGCCGGGCAAGTACACCAGCATGGACTTCGCCAAAGCCGGCGCGCCGCTGACGGTTCTGTTCCTCGTCGTGCTCACGCTGATGATGCGCTATCTCTACTGACAATGCGCCGAGGCCCCTTCCTTTGCACTCGCAATGTCCTGCAATAACTCGATAAATTTCGTCCTTTAGAACCTTTTTTCTCCGGGGGGAACACCGCCGCAGTGGCGGAGCACACCGCCTCCGTAGAGCAGTTCACCGGTCAGGTGCGGTTGCTCAAGGCCATGAACTCGTCAAGCGCTCCGAGCAGCAGGCTGCGCCACCCGGCCGGAGACGCAGCACTCGCTCTTCGACGAGGCCGTAGCGGCCGTGGCCGAGGCCCCGGGGGTGGAGACCACGGACGTGGACGCCCACGGCCGCCAAGCTGGGGCGCAGCGCCTTCGGCGCCCCGTTGTCGCCGAGTCCCCCCGCGAGGGGGCCGTTCAAGACATCCCGGTGGGGGAAGTCGTCAGCGAGAAACTGGACATCCTCCCCCAGCGGATGCGCGTCATCCGGCATATCCGAACGAAATATGGACGCTGAGGCTGGACGCGTGACCGGACGCGTGACCGGACGCGTGACCGGACGCGTGACCGGACGACGCCGTCGCGTGGGCGCAAGAAGCGTATGAGGACGAAAGGGCTTCGGGAATCCGCCCCAGCAAGACCGGAACGTTCACATTGCATCAGTTTTGGTTTCCGCAACGGCCAGGTGTCGCATCCCCAGCCTGAACGCGCCTTTTGCAAGCCCGTGGTATCGACAGCATCCTACATGGCTGAGGCCGTTGGCTCGTCAGTCGGCGATGTGCTCCATCCAATACCGCTCTTTCAAAGTGCTCATGGTGTGATCCTCCGTATTGAGAAGGATCACGCCACGTTCGGAACAGATGAAAAAAACCGGCGGATGAACGGTTGCAGTGACGCGTTCCTCAGTCGCTCCTGACGGGGTTGCCGCGCACGCCACGCGCCACAGAGACCGCGCTGAGGCCGAGGCGTTTTCCGAAGCGCACTGCGCGCACGAACCACCGCGTGTAGTAGTTCAACGCGCGCTCCGTGGCCTCGCGGGTGAAGCGCCAGAACCACGCTTGCCCGACATTCGCCTTGTTCTGCAGGAACTTGCGCGCCACGAACCGCATGTACATCTGCATGTGAACCCAGTCGAAGAGGCGGATCATGGCCTCGTCCGACTGCCCGGAGACATTGAGGATGACGTTGTTCGGCGCGTTGTAGCCTGTGTGCAGTTTGATGATGTACGCCTCTTCGTCCGGGATGAGACCCTGCTCGCGGCAGTCATCGTAGAGCGTGGAGCCGGGCGGCGGCATGGTCCAGGTGAGGCGACGCGGCGGAAGATCGGCCTTGTCCATGAGCGTCATGGTTTCCCGCAGAGTCTCACGTGTCTCACCGGGAAAGCTGCCCATGAGCTGTATTTTCAGGTGGATGCCGACGTCCTTTGCTGCCTGGAGCACGTGCAGGGACTGCTCCCGGGTCACGCCTTTGCGCATCCGTTTCAAGATGTCGTTGCTGCCGCTCTCGATGCCCAGCCCCAGGGAGAGGCAGTTGGCGTCCTTGAGCATACGCAGAATCCCCGGCGTCACGGTGTTCACCTGCGCTTGGCAGTCCCAATAGAGGTCCAGGTCCTTCAGCGCGTTGCAGAGCTCTTGCGTACGCTTCTTGCCTACGATGACGAGCTCGTCCGCGAAGTGGAAGGCCTTCAGGTTGTACGTCGCCTTGAGGAACTTGATTTCCTCCGTGATGCGTTCCACGGACTTGAGGCGCAGGAAGTCGTAGCTGCGCGCGCAGAAGCGGCATTTGTAGGGACAGCCCCGCCCCGAAAGCACCGTCATGTTGGGGAGCAGGTCCTCGGGCTGCACGGTCTGAGCGTGGCTCTTGCTGCTATAGCCCGTGGTGTTGTCGTGTGCGTACATGGTGACGCGGGTGTAGCGCGGCATGTTCCACAAGGAGCACTCCGGCATGGGCAGCCCATCGAGATCCTTGATGAACTCCCGCGGCTCCGTCCGGATGAGGCCGCCCGGCCCCATGAACGCGACCCCGCGCACCTTGTGCGGCGCCTTCAGGTTCTCCAGAAGCTCAACGAGGGTGACCTCGCCCTCCCCGATGACGCAGTAGTCGGCGAGGCCTTTCGTCAGCAGCAAGTCGTGATGGAGGTCCGCCAGGAGGCCGCCTACGATGATGGGCGCGTTGGAGCGCTTGCGGATTTCTTCGGCAAGCCACCGTACATACAAGTAGTTGATGCTGTGAAATCAAGCCACGTCAAGAATCGCACGGAGGATCACTTTTCCACACAGCTCGACTTCCTCAAAGGCTGTCTTGAAGTCGGTTCGGAAAAACCTTGTGGCGGTTACCATTTCGTCAATGAAACGCACTACCACACATATTTCAAAAACAACAACGTGAAGAAGCACGTCACGTTCACTCGCTGCAACGATTTCTTCCAGCACATGTCTCCGACGATGCGCCACTTCGGGCACAATGAAGTGGTCATCTACATGCCCCACAGGCCATCACGACGTCTTGACGAACGCCATGGAGACTCTGGGGCCTTTCGTCGCGTCGTTCATGGACATCTCCTCACGTGCGGAACAGTGCGGTTAACCGTCAGCTACGGGGCGCTTTCCTCCGAGGCTGCGTCGTCGTCTTCCCCCGTACGGGCGCGCTCCATGAGCGCCTTGATCTGCGGGTGTTCCTGGTTGAGACTCGCATGGTCGAGCACCTCGCGCGCCTCCGTGTGCCGACCCTGTTCCAGCAGCGCGAAAGCCAGATCCATCCGCATACGGCCGAACCAGGGCTGTGGCGGCGTCGTCAGAACCTGCCGGAGCAGCGGGACGCCTTCCTCGTATTCGCCCGCCATGATCAGCGCCCGGCCGAGCCCCGCGCGGGCGTTCGTGTGGTCCGGCTTCAACGCAAGGGCTTTCCGGAAATACGGCGCCGCGTCCACGGGTCGTTGCCGGTCAAGCAGGGCGAGCCCCGCCCAGTTGAAGGCCCGGTAGTTCGTGGGGGCCTTCTCCGTCACGTCCAGCCAGAACAGTACGGGATCCTTGTAGAGTTCGTTACGCGCGAACACGCTGGCGCCCAGGGCGACGCATATGACGAGACAAAGCAGCTGCGCCGTCTTCGCGGGCTGTACGGACGGAGAGCGTCGGGCGAGGCGTTGCATCAGCGACCAGAAACCGAACACCGCCAACGCCGCGACCCCCGCCAGCGGAACATAGAGTCGGTAGGGGAACACCGCGAAGGCCATGGGCAGCAGACTCGTGGGCGCGAGCGCCAGCAGGAACCACGCCGCAGGGACGCTCCATGACCGGCGACGGACAACGCCGTAGCCCGTCGCCAGGACAATGGCCGCCGCCGCCAGCAATCCCGGCGCGGCCTGCATGAGCGTGGGCTGACGCCAGATGGCGTCGAAGACGATGCTCGGCGGCCACACGATGCATTGGAGATAATACAGAAACACCTCGCCCTGGGTGAGCCAGTACTCCACCACGCCGCGACTTTCATGGAATGCGCCGGTGCCGGCGGTGGCGCCGGAGAATGCGAGCGCCGTCAAGGCGGCCATGCAGAGCAGCAGGCCGCCGTAGAGCCAGGGGGACGTGCGCAGCGCCATAGACGGCGTCTTCCGCAGAAGCACGCAGTCCATGAGAAGGACCGTCACAGGCGCGGCGATGATGACCTCCTTTGATCCCGCGCCGACGAAACACGCCGCCACGGCCGCCGCCGTCCACCAACGCCGGCCCGCTTCGGCTTGCCAACTCCGCAGCGCGCAGTAGGCGGTCAGCAGATAGCAAAGGCCCATCTGCGATTCCAACCGCTGCGAAATGTAGGTCACCGCGTCGGCGTTGATGGGGTGCAGGGCCCAGAGCAGCGCCGTGGCGAGCCCCAAGCCGAAACCGGAGGACGCATGCCGCGACGCCAACGCCGACGTCGAGCATGCTCGCCGAACCAGACCGAACAGCGTCAGCGCGCTCATGATATGGAGTACGATGTTGAAGAGGCGGTGGGCCCAGGGTTCGGGCCCGCTCACGGCATAGGTCAAGGCGAAAGTGAAATTGACGAAAGGCCGGCCGGCCGTGGCGGCGTCCCTGTCCGCGACCAGGGCGTCCCAAGGGGGGATGACGCTGCGGATGGACTCGTTCCACAGGATGTTGGGGGTGTCGTCATAGACCAGCGGCGCGTTGACCGTCGGGCCATACGTCACGGCCACGGCAGCCGCGAGAAGCAGGGCCGCCAACAAGGTGGGGGAGGTTGCGCGATCCATGAGAGGCTCCTCGGCGTGGCGGTTACAGTGGTGTGTGAGAATTCCTGGAGAGCACAAGCGCGAGAGGAGGCGACGCTGCTGGCTGTCAGACAGGTCGGACCACCACGAAAGCCCCAAACCCGTGATGGACGTCCCCTGCCCTCTGCACCTTCCTGGGAGGGGAACGAGGGTCGGCCCCGCGTGCAAACCCTGCGTCGCAGACAAGGGATATACCCGTTTTGTCCAGGATTGTCAGGACGACGACGGCGCGGTTGACCATGCCCGGAGTGTGCGAGACGCATAGTGAAAGTGACCCATTGATATGCCCGGGCAATCCAGGCCTGCTCCAGGAGGGGGGTCAGGGGAGCGCTCATGTTGGATACAATCCTGGCGGCGCGCCTGGGCCCTTCTGGAGGTGTGGCGGGGAGCGCTCAACCTGGGTTCTTTCTTTCAGTTCAGAACAAGGCCGCCGTCACCCCAACGTTGCGCCTCGCCATCGTTTCGCAGATCACGCCCGTAAGACGTTTCATGAGCGAACCGTTCTGCGGCCAAAATGGCGACTCGTCCTGGGACAGATGGCGGGGATATCGACCTCGTCGACTGCGACACCCAAGACGTCCCCTGGGGTGATCCGTCCAGCGCGAGAGGGATCGGTTCGGTCAAGCACAATCCCTGCGTCTTCGGGCCATGGCGGCATCGTCCAACAGGAGCTCGCCGGCATGGCCGCGCGCGACGGCGGTCTCCGGGAGGGCGCTGTCGGCTCGGGCGTCTCCGGGAAGCTTCCGGGGCGTCGCCGGGGTCAACTCGGAAAGTGGCGCGCGGGGATGCGTTCC
>CAYVWB010000109.1:0-10508 GCA_964455395.1 uncultured Desulfovibrionaceae bacterium
ACGTCACGCTCTCCGGGCCCGGCACCGCAGCCATCGAGGCCATGTACTACGACACCCCCGTGGTCTTCCTCGCCATCGACGAAGAGGAGCGACGCGGCAGCCAACCGCTCTTCAAGAAATATTATTTCAGCGATCACTTTCAGCACATCATGAAGCACGACGCCGCTGTCTACGCGGAAACCTGTCAGGACATGATCCAGGGCGTGCAGGCTTACCTGCGCGATCCCGGCCTGCATCGGGACGCCCGCCGCGCCGTGGTCCTGGAGCAGTTCGGGTTTCTGGACGGCGCGGCCCATCAGCGCATCGCGGACGTGCTGTGCGGCGAACTCGTCTCATGAAGCCGCCGGCCCGAATGAACGAACCTCTCATGCGTCGCAAGGCCGCGTGGTGAGGCGTCTTGATCCGGTCGCAGCGTTGTGCGAGAGTGCCGGCCTTGAGCGAAACAGCCGGGCGGATACCGCCGTCGGCGTCGTGTTTCGCCTCATGAAAGGAAGCGCGCCATGTTGGACGGTCGAAAGATACTTGCGTTGACGCCAGCCCGCGCCGGCTCCAAGGGGTTGCCGGACAAGAACATCCGAGAGATGTGCGGCAAGCCTCTGCTGGCGTGGCCTGTGCAGGCGGCGCTTGCCTCCGCGTTGGTGGACGCCGTGGTGGTGAGCACGGACAGCGAACGCTACGCCGCCGTGGCGCAGCAAGCCGGCGCCAGGGTCCCCTTCCTGCGGCCCGCCGCGTTGGCCACGGACGAAGCCTCCTCCACGGATGTCATCGTCCATGCGTTGAACACGCTCGAAGCCATGGGGGAACACTACGACTACCTCGTGGTGCTGGAGCCCACATCCCCCACCACGGAAGCCGCCGATGTGGACGAGGCTCTGCGACAGCTCAACGCCGCCCGCGACACGGCGGACGTCATCGTGGGCGTGACGCCCCTTGTCGCTTCGCACCCTCTCTACAGCGCCACCTTGGACGCAGCGGGCCGGCTCGTCCCCTACGACGAGCGCTTCCGTCAAGGCGTGCGCCGTCAGGACCTGCCGCCCCTCTACATGCTGGACGGCACGCTCTACATCACCTGCGTGGAGGCCTTCCGCCGCACTCGGGAGTTCTATGGGGATCGAACCCTCGGTTACGTCACCCCCAAGTGGAAGTCCCACGAGATCGACGACCTTGAAGACTTCCTCTGCGTGGAAGCCATACTCCGCAACAAGGAGCGCATCCTGCAGGCCCTGGCCGACGACGCCTCGTAGAGGCTCGCCATCTCGAGGCGACGCGCCGAAGCCACGCCGCGGCCGTCTGTCGTCCCCACCGCCGGGAAGCACAATCCCGCGAGGCGCTGGCCAAGCGTGGGGTGGGCCACAGCGTTCCAACTGCAACACAGCACGAAAACCTCCAACCGCGCCGGCGGCCACCCCCCGCGCGCGACCCCAACGGTGGCGTCGTGACACATTCAGGACAACGACTCTGGGAGAAGGCGAAACGACTCATCCCCGGCGGCGGGCAGCTGCTCTCCAAGCGGGTGGAGCGCTTCCTGCCCGGCCTCTGGCCCGGCTACTACGCCAAGGCCCACGGCTGCCTCATCCAGGATCTGGACGGCAACGAGTATCTGGACTTCGCGCAGATGGGCGTGGGCTCCTGCATTCTCGGCTATGCGGACCCGGACGTGAACGCCGCGGTGATCCACGCCGTGCGCGAGGGCTCCATGTCCACCCTCAACAGCCCGGAAGAAGTGGCCCTGGCGGAACGGCTGGTGGCGCTGCACCCCTGGGCCGAGATGGCGCGGTTCGCCCGCACCGGCGGAGAAGCTTGCGCCATCGCCGTGCGCATCGCCCGCGCCGCCACGGGCAAAGGCGTGGCGGCTTTCTCCGGCTACCACGGCTGGCACGACTGGTACCTTGCCGCCAATCTCGCCCACAGCGCCAATCTGGACGGCCAGCTCCTCCCCGGCCTGGAGCCCGCCGGTCTGCACCGCAACCTGGAGGGCTCCGCCGTGCCTTTCGAATACGGCGATCTCCAAAGCCTGGAGCGCCTCTTCGAGACGCACCCCGGCGAGATCGGCGTGGTCATCATGGAGCCGTGCCGCTCCGATCACCCGGATCCCGAGTTCCTGCCTGGCGTGCGGGCCCTCTGCGATACGCATGAGGCGGTGCTCATCTTTGACGAAGTGACCAGCGGCCTGCGCATGACCTTGGGCGGCGTCCACCTGCTCTACGACGTGGCGCCGGACATGGCCATCTTCGCCAAGGGGTTGGGCAACGGCTTCCCCATCGCAGCGGTCATCGGCCGCCGCAGCGTGATGGACGCGGCGCAGCGTACGTTCATCTCCTCCACCATGTGGACGGAGCGCATCGGCTTCACGGCGGCGCTGGCCACCTTGGACAAGTGCGAGGCCCTGGACGTCCCCGCGCATCTCGTGCGGACAGGTGAACTGGTGCAGGAGGCCTGGCGGACGGCGGCTTCGGCGTGCGGGCTCGGCGTCGGCGTCCATGGCATTCCTCCGTTGGCGGGGCTCGCCTTCCAGGTGGAAGACCCCCTCGCCGCGCAGACCCTTTTCGCGCAGGAAATGCTGGACCGGGGGTTCCTGGCTGGCGCAGCCGTCTACACCACGCTGGCATACACGGACGCCATCATCGCGCGCTACGCCGAGGCCTGCGCCGAGGTCTTTCCCATCATCCAGGAGGCCGCCGCCTCCGGAACCATCCGCGACAAACTGCGCGGGGAGGTGATCCATGCCGGGTTCAAACGCCTTACCTGAAGACCCCATGGCGCGGTTCCGTCTGGACGGCAAAGGCGCCGTGGTCACCGGGGGGTGCGGGGTGCTGGGCGCTCACTTCTGCCGGGCGCTTGCCGCACAGGGCGCAGCCGTGGCCGTGCTGGATCTGAACCAGGACGCCGCCGAAGCCCTGGCGCAGCAACTGGCCGCCGACCACGGCGTGGCCGTCTACGGCGCCGCCTGCGACGTGGCCGACCCCAACGCCGTCTCGCAAACGGTGGAGGAAGCGGCGGCGCGGCTCGGCTCCCTGGATGTGCTGGTGAACAACGCCGCCACCAAGACTTCGGACTGGGCAGACTTCTTCGAACCCTTCGAGAGCTACAGCTTGGCCACCTGGCGCGAGGTGATGGCGGTGAATCTGGATGGCGCCTTTCTCATGGCGCAAGCCGTGGGCAAGCGCATGGCCGCCTCCGGCCGGGGGGGCAGCATTGTCCAGCTTTCCTCCATCTACGGTCTGGTGGGGCCGGACAACCGCATCTACGAGGGCTCCTCCCTGGAAGGCATGCCCATCAACACGCCCGCGCCCTACGCCGCCTCCAAGGCCGCTCTCGTCGGGCTCACGCGCTACCTCGCCACCTACTGGGGCGGACAGGGCGTCCGGGTGAACGCCATCGCGCCCGGCGGCGTGGAGAGCGGTCAGAACGAGACCTTCGTCACCCGATACTCCAGCCGCACCCCCATGGGCCGCATGGGCCGCGTGGAGGAAATCGTCAGCGCGCTTCTCTACCTCGCGTCGGACGCATCCTCCTACGTCACGGGACAGACCCTCGCCGTGGACGGCGGCTGGACCGCCTGGTGACACGCGCCGTCGTGGGGACGCTCCGCGCTGGGGTGCTCGGCGGCTGGACCACTTGCTGACACGCGCCGTCGTGGGGACGCTCCGCGCTGGGGTGCTCGGCGGCAGGACCACTTGCTGACACGCGCCGTCGTGGGGACGTTCCGCGCTGGGGTGCTCGGCGGCTGGACCACTTGCTGACACGCGCCGTCGTGGGGACGTTCCGTTCACGCTTCGCGTCGCAGAATGTCGAGGTAGCGCGTCAGGGCGCAGCCGTCGAACACGGCGTCGCGGCCCAGGCGGGTGAAATCCGCCCGGAACGCGGAGTCGTCCTCTGGGCGTGCGGTCGGTCGAGAGCACAGGGCCTGCGTCAGCGCCGCAGGCAACTCGTCATGCCGACGCGCCGTGATGGGCGTGGCGAGTCCCTTGAAGAACGAATACTCGTAGCCGAAGAAATCGATGAAGACGTTCACCGCGCCGCAAAAGAGCGCCCACAGGCTGATGGACGAATACGCCGAGACCACCACGTCCATGGCGGGGACGGTCTCGGCCGTGTCGCCGCGCTGTGGGATGAGGCCGTACTCCCGGACCATGGGCTCGTAGATGGCGGGATCCATGCGGGGGTGCAGGGAGACCACGACGTGCGCGTGCGGCTGCAGGGTCGCCACGGTCTCGAACAGGAAACGCATCTCGCGCCAATGGGCCTCGGCGGGGAGCATGCGGTGCTCCAGGTACGGAGGCGGCGTGAGCATGACGAAGGGTCGATCGGTTGCGGAGGACCGCGCCTCGGCAAGCAGTTTCGTCCGGAGCGCATCGCGACCCTGATACCCTCGCCAGACGGCGTCGAAGGCCACATGCCCGGTCAGACGCAGCTTCTTTCGCGGAACGCCGGCTGCGGCGTATTGTTCCAGCTCCGACAAGACTCCGACGCAGAGCGCGTCCGCCAGCCCTCCGCCAAGAAACCAGGGGGTGGCTGGCAGCGCGCCGAAGGCGTCCAGAGCGAGCATCTTGTCCGGCGTATAGAAAAGCGTCCCCTTGTGGACCTGGCCGCCGAGGCCCGGCCGGCGGCGCATCCATTCCGGCAGCCAGCCGGACGTGGGCGCGTGATACTCCGGTTTGCCCTGGCGGAAGGTGACGCCCCCTTCATACGGTACGGAAAACGCGAGGTTGGGAATGACCACCCGGATGGTCTGATCCTTGGCGGCCTTGATGAAAGCCATCTCCAGACTGGCTTTGTTGTCGCTCCAGACGATGACGCTGTGGGGAGCCAGTGCGCGGAGCCGTGGCGCGCAGAGCAGGTATTCCGCTTGCAACCGCCACAGCATGTCCCGCGACCGCGCCCACGCCGTGAGCAGACTGCGGCCCGAGACGAGTTCCGTCAGGTCGCCTGCGCCGCGGGCGAAGAACGCGCCGAGCCGGAGCAGCTTGCGACGCAGTCTTGTCGTCGGGGGGAGGGGCGTCGCTTCCAGAATGACGAGCGCCACGCCGTGAGCCTCGGCCAGCGGGGCGGCTTCACGTGCGTCTTCGGCGTGGACCAGCAGCGTCACCGACGCGCCCTCGCGGACGAGCATGCCGCTGAAGTTCAGCCGCTCCTTGAGCCTGTGCATCCCGTACATGCAGCAGCGGAGAGAAGGAAAGCCGGGTGTCATGGGCGATCATCCTGAAAAGGCGCTGGGGAGGTCGGGACGCCGCAGACGCAAGGAACGCCGGCTCCCGCACGCGAAGCGCCCCGCCATACACGGGGAGCCATGTGTGTGGAGGGCGAACGGCTGAGGCTTCGCCGTGACGACGACAGGTGGCGCAGGCCAGCGTACTGGAAGGAAAGCCTCACCACCCGCCGGTGGCGTTGTAGAGCCGCTGGGCGAGTTCGTAGTCCTCCAGCCGGCCGATGTCCAGCCACATTTCGCGCAGGGGATATGCGCAGGTGGTCTTGCGGTCTTCGATGAGGCGTTCGAAGAGCGTGGTCATGTCGTAGGGCTGATTCGTGGGGATGCGCGCCGGAGTCTCCGGGCTCACCACATAGATGCCGGCGTTGATGTAGAAGCGATGCACGGGTTTCTCGCGCAAGGCCGTGAGCTGATGGCCGTCGGTCTCCACCACGCCGTAGGGCACCTGGAAGTCGTACTCGCGCACGCACATGGTGGCTTCGGCTTGTTTTTCATCATGAAATTCAAGGAGGTTGACGAAGTCCACCGCCGTGAGCAGGTCGCCGTTCATCACCAGCAGGGGCTGGTCCAGGTCCGGCGGCAGCAAGGAAAGGGCCCCGGCGGTGCCCAGGGGCTGGTTTTCACAGAGGTACTGGATGTCCAGCTCCAGGCGTTCGCCGTCCCCGAAGTGGTCCTGGATCATCTGCGCCAAGTAGTTCACGGAAAGATAGATGCGCTTGAATCCCTGGTCGCGCAGCCGCTCCAGGATGATCTCCAGGATGGGCTTGTCGCCGCCCATGCGCAACAGCGGCTTCGGACAGTCGTTCGTGAGCGGCCGCAGCCGGGAGCCCAGCCCCCCGGCCATGATCAGCACAGGATTTTGCAGCGTCCGGGTCAGCAGGTGTTCCTTGATGAGCTCCACCCGCAGCACCCGGCCGTCGGCGTCCAGGATGGGGAGCTGCTGGATGCCCAGGCGGCGCATCAGCCGCACGGCCGTTTCCTGGTTGGTCTCCGGGCCGGCGTGGTGGGGCGCGGGGGTGCTGCAGTCGCGCACGGGTCGGTCCAGGCCGTAGCCCTCCAGCAGAGCGCGGCGCACGTCGCCGTCGGTCACGGCGCCCACGAGCCTGTCATCGGCGTCCACCACCAGCGCCCCTTGGGCGCCGCTTTCGTTGATGACCTGGAGGGCGTCCCGCAGGGTGGAGTCCGGCGAGACGGCCATGCGTCTCCAATCGATCATTGGACGAGCGCTCCCTCTGGCGCGCGCTTTTCAGGGCGGCCATGTGCGCGAGCAGCCTTGCGCGGCTCAAGGTGGTGGGCGAGGAGCGTCGAACCGCGCTTGTCCACGTCGAGGCGGCGCCTGGGGGCGTCGTCCGCGAAGGGGCCGAGGGACCTCGGGGAAGGGAGGATGCGGGTGGATCGGGGCATGCGCATTTCGCTCGGGGGTGACGCGTGGAGGCGGCGCCCGGCAGACGGACCGAGGGCCCACCGCATGGCGTTGGTGTGTGGTTGCGCGCCGAATGTGCGACGAGTGTTCGTGCGACGCGTGCTGGCGCGATGGCGGCCGGCGCGCCTTTAAGGAATGAAGCGTTCGTCCTCTCGGCGGGGAGCCAGCGGCGCGCAAGTGATGTAGCCCATGGCTGGGGGGGCGTCAACCGGTGGCGTCTCCTGCGGCCTTCGGGGGGTCGGGAGGGAGGCGGCCACGGAGAGCCCACCACGGGCAGCGTCTGCCGGCTGCGGCCCTCCGTCGTCATGAGTCGCGGCATGCGCCTGATGAGCCCTTGCGCAGGGGCTCCTCATGGCGCCGATTCACGCGGCTGCAATGCAATCAAGCGAATGGGCGCTGCAAGCAGGACGCATGTCCGGCTGCTTCTGACGAACGTGGACGCCGCCCTTCCTCTGCTACGATTCCTCCCCGGGGTGATTGAAACGGGATGGATGTCGCGCTTCACTCGATGGGTTCGTCGGGGGCGAAGGCGCGGGGGGCGGCGCGTCCCATCACGTCGTCCCAACGCATGGCGGAGAGCCCCGCGCCGGCGCGTTTGGCGGCGACGTTGTCCGGAGAGTAGATCTCCCCCGGTGCGATGGCGCGCGCCGCCACCAGGGACTTGCGCGCCAAGGCGATGTTGGCGCGCTCCGAGGGCGCGGGCTCCTTGCGGCCGTGGCCCAGCGCGAGCTCCACTTGGCGGATGGCGTCGATCATGGCGCGCAGTTCCGGGGGCTCCAGGCTGGCGGCGTGGTCCGGGCCGGACGCGGTCTTGTCCAGCGTGAAATGCTTTTCGATGACCCGCGCGCCCAGGGCCACTGCCGCCGTGGGGATGGCCACGCCCAGGGTGTGGTCCGAGTAGCCCACGGCCACGCCCGGGAAGGCTGCCGCCAGAGTCTGCATGGCGCGCAGGTTCACGTCCTCGCAGGGCGTGGGGTACTGGGAGGTGCAGTGGAGCAGGGTGACGGCCTCGCGCGGGGCGCCGGCTTCCTCCAGGAGCCGCAGGGCGTCGTCCACTTCGCCGAGCCGCGCCATCCCCGTGGAGAGAAGAATGGGCAAGCCCATGACGGCCACGGCGCGCAAGAGCGGCGGGGTGGCGAGTTCTCCCGAGCCCAGCTTGATGCGAGCCACACCAAGGCGCTGCAGCAGGCGCGCGCTCTCCACATCGAAGGGAGAGGAGAGGAACTCCACCCGGGCTTCCCGACAGACGGCTTGCAGACGTCGGTGCGCCGCTTCGTCCAGTTCCAGACGGCGCAGCATGGCGAGCTGGCCCTCATTCGCATTGTTGTCGGCGTCGGCGCGGCGTTGGTACTCCGCTTTGGCCACGCCGGCGCTGGCCAGCGTGCTGGCGGTGAAGGTCTGGAATTTCACGGCGTCTGCGCCGGCTTCGGCGGCGGCGTGGATCATACGCTCGGCCTTGGCGAGGTCGCCGTCGTGGTTCACGCCGGCTTCGGCGATGCAATAGACGTGGTGAGGTGGAGTCATGGCGTCATGGGGCGGCGCGGTGCTGGCGCAGGAGGCGTCGCGGGTTGTCGTGGCTTGGGGGGAAGACCGGCTGCGCCATGTCCGTGTGTCCGTGTGTTCGGGCGTGGGCTTGTGCGCCGGGCGGTCATGGGAGGTCATGCACGGTCATGGGAGGGCATGGGAGGTCATGGGAGGTCATGTGAGGATGGCGTCGAGCATCATCTCCACGCGCTGCTCCATGGCGCTCCACGCGTCGTTGTACACGTCGAGGGCGTTGGCGACCACGCGTTTGGTCATGGCGGGATTGTCCACCACGGCGCGCGCTTTGTCCAGCAGATCGCCGCCGTCCCAGCAGAGGGGGACGTAGGCGCTTTCCGCGGGGTCGTCGTCGTGGCGATAGATGTCGGGCCATGTCTCCAGGTGGTCCATGGCGGGTTTCAGCAAGGCGGCGCCGGCGCGTATGGTTTCGAAGTCGCGGAAACAGATTTCGCCCCAGCCGAAGGGGCTCACCACGCCGGCCAGCGTTCCCAGCTCCTTCTGAAAGGCCTTGTGCGAGGTGAAGCCGGTTCGGAAAAGGGGGTCGCCTTGTGCGCGTTCCAGCAGCAGCTGACGCTGTCGGCCAATGGAGGGGGCGTAATGCTTGGAGGAAAAGCGCATCTGTATGTGAGGGATGCGCGTGGTTTGCGGCCTGTGCAGGGGGCAGTCCGGGAGCGCGACGCAGGCGGCGCGGGCGCCCAGGCCCATCTCGAGGAGGCGCATCAGCTGGGAGCGGCGTTGGCGCACGGGGTAGGCGCCGAACCCCAGGTTCCACGCCACATGCAGCTTGTCGAGTTCGTCGGGATTGTCGGGAGGGGAGCGGAGAAGGGGCGTCGGATCCACCACGCCGTGGTTGCGGTGGTAATAGTCCGAGTGACGCTGTCGACCGTAGGCTTCCTGCAGATACAGCGACCTGTCGCGCAGCAACTGCTTCTTGAAGTAGCCATCCAGCCATGGAGAGAGCTCGAAATGGATGCTGTCCGCGCCGTCGCTGTCATCAAAGAGAAAGACTTTTTCGTACCGGTCCTTCAAACGTTGGAGAATGCGGACGTTCTCATTCACGCGGTCATAGCGCTGTTTGAAGTAGCGCACTATGAGCAGACGTTTGCTGGAGCCTTGCCGCAAGGCGACATCCAGACGTTTCGTGAAGCGGAACATGGGAAGATGCACGCTTCGCAGTATGGGGTAGAGCGAATAGAGCAGTGATATGGAATCGGCTGCGTATAGAACGGTAATGGTGCTCATGTCGAAAGAGTATCCATCAGTTTTGCCGGAAAAACAAGATGGCGAGTTCACGGCGCAATCGCAATGATAGCGAAGTTGGCGCGTCGGGTAAATCGTCCGGTTTCCGCCGGCGCGTCAGCGGTGCGACGCTGACGGAGAGGCCCCGACGACCCCGCCTTGACGTCCCTGGCGTCCGTCTTCTATGACGACGCGACCGCCACAGGACGCACGAACGAAGCAACGCTTCCGTGCGAGGGATTGGCGGATCCGGATGTCGCGCTGCACGGCGGAGGCGCCTGCTGCGCTCCCGGTGGGGCGACGCGCGCCGCCACCAACGCCAATCCGCAACGGCTTGCTCATGCTGCTGGAACTCCCCCTCACCGATCTCAACGCGCTCGTGGCGCGGCAACTGCGTTCATTGTTCACCTTCGACGAGGCGGTCGAAGCCGAGCATCTCGCCGCAGGAATGGACGCAGCGCTTGCACGGTGTGAGTATTGTTTCGCGCAGACGAGCAACAAGTACTTTCGTCGGGGAGAGGAAGTCTATTTCAATCCTTTCCACTCCGGTCAGTACTGTATTTTTCTCTATTACTTGGCGCGCGCCGTGCATCTTGCGCATCCCGAGTCGACCTTGGCGGACCGTCTTTATTATCTCAACAAGAGTCTCAACAGCGTCGATCTTCTGTACGATGTGGTGTTGCCTGACGCCTTCTATGTGGAACATCCGCTGGGGAGCGTCATGGGCAGGGCCGTTTACGGCGAGCGCTTCATCTTTTATCAGCAGTGCACCGTGGGCGGGAGCGGCGGATGCTATCCCGTGCTTGGCGAACACGTCGTCCTTTTCGCCGGCGCGAAGGTGCTGGGCCGCAGTCGTGTGCACGAGAACGTGGTGCTCGCCGCCAACGCCTGCGTGCTCAACGAGGATGTGCCCGCCAACTCGCTGGTGTTCGGCGTTTCGCCACATCTCGTCATCAAGCCCAGACCGGCGAAGTTCGCGCAGGATTTTTATTGAGGCCTTCGCGGCGGTTGTCAACGCGCCGCTCGTGAAGCATGTTTCGCTTACCTCAACGCCGCCGAGGCGCCCACCCATGCCGCCAACGTCTTCTGCTCATC
>CAYVWB010000110.1:0-10427 GCA_964455395.1 uncultured Desulfovibrionaceae bacterium
CCACGGCCTCCTTCCCGGGTGGGCGAGGCGTACGCGGGGGGCTGCGAGGGGGGGGATGGCCCAGGCGGTCCGGAACGTCGGGGGGGTGGACACGGTCCCGGGCGCGCGTGGCGAGCCTTCAGGCGACATGCCTTACACCATTAGCGCATCGTCGCGCGTTGCGCCAGTCCGGGGAGGGGGTCATGCGGATTGTCGCCATGGCTCCGCCGTCTTCCGTCCCCGTGGTGGGCGTGGTCGGCGTACGAAGGCTGTCGCGTCATCCAGCACTGCATAGAGGCACGGCGCGATGAACAGCGTGATGACCGTGGAGGCCATGAGTCCGAAGAAGATGGCGATGGCCATGGGCGAGAGGAACTTCGCCTGGCCCGAGGCCAGAAACGCCAGGAAGAAGAGGCCGCCCATGGTGGTGACCGAGGTGAGGACCACGGGCCGCAGCCGGAGCATGCCCGCCTCCACCAGGGAAGCCCGTCGGGCTGCGCCTTCCCGGCGGCGCTGGTTGGTGAAGTCCACCAGCACCAGGGAGTCGTTCACCACGATGCCGGAGAGCGCCACCAGCCCGATCATGGACATCAGGCCCAGAGGCTCCCCCGTGATGATGAGGCCCAGCAGCACGCCGACCACGCCGAAGGGGATGGCGCCCATCACCACGAGAGGCTGCACGTAGCTCTTGAACTGCGCGCCGAGGATGAAATAGATGAGCAGCAACCCCAGCAGGAACGCGCTGGAGAGCCCGGAGAAGGACTCGTTGATGTCTTGCACTTCGCCGCGTTCCGTCTCCACCACGTAGCCGGGCAGCCGTTCGCCGAGGGCTCCGAAACGCGCCTGCACCGCTGCAGCCAGCTCTGTGGCGGTGGTCTGGCTCTGGTCCAGCTCTCCGGTGATGATGACGGCGCGTGTGCGGTCGTCGTGGATGATGGAAGCCACGCCCTGCACTTTCACGACGTCGGCGAGCTCTGTCAGGGGGGCTTTGGCGCCGGAGGGCAGCGTCACCATGAAGCGGGTCAGGGCGTCCACGGTCTTGGTGCGTTCCTCCGGCAACTTGACCCGCACGTCGATATCTTCGCGCGCCGTCTGAAACTTGGAGCTTTCCGCGCCGCGGAAGGCGTCGCGCAGCTGCAGTCCCACGGCGGCGTCCGTGAGGCCCAGGGCGTATGCTTGGGGTTTGAGCCGCACTTGCAGCTCCGGCTTGCCCGCTTCCAGATTGTCCTTGAGATCGGCTGCGCCGGGGAACTCGCCGATGAAGCGTTTGATCTCGTCAGCCACGGCGCGCAGCTCGTCCAGATTTTCCCCGCGCACCAACACGTAGATGGGTTTGCCGCCGGGGCCGGCCTGGAGCTCCTGCACGCGGATGGCGCTTTCCCCCCGCAGGGGCGCCACGGCTTCGCGCACATCCGCGGTCACCTCCCGCAGGAACCGGTCGCGGCCTTGGCCGAGTTCCTTGAGCTCCACGATCATCTGCGCCAGGTGCGCGCCCTGGTCCACGCTGTTGAAATCGTTCATCAAAAAGCCCACGTTGGTGACCAGTGAGACGAGCTCCTCCTGCGGGATGGCGCCCTGGACCGCGCGCTCCACCTGCTTCACCAGGGCTTCCGTGTCCTCCAGCGCGTAGGAGGTGGGCGCCTCCACGTTCACATAAAACTGGCTGCTTTCGAAATCCTGGAACAGCCGGAACGGCAGGTGCAGCGCTGCGTAGGCGATGAGCGCCACGGTAAAAGCCGTGGCGGCGGCCATGAAGACATAGCGCTGATCCAGCACGCGCTGCAGTACGACGCCGTAGCGCCGGGTGACGTTCTGGATGGCGGCGTCCAGGCGTTGGCGCATTCTGCCGGGCCGGGGTGGCGTGCGTGGCAGGAAATCCGCCATGTGCGAAGGCAAGATGACCAGCGCTTCCAGCAAGGAGACCAGCAGCGCGAAGATGACTACCTGCGGGATGACCCCCAGAAAGACGCCGATGGCCCCCGGGATGAGCAAAAGCGGCGAGAACGCCGCAATGGTGGTGGCCACCGCGCTGATGACAGGCCACGCCACCTCGCTTGCGCCTTTGATGGCGGCCTCCCGGGGGCTCATGCCGTTCTCGTAGTGACGGTAGACGTTTTCCCCGATGACCACAGCGTCGTCCACCACCAGCCCCAGTACGATGATGAGCGCGAACATGGCCATCATGTTCATCGTCATGCCCACGTACGCCATGATGACCACGGCGCCCAGAAAGGAGATGGGGATGCCCAGCGTCACCAGCAACGCCACCCGCGTGTTCAACATCAGCAGCAGGAAGAGGAAGACCACCACCAGCCCTTGCGCGCCGGACTGCGTCAACGTCTTCAGGCGGTTCTCCACATAGATGGAGGTGTCGTTGAAGACGCCCACGTCCACGGTGGGCGGCAACCTGTCCCGGAAGGAATCCACCACCGCCTCCACGGCGTCCGCCACCTGAATGGAATCGCCTTCGCGCGTCTTGGTGACATTGAGGTTCACTGCGCGGCGCAGGTTGAAGCGGCCGATGGTGGTCTCGCGTTCGAACCAGTCGCGCACCGTGGCCACCTCGCCCAGCCGCACCACGCCGCCGGTGGCCGTCGTCAAAATGGGGATGGCCTCCAGTCCCCGGCTGTCCGGCGCCTTGCCCACGGTGCGCACCAGGAATTCGCCTTGGGGCGTGGTGAGCGCGCCGCCAGGGAGATCGTAGTTGCGTTCGCGGATGGCGCGGGATATGTCCGCAAGCGCCAACCCGTGTCGCTCCAGCGCTTCCGGGGAGACCTCCACCCAGATCTCCCGCTCCGGCAAACCGGAGAGCCGCACGTCCGCCACGCCGGGCACGGCCTGGATGGCGTCCTCCAGATCCTCCACGATGAACTTGAGCTGCTTCAGGTTCACGTCACCGTAAAGACTCACCGTAATGACGGGAATGTTGGACTCCACCTCGGTGATGATGGGGTCCTCCGCGTCCTCGGGGAAATCCTCGATCTGGTCCACGGCCTGTTGCGCGTCGCTGATGAGCTTGGCGAAATTCTTCTCGTCCGCGGCGATCTTCAATGTCACCGTGGAGAGGCCTTCCTGGGAAGTGGAAAAGAGCTCCTCCACGGAGTCCAGATCATGCACGGCGTCTTCGATCTTCAGCGTGACGTTCTTCTCGATCTCGAAAGCCGAGGCGCCGGGATAGACCGTGGTGATGACGATCTGGTTTTCGCTGAATTCGGGGAAGATCTCCTTGGGCACCCGCGTGTGATACAACGCCACGCCCATCACCAGGATGGAAAGCATGAGCAGGTTCACCGTGACGGGGTTGTCCACGGAGAAGCGGCTGAGCGCGCTCATGGGGCCCTCTCCCCGGCGCCGTCCGCAGCCCCTGTGCTGGCCGCAGACGCTGACGGGGACGTCGACGCAGACGCAGACGGGGACGCCCCCTCCTCGGCCGAACGCGCGGCGGCGTCGATTTCCGATGGATTCACCAACGCCACGGCTGCGCCGTCCACCAGATTCTCCTGTCCGGAAACCACCAGCAGCGCTCCCGGCGCAAGACCCTCCACCACGGCCAGTTCGCCTTGCTCCCAGGCGAGGGTCACGGACTGCTTCCGCGCGATGAACTCCGCCGCCAAAGACCCCTCCGCGAGGGGCTCCGCAGCGGCAGCCTCTTCGGCGTCCCGCGGGCCATGGTCATCGCGCTGCGCCACGGTGTAGACATGCAGGCCCCCGGCGTCCCCGTCGTCCTGCATCAACGCGGCGTAGGGAATGGCCAGCGTCGGCGTCGCCTCGGCCTCTTCCAGGGAGACCGCCACGAACATGCCGGGGAGGATGGGCCGCTCGCCCGGGGGGTTCGCCACGTAGACCTCCACCCGGAATAGCCGCGTATTTTCCTCGGCCACTGGCGCCAAGTGCGCGAGGCGGCCAGTGCGCTGGATACGGCCTTCGCGCGCCGAGACGGTGACGGCCAGATCGCGCCGCGCCGCCGTGACGAGGTCTCCCGTGAGCGCGTTCGGGACTGCGCCGGGAGCCGCGCTCGCGGAGAAGTCGGGGGACGAGCCGGGGGACAGCTCGACACCGCGAGCCCCCGGAGCGCCTTGCTCACGTCCATGCCCGGCGGCGTCTACGCTGTCGAGCCTGCTGTCGTCAGATGTCTTCGCGGCGATGGCTTCCTCCGGTCCGGGGGCGGTTTTCCCCGTGCGGATGACGTCCAGCTGCCGACTCGGCGCTTCGATGTCCACCACCACCTCGTCGTAGTCCAGCACCTCGAAGACGACGTCGCTCACGCGGATGCGCTCTCCGGCCTCCACGGGGCAGGCGGCCACCACGCCTTCGAAGGGCGGCGTCAGCCGGGTTCGCTCCAGTTGCAGAGCGGCGCGGTCGCGCTGAGCCCGGCGTTGCGCCAGCCGCGCTTCGTCCTGCGCCAGCAGCGCCTTGGCGGAATCCACCACGGCCACGGCGTCGAGATACGTTTTCCTGACGGCGGAAAAAGCCTGGCGCTGAGCGTCCACCTCCGAAGCGGAGACCACCCCCCGCCGCAGCAGGTCCTCCTTGCGGGAGAGCTCGTTGGCTGCGGCTTCCAGCTCGGCCTCGGCCTCCTCCAGCTTGGCCTCGTCGCTGCGTGCGCTGATGCGGCGCAGCGTCACGGCGCTTTCGGCTTCGGCCAGGAAGGCTTCTGCCTCCCGCAGCGCGATGGCGTACGTTTGCGGATCGATGCGCGCCAGGGGTTCCGTGGGCGTCACCCGAACGCCGGGTTCGCACTGCGCGCTGACCCAGACCACCTCACCCTCCACTTGCGCGGCCACCCGGGCGCGCCGCACGGCGCGGGCCGTGCCGAGCAAGGTGAGCCGCCGCGCCACAGGCGTGCGTTCGACCCGTTCCACACGAACGACGACGCGAGGGTCGCGGATGGTCTCCACCACTGTTTCTTCGGGACGGGTGACCACGATGACGGCGATGACCGCCGCCGCCGCGACGACGATGCCCCCGATGCGCATCAGCGTGGCGCGCATGGAAAGCGCACCGCCGGAGGGGTTGTCGTCTGCCGGGTCCTGGGCGCGCACGGTGTCCCGCAATTCCGGGTCGCCAGGGGATGGCGTGTGCGGCGAGGGGTCATCCGGCGGCATGGAGGGGGGAATGGATGGTGGACCGGGGGAGGCCATGCAGCGCGCTCCTGCTATTGTGAACAAAGGTTCGCCATGCGAAGGATTCAGCTACGCCCGGAGCGCGTCAGCGTCAAGCGTCGTCCGCTGTAGAAAGGGCGGCGATGGAGTGGCCATGGCGCACCGGATCCCGAACTGCAACGGCTCACCGCAGCACGAAATCCATGCCCATGCCTGCGCAGTGGCATTCGCCGTGGCCCGGTTCCCGGGAAAGTCGCGTGCGCACGCAGTCCAGCTGTTGGTTCCGGAAAACGAACCAGAGGTCCCCGTAGCGCGCGCAGAGGGCGTTGTCGGCGACGTATTGCGTGGTGGGCGCGCCGAGCACTCTGCCGGCTTCCGTCGTGGTCATGCCGAGATAAGCCGTTTCCTCGGCCAGGGCGGCCAGGCGGCGGCGCTCTGCAGCGAGACGTTCGGCTTCCTCCCGGACCATGTCGGCAGTGAGGGCGTCGTTCCCGCTTTCGGCGAGGCCCGGGCCGGCCAGGGGGTCGCTGCCGGGATTGGCGGCATGGGCTTCCTCGCGCCATTGCCGGAAGCGTTCCCGAGCCACGGCCTTGGCGCCGCGTTCCTCCAGGGTGGCGCGGATGGCTGCAGCGTCTGCTTCGGCGGTGACGGCGCATGTCAAAATCACGGCGTCGTTCTCCATCGTGAGCTCGTCCGTGGCGTTGAGGACGCGGAGCGCGCCGGCGACGAAGGAGTGAATTTCGTCTTCCTGGAGTTCGAAATCCCGGACCACGGCGCGTGCTTCCGTATACGTCCCGATCTGTTCGAGGATGGCGCGGCGCGCTTCTTCGCGGCAGCGTTCGCTGGCGTGCAGACGGGTTTCGGCGTCGCCCACCACGACGCGGTGGGTGGCGTTGAAGACCTCGGCGCGGGCTTCGCGTGAAGCGCCGCCGTGACACATGGCGAGAAGCGCGACGAGGCACACGACGAGTTGTGGCGCAATGCGGCGAGGATGGCTAAGTGCTGATGACGGCATGGCGACTCTCCCGACGCATTGAATGCAAGACCCGCGCCGGACTACGGACCATAGCCCGGTTGACCACGATTCGGGCCGCTGCGTTGTGGCGGGCAGGAGCGCGCAGCCGCGTCAGAGGGCGATGTCCATGGTCTGGGTCACGCCGAAGCACGCCATGGAGGAGCCTGTTTCGGCGATGGCCTCCTGGCACGCCTCCACGATGGCGTCCAGTTCGGCGTCTGTTCTGTCCTGATTGTGGTGGAAGAGGCCGAAACTGCCCACTTCCGCCGCCAAGGCGAGCCGCAAGGCGTCTGCGAAGGTGGAGTGCCCCCAGCCGAAGGTATGTTCGTAGTCTTCGTCGGTGTATTCGGCGTCATGGATGAGGAGGTCTGCGCCGCGGCAGAATTCCACATAGTCCTCGAAGCGGCGGCCGCCGCGATGGACTTTGCCCAGTTCGTTGTCCGTGAGGAACACGAAGGTCTTGCCGTCCTCGTCGAACTTGTAGCCGAGGCCGAGGTTGGGATGGCTCAAGGGGATGGACTCCACCCCGAGGCCGCGGATTTCGTGGCGTTCGTGCACCTCGCACCGGGGCTTGTAGGCGATGCGTGCGCGCACTTCATCATAAGGCACGGGGAAATGCGGCGCAGCCATGGTGTGCGCCAGCAGCTTTTCCATGTCGCCTTGCTCCATGGGGCAGCCGAACACTTCCAGCCGGGCTTCCTCCAGATGCACCGGTTTGAAGAAGGGAAATCCCAGAATGTGGTCCCAGTGGGCGTGGGTGAAGAGCATGCTGAGCTCCAGCCGCTCCTCGGCCAGCAGGGCGTTGCCCAGCCGACGCACGCCGGTGCCGGCGTCCACCACGATGATTTCATCGTCCCTGGTGCGTATCTCCAGACACGTGGTGTCGCCGCCGTAGCGCTGGTATTCCACGCCCGAGACAGCGATTGAGCCGCGCGCTCCCCAACTGCGTATGACCATGCTATCCACCTCGTTTGAGCCGGTGGCGCCGGCGCTTTCCAGTGGGATGCGCCCGGCGACGTGTGCGAACCTGCTTCGGTCCACGTTGGAGACAATATCCTACAGGAATTTCGTCGCGGACAAAAGGGGCTTGTGGCGAAGCCGTGACGAGGCTGCGTCGACCCCTGCTGCGCACGGCGGACGCCCCGACTGATGGCGCGCCCCCCGTGACGGCTGGGCGTCGCGTCGGCGCATTTGCCAAAACACGCCGGATGACGCACACTGTCCGCTTCCATCCACTCTCTCAGGAGGCTCCATGGTTCCAGACTATTCGCCATCCCTCTTCAGTGTGGAAACGCTGGAGCGCTACGCCGAAACGCTTCTGTGGGGTCTGAACGTGGCGCGGGGCCGCCCCCTGAAGAAAAGCGCGCTGGTGCTGGTGCGGTACGACCCCCCGGCGCTGCCACTGGCGGAGGCTGTGACCGGACTGTTGCACAAGACGGACCGCATCCCCATCCCCCGTGCTGGGCTTTCCGCACGCATGGAGCACGACTTCTATCGCTACGCCAACAACAAACGGCTGAGCCACCCCATACCCGGCGAGGAGGAATTGCTCGCCGCAGTGGACGGCGTGGTGTCCTTGCTCGCGCCCGAATCCCAGACGCACCTCGCGACCATCGACCCCGAACAGATGACCATCCACCAGCGTTCGCGCGCACACCTCAAGCAGCTGCAGAGCCGCCGCGAAGCGCTGGGCGAGCTGGGCTGGACCGTGGGCCTCTACCCCACGCGAGGCTTGGCGGACCTGGCCGGGTGCACGCTGGAGGACTACGCCGCGCAGATCCGCTCGGCGTGCCGACTGGATCAGGCGGATCCCGTGCTGAGCTGGAAACTCTACCAGCGCGAGGCCCAAGCCATCCGCCAGTGGCTGGACGACCTCGACATCCGCAGCCTGCGCATCCAAGGCGACTCCATGGATCTGCTCGTGGGCCTGGGCGAGCGCCGCCGGTGGATCACCCTCACAGGTCGCAACATCCCCAGCTACGAATATTACACCACCCCGGATTGGCGGACGGTGGAGGGCGTCTTCCTGGCGGACCAGCCCACCTACGTGGCTGGCTCCCAGGTGCGCGGGCTGCGACTGGAGTTCCGCATGGGCGAAGCCATCCGCGTGGAAGCAGAGGAAGGCCACCCCGCAGCCCTCGCTCGTCTGACCACGGACCACGGCGCCAACAAAGTGGGCGAAGTCGCCTTGGTGGACAAACGCTTCTCCCCCATCGCACGGTTCATGGCCAACACCCTCTATGACGAAAACCACGGCGGCGAGCACGGCAGCTGCCACATCGCCTTGGGCCAATCCTACATCAACGCCTATGCCGGCGAGCCCGCCTCCCTGGACAGGGACCGCAAGCGCATCATGGGGTTCAACGAATCCGCCATCCATTGGGACGTGGTGAACACCCAGCCCAAAGTCGTCACCGCAAACCTCGCTGACGGCGCCCGCAAGACCATCTACGAAAACGGCGCCTTCCTGCAGGACTGACGCAGCCTCACCCGCGTTGACACCGCGGACAGTACACCGTGCCCCGGCCGGCCACCGCGGTTTTCCGCAACCTCTCCCCGCACGCAAGACACGGCTCGCCGCCACGGCCGTAGACCCTGAAGCATTTCTGGAAGGATCCCGCCGCGCCGCGCGCGTCCACATAATCGCGGATGGAAGAACCGCACGCCTCGATGGCCTCCGTCAACACCGCCTGCACGGCCTGACGCAACCGCTCCACCCGTCGCGGACCCAAGCGGTCCGCCGGCGTTTCGGGCCGTATCCCCGCGCGGAACAGCGCCTCGTCCACATAGATGTTGCCCAACCCGGCGATGGCTGTCTGGTCCAGCAGCAGCGCCTTCACCCGGGTGGACCGCCCCTGCAGCGCCGCGCGGAAGCCTGCGGCGTCCAGCTCCAGCGGCTCCGGCCCCATGCGGGCGTGGAACGGCCAGGCGGCGAGCTCCTCCGCCGTGGCGACGCGACACCCTCCGAAGGTGCGCGCGTCCCGGTAATACAGCGTCGTTGGGCCGTCCGTTCCGCGCAGGGTGAAGACGAGGTGGGTGTGCGCGTCCGGAGGATCATCCGGCAAGGGGACGTAGAGCCGACCCGTCATGCGCAGATGACACGCCAAGGCCTGCCCGTCGTCCAGGGGCAGCACCAGCAGCTTGCCGCGACGGCGCACGCCCAGGATGCGACGACCGACGAGACGTTGCGCAAAGACCTCTGCGGACTGCGCCGGATCGTCCAAACCGCGGGGGCTGCGCACCGCCACCGCCTCGACGAATCGGTCCGTCACCGCCGGCGCCAGCGTGCGCGCCACGGTCTCCACTTCGGGCAGTTCAGGCATGACGTTCGAAAATTCCTTCTCGTGTGGGGATGATCCTCGATCGACTGCGCCGGGTCGTCCAGGCCGTGGCGGCGTACGCGCCTCGAGCGGATCAGGTACGCTTCGGGTGTGCTTCGTTCATGGCTCGTTCACGACGCCGTGGCCCTTGCCCGGGCATGGGACAAGCCCCGGAATTTCTCCACGGCATGCAACGCGACTGCAAATCGACTGAGGCGCCGCCACGGCCCAACTGAGGACAGACGCCGCTCCTGTAGGGACTTCCATCATCCAGTCAGCGGAAAGGGGCTCCTTCGGCAGTCTTTCGGCAAGTCGAAAGGCGTGTTTTCATCACACATCCATGCCGCCACGGATGCGTCGGGATGCCCATTCCATTTGAGCATGAGGCAAAAAGCACTGCAGATTGCTCGCCTCCGGATGGCCAGTATCCGAATCGTGTTGTTGCTGACGAGGGAGATGGATCCGCAGCAATGGTCCCAGTCAAGAAGACCGTTGGCGCACAGCCCGCTTCCGGCGCGCGCACGTCGCAAGGGACAACGCAGGCGATCGACAACCAGCCCGGATGAGCGCAGACGACAGGCGTCTCCCTGAAGAGCGCGACTCGATCGAGAGCATGCGGGACCTGAGCAGCAATGGCGAAGGCTCGTCACGTGGCGTACAAGACGCAGAGCCTTCGCTTTCCTTCATGTCTCTTCAGGTCCGCCGAGATCTGGTTGCGAAGCCTGTCGCCCCCCCTAGTCCCACTTGCGTTTGTCTTCGATCGGCCGGATCTGCGGCGGCAGGGCGCCCGGCGCGAGGACCTTGAGCTCGGGCCGCAGCTTGATCTTCTCGCGGAAGAGGTGAAGGAGCTCGTCTTCGCGCTTGAAGTTGGAGGCTTCCACGAAGAGCGTCATCTCGTCGATGCCGCCGGGGTTGGTGACTTCGATCTGCCAGCGCTTGACTTCGTCGAAGCGGGCCATGACCTGCTCCACCTGATGGGGGTAGACGAACATGCCCTTGATGCGCGCGGTG
>CAYVWB010000111.1:0-10055 GCA_964455395.1 uncultured Desulfovibrionaceae bacterium
CGCTCGAACGGGCTTTCCGGCCGGCTTTTCGGGCTCCGTCCCCTCCGCCCTGCCGTCCGGGCCCGTAACCGCTCCCATCCGGGGCGCGTACTCCGCTGTCCCGAGCCGAGACTCAGACCAGCACCCTGCAGGAACCTCTGTCGACGATTGTCGGGGTCACTTTTAAATGTTTTACTTCCGATTCCGCATATCTGATCTTTTCTTCCAGCAGCTGGCTTGCGAGTTTCCCCATGGTAGCTGTGTCAATCTGTATGGTGGTAAACTGAGGGCTAAAGGGTTCGCTGAAATTAAGGGTGTCTCCCGGAGCAATGACTGAAATGTCCTCCGGAATGTGCAGGCCCATCCGCTCCAATTCGGGAATGCCCCAGGCAGCCAGATAGTCATCATGGAATACGATCGCCGTTGTGCCGGGGTTGTTTTCAAGAGTCCTGTGCAGGGTTTGAAATAATTCCTGTTTATTTTCAAGAACAAGGGTTATCCGTTCCTGATTGTTCAGATCATACTCCTCCGCAGCCTTTCTGAATCCGAAATATCTGTCGGTTACACAAGCTTCCAAATCCGGGCGGATATAATCAAAATACAGAATGTCCCTGTGGCCCTTTTCTACAAGGTATGAAACCCCGTTATAAATACCCTGAAAGTCGTCCACACATACCGCGGAAAATTCATTTTGGAAAATATTATTGTTTAACAGCACAACCGAAATCCCCGCCTTTTCCAGTCTGCTGAACAATGATTTGTTGAAATAGTGTATCGAACAGATACCGGAACATTGAGATGAGAGTATGGCCTGTTCGAGGAGTTCCGGAGGGAGATTTTTTTCAATGTGATAGAAAATGGGATAAAAGTTGTCCTCTATCAGTGATTCCGACAGATTCAGTAAAAAGGGTTTGATGAAGTTCCATTGATATTCAAATGATTCCCATTCTAAAACCATGATATACCGGGGAGGATTTATGTCTCCATCCCTCGGTGCAGGCTTTTGATAACCCTTCTCTTCGGCGATCTGCAGGATTCTAGAGCGCATCTTATCAGAAATACTGCCCTTTCCCCGCATCACCATCGATACGGTAGATGCCGATACGCCTGCTAATTGTGCAATATCCTTCTGGGTCAATTTGATATTGTCTTCATCTTCCATATCATCTTTACAACATAATGCTAGGTTTTTCAAGTTTTGTAAATACTAAAAATAAAATAAATATTGACAGGCGTAGGGCGATAGTTTACTATATTTGAAGTAATTTACCGGCAATTCTGGTATATCAAGAGATAAAGAGAAGACCCTTTGTATTATCTTGTTAGAGTGTGGAAATTATTTGTATTTTGAATTTACTAAATATTTACTATCTGGAGTATATCTATGACGTCACGGGAACGAATAGCAGCTGCACTTGAGCATAAAGAGAGCGACCGCATACCGGTCGATTTCAATGGTCACCGGTCCAGCGGTATTATGGTTCGGCCGTACAAGAGGCTGCGGAAAAAACTTGGACTTCCGGAAAGTCCTCTCTATGTGTACGACTTTATCCAGCAGCTGGCAATCGTAGAGGATGATGTGCTGGATATTGTAGGAGCCGATGTCGTTGAACTGGGCCATGATTTCTATAAAAAACCGGAGTACTGGCAGGACTGGGAGCTGTTCGACGGTACGAAATGTAAACTCCCTTCTTTTATAGATGTAAAGAAAACCGATGAAGGCAATGTGGTGTACGGGGACCGGTGGCAGGTAATCTGTATCCAGAAACCGGACTGCCATTTTTTTGAACAAACCTATTTCCCCTACTACCAAAGCGACGATACTACTTTCACGAACCTGAGGGACGATTTAAACCAGATTATGTGGGTGCGCCTCGGCATTCCGCCGTCTCCGATTTCTTTCGACGATGAAGGGCTCAGACAGCTGGAGGCTACGGCAAAAGCGCTCCGTGAATCAACCGACCGGGCCGTCTATGCGACCTTCGGCGGCAATCTTGTTGAAATAGGCGAGTTTGCCTTCCGGATCGATAATTTTCTCTATCAGCTTGCGGCGGACCCGAAGAGAATTCATATGTTTCTGGATAAACTTACCGAATTACACTTGGAAAATATGGACAAGTATTTGAGCGCTGTAGGGCCGTATATAGATATATTAGGCTTCGGCGACGACCTCGGCATGCAGCAGGGGCCGCAGTTTTCTCCCGCAATGTATAAGGAGTTTTTCAAGCCGCGGCATGAAGTACTCTGGAACCATCCGAAAAAAAAGTACCCGCACATAAAGTCGAGTCTGCACTGCTGTGGCGGAATATACCCCCTGATTCCGGACATCATCGATGCCGGGCTTGATGCAATCAATCCTGTTCAGTTTACCTGCACCGATATGGAGCTGCCGAAGCTGAAGAAAGAGTTCGGAAAAAATTTGGTCTTCTGGGGAGGGGGCTGCGATACCCGGGAGATGCTGCCGAAAGGCACCCCGGCTGCGGTCAAAAAGCACGTGAAAGAAAATATAGAAATCATGCGGCCCGGCGGCGGTTTCGTCTTTCAGCAGGTTCACAATATTCTAGATGAAGTACCGGCGGATAATATCATTGCCATGTTCGAGGCGGTAAAGGAATCGTGAGCGGACGAACGAATGTTTTGCAGGCATTAAAAAGAGAAGAACCCGAGTGTGTACCGACTTTCGAATGGGACATCAATTCAAAAGTTCTCGAAAAGCTTATCGGGGAGGATGATATTTTCAAAGCTGTAGAACTTCTCGGCCTTGACGGTATTGTGATCAGGCCTGACTATATTCGGGAGCATGTCGGCAGAGATACATTCATCGACGAATGGCAATGCAGGCGTAAGGTCACAAGAGAAAACATAAGTATTATAACAGAGAGCCCGATTAAAGATATCCGCCGTCATGGAGACTATACATTTCCGGACACGCAGGTGGACCACCGGTTTATGCAGCTTAAGAAGGCGTGTGAAATGTATAACGGAGAAAAAGCGATCGTCCTGAATGTGCGGGATGTTTTCTCCGATATACGGGACCTTGCAGGTTATGAGAATGCTCTTATAGCTCTTGTCACTGAAAAGAAATACGCAGGCGAGTTGATTGACCGGATTGTAGAGTATAATTACACCCTTGCGGAACGGGCATGCCGGGAGTTCGGTATCGAGATCATAGCAACAACCGATGATATAGCCGGTAACCGGGGATTGATCATGAGTCCCGACACATATTTCAAGATGCTCGCACCGAGATTTGAGCGAGCAATCGCAGGATTCAAGTCCTTAGGGTGCTACTGTATTAAGCATTGTGACGGAGATGTGACTGATCTTATGGAGCACTGGATTGAAAGCGGTGTGGACTGCATGGATCCTATAGATCCGAACGGCGGTATGAATTTAAAGACGATAAAAGAGCAATACGGCAGCCGGATTTGTCTGAAGGGAAATATCGACTGTCAGAACGTGCTTGTGTACGGTTCGGAAGAAGAAGTGGAAGAAGCGGTTCGGCAGAGTATAGCTGATGCGGGTAAGGGGGGAGGGTATATTTTATCCTCCAGTAATATGATTCATTCAGGAGTGCGCCCGGAGAATTATAAAGCTATGCTGGATGCAGTAAAGCGGTACGGTACATATCCGGCGGCAGTACAGAGCGGTTGATTATGCAGATAATGGGCATTGATATCGGATCAACGTCGATAAAAACCGGGCTGTTTACTCCAGAGGGGAAACTGCTCTCATTGGGAAGGACCGAAACACCCCTCGATACCTATTCCCTTCCGGAAGGGGGCGAACTGCTGACGCTGCCGCCGGACAAACTTTGGACCGGAGTAACTGCCTCGATTCGTAATTGCCTGAAAAACGCCGGAGGCAACCGGGATGTAGGCGGGGTTGCGGTGACCGGCTTCGGTTCCGATGCCGTGGCCCTCGATCCGGAGGGTAATCCCGTATTTCCGATTATCAGTTTTTACGATAAGGCGACTATCGAACAGAGGGACGATTATCTGGAGTTAATCGAAGACTTACGGTCCTATGAAATAACAGGTATTCGGCCGTGGTATTATCTTACCCTCTTTCGGATAATGTGGCTTAAGAAATATTTCCCGGAACTGTATGAAAAAGCAGAGGTCTGGCTGAACGCTACGGATTACATAAATTATATGCTGTCCGGGGTAAAGGCTACAGATTATTCGGAAGCATCGACAACCCTCGCATTTGATCAGAAAAAACTAGCCTGGTCAGATACAATTCTCGATAAAGTTGGAATAGAGAAAAGAGTTTTTCCAAAAGCCCTTCCTTCGGGCACCCTGCTGGGTGGTGTAACCGGAGAGGCAGCAGAACAGACCGGATTGAAGGAAGGCACGGCTGTAGTTCTCGGCGGACACGATAATGTAACCAGTTATTTTGCCGCAGCTTCAAGGGAGTCCGAGGTCGTTACCGTAACAGGCACATTCGAATCAATCATGATAAGTCAAGACAGCCCGGTCATTTTAAAAGAAGGGATGGAGAGTAATCTGGTCTGTGAAAAAGGGGTTGTACAGGATAAGTATGTACTTATCGGCGTGCAGTATGCAGGCGGGATTATCGAATGGATTCGGAAAACCTTATTCACTGCAGAATGTAAAGATAATGCATCGCTTTTTTCGCATATTGAACATACATCTCCGGGAGCCGGCGGACTTATGTTCCTTCCCCACATCTTCGGGAGTATAACACCGGTACAGGATGTTTTTTCCCGGGGCTGCTTTGCAGGTATTTCGGACCGGGCGAAGAAAGCCGATTTTCTCCGGGCTGCAGTGGAAGGAATAAATTATCAAACACGTCTCATGTATGAAACCCTTACTTCGGTTTCCGGAATTGCACCTATGGAAATTCTCAATATCGGCGGTGCCGTGTACAGCGATTTTTGGATGCAGAACAGGGCGGACATTCTCGATGTTTCAATAAAGGTGCTGGACATACCCGAGGTAACGGCTTTAGGAGCGGCGATGCTTGCAGGAATAGGGAGCGGGTTGTACAATAGCTTTGAGGATGCCAGAAGCGCCGTCCGGTATGAATACAGAGAAATAGCGCCGAAGAGGAAAAATGCGGAATTATATCAAGCCTGGTATGAAAGGGCTTATAAAAATTTTTATCCTGCAGTAAGGGATATTAATCATTTTCTTGCGCAAAATGCTTGGGGCAAGGCTGATGGATGAACAAATCTTTCTCATGAAGAATATAACAAAGCGATTTCCCGGAGTCACCGCGCTGGATGATGTGACTTTCGGCGTAGAGAGGGGTAAAGCACACGCTCTTGTCGGAGAAAACGGTGCCGGTAAATCAACTCTTATGAAAATTCTTTCCGGCCTTTATCAGCTGGACGAAGGCGAGATTTACTTTCACGGCGAAGAAATAAATAATCTTAATCCGAAACAGGTGCAGGAACTTGGAATTTCTACGATCTACCAGGAACTCAACCTCTGTTCCAACCTGACGGTGGGTCAAAATATATTCTTAGGCAAAGAACCGGTTAAAACATTTCTGACCATTCTCCAGGAAGATAAAATTGCCGAGGAATCTAAGAAATATTTAGACATGCTCTCCAGCGAAATTGATCCGAGGATGATGATAGACCAGTTGAGTATAGCTGAACAGCAGATTGTCGAGATTGCAAAAGCCCTCTCTTATGAGAGTGAAGTAATTATCATGGACGAGCCTACTTCCTCCCTGACACTGAAAGAAACAGAAAAGCTCTTGGAAATAGTAAGATCATTAAGGAACCAGGGACATTCAATTGTGTATATCTCCCACCGGCTGGAGGAAGTTTTCCAGGTTGCCGATGTCGTTACGGTTCTTCGGGACGGAAAGCTGGTAGGAACGGACAACATTGAAAACCTGAATTACGACAAAATTGTCAGGATGATGGTGGGAAGGGAGATAGAAAATAAGTATTATCACACAGCGGAGGAGTCGGAACGTGCTCTCCGGCAGGAGCATCTCTTAGAGGTAGAGAACCTGTCAATCAAAGGGCTGCTGCATAATATTTCTTTCCACCTGAGGCCTGGAGAAATACTCGGGTTTTCCGGAATTGTAGGTGCAGGACGGACCGAACTGATGGAAGCGCTTTTCGGGATACGCGAGATTGATTCAGGCGAGATAAAGTTAAACGGCAAAAAAGTGAAGATAAGATCACCTAAGGACGCAATCCGTAACGGTATGGGCATGACGAGTGAAGACAGAAAAAATAAGAGTCTATTTCTTAATTTCAATGTCCGCGAAAATGTAACTATCGCCAATCTTTGGAAAATGACAAACAGCGGATATATTTCGACAAGGGAAGAAAAAGCAGTTGTCAAAGAGTTTATAAATTTGCTGAATATAAAACCTCCGAAAACTGAATTTCAGACGATCACCATGAGCGGTGGAAATCAGCAAAAGGTCGTTATTTCCAAGAGCCTGACAAACCAGCCCCAAATTCTTATTATGGATGAACCTACTCGGGGCATTGATGTGGGGGCGAAGGCTGAAATCTATAAAATAATAAAAACACTGGCGGATGAGGGAAAAGGAATCCTTTTTGTATCTTCCGAGTTGCCGGAAATATTATCACTATGCGACCGGATTCTTGTTATGAATCAGGGATCCGTCGTCGGGGAGTTTTTGAACAAGGAAGCAAGCGAAGAAAAAATCATGGCATTATCTATTTAGAGAGGGCGAGATGGAAACAACGAACAGTAGAAAAAAATTTATCAAGCGAATATTGAATCCCCAGCTCCTACAACGGCTAGGAGTACTTATCGCATTAATCGTTTTAAGTATTTTTTTCGCTATAGCATCCAGGGGCAGGTTTTTTACCGTTCAGAATCTCCTGACCGTAGCCAGGCAGGTATCAATTACGGTAATTGTCGGAGTCGGCCTTACGTTTATCATGATTACCGGCAACATTGACCTTGCCGTCGGTTCCTATTTAGCGCTTACAGGGATTTTTGCCGCAAAGGTCCTGCTCCTCGGTGTACCGTGGTGGGTGTCGGTAATTTTTACCATGTTCGCCCTTGCCGGACTCCAGGCGATAATAGGTACCTCCATTGCGAAACAGCGGTTAATGGCCCTCATTGTAACTCTCGCGATGATGAGCATCGCAAGAGGTTTGTCCTTAAGCTGGTCCGGAGGAAAGCCGGTATATATAGAGAATGACACCTTTATGAAGCTCGGTATCGGATATCTAGGCCCCATACCGGTTCCGGTCATCATAGCAGCAATTGTACTTATCGTCGGCCAATTCATTCTGCGGAAGACCAGGTTCGGCAGATACGTATATGCCGTCGGCGGCAATGAAGAGGCGGCGCGGACATCCGGAATCAATGCGGATCGGATTAAAATTATTGTTTTTATAATTTCCGGTGCACTGACCGCTCTTGCAGGTTGCGTTATGGCGGCGCGGCTTTTTTCCGGCAGCCCCGTAACCGGGCAGGGATTCGAACTGGATGCCATAGCGAGTGTCGTTATCGGGGGTACGAGTTTAAACGGCGGTAGAGGAAGCATGCTCGGCACCCTGATCGGGGCCTTTACGGTCGGAGTAATAAGCAACGGGCTTACGATTCTCGGTGTTGAATATTACTACCAGCTAATGGCCAAAGGTTTAATTATTTATATCGCAATTGTTATCGATCAGAGAGCGAGAGCGGTAAAAATAAGCTAGGTCTATTTATAGGAATAAACAACCGTTGGTTGTTTTAAATAAAACCGCTCGAACAGAGCTAAAAAGGAGAAGTGCATGAAGAAAGTACTTGTATTATTAACAGTGCTGTTGTTTGCCGTAGGCGCAATCGCCATGGCAGGCGGGCAGAAGGAAAAGGAAGAAGGCCCACTCAAAGTCGGTGTTATTCAAATCACTTTGGAACATGAATATCAACTGATCTTGAACCAAGGTTACAAGGACAAGGCTGAAGAGATGGGCGTGGATGTAGAATTCAGTATTACCGAGATGAGCCCTGAAAAAACGGTCACTGCTGCGGAAAATTTAATTGCCGCAGGGTGTGATGCGATCATTTGCGCTCCCGCAGACACAGCTAGCTGGAGGGCTGTTGAAAACCTCTGCATGGAAAACGATGTTGTTCTTGCTAACGACGGTTCGCCTCAGGAGTTAACCGGTAATTTCATCCCCTTTGTCGGTACCGAGAGTTACTACGGCGGCCAGCGGGCCGGTGAATTTGCGGTTAACTGGATTAACGATAATATTCTCGCAAGCGAAGATGTTGTTGTAGCTCATCTCACACTGCCGACCTTTACCGACTGTGTGAAAAGGAACGAAGGGTTCGAGGATTATTTAGCAGAGCACATGGACAGAGATTATGAAATCTACGACGAAGCCGGTATGGGGACTCGTGAAGGCGGCTTAAAAGCCATGGAAAACCTGCTTCAGGCGCATCCCGATATCAATGTCGTATTCGGATGCAACGACGACTCCGCTCTTGGTGCCCTGAGTGCGATGAAAGCCGCGGATAAAAAGGATGCTGAGAACCTTGTTATTGGGTTCGACGGCGCACTGAAAGGATTTGAAGAAATCATGAAAGGTGGCATGTTCCGGTGCGACATTGCACAGCAGCCGTACCTCTATGCCAATATGTTGATGGAAAGAGCGGTCAAAGTTGCGCGGGGTGAAGCCGATCTGGAAGATTATGTAGAAGAGGGGATTGTTCTTATCGAAACTCCTGTAGTAACAATTGAAAATGCACAGGAATGGTATGATAAATATTCCCAGTATATGCCGGAGGATTAAAGCCGGTCTTTAGAACTACATTCCATTAATCAGGCGGCCGTTGCCGGCCGCCTTATTTGTTCATTATGGTCAAAGAGTTTTTTAAAAAGAATAAACTATATATTCTATTCGCTATAAGTCTGTTTGCTGTCGGTGAAGGCCTCTACAGCAGTTTTATTGGAACTGAAACCGGAATAATTAAAAACAGAATTACAAATTTCGTATTGAACCAGTACCGCAGGCTTGATAACGGGGAATATGAACAACTGGCGGGAAACTACATAGAAGGTGTGTGGGAAAAGCAGGAAGGTGAATACGTCCTTCGCGAAATAATGGATCCAAAAAATAGTGTAGCTGTGTTAAAAGAGGACCTGGGGGTAAACGGCTGGAGAATACGGTTCGTTACTTTAAAGGTTATTGATTATTATACCCTTTCCCGGGAAGTTTTCGCCCAAAGGTTTAAACGCGAGCATGCTGTTCTACAGCATATTGACTCGGAAGGTACAATTGAACAGATTCACATTATAGTGCTCTCAGAACATGTTACAGGAAGGTGCTCAATCGTGGACTGGGAACGGCCTGTACCTGTCGTAAATCTTGAAGCCGGGTATAAAATGATTATCCGCGGTATGCCTGAAGTCTATTCTTTACTGCATAAGGAGCAGTGGTTTAAACAACTCCAATTTTAAAAAATATTTTTAAAGAGTGTGACAATCACGGTATAGTAGACAACTACACCTCCGTAAAAACCAATAAAATAAAAACCGGAATCGATCCTCCCTTGTCCGAACAAAACATGATGCCGCATGGGACATGCGCCGGAAAAAGTGGAAACAAGGCCGATAATAAAACCGCCTCCTAAGGAAATCAGTCCGAACTTCGATGCAATAATCACGGTTATTGCCGGGTAATCTGTTTGAACTAAACCGGTCAAGCGAAATATAAAAATCAGAAACCACGTGGCCGCTAAAAAAGAAAACAATCCTTCGAGCAGACCCGTGTCCCGAACAATGAGAAAATCCCTGAATCCGCCGATAAAACACATTCTGGAGTTTTGGCCTAAATAGCCGATTACAAATCCCAAGGTAATAAATGAAACAGTTAACACGATCGACATCTATATTCTCCTCTTCATCAGGAAAACAGCTGCTGTAATACCGAGAAATAATCCGGCTGCCGCAAGGATCCCGAAGGTGTCTCCGAAGCCGACCCGAAGTACAATCCGGGTTGGGCAGCTCATGATAAGAAGTCCTGCAAGGGAAACAATAAACCCGTAGAGAATCATGAAAAAAGGATTCGAGAGCCGGAGAATTTTAAATTCCGAATTTTGTTTCGCCGCCGC
>CAYVWB010000112.1:0-9462 GCA_964455395.1 uncultured Desulfovibrionaceae bacterium
CCTCCGAAGCCGTGGCCATCCTGCAGGCGCAGGGCCTGGACGCCGCCATCGTCTCCACCTACATCACCCCGCCGGTATTCGATCATATCCGCGCCGGCGACATCGCCGCCTCCCCGGCGGACATGACGGTGGCTCAAGGCCGCATCGCCGTGGGCATGATGCTGCGGCTCTTGCAAGGCGAAATCCCCGGCAAGGATTTTCCCTTCCGCGCCGGCCCGCTCATCCCCATCATCTCCACCGAGAACGTCAACGAGTTTTCGTATGAACAGCTCTTCGGCCCGCGCGACTTCGAACCCGTCTTCACCGTAGAGCCGTAGCGCCCACAGCCGCGCGTCACGCGGTCTCCCTCATCCTTGACCGGGCGCGCCCCATGCGCCCGGCGCAGCATCCCAGCTTCAGGAGCGCGACATGTCCGTGAAACAACGGATCATCGGCGGTTTCCTCCTCCTTCTCGTTTTGCTCGCCATCATCGCCGGGCAAGCCTTCCTCTCCACGGAACGCGCCGCCGAAGGCTTCGACGTCTACCGCCAGCTGGTGGAAGACACCACCACCGCTGCAGATCTGCGCGCTCACCTGCTGCAGGAGCGGCTGCACCTCAACGAATTCCTCATCACGGAAGACGCACGGGCTCTGGCGCGGTTCCGCGAAGCCCGCCAGACTGCAACGCAGGAGCTGGCCGCAGCCCGCCACGCCATCACACAAGAACAACGCGCGGCCCTCATCGATCAAGCCGAGGAGGCGCATCAGGAATACGGTGAAGCGTTCGAGACCATCAACGCCATGCAAGCCCGCCGGCAGGAGGTCGCCCGGGCCATGCGCGAACTGGGCGACCTCATGGTGATGGAGCTCACCGCCATCGTGAACGCTTCTTACGACGACGGGGACATCGCCACCACATACTACGCCTGGAGCGCGCTGGGCCACATCTACGCCGGTCGGCTGCACATGAGCACCTTTCTGGACACCCAGGAGCCGACCGCCGCGGCGTCGACGCTGGAAGAGTTCGCCAACATGGACAGCGTGCTGCGTATCCTTGTGGGACTCATCCGCGACCCCGAACGCCGCCAAGGGCTCGTCACCGCGCGCAAGGCCGCCAAGGAATACACCGTCTATGCGGAAGAGCTCACCACTTTGGTCCTGGAGCGCAACGAGGCTGTGGCCGGCTCCGTCGATGTGATCGGGCCGCAGCTGGGCGACTATCTGGCGGACGTGGTGGAGGACGTGCGCGAGGAGCAAAACGAGCTGACCCCCGTGCTGGCCGCACAGACCCAGAGCGCGCGGGACGTGGTGCTGCTGGTGGGCGCCGTCAGCGTGGTCATCGGGCTGGTGGTGGCGTTCATCATCGTGCGCAGCATCGTCCGACCGCTCAACACCGTGGCTGACGCTGCGGATTCCGTGGCCCTGGGCGCAGCTTCCGGCGACGAGGAAGCCATGAACGTGGCGTTGGAACCCTCGGGACCCTCGGAGCTGGCGCGGCTCACTCGCTCCATCATGACCATGCTGGAAGCCATCCGCATCAAGATTCACGAGGCGGACGACGCCAACCGCGCCAAAAGCGAGTTTCTGGCGCGCATGAGCCACGAGATCCGCACACCCATGAACGCCGTCATAGGCATGGCGCACCTCGCCTTGCAGACCGAGCTGACCCCCAAACAGCGCGATTACGTGAGCAAGATTCACGCAGCAGCCAACGACTTGCTCGGCATCATCAACGATATCCTGGACTTCTCCAAGATCGAAGCCGGCAAGCTCCAGATGGAGAAGATCCCCTTCCACCTCGATGACGTGCTGGACAGCCTCGCCAGCCTTGTGGGCGTGCGCGCCGAAGAGAAGAACCTGGAGATCGTCTTCGCCGTCTCGCCCCAAGTTCCCTTGGAGCTGGTGGGCGACCCCTTGCGCTTGGGCCAGATCCTCACCAACCTCGTCAACAACGCCGTCAAGTTCACGGAGACAGGCGAAATCATCGTGCGTGTGGACCCAGTCGCCATCAACGACGAACGCGCCACCCTGCGCTTCGCCGTCAAAGACACCGGCATCGGCATGAGCGTCGAGCAGCAGGAACGCCTCTTCCAGTCCTTCTCACAGGCGGACGGCTCCACCACAAGACGCTACGGCGGCACAGGCCTGGGTCTCGCCATCGCCAAGCGGCTCGTGGAAATGATGCATGGCGACATCCAGGTGACCAGCGCCCCCGGCCAAGGCAGCGAGTTCGCCTTCACGGCGGAGCTGGGATGCGCCGCCCGCGGGGAAGCCGCCCGCGCCGGCGCCTTCATGGACTTGCGCGGGGTGCGCGTGCTGGTGGTGGACGACAACGAAGCCGCCCGCGAAAGCCTGTGCGCCATGCTCCAGGCCTTCTCCTTCGAAGTGGAAACCGCTGCCGAAGGCGCGGAAGCCGTCGCCGCCCTGGAGCAGGCTGCAGACCAGGGCAAGCCGTTTCAACTGGTGCTCATGGATTGGCGCATGCCCGGCATGGATGGCCTGGAAGCCACCCGCGCCATCAAGAGCGCCGCCCGCATCTCGGATATCCCCGCCGTGCTCATGGTCACGGCCTACTCCCGCGAGGACCTCCTGCTCGAAGCCGAGGCCGAGCCCCGCACCCCGCTGGACGGGCTGCTCATCAAGCCGGTCAACCAGTCCCTGCTGTACGACGCCATCATGAACGTCTTCAACGCGAAGCCGGAAGCCCGCCGCGTGAAAGCGGAGTCCGTCTCCCTCGATGTCGACCGCATGGCCCCCATCCGCGGCGCCAAAGTCCTCCTGGTGGAGGACAACGAGGTGAACCGCCAAGTGGCCATGGAGCTGCTCTCCCTCGCCGGCATGCGCGTGGAGACCGCCATCAACGGCCTGGAAGGCGTGGCCGCCGTGCAGCGCAGCGACTACGACCTCGTGTTGATGGACATCCAGATGCCCGAACTCGACGGCCTTTCCGCCACACGCCGCATCCGCACGGAACTCGGCGAGACGACGTTGCCCATCCTCGCCATGACCGCCCACGCCGTGCAAGGCGACCGCGAACGCAGTCTGGAAGCCGGCATGAACGACCACCTCACCAAGCCCATCGATCCGGATGCGCTCTTCGACGCGTTGCTGCACTACATCCCCCCGCGGGAGCGCCCCGTTTCGCAGCAGACGGCCGAGACCACTGCGGCGGCTCGGGCCGGCGCCGCCGACGCGACGTCCCTCGGGACATCCCAAGTCGAAGACGAGGACGTGACCATCCCACCGCTGCCGGAGGTGGATCTGCCCCGTGGGCTGCGCCTGGTGGGCGGCCGCACATCGGCCTATGTCCGATTGTTGCGCATTTTCAGGAAGGACCACGCCGAGTCGCCGGCGCGGCTGCGCGCACTGCTGGAGGAAGGCGCCCACGAAGACGCTCAGCGGCTGGGCCACAGCATCAAGGGGGTGGCCGGCAACCTGGGAGCCATGGCGCTGTATGATGTCGCCAGCTGGTTCGAGGCTGCGCTCAAGGAGGGCGATGTGGAGCAGGCCAAGGCGTCCCTGCCGGAATTCCAGGCCAAGCTCGCCGCGCTCCTCGCTGCGCTGGAAGCCTTGCCCCCGGGCGAGGAATCCACAAGCGGCGTGGGGCAGGGCGCCGAGAGGGCGGCAGCCGCCCCGGGCTCCATGGCAGGACGCTCGGATGGACTGGCGCAGCCGGACCTGGATCAAGCTGTGGCCATCATGCGGACCATGGCGCGGCTGTTGGATGAAGACGACGCCGAAGTGGAAGACCATGTAGGGGCGTTGCGCAACGCATTGACTGGCGCCGCAGTTGCGGATTTGCTGGACGAATTCGTGGAACAGGTGCACGATATCGAATACGCCGACGCCAGAGTGACGCTCGAGCGATTGGCCCGCGAACTTGATGCGACCCTCTGATCCGCATGTCGATACGAACGCGAAACGAACGACGCGCCACGCTGCATCACGGCGCGCCATCCCACACCTGCAGCGTGACGCCGGGAGACGCCACATGAGCGAAACCAAACCGCGAATTCTCATCGTCGACGACGAACGGTTCAACCGCAATGTCCTGGCGGATCTGCTCAAGCCCAACTACACCGTGGTGCTGGCCAAGAGCGGCCAGCAAGCCATCGAGAAAGCCGCTGCAGACAAACGACCCGACCTCATCCTGCTGGACATCATGATGCCGGAGATGGACGGCTACGAGGTCTGCCGTCGGCTCAAGGCGGACCCCCACACCGCGGAGATCCCCATCATCTTCGTCACCGCCATGCAAGAGACCGAAGACGAACGCAAGGGGCTGGAAGCCGGCGCCATCGACTACATCGCCAAGCCCTTCAGCCCGGCCATCGTGGACGCGCGCGTGCGCAACCACATCGCCCTCAACGAAGCGCGCCGCAAAGTGGAGCTGGCGCGGGGCAAACTCTCCGCCTTGCTCAACAACTCCGGGCAGGGCTTCCTCTCCTTCAGCGAGAACCTCGCCGTGGACTCCGAATACAGCCGTGAATGCGAGCGCATCTTCCAAGGCCCCGTGGCCGGCCAGCGCGCGGACGCGCTCCTTTTTCCGGACGACGTCGCTCAACAGCAGCTCTTCGCCAAGAACATCAGCCGCATCCTGGAGGAGCCGGACGAATACATCCGCGACCTCTACCTCTCCCTGCTCCCCCGCGACCTCGTCATCAACAGCCGCAATTATCTGGCGGCGCACCGCATGGCGGCGCACAATCGCGTCATGGTCATCCTGACGGACATCACCCATGAACGCCGCCTGGAGAGCGTGGTCCAGCAGGAACGCAACCGCCTCGCTTTCATCGTCTCCGCCGTGCGCGACGCCGACGACTTCTTCGACACCCTGAGCGAGTTCGACGGCTTTCTCGACAAAGCCGCCATGCAGCTTGCGCCTGAAGCGGCGGCCACCCTCACGGACGAGCAGCAACACGAACTTTATGGCGAGCTCTTCCGCAAGGCGCACACCTTCAAGGGGCTCTTCGCGCAGTTCGACTTCATCCACCTGCCGGAACGACTCCACGTGCTGGAGCAAGCGCTGGCGAATCAGGAGCAGGCCTCGGACGACTCCTCCGCCTCGCTGCTCGACAGCCCGGATGTCGAGGCCATGCGCGAGGCCTTCCTGAACGCGGATTGTCGTACAGCGCTGGAACGCGACAAAGCCGTGCTCATCGAGGCGCTTGGGGAAGACTTCTTCGAACGCAAAGGGAAGATGACCATCTCCAAGACGCAGGCCGCCGTGCTGGAGCGGCTGGCCGCTTCGCTACTCTCCGAACGGCGCGAGCTCTTCGATCCCGAAACGAGCCGCTTGCTGGAGGACTTCACCCGCATCCGCCACGTCCCGGCGCGCGCTTTGCTGGACTCCTACCCCAAGATGGCGTGGAAACTCGCGGAGCGCCTGGGCAAGGCCATCGAACCCTTCGAGGTGGAAGGCGACCATGTCATGGTCCATCCGGACGAGTACGGCGCGTTCTTCCGCAGCCTCGTCCATGTGTTCCGCAACGCCGTGGACCACGGCCTGGAGACGCCGGACGAACGCGTGGGCGCGGGGAAGCCGGAGCAGGGCGTCCTCCGGTGCGTCGTCATGGCGGGGGAAGAGGCCTTCTCCGTGCGCATCAGCGACGACGGCCGTGGCGTGGACCTCGAACGCGTGCGGGAGCGGCTGGGCGCTGCTGCGGAGAAGCTCTCCGACGAGGAGCTTGTTCGTTGCATCTTCCACGATGCGCTCTCCACATGTGCGGATGTCACGGAGGTCTCCGGCCGTGGCGTGGGGCTGGCCTCGGTCTGGCGGGAACTCAACGCGCTGGGCGGCAGCGTCGCCGTGGAGAACCGTCCCGGGCAGGGGCTGCAACTGGATTTCACGCTGCCCTTGCGGCGATCCGGCAGCGCCGAAAGCGAGAAACGAGGCGCTTGAGACCGCGTCTTGCGGCGTAATCTCCCTTTCAGCTATTGCGCCATGCCGGCGACATGTTTATGCTGTCGCCACGCCAGCGCGTACTCGGCGTTTGCAGAGGCCGACGCTGCTGGTCTCGTCTCTTCGCCTGAGACAAGGCGGACCGGAGGCGCGCAGGCCTTGTCCCTGTGCGTGTGTTCAGGAGGAACAGCTTGAAACCGATGAAGATTTTGGTGGTGGACGACTCCAACATCACCATCAAGAAGCTTACACTCATGCTGGAAGAGCTGGGGCACATGGTGGTGCGCGCGGCGCGCACCGGCGAAGACGCCGTGCGCTTGTTCGATGACTTCCGCCCTGACCTGGTGACCATGGACATCACCATGCCGGACATGGACGGCATCGAAGCCACCAAACGCATCATGGCCGTGGACCCCAAGGCCCTGGTGGTGATGGTCACTTCCCACGGGCAGGAGCAAATGGTCATCGACGCGGTGGAAGCCGGCGCCAAGGGCTACGTGCTCAAACCGTTCAAGCGCGACAAGCTGCAGGAAACCATCACCAAAATTACTGAAAAATATTTGGTTCCGGAGGGGGGATGATCGAGGCGCAACTCTTCGAGACGCTCTTCGACATCATGCCCTTCGGCGTCTACGTGATGGACGTGGAGACGTACGAGATCATCTATGTCAACCGCATGATGCGCGAACAGCGCGGCGACTGCGTGGGCCAGATCTGCTGGCGGGCCATCTACCAACAGGAAGGCCCCTGCGAGTTCTGCAAGGTGAACCAACTGCTTGACGACGCCCGCCGCTCCAACGGCGAAACCGTGGCCTTCCCTCTCTTCAGTGAAGCGGAAGACGCATGGCGTCAGCTGCTGGAAAAAGCCGTGAGCTGGCCGGACGGCCGCACCGTCAAATACTCCATCGCCGTGGACATCACCGAGCTCAAGGATACACAGAACAAGCTCGCGGAAGCCCACGCCAAGCTCGCGCTCAAGAGCAAGGAGCTGGAGCGCCTCGCCAACGAGGACAGCCTGCTCGGCATCGCCAACCGCTTGAGCCTGGACGCACAGTACGCCCAGCTCATCCTCCAGGCCGCGCAGTCCGGCCGGCCTCTCTCCATCATCATCATGGACGTGGACCACTTCAAGAAAGTCAACGACTCGTTCGGCCACCTTGTGGGGGACGACGTCCTCAAGCGCATCGCCGCCGTGATGAAAGCCGGCTTGGACAAGGACTTCTTTCTGGGAAGGTGGGGCGGCGAGGAGTTCCTGGTCCTCTGCCCGAATGCCGACTGCGACGAAGCCGTGGCGCTGGCGGAGCGCCTCCGCCGCGAGATCGAAGCTGCAGCCAGGCCCAGCCCGGCACACCCTGTCACCGCCAGCTTCGGGGTGGCGCAGTACACGCCCGGCGACAACGCGGACAGTCTGCTGACCCGCGCTGACCACGCCCTCTACAACGCCAAGAACAACGGCCGCAATCGGGTTGCACACGAATAGGCTGTCGTGTCGGCGCCTGGAGTTCTTGCTGGCCGCCGAAACGCCGCCTGTGGCTTGTGTCGACCATACGCGTCGCCCGTGCGCAGTGGCGTGGGGGCGAGTCGTGGGCTGTTCCTTGCATGTTCATCCATGGATGATCATGCGTTCATGCGGAGTCTTCAAAGGATACGGAAAACGCCGCGCCGGGAGCATCTCTCCCGACGCGGCGTATGTGTTCGCGCAGAGGCGCCGCGAGCAGGCGCCGGCGCGGGGGATCAGTCCACCTTGAAGAAGGCGACTTTCTTGGCTTTGCAGACAGGGCATTCGTCCGGGGCTTCCGTCTCGCAGGTGTAGCCGCAGACTTTGCAGACCCAGTAGGGGGTCTCTTCGAGGGAGTCGAGGTTGTCCAACGCTTTCTGGTAGAGGTTCGCGTGAACTTGCTCCACCTCGTTGGCGTAGACGAAGGAGCGCTCAGCAGCTTTGTGGCCTTCCTCGCGGGCGTGCTCGATCATCTCGGGATACATGTCTTTGAATTCATGTGTTTCGCCGGCAACTGCTTCCTTGAGGTTGGCCAGGGTGTCGTTGACGCCCTTCATGGCGCGCAAGTGGGCGTGCGCGTGCACGGTTTCCGCAGCGGCGGCGGCGCGGAAGAGGCGCGCCACCTGGGCGTGGCCTTCCTTGTCCGCTTGTTCGGCGAAGGCGAGGTATTTGCGGTTGGCTTGGGATTCGCCGGCAAAGGCTTCGCGGAGGTCTTGTTCGGTCTTGGCGGTCATCTGGTGTAGCTCCTTGTGGTTGCGTGTGAGTAGGGTGCGAAGTGGTTTTCGAGGCGTCGATTCGGTCTCGGCGTGGTCGAGAGCCGTGCGGTTTTGCGGGTCCAGCCGCATCCTGCGGCCGCAGTGAAGAGGCTGCAGTGAAAGGCCGCAGTCGCCAGTGAGAAGTGTCCGGATGGGAGCAAGCGGCGTGGGTCCGCACAGGGTAGAATGAACCGTGTTTGGGCGCTGAAGTCAAGCGTGGAAGAAAAAGTTGGGGAGTTCGACGAAAAAGTGGGGCGGAAGGCTTGACAGCGGGCGCAGTCTTCTCTAGATAACTGCGTCTTTGCACTGATTCGCGCCATACATTTTTTTGCATCAACGGCGAATAGCCAGGGCAAGCAGCCTGGAGGACGGACAATGCCTACCATCAACCAACTTGTGCGCAAGAAGCGCGAGGCGCAGCCCAAGCGGCGGAAGACTCCCGCCTTGCAGGCGTGCCCCCATCGCCGTGGCGTGTGCACGCGCGTGTACACCACCACGCCGAAGAAACCGAACTCGGCGCTGCGCAAGGTCGCGCGTGTGCGTCTGACGAACCAGATCGAAGTGACGGCGTACATTCCCGGCGAGGGCCACAACTTGCAGGAGCACTCCGTGGTGCTCATTCGTGGCGGCCGTGTGAAGGACTTGCCCGGCGTGCGTTACCACATCGTGCGCGGCAGCCTGGACACCGCCGGCGTGAACGATCGCCGCCAAGGCCGTTCCAAGTACGGCGCCAAGCGGCCCAAATAGTCTAGAGAGGACGCAAAGTCATGCCCCGCAAAGGATCCGTGCCCAAAAGGGACATCATCCCCGATCCGATCTATCGCAGTCGGCTCGCAGCCAAGTTCATCAACCGTCTCATGAGTGACGGCAAGAAGGGCGTGGCTGAGACGATCTTCTACAAGTCGCTCGACGAGCTCGCCGCCAAGTCCAACGAAGAGCCCCTGCGGGCGTTCGAGAAGGCTTTGGACAACGTCAAGCCGCACATGGAAGTGAAGCCCCGTCGTGTGGGCGGCGCCACGTACCAGGTGCCCATGGAGGTCCGGACGGACCGACAAGTGGCCTTGGCGATCCGCTGGCTCATCAACTACGCTCGCGCCCGCGGCGAGAAGGGCATGGTCAACCGGCTCTCTGGCGAGCTGCTTGACGCCTACAACAACCGCGGCGGCGCTGTGAAGAAGAAAGAAGACACCCACCGGATGGCAGACGCCAACAAGGCGTTCGCCCACTACCGCTGGTAATCTGAGGAGCCGAGAGCCGTGTCCAGAGTCGTCCCCATTCCCAAGCAGCGCAACATTGGCATCATGGCGCACATCGACGCCGGCAAGACG
>CAYVWB010000113.1:0-9287 GCA_964455395.1 uncultured Desulfovibrionaceae bacterium
CGGCTTCTGGCATGGTCTGCTCACGCTGGCCGGGTTGGAGCCGCCGGATATGGTGCTTGTTGCAGCGCAAGACCACGGCGCGCATCCTGGCGCCAGCAACCGCGTGGGACGTTTCGCCATGTGGAAACGCATGCTGCGGGAATGCGACGGCCGGCCGGAATCCTTGCTCTTCGAGACGCCGCCCCCGGAATTGACGCGTCTGGTGACCTTGCGCCGGGCCATCGGTCGTGGCTTGGTGGCGGACACGGGCGCCGCCGCGGTCCTTGGCGTGCTCTTCGATCCCGAATGGCGCCGTCGCTGCGACGAGGAGGGCGTGCTGGTGGTGAACGCCGGCAACAGCCACTTCCTGGGCTTTCTGCTGTATCGGGGGCGCGTCCACGGCGTCTACGAGCACCACACGGGCATGCTCGCGCCGGCAGATGTCGCCGAAGACCTGGAACGCTTCCGCACGGGGCGGCTGCCCAACGAATGGGTGCTGGAGCAAGGCGGCCACGGCAGCCTGACGTTGCCCACGCCTGCAGCCGCTGGCGATTTCGCTCACGCGGTGGTGCTGGGGCCGCGACGGCGTCTCGCGTTGGAGGCGCTGGCGGGATGGCCCGGCGGGGTGAGCCAGCCGGCGCCCGGGGGGGATATGATGCTGGCGGGGGCCTTCGGCTTGGCGCACGGCTACTTCCTGCGCCGGGAACACGGCGAGACCTGCTCCGCGGAGTGAGTCCGCAGGCGCGTTGGGGCGCTCGCAGTGTTCTACACGAGCGGGACTGTCAAGACAGACGCGCGACAGGAACAGGGTGCGATCATCGGCAGGGGTGGCGCCAGGGATTGATGAAGCCGGCGTTCATGGGCGCAAGGTTCATGGCCTGCAGCGTGCTGAGCGCCTTGTCCGTGAGGATGACGCCTTTGCGCTTCTTGCCTTTGCCCATCTCGGCCTTGACGTGGATGAGGTAGCCGGAAGCCGAAAGTGCGTTGACGTCCTTGGAGGAGTACCGCTCCAGGATGTCGTAAGGCATGAGGCCCCCGTACTCGTGGATATTGGAGTAGTGGTAGACGTCCGAAATGAGGATGCACTGCTCGCGGGAAAGGCCGGATTGCGCCTGCATGCTCCCGTCGTCCTCTTCAGCCGGGGAGACGCGCGCCACGGCTTTTTCGTACTCGGGCAGCAGGGCTTCGAGCATCTCATGCCCGCGCTCCGTGAGGGCGAGCATCACGGTCTCGGAGCCGCAGGGGAAGCTGATGACGATACGTTCGACGCATTCGTCTTCGATGAGCTTGTTGACCTTGGACTGGTCGTAGAAGAGCGCAAGCTTCGCCGGCAGCATGCCGTGGTAGCGTTTGATGGAAGAGAAGGCGCTGATATCTTTGAGAATCTTGAAGTGAGCCTGATCGAACTTCGCCATGGTCCCCCGCCTTGGACGCCGGTCTAGAGCTGGTCGCGCGAGAGCAACGCCGCAGTGAGGGAGGCTTCGGCGGCCAAGTCGCCTTCCACGCGCGCGTCGCAGTGCATCTTGTAGAAATTGCGTTTGGTGCGGATGTCCCAGCAGTTGAGGATGAGCTGGTCGCCGGGGTAGACGGGCCGGCGAAAGCGCACCCGTTCGATGCTGGTGAAGATGAAGAGCGAGTCGTCGGGCTTGTCCGTGCTCACGCTGACGAGGATGCCCCCAGCTTGCGCCATGGATTCCAGAATGAGCACGCCGGGCATGACCGGGGTGCCGGGGAAGTGCCCCTGAAAGAAGGGCTCGTTCATGGTGACGTTCTTGAGGGCCCTGAGCCGGGCGCCGCGCTCGTACTCCAGAACCCGATCCACCAGCAGGAAAGGATATCTGTGTGGGAGCATCTCCAGGATCTGGAGGATATCGACGGCGCTCGCCGCGTTGGGTTGAGTGGCTGCCTCGCTCATGTTTGCATCCTCATGACGTTTCCCGATGGAGCGTGTCGAAACCGCTGGGGCCTGTTGTCTGGTTAGGACGTACTCTTTCTTGGGGGTTGAGTAAAGGGAGACGGCGCAATTCGTCGTCCGACCGCTGATCGGACGCAGCATGCGCCGCCCCCTTGTTCACAACGAGACGCGGTCTCTTTCGCGCAGCTCGCAGCTTACGGCATCTTCTTGTTCAGCGCGTCGAGCAGCTGGTCTGTCACGTCGATCCTCTGCGCCGCCCAGATCACGCCGCCGGAGATGTCCGTGAGGATGATGTCGTACTGATTCTTGGCGCCGAAGTCCTGCACCACTTCCACCAGAGCCTCTTTCACGGGGCCCATGATGCGCTCTTCCTCCTGCGCGGCCTTGGCTTGGAACTCGCGCATTTTCACGGAGTGCTCGTAGAGCTTGCGCTGGTACTCGCGGGCTTTGTCGCGCTTGGCTTCCTGGGAAAGCACGGCGGCTTGGCGCTGCAGCTCCTCCCCTTCCTTCTGGAGGGCCTGCTCTTCCTGCTTCAGGCGCTGGCTTTCGGGCTGCAGCAGGCTGCGCAGCTTCTGGTTGGCGGACTGCCCCGCTTGGGACGCCACGAGAACTTTGGAGATGGAGACGACGCCGATCTTGATTTCGGCGAAAGCCGTGGTGGCGAACAGCAGCGTGAACGCCATGGTGAAGGCGATGGTCTTACGCATGGGATGCTCCTGGAATTCGTTTGAGAGGCGTGAGGGACCGGCTGCGCTTCGGGAGCGCGAGACGGAGGGGATTCGGGAAAGAGCGCCTCATTGATGTCGCGATGAGTCCTGTAATAAAAAGAAGCGGGCTCATCAAGTGGAATGAGCCCGCCTGCATTGTCGAGGGTGACGCGGGCGCGCGCCGCGACGCGTCAGAAGGAAGAGCCCATGGAGAATTCCACCCGGTGGCGCTCGCCTTGCCGGGAGATTTCGTTGAGGGCGTAGCCGTATTCCACCCGCAGCAGCCCGAAGGGAGAAAACCAGCGGATGCCGCCGCCCAGAGATTGCTTGATCTCCAGGTCGGGCGAATCGCCGCCGCCCCAGGCGTCGCCGGCGTCGTAGAAGAAGACGCCTTGCAAGCCGAACTCCTCCGAGATGCGGAAGAGGTACTCCAGGTTGGTGAAGAACTGCCGCGTGCCGCCGATGAGCTCGCCTGTGACGGGGTCGCGCGGAGCGATGTGCATGCCCTCGTAGCCGCGGATGGAGTTCATGCCGCCCAGATAGAAGCGCGGGAACACGGGCACGTCGCCGCCGCCGGCGTTCTCCGTCAGCAGGCCGGCTTGCGCGTGCCAGTGGAAGATGTGCTCGTTGCCCCAAGGCAGCAGGTAGTAGTAGTTGTGGTCCGTCACCACTTTGATGTAGTCGTCGTCCCCGCCGAGGAAGCCGCCGGCCAGGGTCACGTCCAGGGAGTTCTGCCACCCTCGGGTGGGGTTTTGGCCGCGGTTGGTGGTGTCGCGCACGAAGCCCAGGGTCACCACGCTGGCCCAGTGGTCGCCCACTTCGTTCAGCAAGTCCTGCGAGGAGAAGATGCTCACGTCCGTGATGCGGTACTTCTCCAGGGAGTAGCCTGCGGAGACGCGGGAATAGCGGCCTACTGGGTACCCGAAGCGCACCCCACCGCCAGCGGACTCTTTCTCGAACTCGGGGAACTCCTCTTCGGTGAAATAAGCGTCGAACCCGACGGAGAGCAGCGAATCGTACAGGCGGGGGTTGGTGAAGCTCAAGTTGAAGAGCGACTGCGTGCCGCTGAAGGAGCCGGAGAAGCCCAGGAAGTAGCCCCGCCCGAAGAGGTTCTTCTCCTCGATCTTGGCGGAAAGGAAGACCCCCCCGTAGGAGCCGTAGCCCAAGCCGCCGGAGATGAGGCCGGTGGATTTTTCCTTGACGTTGACCTTGAGGTCGAGCTCCTTGGGATCGTCCGTGGGCACGGTTTCGATCTCGTAGCTCTCGAAGTAGTCCAACCGCTCCAGCCGGGCGTTGGAGACGCGCAAGGCGTCGCCGTGGAACTGGTCGCCGTCCGCCAGAGCGATCTCGCGGCGGATGACGTTGTCGCGGGTTTTGGTGTTGCCTTCGATGACCACGCGGCGGATGTGCACCTTCTGGTTCTTGGTGAAGGTGAAGGCCACGTCCAGGCGGCCCTCCTCGTCGCTTTCGGCGAACTGCACGTCAGTCTCCGCGAAGGCGTAGCCGAAGTTGTTGTAGAAGGTGGTGAGGTTCTCGGCGTCTTCACGCAGGGTCTCACGGCTGAACCAGTCGTCGTCCTCAGCCAAATCATCCAGCTGAGTGACTTTGCGCAGGTCGTCTGCAGGGACGAGCATATCCCCGGCGAATTCGATTGCGCCCACCTTGTATCGGGGGCCTTCCACGACAGTGTAGGTCACGTGGATGCCGTCTTCGGTGTAGTCCACCTGAGCGGGGGAGACCTGCACGTCGATGAAGCCGTGGTTGGCGTAGAATTCCTCGATGGCGGCGGCGTCGTGCTCCAGAAGCTCTTCCTTGAGCACGCCGGAACCGGTGATGAAGGAAATGATGCTGCGCTCGGAGAGGGCCAGTTCGTCGCGGACGTCGCCTTCGCTGAGGCTTTCCACGCCTTCGAGCTTGATTTCCGTGACGTAGAGGCGTTGCGTCTCCTTGACGACGATGTTGAGCCGCGCGGCGCCGGGCTCCACTTCCTCCACTTCATGTGAGATCTCGGCGAGGAAGTAGCCTTCTCCGCGATAGAGTTCGCGGATTTTCTCCAGATCATCGGACAAGAGCTTGGGGTTGAGCACGGAGCCGGATTTGGTGCTCATCACTTCAGTGATTTCATCGTCGTCGAAGGCGTCGTTGCCCACCACGCCCACGGCGCGGATGCGCGGTTTCTCCTCCAGGTCGAAAACCACGCGTTTGCCGTCGGGGGCGTCCGCCACGCTCACGCGCACGTCATCGAAGTAGCCGAGGTCGAAGATGCGCTTGATCTCTTCGTTCATGGCGCGCGGGTTGAAGGGGTCGCCTTCGCGGATGGAGAGTCGCTGGAGCACCACGTCCTCGTCCAGATACTGGAGGCCGCGCACTTCGATCTCGGCGATGGCGTCTTCGGCGTAGAGTTGCTCGGAGAGCTTCTGGGAGAGCTCGCCCACAGCCAAGCCCAGGTTGGCCATGCCGCTCTGGCTCACGTAGAGGGGCAGCGCGCGTTTTTCGCCTTGCGCGTCCACCAGCCGGGCGTCCAGACTCACGGCTTCGCCGATCTGGCTGAAGCTGCCGTAGACGGCGAAGCGCGCGCCGGCAGCTTCGGCCAGACGCTTGGCCGTGTCCAGATCCAGGAAAGTGACGTTCTGCTGCTGGATGAGGCTGCGCACGCGTTCCTGGGAGATGACGCGGAACCCCTCCTCTTCCAGGCTTTCGCTGACGAGCTCGGGCAAGGAAGCGTTGAGGTAGTCGTAGCGGGGATCCGCGTTGATTTCGAATGGCAGGACCACGACAGCGATGTCGCTGTCGGCGGGGGGGTCTTCCTGGGCGTGTGCGGGGCGAAGCGGCAGCGCCGCAACGACAATCGCCAGCAAGAGCGCGGCCAGAAACGCCGCGCGGGGCAGTCTACGCTTCATGAATGACTCCCGAGGTGAGTTCGAGACGCCGCTGCATGCGTTGGGCAAGGGCGTGGTTGTGGGTGACGACGACGAGGGCGGCGCGGGTTTCGCGATGCAACTCCATGAGCAGTTCCGTGACCAGTGCGCCTGTGGCTTCGTCGAGGTTCCCCGTGGGTTCGTCTGCAAGCAGGACTTTGGGCTGCATGAGCATGGCCCGGGCGATGGCGGCGCGTTGTTGTTCCCCGCCGGAAAGGGTGGTGACGCGGTGTTCCAGCCGTTCTCCCAACCCCAGCCGGGTCAGCGCTTCCGTGGCGCGGGCGTACGCTTCCGCGCGGGGCAGGCCGGCGATGAGGCCTTGCATGGCGACGTTCTCCACGGTGGTGAACTCCGGCAGCAGATGGTGGAATTGGAACACGAATCCCAGGTCCCTGTTGCGCATGGCGGCTTTCGCGCGCTCGTCCATGCCGTTCACGTCACGGCCCTGGAAGCGGATCTCACCCCAGCTGGCGGTGTCCAGACCACCCATGAGGTGCAGAAGCGTCGTCTTGCCGGAGCCAGATGCGCCCACGATGGCCACCGACTCGCCCGGCTCGATCCGCAGAGAGACTTCCCGCAGCACCACCAGGCGCTCCCGGGGGCCCTCGTACGCACGGCCTACGCCGCGTAATTCATATAGCGCCGACTCCGCCACCATGTAGCTTGAAACCTTTCCGTTGAAAACCCTTTTCTTTCTAGAGAGACTCTAGAGGAAGCTCACTCGCTGCGCAACACCAAGGTCGGATCCAGCCGCGACGCATGCCGCGAGGGGTAGACGCTCGCCACATAACACAACGCCAGCGCACCTGCCATCACCAGAACGAGGTCCGAAATTTCTATCCGGACAGGAAGGTGCGTCAGGGGGTAGACGTCTTCCGGCAGCGCCACAAGCTTGTAGCGGCCCAGCAGCCAGCTCGCCGTGAGCCCCAGGGCGAAACCGCACGCAGCCCCCAGCCCGCCGATGAGCATGCCCAGAGTGGTGAAGACCCCCCGAATCTGTCTGCGGCGCGCGCCCAGCGCCATCAGCACTGCGATATCCGGCGTTTTCCGCATCACCAGCATCACCAGCGTCGTCAGAATGGAGAACGAACCCACCAGCACCACCATGGCCAGCAACAGGAAGAGACCCACCTTCTCCAGTTCCAGCGCAGCGAAGAGGTTCGCGTTCATTTCCTTCCAATGCCGCACGCTGACGCCGGAGCCCAGCGCCGCCGCCACCTCCGCAGCGATGGCGTCCGCTTCGTCCGGGTCCGAGGTCTTGATCTCCACGCCGGTGACCCGGTCGGGACGGAAGCCCATGAGCGACTGTGCAGACGCCAGCGAAACGAACGCCAGCGACGAGTCATACTCGTGCAGTCCCGTCTTGAAGACTCCGGCCACAGTGAAGCTCATCAACTTGGGCGTGAAACCCACGGCGGAGCGCCTGCCTGTGGGGGAAAACAGCTCCACCGTGTCGCCCAAACGCAGCTGCAGTCGCGTGGCCAGCGCTTCGCCCATGACGACAGGCGGCAGCCCACGCCGGTAATGGGAAAGCGCGCCAAGGCCCCCGCCAGCTGCGATTTGCGCGTCGATGGCCAGCACGGCGCCGGCGCTCTCCGGGTCCACGCCGCGCAAGGCCACGCCTTTCACGCCTTGGCTGGTGGAAAGCATGATCTCCGCGTTGACGTAGGGGGTGGCTGCTTCCACGCCATCCACGGCGCGGGCCGCCTGCAACGCCTGGGCGTAGTTTGTCAAGCCGCCGTCCTCGTCGGTGATCAAGGCGTGCGCCGTGACGCCGAGGAGCTTGTCGCGCAGCTCGGTCGAGAAGCCGTTCATCACCCCCAGCACCACCACCAGCGCGGCCACGCCCAGCGCCACGCCGCCCACGGCCACGCCCGCCACCACGGAGAGAAACCCGCGCCCCCGCCAGAGCGCCAGGTACCGCGAGGCGATGAAGAGACTGAAGCGCATGGCGGGGACTCCTGGGTGACGTGTGGGCGGTGGCGCCGTCTGGCGCGAGGCGGCGGCTCAGGCTTGGATGGTGGGCGCGTCGTGTGGCTGGGGCGTCATTGTCGTGTGGCGGCGTCTGCTGCGTCTGGGACGTCATGCAGGGCAGGCGTCTGGTGATGCGTGGGGCGGCGGCTAGCTCTCCGCTTCCGGCCGCAGGAGGGGGAAGAGGATGACTTCGCGGATGGAGGGCGAGTCCGTCAGCAACATGGTGAGTCGGTCGATGCCCACGCCTTCGCCCCCGGCCGGCGGCATGCCGTACTCCAGAGCGCGGAGGTAGTCTTCGTCCATGCCGTGGGCTTCCTCGTCGCCGGCTTCCTTCTCCTTCACCTGCTCTTCGAAACGCATGCGCTGGTCCACGGGGTCGTTGAGCTCGCTGAAGGCGTTGGCCATCTCCCGACCGACGATGAAGAGTTCGAAGCGGTCCGTGAGCTCGGGGTCTGCTTCGTTGCGGCGCGACAGAGGCGAGATGTCCGTGGGATAATGGTAGATGAAATGGGGCTGGATGAGCCGGGGCTCCACCACCAGGTCGAAGAGCTTGGCCTGGAGCTTGGCGAGCTTTTCGCCTTCGACGACCTTTTCGCCCTTGTCGCGGATGAGCTTCTTGAGCGTTTCGTAGTCCGTATATACTTCAGGCGGGACGCCGCCGATGGTCTCCAAGGACTGGAGGAAAGGCAGGCGGGTCCAGGCGCCGGGGGAGAGGTCGATGGTTTCGCCTTGGTATTGGACCGTGGCGTCGCCGACGACAGCTTGCGCCACCTGGGAGAACATCGCTTCCGTAAGGTCCATGAGATCGTGGAAATCCGCGTAGGCCCAGTAGAACTCCAGCATGGTGAATTCCGGGTTGTGCTGGGTGGAGATGCCTTCGTTGCGGAAGTTCCGGTTGATCTCGTAGACTTTTTCGAACCCGCCCACGAGCAGTCGCTTGAGATAGAGCTCCGGCGCGATGCGCATGTAGAGCTGCATGTCCAAGGCGTTGTGGTGGGTGGTGAAGGGCTTGGCCGTGGCGCCGCCGGGGATGGGCTGCATCATGGGGGTCTCCACTTCCATGAAGCCCCGTTCGTCGAAGAAGCGTCGCAGCTCGCGCATGATGGCGGTGCGGGCCTTGAAGATTTCCCGGGCGCGTTCGTTGACGATGAGATCCACGTAGCGCTGGCGGTAGCGAATCTCCACATCCTTGAGGCCGTGGTATTTTTCAGGCAGGGGCCGCATGCTCTTGGAGAGCAAGGTCACGGTCTCGGCGTTCACGGTCAGTTCGCCGGTCTTGGTGCGGAAGAGCGCGCCCTCCGCGCCGACGATGTCGCCGATGTCGAGCTTCTTGAACACCTGGTAGGCTTCTTGGCCCATGGTGTCGCGCTGGGCGCAGACCTGCATCCTGCCGGAAGCGTCCTGGATGTGGAAAAACGCAAGCTTGCCGAAAGACCGGTGGGAGACGATGCGTCCGGCGAGCACCACCCGCCCGGCGTCCGGGAGGGCTTCGTCAGGCGCGTCGGCCCACGCGGCCATGAGCTCGGCGGCGTGGTGTTTCCTCTCGAACGCATTGGGGAAGAGCGGTTCGCCGGCGTCCAGGAGGGCGCACGCCTTCTCGACGCGGTTCTTGATGACCTGGTTGAGCTCGTCGCGGGCGGCGAGGCTCTGCAGCATGGGCTGGAAGGTCGCTGCGTGGGGCGACTTGACCGCGAGCTTGATCTCTTTGGCGGCCTTGGCCTTCTTCTGGCTCAATGGAGGCGACTCCTTACGAAGCGGCGTGAACGAGGCGCGGGCAGGGGAGGCGGCCCTTCG
>CAYVWB010000114.1:0-9204 GCA_964455395.1 uncultured Desulfovibrionaceae bacterium
TGTCTTATACCGTTTGCCATCGGCGGCAGTTGTCAAGGATTCCTTGACAACTGAAATCGAATCCAACTCCCCGTCCGCAAAGATGTTCTTCAGGTGCAGGGAAATGTTCTGCTTGGTGGCGTCGAAGAGTTCCGCCATCTCCAGCTGCGTCAGCCAGACTGTGTTCTGGTCCGCACGCAGTTGAATCTGGCTGCGGCCGTCTTCGGTGGTGTAGAGAATCAGGTCGTTCATGTTGTCAGGATGCCTCAGGCGCCGGAAAAAGCTGCTGCATCAGGCCGCGCTTGTGTTGCTTGAGGGATTCGATCTTCGCAGCCTGCGCGGCGATCCGGGTGTCGAGGGTGGTGAGGCAGGTGGCGATCTTTTGTTGCTCGGCCTCACTAGGTAGCAGTGTTTTCATGTTGAGAATATCTCCACGAGATAGTCCCGGAATAAGATTGCCCATTGCAAGGTCTTCAAGAAGCCTTCTCTTGGACAACAAAAGCTGGAAGTAGAATCTGTTAACTCCATTTAATGGGCGAACAGCCATTAGTTGTCGTCCCAAGGCTGCTTGCGGTAACGCTAAGTACCAAAGTTCTCCAACGCCACTTCCTTTTACCGTGATCAAAATATCATGAGCAACGCCCTTGTTGTCGGTCTGTGTAGTCCATTTTGAAACATGCGATTCTTCGTTGGTAAAATCCGAAGGCCCCGTGAAGTATGGAATCTGTCCATGATCACTGTAGTCTGACGGCAATAAATGTACTCCAGAAACAAGCTCAATATGCTCAGATAGCTTCTCTTCTCCCCACTCCCCCTTCCCTCGAAACTCCGGAAACCGCAGCCGCGGCTGAGTTTCGCCGGGCTGGGGGAAGAGCCGCTGCATCAGGCCTTTCTTGTGGGCCTTGAGCGCCTCCAGCTTCCGGCCCTCGGCGGCGATCAACCAGTCCAGCGAACTCAGACACTCGGCGATCTTTTGTTGCTCAGCTGGGGAGGGATAGGCGACCGAAATCTTCGAAATTTGGCTGGGGTAAAGGTGAGCGACCGTGTCACCTTGGGCCACCTGGGCAATCTTGTGTCGAAGGGGGCTGTTTAACAGGTAACTGAAGAATGGTCCGTGTAAATCCGAACGGAGAATGTTGAGGTCGCCTCCAAGTGCAACGCCCTCGTGCATAACGCACGCAGCAGTTGCAATGTCGGCTCGTGTTTCCCCTGATGCGGGAAGAATGACATCTTCGGCTCGGCTCAGAACAAGTTCGCCAGGTGAAATGTTAGTGCGAGATTGCACCTTGTTGATCATCTCGCCGTAGCACGTATAAAGCTCTGCGTATCTGATGCAAGGAGTAGTTCCATCTTTCGCAACATCTGCCTTGGAGATGCCCCTACCCTTGGAGATCGTCGCCACCTCCGCGATTAGATCGGATTTCCATCCCACTGCATCCCGATACTCCGGAAAACGCAGCTTCGGTGTCACTGTGCGATTGCTTTTTTTGTGCATCGTTTCAGCCTCATTGCTCATATGCGTTCAGTCCGGAGATGGTTCGGCCATCGGCGCGTTTCTTCAGCAGCGGGACCAGGTCGTCCATCAGCGCCAGCTCCTTTTCGCGACGCTCGCGCCAGCCCAGATCAAGGGGCTCCATGAGGGCGGTGAGCTGCTCGCCGTCGAAGATCATGCGTTTTCCAGCTTGTCCGGATTCTTCAGGGCCTTCTTCTCCTCTTTGGTCAGGCGGCGCTCGACCTTTTTCACGTCCTCGGCGGGTGGCAGGCTTTCGGGGCGGATTCCCCGACTGAGCAAGGTTTCACGGACGGCCTGGTTGTTGGTAACGTGCTCTGAGGATATTTGTGGTTCACTGCGCATGCATTGCTCACGTGCGTTATGAATGGTGATTTCGGTGGCGAAATCCTTGGCCTTGAGAATGATCGTAGGGGCGAAGTCGGCCAGTGGGCGATTGTTCGGCACGCGCCACTGGGCTTTCATTGACCGGGTGCTTTTGCCAAACAGCGCTTGGTCGCCTTTGCTGCGGATGAGGGCGAAGTTCTGGTTGCCGCCGGTTTGTTCGAAGATGACCTCGGAGAGTTCATTTTCAGTGTCAGAGAGCTTACGACGGGCGGAAACGCGCTCGGCTTCGAGCAGTCGCTGCTCAATGAGTTCAGCCCTGCGCGTCTGGATCGCAAAGTAGGTCTGCGCAAAGGCGACAGGCTTTTTACCCGGATCGCCGTTTTGCGCGACCAGGTAACATGCATAGCGCGTCAGCATGATGTCGCTGATTTCGCGCTGGCTGCCGGAGCCAAGCTCGACCATTTTCCCGACATCGGCAAAATGGTCCTCCACGTCGTGGCCTGAAACTTCGCAGGCCGTTTTGGCCTTGCCGACAACATTCAGGAAATTGTCCCACTTGGCATAGCCCAGTAGATGTTGAAGATCCCGAGCCAGCCAGAATTCCACCCCGTTTTCTGTTTGCTGTGCGTGGCCTTCGAATGTTTCTGTCATCATCTGAACCTGATTGGATTCCATTCAGCTGTCTCCGTGTAGTTTATTGCTCATATGCGTTCAGTCCGGAGATGCTTCGGCCATCGGCGCGTTTCTTCAGCAGCGGGACCAAGTCGTCCATCAGCGCCAGCTCCTTTTCGCGACGCTCGCGCCAGCCCAGATCGAGGGGTTCCATGAGGTCGGTGAGTTGCTCCCCGTCGAAGATCATGCGTTCGAGGATGGCGTCCACAAAGTGTTGCAGCGCCTCGTTCCTCAGGCCGTGTTTCTGGGCGACGGCGGCGAGTTCGGTGGCGTGGCGCTCGTCTTTGAAGCGCTGGTAGCCGCCCCGGACCTGCTCCTCGGTGAGGGGCTGGCCGGTTTCGAGCGTGCGGACGTATTCGCTTATCTCGTCGAGTTCGTCCATGAACTTGGCGTCGGAGCGGATGAGGCGGATGAGCTGCTCGCGGCTCATTTCCTGCTGGCTCGGCGTCTGCCCGCTGAAACGGGCGATGAGGTTCATGATGTAGTCGTAGTCGATGTCGGCCGAGGCGAAGAGGACGAACTCGAAATCGAGCTGGTCGATGGCTTCCTGCGTGGCGCTGTCGCCCTCATCTGCAGAGTCGGCGCCAGTCCTGTCCTGTTTGGCTTTGAGGCGTTTGGCGGTTTCGAGGTACACGCCGCGGAAGGCGCGGGCATCGTCTTTTGGCAGCGTCTGCTCTATCTCCTGGCGCTGTTCGTCGCTGAGGTCGGTGTACTGCTCAAGCTGGGTGGTGAGGCGCTGCACCTCTTTGAACTGCTTGACGAAAGCGGCGCGTGCGTCGTCGCCCCTGAGGTTGGGCACGGCTTCGGGGCGCGGGTCAAGGCCCTGGGACTGGAGGAAGTCGTCCAGTTTCCGCCTGGCGGCCTTGAGTTGTTCGATCACCACAGGGGCCTTGTCCACGAGCCAGATTTCTTTGGCCTGTTCGGCTCGTGCGCCGGAAAACATGGTGATGGCTTCATCGACCTTGTTCTGCTGGCCGCGAAAGTCGAGGATGTGACCGTAGGGCTTGGCGGCGTTGAGCACGCGGTTGGTGCGGGAGAATGCCTGGATGAGCCCGTGGTGCTTGAGGTTTTTATCGACGTAGAGGGTGTTGAGGTATTTGGCGTCGAAGCCGGTCAGAAGCATGTCCACGACGATGGTGATGTCGATCTTCTCCGCCCCTTTCTTGGGGAGGTCGCGATTGGGGTATTTCTGGTCCTTGATGCGCTTCTGGACGTCCTGGTAGTAGGCGTCGAAATCGCCGATGGAGTGGTTCGTGCCGTAGCGGGCGTTATAATCGGCCATGATGGTCTTGAGCGCTTCCTTTTTCTTCTCCGGCTCCTGCTGATTGTCTTCGAGCTCCTGGGGCAGGTCTTCCTGGAGCTGCTTGACGTCGGGGTTGCCCTCGGCGGGCGGGGAGAAGACGGCGGCTACCTTGAGGGGGGCGAAGTCGGGATCGCCGGCCTGGCGCTCGGCCTGAACCTGCTTGAAAAGTTCATAATACTCGATGGCGTCGTTGATCGAGGCCGTGGCAAAGAGCGCGTTGAAGCGGCGCTCGCCGGTGGCGGCGTCGTGCTTGGCGAGGATGGCGTCGATGACGGCGCGCTTGGCAAGGGGTTCGCCCGGCCTTGGCGGGTTTTGGCCGTCGGCCTTGAAGTAATCCACGTGGAAGCGAAGGACGTTTTTGTCCTCGATGGCGTGGGTGATGGTGTAGGCGTGGAGTTCGCTGTGGAAAAGGTCCTGGGTGGTGCTAAGCGTCTGGACGTTGTCCTCGATCTGCCGGGCGGTGGCGTTTTCTGGGAAGATTGGCGTGCCGGTAAAGCCGAAGAGTTGGGCCTTTGGGAAGAAGTTTTTGATGGTTTGGTGAGTCTGCCCGAACTGGGAGCGGTGGCACTCGTCGAAGATGAAGACCATGCGCTTGTTGCTGAGGGGCTCAAGGCGCTGTTTGAAGGTGGCCTTGCCGTTCTTCTTGTCGGGGTTGTTGTATTTGCTGGTTTCGTCGAGGGCGAGGCCCAGCTTCTGGATGGTGGTGACGATGACCTTGTCGGCGTAGTCATCGGAGACGAGGCGGCGGACGAGCGTAGCGGTGTTGGTGTTTTCCTCGACGCAGCCTTCCTGGAAGCGATTGAACTCTTCGCGGGTCTGGCGGTCGAGGTCTTTGCGGTCAACGACGAAAAGGCACTTGTGAATGTCGGGGTTGCGTTTGAGGAGTGTTGAGGCTTTGAAGGAAGTGAGGGTCTTGCCTGACCCGGTGGTGTGCCAGATGTAGCCGTTGCCGCGATTCTCACGGATGCACAGATCGATGGCCTCGACGGCATACACCTGGTAGGGGCGCATCATGAGCATCTTCTGCTCGGAGGCCACGAGGACCATGTAGCGGCTGATTGTCGTTGCGAGAGTACACTTGGGTAGAAAGGACTCGGCGAAGTCGTCGAGGTGAGTGATCTTGGTATTGTCTTCAGCGGCGTGCTGGTAGATGGGCAGAAAGCTTTCATCAACGTCAAAGGCGAAATGGCGGTCGTTGTTATTGGCGAAGTAGTATGTCTCGGTCTTGTTGGAGACGATGAAGAGCTGGACAAAACAGAGCAGGGTTTTTGTATAGCCATTGCCAGGGTCTTTTTTGTAATCGACTACCTGCTGCATGGCCCGGCGGGGGCTTATGCCGAGAGTCTTGAGTTCGATCTGCACGGCAGGGATGCCATTGATCAACAGCATGACATCGTAGCGCTGGAAGCTGTTGTCGGTATTGATGCGGAGCTGATTGACGACTTCGAAGGTGTTTTTGCACCAGTCCTTGATGTTGACGAGGGTGTAGTTGAGCGGGGTGCCGTCGTCGCGGGTGAAGCTGTTGATCTCGCGGAGCAGGGTCGCGGCGATGAAGACGTCGGGGGTGATGATCTCGTCGAGGAGGCGCTTGAATTCGCCGTCGGTGAGCTGGACGCGGTTGAGGGCCTGGAAGTGGTTGCGGAAGTTGCCTTCGAGGCCGGCGCGGTCCCGGATGTCTGGGCGGTGGGTGTATTTGAGATCGGTCAGTTTGCCGATCAGTGCTTGTTCGAGCTCTTGCTCAGTCATTGTTTCCTCTCTTTGAAACCAGGGGCATCTGTCGGCTTCATCCATTCCAGGCAAGACTTATCGTTTTTACCATTCGGCCGTAACGGATATCACCTACGCCGGGTTCGGCTAACTGCCCCGCGCGAGGGGATCGCCCTCTTTGCTTTGGGGCTTGCTATCCAGAACCAGAGCCGTTATTTTTCAAGTTATCCTCTTTGTTTATGGCTTCACTAGCCATCACCGCTCTTCTTTATCCTTTGCCCCGCCGGCACCGCCAGCCTTCACCCACTCGTCCACCTCGTCAGTTTTGAACTTCCAGAGGCGGCCAACCTTGTGAGCGGGCATGCTGCGTCCCGCTATCCAGCGGTAGATGGTGTCGATGCTGACCCCGAGATGTTGGGCAATCTCCTCGGCTGAAAGCCAGCGATTTTGTTCTGATGCCATGTGCTCTCCGCTTTGGGCCGTCTGGCCGTGAAAGCAGCTGTTCCAAGGGGGTAGCCCCGGAGAATGAGAAGAATGTCTGGCACATTAGAGGAGTGTCGAGTATCGGTCAAACGATTTGTGCTGCACCTTTGCGGCAGCAAACCGCAGAAACCGACTTTGTCAGGTAAGGATGGGCAAGTGGTAAGGTCGAGCAGTTGGGCGTCATATCTGCGGTTCACCTGATCACGAGGCTGGATTTGTATTCTTCAGGCAGGACCACATTGATGTAGTGGTACCGCCTTCGAAGACCAGGCAGTGAGAGGGAGTGAGGTCCGCTGGTAATCCCCCTGAACAATCACTTCTGAAAAGCAGAATCTTCTCGTAAACCCAGGTGAGGAACAATTTTCTCAGGACATCCCGATATTTCGACAGTCAGATCCTGTCTATCCCTTGGTCTCTCTCGTTGTCGCGAAACCGTAGACCATTTTCGTGGACTGCAAAGCCCTTTCCCCACTTCGTCTGAGCATACCTTCTGGCGATCATCTCAGCTTCCTTATTTTGGGTGCTGAAGTAAACGCTCAAGCCCGCGTCGACCACCTTGCCGCCGTTGGCCAGGGTGAAGAGCACCGTGCCCTTGCCGTCGACGCGGTAGCAGAAGTCCCTGATCGGGGTGTCCGTGGTGGCTGCGGAGTCCGTGATATTCGCGGTGTCCTGTGTAGCCAGGGGGACCTGGAGTACGAGCTTGGCTGCTTCCGTAGCGACCAGAGCACGCATGCGGGCCACGGCAGCCAGCTCCTTGCGCTCCATGGGGTGCAGTGCCTCTGCCTTCCTGATTTCCAGCTGCCGCTCGTGCCAGGTCTGGGGGGTAGGCTGCTTCTGCGGTGCAAGGGGCAATGGGCGGGGCGTTTCCGGCGCGCTCTCTGCCTTGCGTGAGCGCAGGATGGCCAGGGCGATCTCGCTCCCTTGCTCTGCCTGCATGCGCAGAAATGCGCTCCAGGAATTGAAGGGGGTGGCGGTGTTCACTTCCTGGCGCCGGGCGTCCAGCTCCCGCGCCAAGGTGCGACGGGCCTGGGCCTCGTGCTGCCGGGCCAGGCCAAGCAGGGTGTAGCGGTCCCGCTTGGTCAGGGGCATGGCCTCGATCTCGCGGCGCTTATGCTCCCATTGCCACACCAGTTTTCGCGCACGCGAGCTTCGTTCCTCCTTGAGCAACGCGAGCGCGATTTTGCGGCGCACGATGCTCGCCTTGTATGCGTCGTAGAGATTGCCACGCTCCGGCGAACGAGGCAGGGGGCGCTTCTGGAAGCGCTGCTTGGATTGCGTTTGCAACACAACAGGCGACGGCGCCTTGTAAAGGCCGAAGCGCTTTTCCAGTCTCGGCTTGGACAGACTCCTATCGAGCGCGCTTGCCTTGATGGCCCGTGTGCTGTGGCGGTCCTTGCAGACGAGGCCGTTGGCGTGGGGCTTGATCTCCAGGCCGAGCGGCGCCAGGGAGCGGTGCAGGTCTTCCCAGGTTTCGCACGTGCCCAGCGCTTCAAGGATGGTCGCGCGTTGTCCCTTGGCGTAGCCCTCGAAGGACTGCTCCCCGGTGTGCGCCTCGACTGTAGCGGCAGCGGCCCGCAGTCGCGGGCTCTCAGGCAGAGCCTGCCCCCTGCCGTTGTCCACGCACAGGCCGAAGCGCTGCTCCAGCTCCCGGCAGACGCGGTCGCGCGTATGGAAGTCGCGGAAGGGCTCGTGGCGCGTCAGCCGTTCGGGGTGGATCATGTTGTAGGCCACGTGCATGTGCAGGTTGGCCGTGTTCTTGTGCACGCCGCAGTGGCGCTGGTGCTCCTCGAAGCCCAGGGCCGTGGCAAAGGCCTCCTCGATGGCCTTGAACGTGTCGGGGGTGAGTTTGGCCTCATCTTCTGGGCGGAAACTCACGATGAGGTGGTAGGTTTTTTCCTTGATCGTGCGCATGTTAAGGGCCTGCGTGTCCGCGACTTCCTTGACGGCCAGCTCGTAGTCGTCGCCTGCCCAACAGCCCGCGCACCAGGCCAGCAGGCATTTTTCGCCCCCATGCTCACCATGCCCGGCACCGGCGATGTATGCGGCCAGGCGGCGGTAGTTGTCGTTGGCCGGCTTTCTGGCAATGCGTCGGCTGATCATGTCTGCCTCACAATCTTGCGACCGCGTCTTTGATTTCACGCTGCCGCGCCTCGATCTGCCACAGGAGCTGCCGCACCTCGCGGTGCAGCCCCCACCACTCTGCATCGGACCTGCCGAGGCAGAGCTTGAACAACCCGCCGAGCCGGCCGAGGTCAGCGTTGATGCGCAGCAGCTCGCGCCGGAAGCGCTCCAATTCGCGGCTGGGCGTTGGCTGCCCCAGGCAGACACGCTTGGCAAAGGTGGAGAGGGAGAGCCCGGCCTTGTCCGCGCTCTGGATGATTTGTCCGTACTCCTCCGGCGTCAGGTAGGTCTTCATTGCGATTTTCTTGGAAGGCATCCGTTGTTCCTGTTTTGCAGCGTTGAGCCGAAGGCGAATAAGCACGCTCCCGGCAGGGCCACATCGCCGGGCAAGGCGTGAAGGAGCACACCGCAAGGTGGGCCTACTTCACCTGTCCTGCCTTCAGACTTTGCTGCACCATACGACAGCGTAAGGAAATCGTCGATCCCATTCGCAGATGATTGCAGATGATTGCGTAAGATTGAAGATGGCATTGCATGGTTGAGCATGCATCAATACAGTACATCAAAACTGACATAACGCTGCTTAAAATCGCATATGGGGGAATATCGGCGCAAGGGATGGAGCTTCCGACCGCACGCAGGTCTTGAGACGGTTTGACACCAGGCACAGCATGAATCGTCCGACACAAGGTGCAGACAATGCAGACTTGCCCGAGACCATGTCTGCAGTCGGGAGGGCTTGCAGGACAAGGGCTGACAGACAAAGCGGACAAAGCAGACTTGATTTTCAGAAGTGAACGGACGGGATGGGCAGCAGACTTTGCAGACATTGATTCCGTGAAGTCTGCCACCGGGAGAGCCAGTACCAGGCCGATTGGCAGACAAAGCGGACAAGGCGGACTTGCTTTTTTTAAGGCAGGAGATCAGCGCCGGTATGAGGAGAGGATTGGCTTTCGAAAAAAAATCACTGCACAAAACACTGCACGAGCTTTCCCAAAGGCCATTTCACCACGGAAAAGGGGTCACGATGTGCATCGCAACCCCTTGAAATCTGGCGGAGAGGGAGGGATTCGAACCCTCGATAGGGGTATCAGCCCTATAC
>CAYVWB010000115.1:0-8813 GCA_964455395.1 uncultured Desulfovibrionaceae bacterium
ATAGGGATACCAGCTGTGGATGTGCGTATCCACGGCGAGAAAGAGCGTCGGGCAGGGGTATTCCTCCACGCCCAGCAGGAAAGGCGGACTGCTCATGTCGCCGTAGATGAGGATATCCGGCGTCTCCCCGCAGGCGGCGAGGATGTCCTCCCACCCGAGAAGGGCAAAGCGCGCCGGCAGACAGACGCACCGCCACCCGAGCGACTTCATCGGCTCGGCGTAATACGCGCGTCCCACCCACGCCGCCAGGGGACTCATGACCGAAGGCCCTCACGCTGTGGTCGCGTCATCCCTGTCGCCCTCTTGCCTTACGCGCCAGCCATCAATCGCGCGCCCGGGGTGGACGCCCGTTCAGAGCGTCAACTCCAGATACGCCACGTCCGGCTGCGGGTTGAATCGATACGGCGGAATGTTCACGAACCCCATGGCGTGGTACATGCTGGTGGCGCGCGCCATCTCCGCAGGCACGGTGTCCAGCCGCATGCGGTCATAGCCGGCCAGGCGCGCCGCGGCCACGGCCTTTTCCGCCAACAGGCGCCCCAGGCCCCGCCCCCGTCCCGCAGGCCGCACGTAGAGCCGCTTCATCTCGCAGACCTCGCCCAGCCGGGGGGGCGCGCCGCCGGGCACGCTCTCTGTCGCCGTCATGCACGGTCGAACGCCCACGCACCCCAAGGGTTCGGTTTCTCTGCCCGCCGCGTCCATCTCGAACGCGAGGAACAGCCGTCCTTCCGGAAAAGCGTACTCGCCCGGGAGACAGGCCAGTTCTTCCGCGAAGTTCTGAAAGCCGAGGTCAAAGGAGAGTTGGGCGGCGTACTCCTCGAAAAGGAGACGGACAGCCGCGAGGTCCTCTGCGCCGAGGGCGATGCGGATGCGGACCGCCTCGGTTGGGGAGTGGTGACCGCGGGCGGGTGACTCGTTCATGACGCCCCCCCGAAGCGATCATCCACGGCGGCGGCGTGCTCGCGTTTGCGGGCCTCGCCGATGTCGTTCCAGTGAAGCCCCCGCAACGCGCCCTCCAGCGCGTAGAGGTAGTAGCATCTGGGCGTGGTCTCGCCGGGTCGGGAAGCGCGGATGCGCCTGTAGGTCTCCGCAGGTCCCATGGCGCGCAAGGCGTCCTCGGAGTCCACCCCGACAGCCAGCAGCCTGCGTGCGGTGGTCGCGCCGATGTTCTTCAACGCGGTCAAGGCGTTGGGGGAAGTCGTTTCGTCGGGCATGGCGACCGGCTCAGTAGGTCCGCTCGTCCAGGACACGAGGAGCGTCCTCGGGGAGATCCGCTTCCTCCATCACCACTTGGACGGCGGGCCGCAGCTTGCAACTGGCCTGGAACGCGACGCCAAAGGCGTCCGTGTCGATGGCCGCCGGATCATCCGCAGCGAGGAGCCGCATGGTGAGGGTTTCGCGACCGCCGGCGTTGCCCACCACCAGCTGCCACCGCCGCACCATGGGGAAGGCCTGCGCCACGGCGTTCACCTGGTGGGGGTAGAGGAACTGCCCTTTGACCTTGGTGGTGTCGTCCGTCCGCCCCAGAATGCCGGCCAACCGCGGAGACGTGCGGCCGCAGGGGCAGGGTTCCGCGATGATTCGGGAGAGATCCCCCGTGGCCAGCCGCACGAGCGGGTAGGCGCGGGTGAAGGGCGTGATGACCACCTCGCCTGCCTCGCCTGCCGGCAGGGGCCGACCCGTGGCGGGATCGCAGATCTCCACGTGGCAACGTGAGGCCACATGCATGCCCGTGAGCTGACGACACTCGTACGCGGCGCAGCCCACGTCCGCCGTGCCGTAGCCTTGACGCACCACCATGCCCAGCTCCTCCTCCAGCTCGCGACGCAGCTCCTCCGCCAGCCGCTCCGCCGCCACGAAAGCCACCTCCAGCCGCAGATCCGCACGCACGTCCAGCCCTTTGGACAAAGCCTTGTCCTTGATGACCTTGAGATAGCTCGCCATGCCCACGAACCCGGTGACAGGGAGCCGCGTCATCAGTTCGAGCTGCACGTCCGTCTGCCCCGGACCAGCGGGGATGACCGCACACCCAAGCTCGCGCAGGGGCTCCTCCAGCATGAGACCGGCGGGTGTGAGGTGGTAGCCGAAGGTCATCTGCGCCAGATCCCCGCGGCGGAACCCCGCGGCGTGGAAGGCTTCCGTCCAGCCCCAGTAGTTGGGCTCGCGGCCTTCGGGGTTGAAGATGGGACCGGGCGACATGTAGACGCGCTGGAGCTCCCCCGGAGCCACGGCGAGCATGGCCTCCAGACCATGTTCCTGCTGCAGGCCGATGAGCGTCTTCTTGCGGAGCACGGGGATTTCGCCCCAGGCGTCCCAGGTCGTCACGGCGTCTGGGGTGACGCCGGCGGCGTCCAGGCGGGCGCGTGCTTCCTGCGAAGCGTTCCAGGCGTGGGCGAGGAGTTCCTGACATGCGCGCAGCTTCAACGCGTCGCGTTCTGCGGCGGGCATGCCTTCCATGTCGTTGAAAGGGCTGTCGGTCCTGTCGATGGCCATGGCGGGTGTCTCCATTGTGTCAGACGGCGATGTTCAACGCATGTACTGCTTGCGCCATTCATCCAGAAAGAGAATGGCGGTTTCCAGACTGGTGAGGACGCCTTGTTGACGCCGCAGCCGCCAGACAAGGTCGTCGAAGGCGGCGTCCGGGGTGAGGCCCAGCCGCTCCAGCAAAGCGAGCGTCTCCCCACGCAGCGCTTCCGGCATGGTCTGCGCCCAGGCTTCCAGCGTCTCCCGACGCCGCGCGCCCAGTCGACCGGGGAACCGCGCTTCCACGAAAGCCAGCAGCGTCTCCATGCGCTTGGCGTAGGTGTGCTCCGCAAGCACGCGCCGGCGCGCCGCCCGGGCCTTTTCGGCGCGCGCTTCCGGATGCGCCAGGTAGTGGTCGAGCAGTTCGACGCACTCGGCCATGGTCGTGAAGCTGACGACCTCCTCCGGACCGAAGAGAGGCGGCAACAGCTCGCGCTCGTCCACCAGCTGAAACGCGCTGCAGCTCGCCAGCTCGAAGGTGCGCGGATTCACGAAATCCCCTTTGCTGACGGGAGTATCCGCGCGCACACTGGAGTGCAGATTCAAGTTGACGGCCGTGGCGTTGAAGATCCGGACAGCCTCTTCGGGAGCGATGCGCGCGCCGTTGCGTTGCAGGTGCGGCGCCAGCACGGTCTCCCCTTCCCAGTCGCTGCCCCAGATCTTGAAGTCGTAGCGCATCAGGGCGCGGAAGGCGACGCGACGGTTGGGGTAGCCAGCGCCCAGAAAGGCGACGTCCGCGCCGTACTTGCGGCGCTCCACGGGAGTCAGGTCCAGGGGTTTGTGGAACTCGGGGGAGGCGGCCAGGGGCAGATAGAGCGCGTTGGCTTGCCCGACCTCCGCCAGCATCGTCAGGAACGGCTCCTGCTGGATGACGGCGAACACATCATAATAGGGCGCGAAGGCTCGCCAGTAGGTGAAGAGCTGGTAGTCCTCCACGAACCACATGGCGGTGAGCACGCCGTCCTTGCGGAGCCGCGCGAGGGCTTGCCGGGAAAGCGGCGCCTGCGCCGGGGCCAGCACCAGATCCGGCTCGAAGTGCTCCGCCTTGGCGAGCACCGCCTGCGACACCACCTGGAGAAAGGCGTTTTCCAGGGACTCCAGCCGCTCCGAGGCCACACGCAGGGACTTCAGCGCGGTGAAGGCCGTATTGAAATCCGGGCCTTCGAAGACCTCCACGAGATGGCCCAGCTCGGCGAGCGCGTCCACCATGGCGCGGCCCACGGTGAGCGACCCGCCATACAGCGGCTGTGTGACGAGAATCCGCAGGGGACCGCCGGCGTTCACGCCGCCCCTCCTGAGGCAAGGTCGTGGGGGGCGCCGCCCCGCTCGCGCCAGGGGGGCAGCATCCAATCCGCGTCCCGGTAGAGGGCGCGGACCACGTCCTCGTGCATGGGGGTGGCGTGGAATGCGGCGGAGGCGCTTTCTGTTGAGGGCGACGCGCCGGCCCACTCCGCCAGCAGCCTCCGGCCTTGACGACGGGTCTCGGCGTGGGGGTCCGTCCCTGCAAGGACGGCGTAGGTCTGCCCCAGCGCGTCCGTTTCACCGCGTAGCAGAGCGACGCCTTCAGGCGCTGTCGAGGGAAACGCCGCAGGCGCGTCGTGGTCAGCAGTGGTCAACGCATGGAGCATGGCGGTGACGGCCTCGCGGGCGCCTTTCAGCAAACCACGCTCGTTGAAAGGCGCGGCGCACGCAACGCCATGGGGGCACGCTGCAGCCTCCAGGCACGGCGCGCATGGCGCCACGCTCTGCCAGACGAGATGGCCCTCGCCGCAGGGACCCGTCTCCCACGCCCACGCTGACGCCAGGAAGACGGCCAGCACGGGGACGCCCATGGACGCAGCCAGGTGCATGGAGCCCGTATCCGGCGTCAACGTCAGATCCAAGGATTGGAGCGTGCGTGTGAGCCCGGGGAGATCCGTGGCTCCGGCCAGGTCCACTGTCCGCGCCGCGAGACGGCGGGAGGCGTGACGGAAAAACTGTCGCGCCAGGGGTTTCTCCTGGTCCGTTCCCAGCAGATACACCGGACGAGCGCGGTCCCCGGCGAAAGCGTCCAGGCCGTCCAGCGTTGCAGCCGCCAGCAAGGCGAGTTGCCCCGGCGGCAGGGAGCGTCTGGCGTGTCGTCCGGCCAGCACGACGCCCAGTCCCCCCCCGCGAGGCCTTGGCGCAGGCGAGTTCGGCGGCGCAGGCGGAACCGGTCGGGCGAAGTGCGCCCAGAGGTCCACCAGGTTCACCGGCGCGGCGGCGCGGCGCCCAGCGAGCCGGAACGCCAGGGTGGGCCAGGGATCTTTCAGGCGCTGGCCTGCGTGGGTGAAGTACCCGTGGACGCGCGCCTCCGGAAAGAGGTTCGCCAGGGCGAAGTTCATGCCGGCGAAATTGCAGTTGTAGACGGCGTCGAAATCCTCGGCGGCCAGGGCTGCAAAGGCCTCTGCGTTGGCTGACAGCACGACGGCTGCGTCAGCTGCGCCGCCATGTGCGCGCAGGCCGTGCACGCGGACATTGGGGTAGAAATCCCGGACGAAAGCGGCGAGGCCCGTCTCGCAGGCGAAGTGGACGGCCGCGCCCGTTTGCTTCAGAGTCGCCACAAGACGGGCGGTCTGGAGGATGTCGCCCATGCGGGCCAGCTGTATGACCAGCGCTTTCATGAGCGAGCCTTGGGGGTCAGCATGGTCTCTGCGCGATGGCGGGGCGCCAGGGAACGCCGCGACGCTACGCCGAGGGCGAGGCGTCCGCCTTCTTGCGCAGCTTGCGCACGCCTATCTGGACGCCTGCATAGAGGGCCACCAAGCCGATGGCCACACCGATGAGCACACCATCATACTCCTCCCAGAAGGCGATGACGAACATCTCCCCGACCAGAAAGACCGCGACGATGAGAAAGCGCCAGTCCAGGTGCACTGCCGCGAGGAAGGTGCTCATGATGAAAATCAGCAACGCCACGAGGCCAGTGCCCTCCCGCGCGATGAGCCCGATGCCGGCGAGGAAGTAGAGCAGTTGGATGACGAGAACGACGCCGCCCCAGTGGAGCACGTGCTTGAGGATGTGCTTGCCGAGGTTGATGTCCTCGTCCTCCGCGTGGCGCCATTCGATGAAGCCGAGTCCCAGGCCGTAGAGCGGCGCCAGAGCCGTCCACATCCAGTGGCTCTGCGCCACCAGCGCGTTGGTCAGGGCAACCCCCAGAAAGGAGAACGCGATCAACACGGTGATGATGACGCCGTCCAGGCCGATGAGTTCCTTCAGCTTCTCTTTCGTGTCCATTCCTGCTCCCTTGCTCGAGCGCTCACGGGGAAGGCCGTGGCGGCGTGGGCCGTCATGACGGCCATGGCGAGGGCGATGCCGCGGAGCGCCGCGCTTGCCCTAATTTTTGTCATGGAACCACTCTCGTAGCGCAACACGCCGCGCAGGGCAAGGCGTCGCTCCTTTTGCCCCTCGGGACGATGCGTGCTATGCCCGCAGCACGCGCGCTTCGTCCCGCACGGCCGCTTTCCACAGCCTCTGGAGCCCATCCATGCGCTACTACCCGCTTTTTCTGGACCTGACCGGACGCCGCTGCCTGCTGTGCGGGTATGGCGGCGTGGGTCGGCGCAAGCTTTCGACCTTGCTGGAAGCCGGCGCCGAGGAAGCGCTGGTGGTGGATCCGGCGCCGCGGGAGGCCCACCCTCCGGAGGCGCGGGCCTTGCTGGATGCCCCCAATGTGGTGTATGCACGGCGGTCCTTCCAGGCGATGGATCTGGAGGACGCCGTCCTCTGCATCGCGGCCACGGGGTCGCCGGCGGAGAACCAACGCATCGCCGCCGCGTGCCGGGAGGCCGGGGTTCTGGTGAACGTCATCGACGCGCCTGAAACCGGCGACTTCATCGTGCCGGCGAGCGTGGACGTGGAGGGCTTGACCGTGGCGCTCTCCACCGGGGGCCAGAGCCCCGCTCTGGCGCGCGCCGTGCGCGAGGACCTGGAGGCCCTGCTGCGAGGCAAATACGGCAAGCTCGCTGCGCTGTTGGGCCGGCTGCGGCCCCGTCTGCTGGCGTTGGGCTGGTCCTCGCAGGAGAACGCCGCGGTGTTCCGGGACTTGGCGCGCTCCGAGCTCGGCCCCGCCTTGGCGGCAGGCGACGCCGACCGCGCGCGCGTCGTCCTTGCCGCCCGACTGCCGGCTGCGCTGCAGCCGGCGCTGGAGGAACTGCTCCATGAGCTGGTTTGACCTCGTCTATTTCGCCATCCTCATCTGTTACGTGCTGGGCACCGTGTGCTATCTCAGCGGCGCCTTCAGCGGTCAGCCCCGGCTGAAGACCTCGGCGGGGTGGCTCGCCGGCGCAGGGTTCGCGTTGCATACGCTCATCCTCATCCATTTTCTTGCGGCGACGGACCTGTCTTCGCTCACCTCGGCGTACTCGGTGAAACTTTTTTCATGGAGCGTCATCTTCATCTTCCTGGTGCTGTGGCGTCGGCTGAAGATGGAGTTTCTGGCGCTCATCGCTTCACCCCTGGCCACACTGCTCTTCATCCTCTCCTTCACCGTGCGTTCGCCGGTAGTCATGCCGCCGAACCTGGCTGGACCGTTCTTCGGGCTGCATATCGGCGCGCTCTTCGTGAGCATGGCGCTTCTGGCCATGGCTTTCGCCGCAGGCGTCATCTTTCTGCGACTGGACCGCAAGATAAAGCGCAAGACCAAGCTCACGGGGCTGGACAAGGAAATGCCTGCGCTCTCCGTCTTCGACAGGGCGAACCACTGGGCAGTGGTCGTGGGCTTTCCGCTGTATACCGTGGGTGTGCTTTCGGGCTTCGTCTTCGCCAAGTTCGCCTGGGGTCGGATCCTGACCGGCGACCCCAAGGAGATCGTCTCCATCGTGGTGTGGCTGCTCTTTGCGCTGCTCTTCCACAAGCGTCTGACACGGGAATGGTGGGGTCGTCGCCCGGCGCGATGGGCCATCGGCATCTTCACGCTCGCCATCGGCTCCATGCTGGTGGTGAACTTCCTCATGCCCTCGCACCACAGCTTCCGCGACCGCCCGGACTACGCCACGGCGCCCATCGGCGTTCCCTCGCTGCACACCAACCCCACGGAAGAAGCCTGCCCGCCGCCCAACGCCACCCAACCTCTTCAACCCACGCGCCCATGAAGAAATCGCTCTGCCTAGTCGGCCTCAACCACACCACCGCCGGCGTGGACGTGCGCGAAAAGTTCGGCCTCGCCGACTGCACCCCTGCGGCCTTGCTGGAAGGTCTCGCTCCGGAGCGTCTGCGCGACCCCTCCCCGGAGCCGGGAGGCGTCGTCCAGGAGCTGGTGGTGCTCTCCACCTGCAACCGCGTGGAGCTCACCGCCGTCGGCGAACCAGGCGCCTTGACCGAAGCCGTGCTGGCGCAGTGGGCCGCCTCCCGCAACGCCACCGTGGAAGAGCTGCGACCCTACGTTTACATGCACGAGGACCTGGAAGCCGTGCGCCACCTCTTCCGGGTGGCGTGCGCGCTGGACTCCATGGTGCTCGGCGAGCCGCAGATCCTCGGTCAGCTCAAGGACGCCTACCGCCGCGCCGTGGACGCCGGGGCCACCCAAGCCATCTGCAACCGTCTTTTCCACAAGGCCTTCAGCGTGGCCAAGCGCGTACGCACGGAGACGGCCGTGGGCAGCGCCGCCGTCAGCATCAGCTACGCCGCCGTGGAGCTTGCCAAACGCATTTTCGGAGAAATGAAGGAGCAGACTGCGCTGCTCATCGGCGCTGGCGAAATGGCCGAGCTCGCCGCCCAGCACCTGCGCAACGCAGGCGTTCAGCGCATCTTCGTGGCGAACCGCACCTATGCGCGCGGTCGGGAGCTCGCCGCCCAGTTCGAAGGCGAGGCCATCCCCTTCGAGACGCTCTTCGAACGCATCCACGAGGCGGATATCGTCATCAGCTCCACCGGCGCGGCCGAGGCCGTCATCCGCGCCAAGGACGTGGCCACTGCGCTGAAAAAGCGCCGCCAGCGGCCCATGTTCTTCATCGACATCGCCGTCCCCCGCGACATCGACCCCGACGTCAACGCCCTGGACAACGTCTATCTCTACGACATCGACGACCTCAAAGAGGTGGTGGAGGAAAACCTGGCCCAGCGCAAGGAAGAAGCGGCCAAAGCCAGGGCCATTACCGACAGTGAAGCCCGCGAGTTCGAACGCTGGCTCAAATCCCTGGAACTGCAGCCCACCATCGTGGACCTGCTCAGGCAGGGCGAGAATATTGCCGAGCGCGAGCTGGCCAAGACCCTCAAACGCCTGAACGCAGAGGACGACCCCGAGATCCGCGCCGCCCTGGACACGCTGGTGC
>CAYVWB010000116.1:0-8651 GCA_964455395.1 uncultured Desulfovibrionaceae bacterium
GACGGAATACGCCCTCGCCTTCTGCACTCCAGCCGCGCGGCAGATGGGCCGGGGTCGGGGCGATCCGGGGGCTCGGAGAGACCGGAGCGCCCCGACGTCTTCCCCCGCGCGCAAAAGGCCAGCGCCCTCACGGCATGACCGCCGCCTCTCCCTTGTGGTGTTGCGGGGTCCAGGGGCGATCCTCTCCCCTGGCGGAGGTTCGGGGGCGGCGCCTCTGAATTGCTGTGCGGGGGCGGCGCCTCTGCTTGGAATGTTCTGGCGGCGGTTAGAGGTATTCGATGCCGGCGTCGAAGAACTTGCCGACGCCGTATTCGCGTCTTCGGAAGAAGCGTTCGGGGCTGGGGCCGATGATCTGGAGTTCGGGCCGGCGGCGTTGTTCTTCGAGGGCGATCTTCATTTCCTTGGTGCAGCCGGTGGAGAAGGTGGCGTCCTTGCCGGTCCAGGCGGCCGGTGTTTTCTTGCCCATGAGGTCGAAGCTCTGCTCCACGTCGGCCACTGTCTGGAAGCGCCAGACGTCGATGAGGCCGCTGCGTTGGACGCGTTCCCACATGTACATGAGGTCGTCGCCGTCCATGCCGGGAACGAAGTGTTCGGCGGGGTTGATGATGAAAGCGCTCTCGAAGCGGCGGCGCAGGGCTTCCACGAAGGTGTTGACGACCTGGATGGCGGTCCTGGTCTGCCCGGGGATGGAGCCGATGATGGCGGAGTAGAAGACCACTTGCTTGCCTGCATTCCTGGCGTGGCGCATGGTGTGGATGATGGTGTCGGCGTGGGCGCGCAGGTCGCCTTCGGTGAACTTGCGCACGTGCTCCGGCTTTGGCTTGAAAGAGAGGTGGAAAGCGCCGTGTGTGTCGCGTTTGAAGCAGAGGACGTCGCGGGTGAACTGCTGGGCGGTGTCGATGAGGCGGCGGTATTGCGGCTCGCCTTTGCCGATGACGAGGTCCGCTTCCTTCCAGGCGCGGGCGAACGTGACGCTGGCGCGGTAGAGATTCAAGCGTTCGCGGGAGCCGTCGCTGATGACGAGAAATCGATGTTCACGCAGTTCCTTGAGCAATTCGTTCTTGGTCATGGTGGAGTCCGGGAGGATGCGGGCGTCGCCCAGAGCTTTGGCGAGCACGGGGTCGCACTCCACGTCCCAGAGTGTGGGGGCCTGGAAGTAAAAGCCGTTCTTGAGCGCGAGCATGACGGCGTGGCCCTGGCGCAACAGGCTCCGGATGATGAGAAGGTCGATGAGCACGGCGCCGCTGGAGTGGGGAATATAGAGGATACGCTTGCCGCCGGCGCGCACACCGCCGGGCCCTTCCGGTCCCAGGGCGCGCTCCAAAGCTTCCAGCTGCTCGGCGGGGAGGGTCATGGCGTCGCGAAGGCTTTCGGCGGAAGGCAGCGACTCCGCGCGCCAGATATCCGCCATGGAGGAGAGCATGAAGAGCCGAGAAAGCTCCAACCGGTCCAATTCCCAGCGCAAATCGCCAATACGGCTGCACGCCAAGGTCGGCGAGGGACAATGTTGCAAGGCGGCGTCCAGAACGGGGCTTTCCATGAACGCCGCCACCCGCGCGTTGTGACGCTGTTTCAACTCGCGGTAGGGGTCGTCGATGCCGCTCTGGCTCAGGAAAATGCCGGAAAGCCGCTTGGTCAGTCGGGAGGGGATGAGCACGTGATGCGCCAGAGCCTCCTTGTAGGAATGCTTGGCGAACGTGACGATGCGCCGGCGGGTGTAGCGGTCCGCCACATGGTCGCGCACCAGCCGCACGAAAACCCGCCACGCCACGCGGTAGCCATGGGCCAGCTCCTCGGTCAGCTCGTTGCGCAGCAGGTCGTTGAGGATGGCGTCCGAACACGGCGCGTAGACCTCGCCCTCCTCAACCGCCACCATGAAGCGCAACTGCTCCGGGCTGGCGTTCACATGGGGGGAGATCAGATAGTCCAGGTTGTTCTCCAGCATGAAGTGGAGCACCCAAGCGTCCAGTACAGGGTCCTGACCGTACCGCAACCGGTCGTCTGCCAGGGACTCGTTGACTCCAGCCGGCGCAATGGGCGCATGCTTTGCGAAATGAGGATCCTTCACGCGGGCTCTCCTTGGTCGCCGTCTGCGGCGGTCGGTGCATCCTGTTCGGTCTGGGACGCCGGACCGCCGGGGCATTCCATCTCGTCCTCCAGTGCGGGACAGGCCGGGACGTGACGCACCGCCGGGTCGAAGCCGCCGAGAAATCCCTTGGCCTTCAACCGGGAGAGATAGGGCTCGTCGTCCAGGCTCACGAAGCAGAGGTCCGTGGCGGCGCGGTGGATGGCGACCACGTCGCCGGGCTCCAGATGAAAACCTTCCTGCCCGTCCAGAGTGCAGAAGACATCCGCCGTGGAAGGCTTGACCACAATCTCCACCAGGGAAGCCGCCGGCAACACCATGGAAGGGAAACGGTTCATGAATGCGCAGATGGCCGTGACCCCGATGGCGTGGGCGTCCGGGTGCACCAGCGGTCCACCCGCCGAAATCGCGTATCCCGTGGACCCCTGCGGCGTGGAAATCATGACGCCGTCCGCCCGGACCTCGTCGAGCAGAAGGCCGTCCACGGAAATCTCCAGATTGGCCAGCCGCGCCAGCTGCCCCCGGTTGATGACCACCTCGTTCACCACCCGGCCCGAGTGCACAACACGGTACGCTTCGGCGGAGCGCGGCCGTGTCACCGCGTATTCCAGCGCCATCATCCGGTGCACGGCGTATTCCCCCTGGAGGAAGGCGGCCAAACCCTTGCGCCAGCTCTGTGGGCACAGGTCCGTCAGAAAGCCCACCCGCCCCAGGTTCAACCCCAGCAAAGGCGTTTCCTTGACAGCGGGTTGACGCGCCACGCCCAGCATGGTGCCGTCGCCGCCCAACACCAGCACGACATCGTTGCGCGGCGTGGCGGAAAGCGCTTGCGTCACGGCGGTGGGTTCGCCGGGCCGCGTGGCCAAGGCGTTCTCCACCACGCGTACGGTCACGCCCCGGGCCTCCAGAAACGCCTCCACCTCGGCGCTCAAGGCGAAGGCCTGTCTGTCCCCGGCGCGGACGATGATGCAGGCGGTGCGGAATTTCGACATCACATATCCTTATAATAGTGGTAGTGCGACCGCGGGAGCCCTCGGTTCCGGGACGCCGCGTACCCGCGCAGGCCCCGCATGCCTGACGGCTCCCAGCCAACGCATTCTCCTGAGCGCTTCCTCATGCGCGCTCACCGGCCGGCACAGGCGGCTTCCATACATCGACCGCGACACGTCCGCGAGAACATTCGGCGCCATTCCCCTTGGGAGCGGTGTAGCCGCGCGGCTCGGCTGGGGGGGCCGGCGCAGCGCCTTCACCCGTCAGCGTCGCTTGTCCCGTTGCGCACGGTGAAACGCCATGCGCAGACACAGTCCTCCGGATGCGGGTCCGGCGGACAGACGACGCACGTCGTTTCGATGCGCGCGTCGATGGCGCGGGCGAAACTGCGATACTCGGCTATCCCTCCGGATTTGCAAGGGTACTCCTCCATGCCCTTGCGGGTCCGCGCGGTCTGCACGCGGCAGGCGCGCATGCGGAAGGTGAACCCCTCAGCCGACTCCTCCACGATGTCCCACTCGTTCACACGAGCATAGAGGCGGTGAGCCAAGGCCGCCGCCAAGGCAGGCAATCCGCCGCGTTCCGGGAGTTTCAGCAAGGTCTTGATGCGCATGGCCTCGTAGGGGGCGAACTGGGTCCAGCAAGCGTCGTTGACGCGTTTGGCGTCATGCATGGTCAAGCGTTTCTCGATGGCTTGGAACCACACGCCGTCGGCAGCGAGCCAGTTCACGGCCAACGCATCGTTGAGGGCTTCCAGCTGGTCCGACGTCAAGGCCGTGAGCGCCGCGGGGAGGCCGTCGTCATCCAACGCCAGCCCCATGTTTTTTCCAAGTCGCCGAAAAAGCGAGGCAAAATACAGGTCACCCGCCTCGGCTTCGGCCTGGGCCGCAGCGTCGTGACCCAGTTGGCGGACGGCTTCGGCATGCCACAAGCCGTAGTGCACGGCGGTGCGGCGCAAGGCCTCCAAAGCGTCGCGGGCGTCCTTGCCCTCAGGGGGAGTATGGTCTTCGTCTGAGCGGGTCAAGCGTCGTTCTCCTTCACCCAGCGGGAAACGCTGAATATCACACCGAAATGGTGTGTTCCGTAAGCGTAAAAATTGATCTATGGTGCGCCAACATTCCGTGAATTACAAGCGCGCCGTCTGTCGTCGCGCTTTCAAGCCAGCATGTCAGGAGGCAACATGAGCCAGAAAGTCGTCATCATCGGCGCCGTGGCCTTGGGCCCCAAAGCCGCCTGCCGGTTCAAGCGGCTGGTCCCGGACGCCGAAGTCACCATGGTGGATATGTCCCCCTCCATCTCCTACGGTGGATGCGGCATCCCCTTCTTTCTCTCCGGGGACGTCTCCAGCGCCGACGAGCTCAAGACCACCAGCTTCCACGCCATCCGCGACCCCGCATTCTTCCAGGCCGCCAAAGGCGTCACGGCGCGGCCGCAGACCAAGGCCACGCATATCGATCGAGAGCGGAAAATCGTGCAGGTGCAGGACCTTGTCACCGGTCGGGAAGAGGAGCTCCCCTACGACAAGCTCGTCATCGCCACGGGGAGCCGTCCGCGCGCCCTGCCCATCCCCGGCAGGGAGCTCGCCGGCGTGCACGCTGTCTCCGGCTTGGACGAAGCCATCGAGATTCGCGAACGGGTGGCTTCCGGTCAAGTGGGCTCCGCCGTCATCGTGGGATCCGGGTTCATCGGCCTGGAAGTGGCCGAGGCCTTTGCGGACATGTGGGGCATCGAGACGCATGTGGTTGAGATCATGGATCAGATCCTGCCCAGCCTGCTCACCGCCCACACCGCGACCATGGTGCAGAAGCACATGGAGGAAAACGACGTCGTCTTCCACCTGAACGAAAAAGTACAGGCCTTCGAAGGCGAGGACGGCCGCGTGACCCGCGTGGTGACAGACCGCGGCGTCATCGAGGCGGACCTCGTCATCGTGGCGCCGGGAGTGGTCCCCAACGACGAGATCGCCCGCGCAGCCGGCTTGGCGTGTCACGACCGCGGCGGCATCATCGTGGATCAATATTTGCGCACTTCGGACCCGGACATCTACTCCGGGGGAGACTGCGTGGTGGTCACGCACCTCGTCACGGGGCAGCCGGCGTTCCTGCCCATGGGCTCCATGGCCAACCGCCAAGGCCGCATCATCGCAGACAACCTCGCCGGCCGGGAGAAGGTCTTTCCCGGCGTGGTGGGCAGCTGGTGCGTGAAGACCTTCGAGATCGCCGTGGCTGGGGTGGGCCTCTCGGCGGCCACCGCTGTCCGCGCCGGCTTCGACGCCGTCAACGTCCACCTCTCCCAGCTGGACCGCGCCCACTTCTACCCGGAAAAAGGTCTCATGCACTTGGACCTCGTGGTGGACAAGGCCACCGGCAACGTCTTGGGCATGCAGGGATTCTCGACCATGATGGACGCCTTGGTCGGCCGCGTGAACGCCGTGGCCGCCGGCCTCCAGAAGGGCCTCACCGTGGACGACCTCGCCATCATGGAGTTCGCCTACTCGCCGCCCTTCTCTTCCGCCATGGACGTGGTGAACTCCATCGCCAACGTCGCCCAGAACATGCTTGACGGGTTGAACCGCGGGCTGGACCCCGCACAGTTCGCCGCCAGCTGGAATCAAGGCGAGGACGACGAGGTCTGCTACCTGGACGTGCGCGCCGCCGCGGATTCCGGCCCCGTGGCCGAGCGTCTGGGCCGGCCGGACTGGCTCGCCATCCCTCAGGACGAGATTCCTCAACGGCTGGAGGAGATTCCCCGCGACAAACGGCTCGTCCTCGTCTGCAACACCGGCGCGCGCTCCTACGAAGCCCAGGTCATGCTGGACGCCGCCGGCCTCAAGGAGACCACGAACCTCCAAGGCGGCGTGGCCTCCTTGAAACGCTACGGCGTGGACATCTGACCGCTGCCGGCACGGCGCCGTCCGCCAGTCGCCCATACGGTCCGGGCGGCGCCGTTTATCCACAAGAAATTCACCGCATCCGAACACCCTCTGCGTACCGTGCCGCTTGCAGGAAACGGCAATCCCGCCGACCCACAGCCCCCTCGTCCCCATGCAGCACACACGCCGCCGCGCTTGCAATGTCGCCAGACGTTTTGCGAATCGTTCCACCCTCATCCTCCTCTTGGCCCTGCTGACTCTGCCCGGCTTGACAGGCTGCGGCGGGCCCTCGGACGAAACCGTGCTGCGCGAAACATTCGCCATTCCCGACGAGGCGGTGATGGAGCGCCTCGCGAGTCATCCTCCTGAAGACCAGTGGCTGCGCGAAGGGTTGCGCATCGAGGCGCGCTTCCTGCTGCCCGAGACGGCCTTCGCGACCTACCATGACGCGGCCGCGGAGGACCCCGCCTGGCGCCCCATGCCGCCCAGCCGGGAATTCCTCCTCGCCATGGTCGGCGCAGAACGCGTCAAGCGCGGGCTCGTCGTCGCCGCCGAAACCTTCGAGCGGCCTTTGCCGCCGGAAGGCTCGCCGGGCAACCCCACGCTGGACCAGCTCCTGACACAATGGCGCGCGCAGCTCCCCCTGGATGTGACGAACGGCCTCTACCGGTGCGTCACGGCCGGGGACAACCTCCTCCACGCGCCCAAACGCGAATGCCGGGCGGAGGATCAGTCTCTGAACGACTTCATGTTCGCGGTGCTGGACGAGACGACGCGCCGCCTGCACGTGGTGGCGCACACGGCGTATTGAGAGAAAAAGAATATCGCCAGGCAAACACAAATAGCGAAAGGCAATTTATCAGGATCAAAAAACTTTTCAAGAAACAAGCTTTTCGTTGACACGAAAGCGCCAGATGGATAGCCCTTCCTGAAAAAAGGAGGCTCGGCCATGTCTGGTGAAAATGATTCCTGGGAATGCTACAAGGACCCCAAAGGGGAATGGCGCTGGCGGCGGACTGCGACGAATGGAAGAATCGTTGGCGCTTCGACAGAGGGATACAAGAACAAGGCGGACTGCATCGCCAACATGCGCCGCTTCGGATTTCGCGGAACCACCTGCTAGGCCCCGAACCCGCGCCATCCTCGCCGCTCCGTGCGAGAGCCGGGCGCCATGCAGAGCACATTCGACAACACGACGTGACCGCGTGCAGGGAGCGACGTTTCGTTCCCTGCCCTCTCACCCCCCATCCACGACGGACCCCGGCAACGTCAGGGTCACCACGCAGCCGCCCTCGGGCGCGTTCGCCAGCGTCAGCTCGCCTCCCAGCTCGGAGGCCATGCGGTGCGCGCGCGTCAACCCCATGCCCACCCCAACAGGCTTCGTCGTGAAGAACGGGTCGAAGACGTAGGACAGGATGGCCGCCCCCACGCCGGGGCCGTGGTCGCGCACGCGCAACGCAACCTCCTCGCCGTGGGGGGTCGCCTCCAGTCGAAGGGCGGGGCGTCGCGCGGCGCGCGGCGGCAAAGCGTCGGCGTCGGCGTCGCCGGCGTCAGGGGGTTCCCCGTTCGTCGAGGAAGCCTGCGCGCTCGGCGCCTCGGCCTGTTCCTGGTCATCGGCCACGGGGAGCATGGCTTCCAGGGCGTTGGCGAAGACCTCGGCGAAGAGCGAGCACGCGAGGTCGTAGTCCACCCAGAGCACGAGCTCGCTGGCGGCTTTGTCCAGGATGATGGGGCAGGCGCGCCATGCTTCCGGGCCCTTGGCGACAGCGTACTCCCACGCGCACGCAACGATTTCCCCGAACTCCACGCGTCGCGGCTTGGCTGCGCGGATGGCGTTGTAGCTGGAGACGGCCTGGACGATGAACTCCAGTCGCTGGCTGCTCTCCAGGATGCCTTCCAGAAACTCCTGTTGAGTGGATCCCGCATCGGCCTTGCGCAGCAGAATGCGCGCGAAGCCCGCGATGGTCATGGCGGGGTTGCGCAGCTGGTGCGCCACGGCGTCCGAGAGTTGCGCGAGGCTCTCGTTGCGTTCACGTTCCAGGGCGTGTTTTTCTTCAAGGAATTCGCGCTCGCGGGCGTGCATGGCGTAAATGTGGCTCACATCCGTCATGGAGAGGAGGATGCCGAAGACCTTGTCGTACTCCTCCAGCAGGGAGGTGGTAAGGGAGAGGTGGCGGGGCGCGCCGCCGCAGTGGCAGAGCACTTCCAGAGAATCGCGGGAGACGCCCTTGGCCAAGGCGCGTTGCGCGGCGATGGCGCTCTCCATGTATTCGCGGAAACTCTGCAGGTCTTCCAGATCTTTGAAGAGCTCGTCCCAGCGGGCGCCGTTGAGGGTCTCTGCGGAGCAACCCATAATCTGGCGGGCGCGGACGTTGCTGGCGTAGGCGAGGCCGTCCGTGTTGAAGATGACGACGCCTTCGGGAAAGCCGTCGATGAGGTTCTGGAAGTAGTCTGAGTTGAGGAAAAGGAGCATGGCGCGGCCTTGGTGGGTTCACCGGTTCATGCGTCGTTCGCGGTCCGGAGGGCGGGCGGCGGCGCGTGGTGGGAGCGGGACGCATCATCCGGGGACGCTGCATCCTCCGCAGACCGTGGGGGTTCGGGGGACGTCGCTTGCGGGTTATGCGCGTCCTGCGCGGCGCCCCGGGCGGCAGGGGGGGCAGGGGCGGCGGGTGCGTGGTCCTCCGGGAAGCGGGGGAGCGTCCG
>CAYVWB010000117.1:0-8454 GCA_964455395.1 uncultured Desulfovibrionaceae bacterium
CCGCGAAGGCGGCCGCACCGTTGGCGCGGGCGTGGTCTCCGAGATCGTGGAGTAACCAAAGTATGCGTGTGAACATCCAGCTGGCGTGCACCGAGTGCAAACGCCGCAACTACGCGACGACGAAGAACAAGAAGAACACCACAGGCCGCCTCGAGGTGATGAAGTACTGTCCGTGGGACAAGAAGCACACCACGCACCGCGAGACGAAGTAGCCGCCCGGTATTCTTCATAACCTGCAGGGCAGTAGCTCTAACGGCTAGAGCGCCGGTCTCCAAAACCGGATGTTGGGGGTTCGAATCCCTCCTGCCCTGCCATACTTTTTTCAAGGGCGCACCATGGCTGCGAAAAAGGCGAGCCCGGGGTCCAAAGCACAGAAAAGCGCCGAGGCCCCCCGCGAGAAGAAACCTGCCGCACAGACGTCGAAGAGCAAGGGACAAGCGCACGCTGGTCCCGGCAAGATCGCGCAGCTGAAGCAGTTCTTCGAAGAGTCGAAGGTCGAGCTGAAGAAGGTCACGTGGCCCAGCCGGAAGGAAACCATCGCCACCAGCGTGGCGGTCCTCGTGCTGGTGTTCGTCATGTCCATCTACCTCTGGTTGGTGGATCTCGGCTTCTCGCAAGCCATCCAGGCCATCCTCTCCTAAGGCTTCGCTGCGCCGGCTTCAGCGCGATTCGCAGTCCACGCAACGCCCGAAGGCGATAGAGTCATTATGGCGGATGAATCCGATAAAAAGGCCCAGCCCGCAGGCGCAGACGCCGGGAGCGAATCCTCCACGAACGAGGCGACGTCCACGCAGAACGCCAGCGATCCCAACTCGGGAGAGGCGTTGGACCTGGATGCGCCGCTCAAGCCCAAAGCACGGTGGTACATCGTGCACACCTATTCGGGTTTCGAGCAGCGCGTGGAAAAGACCATCCTGGAGATGATCCGCACCGGGCAAGACCAAGGTCTCGTCGAGACCGTGGTGGTGCCCACGGAGAAGGTCATCGAACTTGTCAAGGGCGCCAAGAAGACGTCCATGCGCAAGTTCTACCCGGGGTACATCATGGTGAAGCTCGTGCTGAACGACTTCACATGGCACCTCATCCAGTCCATCCCGCGGGTGACTGGATTCGTCGGGGGCAAGAACCGGCCAACCCCCATGCGCGACAGCGAAGCTGAACGCATCCTCGCCATGATGGTGAGCCGGCAGGAACAACCGCGGCCCAAGTTCAACTTCGAGCGCGGCGACGAAGTCCGCGTCATCGACGGGCCCTTCGGCGGCTTCAACGGCGTCGTCGAAGACGTCAACTACGACAAGGGCAAGCTGCGCGTGGAAGTCTCCATCTTCGGACGCCAGACCCCAGTCGAGCTCGACTTCGTCCAGGTCACCAAAGGCTAGCGCGCCGGGCGTTTGTCACGCATCGAGATCAGTCACAAGAGGAACACGAGCATGGCCAAGAAAATTGTCGCCAAGATCAAACTCCAGATCGGCGCCGGCGCAGCCAACCCTTCACCGCCAGTGGGCCCCGCGCTGGGTCAGCACGGCCTGAACATCATGGAGTTCTGCAAGGCCTTCAACGCCAAGACCCAAGACCAGAAGGGCATGGTCATCCCCGTGGAGATCACCGTCTTCGCAGACCGCTCCTTCACCTTCATCACCAAGACCCCGCCTGCGTCGGTGTTGCTGAAGAAAGCCGCCAAGCTGGACAAGGGCTCCGGCGAACCCAACCGGAACAAAGTGGGTAAGGTGAGCATGGACCAAGTTAAAGAGATCGCCGAAACCAAGATGCCTGATCTGAGCGCCAAAGACATAGACGCCGCCATGCGCAGCGTCATGGGCACTGCGCGCAGCATGGGCATCGAGGTCAAGGGCTAAGACGAGGGAGCCCGTCATGACCAAGAAAGGAAAGAAATTCCGCAACATTGCGGATGGCGTGGATTTGACCGTGCGCCGCGAAGTGGACGAAGCCGTGCAGCTGATGCTCAAGTCCGCGTTCGCCAAGTTCGACGAAACCGTGGACGTGGCCATCAATCTCGGCGTCGATCCCAAGTACTCCGACCAGATGGTCCGCGGCGCCGTGACGCTGCCCCATGGCCTTGGGAAGGAAATCCGCGTCGCTGCCTTCTGCAAAGGCGAGAAGCAGACTGAAGCCAAGGAAGCTGGCGCCGATTTCGTGGGCGACGAGGACCTGGTCGACAAGATCAAGGAAGGCTTCCTGGATTTCGACAAAGCCGTGGCCACTCCGGACATGATGGCCAAAGTCGGTCAGATCGGTCGCGTGCTCGGTCCGCGGGGGCTCATGCCCAACGCCAAGACAGGCACCGTGACGTTCGACATTGGCGAAGCTGTCAAGCAGATGAAAGCCGGTCGCGTGGAATTCAAGGTGGACAAAGCCGGTGTGCTGCATGCGCCCCTGGGCAAAGTCTCCTTCGGCGAAGAGAAGATCCTCGACAACCTGCGCGCGCTGGTGGATACCGTGAACCGCTTGAAGCCTTCTTCCGCCAAAGGCGCGTACCTGAAGAACATGGCCCTGGCCACCACCATGGGGCCCGGGTTCAAGGTGGATCCCCTCTCCATCCGCAAGTTCATGGAAGGGTAACGATTCCGCACTTCGGCCAGCGGCGGCGCAGGGGCGCCTAGCCTTCCTTCGCGCGCATGCCGGCGCTCCCACGTGCTGCGTGGAGCGAGCGCCCCGCCGCTGGCTTTAGCATAGAACCGGCAACGGCTGAATTCGAAAGGGACGAGTCGAAGACAGCAGGCGCGCGTTGATTGACGCGCTTAATCTCCTGCCGAGACCTCGCTTTGGCTCTCTCTTTCACCCGCACACACCCTTGCAAGGAGCGAAGCTCGTGAACAGAGCTGACAAAGCCCAAGTCATCGACGCCTTGAAAGCCAAGGCTGACGCGGCGAGCATCGCGATCGTCACCGACTTCAAGGGCCTGAAGGTGGAAGAGACGGATGCGCTTCGGGTGAAGCTGCGCGAAGTCGCAGTGGACTACTCCGTGGTCAAGAACACCCTGGCGCGCATCGCGTTTACCGATGGAACGCACGATGTCCTCAAGGACAAGCTGAAAGAACCGTGCGGCATCGCCTTCGGGTACGACGATCCTGTGGCGGCGGCGAAAGTCGTCACTGCATACGCCAAGGAGAACAAGAAGTTCTCTGTTCGCTTCGCGAGCCTCAATGGCGCCTACATTGAGGAGCCCGGCGTCGCCGACTTGTCCAAGCTGCCGAGCAGAGAGGAGCTCCTCGCCAAAGTGCTCGGCACCATGAACGCGGTGCCGCAGAACTTCGTGGGCCTGCTCGCCAACGTGCCCCGCAACTTCCTCAACGTCCTCACCGCCATCAAGGACCAGAAGGAAGCAGCGGCGTAATCCCCGAACACATGTATTCTTGAGCCAACGCGATTATTCAGGAGAGATTCCCATGGCTGACATCACGAAAGAACAAGTGATCGATTTCATTTCGAACATGACGGTGCTGGATCTGGCGGAGCTCATCAAGGAGCTCGAAGAGAAGTTCGGCGTCTCCGCCGCTGCGCCTGTGGCCGCCGTGGCCGCCGCGCCTGCTGCTGGCGGCGGCGAAGCTGCTGCGGAAGCCGAGGAGCAGACGGAGTTCGACGTCATCCTCAAGGCCCCTGGCGGCAACAAAATCGCTGTCATCAAAGTGGTCCGCGCGCTCACCGGTCTGGGCCTCAAGGAAGCCAAGGCCAAGGTGGACGAAGCGCCCCAGCCGATCAAGGAAGGCGCGTCCAAGGACGAAGCCGAGGAAGCCAAGAAGCAGCTGGAAGAAGCTGGCGCCGAGGTGGAGCTCAAGTAGCGCTGTCGGCATTTTCGATCGCACAGGCGGGGCGCCGGGCGCGCTCCGCCATTTTTTTCGACAAACCCTGCAGAAAGTGGTTGCGCAGTACGTCGCGATGGATTATAAGGCCCATTTACAACCGGTACAGACGAGGGACCTCCGCTCCCTCGCGTCGACCATCCCAGGGATTCACTGCTATCCTATGAGTTCTCCTCCCCGCTGACGGGTGCGACTCGCACGCCCGGGCGTACCTACGGCCTCCCGGCGGCCGTGGCGTGCCCGCGTCGTGCGGCTTTTTTTTTCCAATCTACGCCGCCGAGGGTGTCCATGAACAAGCTTGTCAAGAAATTCGGGAAGATCGAGAACACCCTGCCCATCCCTCATCTGCTCGACCTCCAAGTCGAGTCCTACCGGCAGTTCCTCCAACTCGATTCGCCGGAGCGCAGACCGGACGTCGGCCTCGAAGGCGTCTTCCGCTCCGTCTTTCCTATCGAAGACTTCAACAAGACCGCAAGCCTCGAGTACGTCAGCTACGAGATCCACGATCCCGAATACGACGAAGCCGAGTGCATGTCCAAGGGCCTCACCTTCGAAGCCCCCATCCGCATCATGGTGCGTCTCGTGGTGTACGATGTCGAGGAGGAGTCCGGCAACCGGACCATTCGCGACATCAAGGAGCAGCCCATCTACTTCGGCAAGCTGCCCATCATGACCGACAAGGGCACCTTCATCATCAACGGCACCGAGCGCGTCATCGTCAACCAGCTGCAGCGCTCGCCGGGCATCATCTTCGAACACGACTCCGGCCGCACACACTCCAGCCGGCGCGTGCTCTATTCCTGCCGCATCATTCCCATGCGCGGCTCCTGGCTCGATTTCGACTTCGATCACAAGGACATCCTCTACGTCCGCATCGACCGTCGTCGCAAGATGCCCGCCACCATCCTCTTCAAAGCCATGGGGATGAACAAGCAGCAAATCCTCGATTACTTCTATGGCAAGGAGTACTTCCGCTTCGACGGCGCCACCGTGCACTGGGAGCTGACCGAGGACAACTTCCGCAAGGAAACCGCCGCCGCCGACGTGCTGGACGAAGCAGGCGACGTCATCGTCAAGCAAGGCAAGGTCATCAACAAACGCGACTTCCGCAAGATGCGCGAAGCCGGCGTCGAGACCATGATGGTGGACCCCAGCGTGCTCGACGGCCTCTACCTTGCCGAAGACGTGGTGGACGAGCACACTGGCGAGATCCTCTACGAAGCCGGCGAAGAAACCACCCCCGAAGTGATGGAGAAGCTCTACGACTTCAAGATCAATCGGGTGGCGGTGCTGCACACCCGGGGCGCGGACGTCTCCCCCTCCATGCGCGACACCCTCATGCTTGACAAGACGCAAGACATGGAGAGCGCGCAGATCGAGATCTACCGCAGGCTGCGGCCTTCCTCGCCGCCCACGCCGGAGATCGCTTCCACCTTCTTCGAGAACCTTTTCCGCAATCCGGACTACTACGATCTCTCCGCCGTGGGCCGTTACAAGCTCAACACGCGCCTCGGGCTCGATCAGGCTCGGGAGGAGCGCACCCTCTCCGACGAAGACATCCTGCGCTCCATCAAGCTGCTGTGCAAACTGAAGGATTCTCACGGACCCGCAGACGATATCGACCACCTGGGCAATCGTCGCGTGCGTCCCGTGGGCGAACTGGTGGAGAACCAGTACCGCATCGGGCTGGTGCGCATGGAGCGCGCCATCAAGGAACGCATGAGCCTGCAGGAAGTGGCCACGCTCATGCCCCACGACCTCATCAACCCCAAGCCCGTGGCGGCAGTGCTCAAGGAGTTCTTCGGCACCTCCCAGCTCTCCCAGTTCATGGACCAGACGAACTCCCTCTCGGAAGTCACCCACAAGCGCCGCCTCTCCGCGCTGGGTCCCGGCGGTCTCACCCGGGAGCGCGCAGGCTTCGAAGTGCGCGACGTGCACACCTCGCACTACGGCCGCATCTGTCCCATCGAGACGCCGGAAGGCCCGAACATCGGCCTCATCGTCTCGCTGACGACCTACTCCCGCGTCAACGACTACGGCTTCATCGAGACGCCCTACCGCGTGGTGAAAGACGCACAAGTGACAGATGAAGTCATCTTCATGGACGCCTCCCGCGAGGGCGGCCACACCATCGCGCAAGCCAACGCGCCTTTGGACGAGAACAAGCGTTTCGTCAACGAACAGGTCATCACCCGCTACCACGGCGACGTGCTCATGGCCAACCGCGAAGAAGTGACGCTCATGGACATCGCGCCTTCGCAGATGGTCTCCATCTCCGCTGCGCTCATCCCCTTCCTGGAGCACGACGACGCCAACCGCGCGCTCATGGGCTCCAACATGCAGCGCCAGGCAGTGCCGCTGCTGCGCACGGACGCGCCCCTCGTGGGCACAGGCATGGAAGGCGTGGTGGCGCAGGATTCCGGCGGCTGCATCATCGCCGAGGAAGACGGCGTGGTGCGCTACGCGGACGCGGACCGCATCATCGTCAGCTATGACAAAGGCGACAAGTACTCCAAGACCGGCAACGTGAAAACCTACGAGCTGCAGAAGTTCCACAAGTCCAACCAGAACTCCTGCTTCGGCCAGAAACCCCGCGTGCTGACGGGGCAACCCGCTCCCAAGGGAACCATCCTGGCGGACGGACCCGGCATCAAGGACGGCGAGCTGGCCCTGGGCAAGAACTTGCTGGTGGCCTTCATGCCGTGGTGCGGCTACAACTTCGATGACTCCATCCTCATCTCCGAACGCATGGTGAAGGAGGATGTCTACACCTCCATCCACATTGAGGAGTTCGAGGTGGTCGCGCGGGACACCAAGCTCGGACCCGAAGAAGTCACCCGCGACATTCCCAACGTCAGCGAGGAGATGCTGCGCAACCTGGACGAAAGCGGCATCATCCGCATTGGCGCCAACGTGGGCGCGGACGACATCCTCGTGGGCAAGATCACACCCAAAGGCGAAACCCAGCTCACCCCGGAGGAAAAACTCCTGCGCGCCATCTTCGGCGACAAGGCGCGGGACGTGAAGAACACCTCCTTGAAGGTGCCGCCGGGCATCGAAGGCACTGTCATCGACGTCAAGGTCTTCAATCGTCGCAGCGGGGAGAAGGACGAGCGCGCGCGACTCATCGAGGACATGGAGCTGGAGCGTCTGGAGCGGGTGGAAGGCAAGCACATCGCCGGCGTGACCGCCGCCTTGCGCGAACGCCTGTGGCCTCTGGTGGAGAACAAGCAGCTCAAGGACACCTTGAGCGGCAAGAAGAAAGGCGAAGTGCTGGTGGAAGCCGGCCACAGCCTTACCCGCGAACTCCTGGACGAAATCCCCTTGAAGAAACTCGCCGGGGCTTTCAAATCCAAGGAGACCAACGACGAAATCCAGGACCGCCTGGACGAATACGACCAGAGCGTCAAGGTCATCAAGGCCATGTACGAGACCAAACGCTCCCGGGTGACTGAAGGCGACGACCTGCCCCCCGGCGTCATCAAGATGGTCAAGGTGCACATCGCCGTGAAGCGCAAGCTCTCCGTGGGCGACAAAATGGCTGGCCGCCACGGCAACAAAGGCGTCGTCTCCTGCATTCTGCCTGAGGAGGACATGCCCTTCTTCGCCGACGGCACGCCAGTGGACATCGTGCTGAACCCGCTCGGCGTGCCCTCGCGGATGAACATCGGCCAGATCATGGAGACCCACCTGGGGTGGGGCGCTCGTGAACTGGGCAGACAGCTCGCACGCATGGCGGAGGAACACGCCGGTCCCGCACAACTGCGCGAGGAGCTCCAGAAGGTCTTCAACTCGCAGGAAATGCGCGCTGTCATCGACGAGATGGCTGACGAGGACCTGGAAGCCACAGCGCAGAAGCTGGGCCACGGCATCATCACCAAGACGCCTGTCTTCGACGGCGCCCGCGAGGAGGAGATCTGGGATCTCCTCGTTCAAGCGGGCCTGCCTGACGACGGCAAATCCCTGCTCTTCGACGGCCGCACGGGCGAAGCCTTCAAGAACCGCGTTACTGTGGGCGTGATGTACATGCTCAAGCTCCACCACCTGGTGGACGAGAAGATCCACGCGCGCTCCACGGGGCCCTACTCCCTGGTCACGCAGCAGCCCCTGGGCGGCAAAGCCCAGTTCGGCGGCCAGCGGCTGGGCGAGATGGAGGTCTGGGCGCTGGAAGCCTACGGCGCCGCCCACCTCCTCCAGGAGTTCCTCACGGTCAAGTCCGACGACGTGACCGGCCGCGTCACCATGTACGAGAAAATCGTCAAAGGTGACAACTTCCTGGAAGCCGGCTTGCCTGAATCCTTCAACGTCCTCGTCAAGGAGCTCATGAGCCTCGGCCTGGACGTCACGCTCCTCGAAGAGGAGAAGAAGAAGCAACAACACACCAAGCGCGCCTAGCAAGGCCCCGGCGGCGCACGGCTTCTCGTGCGCCGCCGACCCGCCTTCATGACACGGCGTGAACCCATAACCACATGGGGTGACCAATGAGCCTGGACGATCTCTTTTCCTATCGCGGCGCTTCGGCGACCAACGTCACCAGCCGGTCGCTGAAAGCCATCAAGATCTCCATCGCCTCCCCGGAGAAGATCCGCGAATGGTCCTACGGCGAGGTCAAGAAGCCCGAGACCATCAACTA
>CAYVWB010000118.1:0-7848 GCA_964455395.1 uncultured Desulfovibrionaceae bacterium
TGTCTCTCATCCAACGAAAATAACACCGATCAAGCAATGGTAATCAACGTCGCACGCTCCCTCGGTGGAGCGCAAGGTGGGGCAGCAATGAAAGAAACAGCGTTGGAAAGCATCGGTGACACGCCAATGCTTGAAACACCGCAACCTCACCGCCTGCTTGTGCCCTGGCAGACAGCGATCTATCTGGTTGCTTGCTTGCGAGATCGCGGTGAGCGTGGAGAAGTGCGCGGGGGCGGGGTGTGGAAACAGCAGTGGAAACAGCGGTGATGATCCAAGGGTGGGCGCGCCGCAAAACGATGAAACGCCATCGTCTCAATCCCATTGTCTCTTCTCCAAGGAAAACGAAGAGAACACCGGGCAAGCAATGGCCATCAACGCCGCGCTCCCCCCCGGTGGAGAGCAAGGTGGGCCAGCGTTGGAAAGCATCAGCGACACTCCAAGGATTGACACACTGCAACCTCACCGCTTGCCTATGCCTCGGCAGACAGGAAGATGCCTGGTCGGCTGCGGGTCGCGGTGAGCGTGGGGAAGTGAGCAAGCGGGGTGTGGAAACAGCGGTGATGATCCGAGGGTGGGCGCATCGCAAAACGATGAAATGCCCTCGTCTCGATCCCATTGGCTCTCATCCAAGGAAAACGAAGGGAACACCGGGAAAGCAATGGTCAGCAACGGCGCGCTCCCCCCGGTGGAGAGCAATGCGGGCCAGCGGTGAAAGGAAACAGCGGTGGAAATATCAACGACACTCCAATGGCAGAAACACTGCAAACTCACCGCCTGCCTGTGCCTTGGCAGATTGCAATCTGTCTGGTCGGCTGCGGGTTGTGGTAAGCGTGGGGGAAGGCGGAGGTGTGGAAACAGCGGTGATGATCCAAGGGCGGACGCACCGTAAAACGATGAAACGCCATCGTCTCAATCCCTTGTCTCTCCTACAACGAAAACGAAGAGAACACCGATCAAGCAATGGCCATCAACAACGCACGCTCCCTCCGGTGGAGAGCAAGGCGGAAACATCGGTGGAAACATCCGGTGACACGCCAATGTCAGAAACACTGCAACCTCACTGCCTGTAATCTGTCCGGTCGCTTGCGGGTTGCGGTGAGCGTGGGGGAAGAGTAGAGGAAGAGACCCAGGATGCGGGTTATCCCGTATCCTGGGTCATTGTCATACAGGGTGGTATGTGTTCAAGGCATTGACACATACTAAAGCGAGGGAATACTGCCCTGATCGACCATCTCTCCCCACCCATTCTCTGCCTCCCACATCTACTGAAACGCGCGATTCTCAATCCATTGGGAGTGGCTTCGGAACGGATGGGCTTTGCGGCCAGGACAGCTATTCGCGCAAGACCAACGGCAGGTAGATCTTGGACCGCTCGTCAGTCACGATCACCCACCCGCTGCGTCCGTACACAGTGTAAGTATAGACGCCGGGGTAGGCGAAGGCGCGCCGGTAGACCCGGCCCGGCTCCAGATAGCCGGAATCGAAGCCGCGCGTGTCCTGCAGCGCGTCGCGCTCGCTGAGCACCTGGAAGATGGGGTTCTCGCTCCACCTGATCAGATCGTCGATGGTGTTGGTCTCGCTCAGCGCCGAGGTCCACTCGACCACGCTGCCCACCGGCACGGTGATGACCGCCGGATCGAGATGCACGCCAACCCACAGCGTGCCTCCGCCGACCTCCATCGGCGCGGGCATCACGGTAACGGAGTAGACGTCAACGTCCTCGACCCACGGCGTGTACGGCACGTTGACGTGGACGATCTGCGTGATCACCTCGACGACGGGACTGCGCCACGCTTGGTAGCCGTCAATGCCCTCGACCTGGATGTAGTAGTGACCGGGCGGGGTGAAGAAAGCGTAGTAGCCGGTGGTGGTGATGCCGTCGGGATAGGTGTCGTCCGTGACTTGCGGGTTGACCTGATCCTCGTAGAGGTGCGCGGGCCATGGCACCCAGCCGCCCCAGTGCGGCATAGAAACATAAGCCGTCACCGTCACCCCAGAGATTGCCTCCACTGGGTTGAACGAGCCGCCCATTGTGGGGTCGTAGTAGCCGCCTTTGTCCACGTTGAAGACGTACCCATCCGGGTCAATGAGTACGACGCCGGATTCCTTATCCACCTCCTCGCCGCACTGACTCTCGATGATCACGTGACGCGACTCGACGGCGATGTCGAAATGGTACCAATGCCCCTCGCGGCTGGCGGGCGTGTAGACCGCGCCGTCAACCGTGACGGTCATCGCCTGCGTGGCCTCCGTGCAACAGGAATAGAGGTGTAGTTGTGTATCGCGGTAGCCCACGTCTCTGGGGATCTGCCAATCCCTGGTCCGCCGCGTCCCAGTACGCGCGCTTCTAAAGACGTAGTTGTGGGTCCGTCCGTGGTACGTCGCTTCCCAGTAAGAGGTCTGTGGACACCAGCCACCCACCGAGGGGCCGCCTAACCAGATCTCGTTGGAAGCCGCGCTGATCTCATCTCCATGCGCGGATTTGGCAACGAAGTAGTGCGTCTGCCACGCATCGCCGGCGCCAGGCAGCACGTTCACCGTGACAGTGAAGCGTCCATGCGCATCTGCTAGGGTCTGGGCCACCGGGATGTTCGGCTCATCCAGGCTCGTATTGGTCATATAGATCGTGACCGTCACTCCGCGCTGCGCCACGCCGCGAAACTCGATGGGGAGTCCGGCGCAGGTCTCACCGCTCTCCGGGAAAGCGATATGCGGCGGCATCAGTGGCATAGGCGGTACTGCTATCTCGACATGAGCGCTGTCGGTATAGACTTCACTGCCCGTGCCCTGGCTTCTGGGGGTCTCGTAGACCTGTTCGATCTGGTTAGTCACGGTGAGCGGTTCGGCAGAAGTGGTCGAACCTTGCAAACGCAGCCATCCGCTATCGCCCTCCTGCACATACGCTGTGGCATCGAAGCGTAGTGTCGGCGGCCCGCCCGACATTTTCAGCGCGGGTTGGCTGAGTTGGCGTTCGAGGGTCAAGTCCGCCGGCCAGTGATCGGTGAGGGTGTGTTGGGTGACCGGCGGTAGGGCGGGATCGGCGGTTTGGTAGCGGTAACGCACCAGGTACTCGACGTTCCACTGCGGGGTCAGCGCGTCTACTTGTGCATCGTAGGTCATCATCACGCGGGGATCGTGCGCGCCCTTCTCCAGTTCCATCTTGACCGGATAAGTCGTGACGGTGTCCTCGTTTTCGGCGTGGGGATCACACTCGACGCCTGGCTGGGCTGCGATGACGGCTGCGACGTCCACCCCATCATCCAACCACTGCTGCGGCTCCACCTGCACCTGGATGGCGCCCTCCGCCCCTGCTGCCAGGTCACCCAGATGCCAGACCTTGGTGCGCTGATCGGGCGAGGTGAAATCGGCGACAGGATCGGAGGCCGAGAAACGCGCGCCCGCTGGCGCGGTGATGGTGATGCTGGTGTTGCGCGCCACACCGGGGGCAGCGTGATCATCCAGGTTGGCGTAGTCGAAGACGACATCATAGCGCTTGTGGGTCCCATCGCTGTACTGCGGATTACGCTCCGGCCCCGCGCCCATAATCGTCAGATCGGGGCACAGGACGGTGGTATCCACCTGCGCCTCCCACACGTAGGCGACGCCGTCAATTTCGGCCTGCGCCTCATTGTGGATGAGGCCGCATTCGACGCCGCCGCAAGCCTCGACGGTCACATCGAAGGTGATGAGCACGTCTTTGTCGGGTTCGAGTTCGCCCGACCAGGTCAGGCGGTCGTTAACGACTTCCCACACGCCCCCGGTAGCCAGGGCCGAACCGGGCACATACGCTGTCCCCTCGGGGATCGCGTCCTCCAGCGTGACATTCGCGGGCAGTACGCCGGTGTTGGTGACCCAGAGCGCGTAGACAATGGTGTCGCCCACCTCGACCTCATCCGCATCCGCCGCCTTGGTCAGTGCCAGGTCATAGCCGCCCAATTCGTACACCGTCGTCGTCGCGGTATCCGTGTTGTTGAGCGTGACCGCTTCGGCGGTAGTGCTGCTGATGGCGACGTGATTGATCAGCGCCGTGCCATCTTCCAGGCCCTCGCCCACGACGACGCGGACCGTGGCCGTCGCGGTCTCGCCGGGCGCCAGGTCGTCCAGGTTCCAAACCAGCGGATCGGTGCTATCGGGGGACGGATCAGCGCTCTGGAAGTTGACGCCGCCGGGCAGCGTGTCGGTCAAGGTCACGGTGTAAGCCGTGACGCCGCCCGCATTGCCCCAACTGAGATTGTAGAGCAGCGGCGCGCCCGGCTCGACGAAGGGCGGGGCCGTCTTTTCCACCCACAGATCGGGCACGAGCGGGACGTAGGTGAGGGTCGTGGTGACCGCGTCGGCGTTGTCCGCCTCGTTCAGGTCGATGGCGTTGAGCACGGCGACGCTGGCCGTGTTGGTCAACACCCCGTCGTAATCGGCGGTAGACGTGATCCAGACGGTGATGAGGCGCTGCGTATCCGTCGCCACATTGTAGAGCGTGCAAGTGAGGCTGGCGCCATCTGTCGCGCAGTCCCCGCCGGACGCGCTCATCACGGCGACGACGGTAGTCGGTACGACTGTATCCACCACGCGGACATCGGCGGCCAACTCCGAGGTAACGGCGTTGGTGACGGTGAGTGTGTAGACCAGCATCTCGCCCGCATTGCCGCTGGCGGGGCCGCTCTTGCTCAGGGCAAAGTCCGCATAATAGGGATACTCGTCCGCGCCGAGGTCGGGGGCATTGCCCATCGGGCGCGGTTGGCCGTCTATATCCTCGCTGATGGCGGCGGCGACGCCGTCCGCGGTGACGATACCCACGTCTAGAGCGTCGGAGTCAACGGTGAGGTGGTAGCCGTCGGCGGCGAAGGCGGCTGTGCCGGTGATGGCGCCGAAGTTATCCACCAACCCTACCGTGGGCGTCAGCACGCTATCCCACAGAGTGAGGGTGGTGGTGACCATCCCGCTCTGCACTTCGATGCCCACGCCGGCGCTGACGACCAAGGTATTGGTGAGAACGGCCGTGCCATTTTCATACACATAGATGGCGTTGGGCCCATCATTTCGCGCCAGGGTCGTGTGCCACAGATGGACCGGGGCGCTCCGCACGGCCAAACCTGCACCGGAACCGCTGGCTGTATTTTCGACGATGACATTGTTGACCAATTTTGCACTGCCGGCGACTTGCACCCCGCCGCCGTTGCCGGTGGTAGTGTTGGCATAGACCAGGTTGCCCGCGACCACGTTGCCACTGCCGGTCAGATACATCCCACCGCCGCCATTGTCGCGGGTGGCATTGTGATGAATTTGGTTGGCAGACAGAAACGAGTTGGTGGTACCCGCATACAGGCCGCCGCCAAAACCACTGTCATATTCCAACCCGTCATTGCCATAAACCTGGTTTTCGACAAAGGTAAGGCGATCGCCGACCAGATAAACCCCACCCCCATGATGTGAGGAGGTATTGCTGTACACCTCGTTGTGGGCGATCTGACTATCGGCAATGTCTTGTGTGTACAGGCCGCCGCCGCGACCGACGGATCGGGTAGCCGAACTGCCACGAGCCGCATTGCCGTAGAGGGTGTTGTGGGTAAAGGTGAGGTACGCGCCACCCTCAACCCGCACCCCGCCCCCTTGCGGATGGTTGCGCCAATCCCCCCAAACGGTGTTGCTGTAAATCTGATTGGCAGTAATCAGCACATGGTCGCTGTCCCATAAATCAAGGCCGCCGCCGCCGCGCCAATAGTTGGTATCGCCAGAGGGGGTATCCAGTTGCACCTCGTTGTTGTAGATGCGGTTATTTTCTAGCCGGGCATAATCGCTTTCGACCAGGGAAATGCCCCCGCCCTGGCTGACATAAGAAGGCCCGGCCTGATTTTCGTAAATCTCATTGTCCTCCAAGACGAGGTAGGGGCTGTTGTAGGCATGGATGCCGCCGCCCCGGCTGCTGGCGGTGCGATAAGCGAGGTTGTGGTGGATGTGATTGCCGCGCAGTGTCACCCCGGCGGCGGATTCGATGGAAAGGGCGCCGCCAAAGTCGGCCTGGTTGTTGTAAAAGTTGTTGTGGGCGATTAGGGCGCTGCCGCTGCTGATGTATAAGCCGCCGCCCCGGTTTTGAAAACCGGTGGAATGCCCGTTCTCGCGGAAGGTGCAGTTGGTAATGGTGGCACTGGCTTGGGTGAGGTAGACGCCGCTGCCTTTGGGGGCGTCCAGAGCGTAGCCGTCGTAAATATCCAGCCCCTCAAGAGTGACGGTGATGTCGGGGCCGGTGGCGTAGATGACACGGCCGTTGCTCTGCGCATCCAACGTGGTGGTGTAGAGGGCGGGGTCCCAGGCGGAAAAGTCGGCGTTGGCGCCGCCACGCAGCGTCAGGCTCTTGCTGATGTAGACCATCTGGCTGAGGCCGCCATAAGCGTTGACGCCGGTGTAGACGCCCGTAGCGACCCACACCTCATCGGTGGGATCGTCCACGGCGTCCACGGCGTCTTGTACCGTGGTGTAGCAGGGCGTCTCACCGCCGCAGTTACCATCGACAGAGACATAATACACATCGTGTCCATCCGGCCCCTGCGCCAACACCGGCGGCGGGCCATTATCCCCTGCTCCAAGCAGCGCGAGCGCGCCGCCAATGAGCAACAGGGCCAATACGAGAGAACCTGCAAGTGACTTGAGTTTCCTGTTCATCTGTGATCTCCTTGATTAACTATGAATGACTGACTAATCCGCGAAATATCAACCGGACGCCGTAGCGCAACTGCGCTTTGACGTCCACCTCCTCCGGCGCGTAGACCCAGTGCAGGGTCGTGCCACTCAACAGCGCGTCCAGCGCCCACGCTGCCTGGCGCGCATCTGTCGGCGCGAACTCGCCGCTCTCAATGCCCTCTGTGATGATGGCCTCCAGCAGCCCGGTCAACCGGTGCATAAAATCGGCGATCACCGCGCGCACGTCCTCGCGGCGCAGGCCCAGGGCGCAGAACTCGTAAAAGATGGGCATCAGCGGCAGCACTTTTGCCTCCTCGGCGATGAGCGTCTCGTAATAGGCGGTGAGCCGCTCGGTGGCCGTGTCGGGTGTTTCAGCAGCGGTCTGCAAATCCGCCAACTCCTGGGCGAAGAGTTGCTCGGCGATAGCGTGGATGAGCGCGTCCTTGCTGTCGAAATAGAGATAAATCGTGGCCTTGTTGATGCCGATCTCATCAGCGATGTCCTCCATCGTGGCGCTGTCGAAGCCTTTCTTGGCGAAGACGACGGTGGCGGCCTCGATGATCTGGGCGGTGCGCATCTCGCTCACGTCGGGTCTGGGGGTCATAAACACCTCCTGTAAAAATAATGATAACTTACTAGTTAGTCATCATTGTAGCAGAATATCGGATGTATGTCAAGGCCTTCCTCTGACAGTCTGTCGAAGGGAACAACCGAAAGCGGGGCTACCCTGGGTTTGTCACCCACCATGAGCATCCTGGAATCTGGAGAAGATACTTGTATCACTGTCAGTTTGAAGTGCCCTATCCTGATGACGCAGACGCGCTGGTGTAGATCAACTGGGGGTCTTGGAAGCAGTAGGCGATGCGCGCCTGCCCGGTCGGTGAGACGATTTATCCGGCGATCGCGCAACAGCGTGCTCTTGCCCCATCTGTTGGGGCCGATCAGTCCCATTCGCTTGCGGGTTGCGGTGAGCATGGGGGAGTTCGCAAGCAGAGTGTGAAAACAACAGTGGAAACAGCGGTGATGATCCGAGGGCGGACGCGCCGCAAAACGATGAAACGCCATCGTCTCAATCCATTGTCTCTCATCCAAGGAAGATAACACCGGCCAAGCAATGTCGGTAGTGTCCCTCAACAATTGAGATAATTCAAGAAAGGCCAATTGGTGGCCCAG
>CAYVWB010000119.1:0-7536 GCA_964455395.1 uncultured Desulfovibrionaceae bacterium
GGGTGGGCAGCATTTCCTGTTGGAGACGTCGCGCAAGCCGCCGTTCATGGGTCTTGAGGTCGCGAGTCCGGAGCTGGTGGACGCGCTCGGGGAGCGCTTCGCGCAGCACCTTGTCGAGAGCGAGACACGCCGCTGCCGAGCGACCCAGGGCGTCCGGCCGGGTGGCGGCCTCCTGCAACGCGGGAGGCGGCGTGTCGCCGGGCTCCGATTTGAGGACGTCCGCGGCGGCGAGGTCCTTGAGTCGCGCCGCCACCGCGAGGGCAGGCTTTTCCAGACGCGAGGCCACGAAGCGTGCGGCCAACAAGCCCAACAGCAGGACGCCGGCTGCAGCCAGAGCCATGTCCATGACGAGGTCGGACGCAGCGTCGGCGGCTGCGTCCGGGAAGGAGGCGACCACAACGCGCATGTCCAGCGGTTCACTGTGGAAGACGCGCGCGTGGGCCGTGGTGGAGCGGCCTTCGCCGTCGCGCAAGGGGATGTTCACGGAGGCCACGGTGGCGGCGGTGGGGGTGGCTTGGGCCATGCGTTCAAGCGGTCCGGCGGCGGTGAGCCCCCGCACGGCGACGTCGAGGGGCGGGGCCAGTGAGCGGGGCGGCTCCAGGGGCTCTCCATCGGCGAAGGCGAAGGCGACGCCTGCTCCGCCGAGGCGGGCTTCGGCGACGCGTTGCGCAAAGGCCTGTCGGGCTTCGTCTCGACGCACGGAGGCCGCTGTGTCGAGGTTGTCCAGGGGGCTGACCACGGCGAGGATCCATTGGCCGTCGGCGTGGGGCGCCAGGGTGAGCGCGGCCAGTGCGGCTGGCGCAGCTTGGGCCTCCGTCGGTTCGGCCGACGCGGTAGGTTCCGTGGAGGGGTCGTAGGTGGCGGCGTCCAGGGGCAGCAAGGCCACGCCGCCTTCGACCAGTCCACGGGTCATGGCGCGGAGCATGGATTCCCCCTCGCCGTCGCGCATGGTCGCCATGGCGTTGGCTTGCGCCGCCAGGCCTTCCGGGTGCGCCAGGGGGGTGAGCGCTGCATCGAACAGATAGAAGTGATTGAGGCCGTCCGCATCGCCGAGATCGCGGAGCCAGAGAGCGGCGCGTGCAGCGGTCATGGAGTGCGGGAGGAAGCCGTCGTGCGCGATATCCATGAACTCGGCCACACCGTGCCGCGCCGTGGCCGCGGCTGCCGCCAGTGCTTGGGCGCGGGCGTTGTAGGCGTCGTTGTCGGCCTGCTCCACTTGCTGGGCTTGCGCGTCGGCTTCCGTCTGCAGTCGCTCCAGCACGATTTGCGCGCTGGCGGCTTGGCTGCGCTGCGCGGACTCCTCGGTCTGTTGGCGCGCGATGACGATGAGGACGACGCTGACGAGTACGACGGCGGCGGCGACAAGTGTGAAACTGGCGCCCTTGAGGGATCTGGTGATGAACATGGTTCCGACCTATGCGTGGCGTGTCGATGAAGAGCGGCGCTGGCGCCCCGAGTCCTGGCCGTTATCGGAATGTCGGATGCAAAGGCCCTGAAATGGTTAACATCCCTTCTCGATGCTGACAACTTGTAAAAATGTATGCAATTGCCGCCATGTGGCGTGCAGGAAGTCGCCCAGCGGCGCAAGATCTTGCACAACACCGCAGGCATGCACAATGGTGCACCTCTCAATACATTGAAATTGCGAGACTAAATTTTGGCGCCGCCTTTGCTCTGGCAATGCGTCCGCTTGCAACATCTTACTTCAGGAGGCGCATATGCAAATGCTGCGACTTGTTTTCTCGACGGCGTTGATGGTGCTCGCCGTGGCCGTGGTGACGGTGAAGGCCCAACCCCTGGCCGAGGCGCCGGCTTCCGAGGTCCACCATCTTGTCCAGGCCGCTGCGTATGAGGACGACGACGAGTGGGGCCATGAACGAGAGTGGGCGCGCGACCGAGGCGGCAAAGGGGGCCGGGGCGGCAATCCCCTCGCCAGGATGATGCAGCACCTGCCGCCGGAACAACGCGATCAGGTCAAGAGCCTGTTGCTGGAGCACCGCAGGACGTCTTTCAAGGACAAGGAAATGCTGAAAGCGCGGGTACATGAGCTCTCCGCCCTGGTGAGCAGCGACAATCCGCCCCAACAGCGCATCGACGCCCTGGTGAGCGAGGTCGTCACCCTGCAGGGCGCGCTCTTCCGGCAGAAGGTGGACCTGCATCGCAAGCTCTACATGGAAGCCGGCGTGGCGTTGCCTTTGTGGGCCGGCGGCGGTCGCTTCGGCCGATAGCACCGGTTGTCGTCCCCATGCATGCACGCTGACGAGGAGCCCCTGTGCCGAGTTTCGTCACGGGGGCGCCCCTCGCGCCTGTGATGGGTCTGGCGCGAGACGAGCGCAGGGCGTGTTCCTCTTTTGCGCCGAGGGAGATGGGCCAGGGAGCTTCGCCCGGGGCCATCTTCCCGAGGTGTCGTGATGCCCTGTGAATCGGCTCAAGCTGTTCGAATGACTCGAAAGGCTTTGAAACAGGGGGCGGGGGAAGACCCTCTCCGGAAAGGTGTTCCTCCGGAGACCGGCAGAAGGCTCGCCCCTGGTCCTCCTTGATGGCGGAAAGACTGCAAGGGGACCAGAACGGCTTCGGTTGACTGCCGGCGTTGAACGGCAAAGCATGTCGCGGTTCGGGACGATCTCGCCCACCGTGTGCGTTGACAGGCGGCGCATGGGGTCGTACATGCTGTTATGCGCAGCTCCGGGCGCATGGCGACCTCTGCGAGAAGGCCCACGGAGCCGGCGCGCGCTTTCACCCCATCAGCAATGCAGTCGAGTTGAGGAGTAGCCATGGCGGAAGAGAAGAACTATATCGTGCGCGGCATCGTGCTGGGCGCGTCCGTGGGGGTGCTCGTGAGCCTGTTCGGCGTGACGGACATGGCGCGGGGCGCGGCCTTGGGGATGATCGCAGGCTTCGCAGCCGGTCTCACTCTGGCCAAGCGACAGCAGAAGAAGAACAAGCCCAAGGAGTAGCGATGGATGTTCCGGATGCGCGTCGCGACCCTGACGCGCCGCCTGCTGCTCCCGTCGAGGGGTGTCCGCAGGAATCGCCCCCGCCGGAGCGCCCCGCCAAGGCGTGGGGGTGGTTGTGGGTCTTCTGGGTGGCCTGCGTGGTGGCGTATGCAGCGCTCTCCCTGGTGCCCATTCGTTTTTTCGATCACACTTGGCGGGTGGTGGGGGACGTCACCCTGGATGAGGCGCTCCATTTCCTCATTTTTGTGGGACTCGCGCTGGGCGTGACCGCCACGTTCGCCTCCCGACTCGACCTCTTCCTGGCCATGCTGCTTCTGGTGTTGCTCGGCGTAGCCACGGAGCTTTCCCACTTCTACATCCCCGAGCGGGCGTTTTCCTTGCGGGACATGTTGGCCAACAGCCTGGGCGTGGTCGCCGGCGGGGCCCCCGGCTTGGCGTGGCGGCTGCGGAACCGCCGCCGTCGCCGCCGTCTCTCCTCCTGATTCGTCTCTTTCGATTCCCTTCTACAGGGGCGACACGACCCCGGCGCGCTTCGTGACCCCGTGCGCTTCGTATCGTCGCACATCTGCAGACGCTCCGTCGCCGCCGTGCGCGAAGGGCGCGGCTTCGCGGGAAAGTCTCCGGCCCCGGCCGCCCACGCGCCGCCGTGGTCGCGAGTCACCCTCCATGAGTTGTGGATGAAACGCGCTCCGTCGCCGCCGTGCGCGAAGGGGGCGGCTTCGTTTCCGTGACAGATCTTGTTCCGGGTGTGCGGACATTTCCCTGCGCCGTTCGCCGGAGCACGCAAGGGCGGCCCCTCTCGCGCCATGGAGAGGAGCCGCCCTTGTCGTCTTGGCGCACGAGGTCGCGCGCCGGGGTTTCGTCCGGGGCGCATCACTCCTCGTTCAAGCAATCCAGGCAGCTGTCCACGGCGGCGGCGTCCGTGGCGTTGGGGAGCCCCGTGGCGTTGGATGTCTGGTCGGCGGGCGCCGCTGGTGCGGGATTGGCGGCGCGGTGTTCCCGCACCATGTTGATGACGCGGGTGAACTCTTCGAGGGGTTGGGCGCCGGGCAGCATGACGCCGCCGACCACGAAATGCGGCGTGCCACGGATGCCGAAGGCTTCAGCCTCGGTGAGGTCCGCCTTGATGCGCTCGTTGACCGTCTCGCTCACGGCGTCGCGCTCCAGCCGCGCGACGTCCAGGCCCAGCTCGAGGGCTTGTCCCTTCAGCCATTCGGCGCCGCCCTGTTCCAGGGCTTCCTGCTCGGCGAACATGACGTCGTGGAGGAGCCACGCCTTCTCCTCGTCCTGCAAGGCGGCGGCCTCGAAGTACCGCGCTGCGGTGACGGCGTGGCGGTGAGAGGAAAGCGGCATGTGCTTGAACACGAGTCGGACTTCGCCAGCGTGCTTGCCAAGGACGAGCTCGGCAGTGCGGGCGCCGTCGCGGCAGAAGGGGCATTGGAAATCCGAGTATTCGACGATGGTGATGGGCGCGTTCTCTTCCCCGCGGATGGGCCGTTCGGGGTCGATGGCTGGCTGGAGGGGGTTCTCCAGCATGGCCTTCTGCTGCTCCATGATGGCCCGCTGGCGCACGGATTCGAGACCGGCTTCGGCGATGCGGTAGACCGTTTCGTTGTGCTGGCGCAAGACGTCGAGAAGGAGTTCCGGCTCCTGCTGCAGGAGGGTGGTGAGCTCCTCCTTCACATCCGGAGACTCGGGGGGCTCCGAACAGGCGGCGAGGCCGAGCGTGGCCAGGAGGCACAGGGACAGCGTGAGGGTATGGATGGATCGCATGGGTGCTCCGTACAAGGCGTGGCTTGAGTTTTTCGAGATACAAAGAGGTAGCGTCTACGGGCTGTTCTGGCAAGTGCCGAAGAAAAAGTTCAAAATCTGCAAAGAATGTCTTTACAGCATCCCGTGTCCGTGGGATAGAATGGAGGCTAATCATAGAACGCATCGCGTTCGGGGTAGTGGTGACAGCGCCGTCGACGGGAGTCGGCAGTGTCATGCGCCATGCCGACGCGGATGGAAGACGCCGCACGCCGTCTTCACATTCAGGTTCCGAGAAGCATCAGGATTGTCGTATGGATCTTTTGCAGTTACCGCGCAATGGCAAGCAGGACCTCATCTTCACCGGGGAGCTGCTCGCGCGCGTCACCGATTCCGCCGGGTCCTCCGTAGACGACGCCTCCGCCACGGAAACGAAGGGCGGCGAAGCTCCCGACGATTCCTGGGAGTTCGCCCTCTACAGGACCAGCGCCGGGGCGTATCTGCTTGCTTCGGCGTACCACATCGTGAGCGCCGGCATTCGCTCGCTTCACACGGTGTTGAGCTTCCGCGATCGGGAGACGCTCATGGCCTTTTTCGAAGATGAAGCCAGGAACGACGCGCCCCTGTTGCGCGCGCTGATGGCGCAGGCCGTACGGGTTGACAAGGGGTTCTCCTCCCGTCCGGAGTGCGCGCCCTCTGTTGGCCGTTCCGACTGTATCGCCTGAACGCTGCGCTTTTCGACAGGGCCAGCTGCGTTTTGTTGCTCTCCCTGAGGCTGTGGCGCTCGCCCGGCCGCTTCCGGCGTCCCGCCCGCCGCTCCCTGCTGTTTCCACAATTCCCGACATCCCTGCCAGTTCGACATCCCTGCCATTCCCGGCAGTTCCTTCGTGGATCACGCCCCCCACAGCCCGAGTCAGGGCTGTTCTTCGACAAGCCTTGCCTGAACCGCCGCGTGGCGCATGAGCGGTTCCTCAGTCTGCTGCGTGGCAGGGCGTCAGATCTCGTCGCTGCGGTCGTCCATGGAGGAGGGGTCGCCATCGCTTGGCGTCCATTTCGACGTGGGTCTGCCATACAAGGACGCGGCGCCATCCCCGGTTTTCGCAAGCAGCGGCGCGCTGGCGGGCGCGTTCGCCCGGAGAGGGCAAGGGACGACCAGGGACGGCGTCCGGAAAGGGGCGGGAAGCGTGGGCTCGCTTATTCGAGCATTTCCAGGTCGAGATTCTTGGCGCCGATGGCGACATAGAGGCCAGCCACGGCGATTTCGTATGCGCCCAGGGCCTCCGTGAGGGCGGCTTCAGCCTGGGTCAGCCGCGCTTGCGCGTCCAGCACGTCGTTGTTGGTGCCCACTTGCGCCTGGTAGCGGGCCACGGCCATGCGGTAGCCTTCTTCGCCTTGCTCCACCCGTTTTCTGGCCACGGCGATGCGCTTGGCTGTCTCGTCGATGAGGAGCCGGCGGGATTTGACGTCGAAGGTGGCTTGCAGATAGGCGTCCGCCACGTCGGCCTGCGCGCTTTTTTCGCTTTCGCGGGAAGCTTTCCAGGTGTAGTAGTTCTGGCCCCAGTCCCAGAGCGTCCAGGAGAGGCCGATCTGCAGGCTCCACTGGTCGTAACGGTTCAGGTCCACCAGGGAGTTGCCTTGCAGGGCAGGGGTGTCGCCGGTCTGGGACCACTGGAACTGTCCCTGAATCTGCGGATAGAGAGCGCTGGCGGCCACCCGGGAGTCTTGCCGCGCGATGTCCACGGCTTTCTTGAAGATGAGGAGATCCGGCCGGTTCTGATAGGCTCGTTCCAAGCAGGTCTCCAGAGAGAGGGGAAAGGGCTCGTATTCGAGCTGGCCCATGTACTCCACCTCGTCTCCCAGGTTCAGCTGAAGCAGCGTATTGAGTTGCGCTTCCTGCGTATCCACGGCGTTTTCCGCCTGCAGCAGGAGGTCTTCGGCTTCGGCGAGATCCACTTCAGCCTGGAGCACGTCCAGCCGAGGCCGCAAGCCCACGTCGTAGAACGCCTGAGTGACCTTGAGCTGGGACTCCAGCCGGGTGACGGAGTCCCTTGCGCTGCGCAGGTTGTCGCGCGCCTGGAGCAGGCCCAGAAAGTTCTGTTGCACGGCGAGCAGCAGGGAGAGTTCCTGGTTCATGCGGTTGAGCTTGGCTTGCTCCTCCGAGAATTTGGCGGCCAGATAGTTGGATATGTTCCGGAACCCCGTGAAGATGTCTTGGGTGATGGTGAACGCCAGGGTGTACTGGTTGTCCGGCGTGGTTTGGCGACTGCCTTCCACGCGGGGGACGACCTGGCGGGTGTAGGTGTAGCCGCCATCAAGGGAAGGGAAGAAGGCGCCCACTTCGGAGTAGCGGCTGTAGCGCGCGGCTTTGGCGTCGTGGATGGCGGCGGTGATGACGGGGTTGTTCTCCAGGGCGATGCGTACTGCGTCGCCGAGGTGTATTTTCTGGGAGGTCGGACTGGGCGCCACTTGCTGGGCGGCGGTGGGCAAGGGCTCGTTCCATTCCTCTTTGTTGTGGGGCGACACTTCGTCGCCGAAGAGGGGGCCGGGTTTGGGCAGCGCGATGACGTCTTCCACGATGGTGTTCGTATGCGCGGGGTTGATGGCGTAACCGCCAGCCTCGTCCTTGGCGTCGTCGTCGTGCGCTACGGTCTCGGCGGTCTCCGACATGGCCGCCGGCTCCCCAGTGGCCTCGGACGCCGTGTCCGAGCGCTCCATGGCTTCGGAGGCGTCCGTCGTGGCTGGGGCGGCTGCTTCCATCTCGGGGGGGGCGACCAGAGCCGACGTCTCGGCATTCTCCGTAGTCACCGTAATCTCCGTAATCCGGCGGGAC
>CAYVWB010000120.1:0-7281 GCA_964455395.1 uncultured Desulfovibrionaceae bacterium
GAGCCGCCGCGGGCGGCGGCCAAGGTCATGGCGCCGGTGTGTTCATCTGTCAGAAAGATGGCCCCTGCATCGGTGAAGGAGAGAGATGGCGCGGCGAGGACCGTCTCCAAGGTGATTTCGAGGATCTCGTGGAGCTCCCTTTCGTCCAGGCTGCCGTTCAGCAGGGTGTTGACCACCGCCTGGAGTTCGTTGTCGCGCTCGAGCTGGGCTTTGGCGTCGGCCAGCTCCCGGGTGCGTTCCTCCACCAGTTCTTCGAGATGGTCGGAATAGTCGCGCAGGGTCAGGTGGGTCTGCACCCGCGCCAGCAGCTCTTTGGAGTCGAAGGGCTTGGAGACGTAGTCCACCCCGCCGGCCTCCAGGCCGCGGGTCTTGATGTCCGCATCCGAGAGCGCGGAGAGAAAGATGACGGGGATGTCCTTGACGGCGTCGTCCGTCTTGAGTCGACGACACGTCTCCAGGCCGTCCATGCCGGGCATCATGATGTCCAGCAGGATGAGGTCCGGTCGTTGCGCCGCGAGCGTGAGCGCCTCTTGACCGCTTTGCGCGCTGACCACGGCGTAACCGCGTTTGGTCAGGTGCGCGCTCAGCAGCTTGAGGTTGATGGGTTCATCGTCGACGATGAGGACGGTGTGGTCGGCCGCCGGCTTGAGGAGTTCCATGGGAAAACTGTACCAGGGATGCGACGGTTGGCAAAGCCGCGCGCCATGTCGGACAAAGTGCGTGAGCGCGCGTTCGGCCGCGCAGCGCCGTGAGGTCTTGAACTCACGCATCAACTCGATATGCACGGTTATGCGACGTCATGGGGATTCCGTCAAGGCATAGCGGATACACTGGCTGAATCCACGGGGCCTCTGGACAGGACCCGCGCTTTTTGAGAAAATGGATTGATAGCAACCATGAAGCCGTGCGACAGCCTTCTGGCGGTGTGTGTCGGGCGGCCCCCCCCCGAGCCCAGCCGCGTGACGCCGCGAGAAGGAGCCGAGTCATGAGCACTCCCCTAGGAGTCGAGATAGCTAAGCCGTTCATCAAAGCCGTGACCAATGTCCTCACCACCATGGCGATGATCGAGCCGCAACCGGGCAAGCCCTTCATCAAGAAGGACAACACCGCCACCGGGGATATCTCGGCTGTGATCGGCATAACCGGTTCGCGCAACGGCTCCATCTCCGTCTCCTTTTCCAAGCGCTGCGCCATCGCGTTGGTCAAAGCCATGCTGGGGGATGACGTGCAGGACGTGGTGCAAGACGCCAAGGACGCCGTGGGCGAGATAGCCAACATGATTTCCGGGCAAGCCCGCGCAGGGCTTGCGGAGTCCGGCCTCAACTTCGCCGGCTCCACGCCCTCCGTGGTCATGGGCGACAACCACACCATCACCCATGTCTCCTCCAACCCGGTCATCTCCATACCGTTCACCACACCCCACGGCGACTTCTATGTGGAGTTCGTCTTCGAATGAGGCGCATGTCGCCGCAACGTGGGTCCGCATCGGAAACATTCCGCCGCAAATCCACAGCGCTGCGCCCCATTTCACATTGCAAATGCTTGAAGAAACGAGTATACCCGTGTTGCTTCACTTCAAACGATTACTGATTCGGAGCTGCCATGGCTGTTGACACCAGCATGAACATCCTGGTCGTGGATGACTTCTCGACCATGCGACGCATCATCAAGAACATCCTCCGCCAGCTCGGCTTCACCAACATCGAGGAAGCCGACGACGGCTCCACGGCGTGGGAAGTTCTCAACAAAGGCGGCATCGATTTCATCATTTCCGACTGGAACATGCCCACCATGACGGGCATCGAGCTGCTGCGCAAAGTGCGCGCCAGCGAAGAATTCGCCGACCTGCCCTTCCTCATGGTCACGGCGGAAGCCCAGCAGGAAAACATCATCGAAGCCGTGCAAGCCAAGGTCTCCAACTACATCGTCAAGCCCTTCACGGCGGAGACGCTGCAACAGAAGATCGACAAGATTTTCGACTAGCGCCCTCCCTCGCCCGCCGCCGCGCCGGTCGCCGAACGCTCTCTTTGGCGGTCGCCGGACGGTCCCCGGTCTCACCGCCCCGGCTTTGCTGGGGCGTTCCGACGTCGCGCCAAAGCGCTCCTTGCGCGCCATACGCGCCGTTCTCGATGCTCGCGCACTTCGCGCACTTCGCGCACTTCACGCAGTTCGCCTGTTCGCGCGGAGAGCACTGTCCGCACCGTGGCGCAGTCGCCCCCACCCGCGGGGCGTCGTGCTGCGTCCTTCCATCGCTCGTGTTCCCGATGCACACAACGCCAAGCGCGCTCCTGCTGCCCACGGCGGGCTGTTAGATACTCTCTAGAGTGTCCGGCGCCACCGAGGTCTCTTGTCTCGTGGAACGTCACAGGGGTGGCGTATTATTGTATCTATCTGAAATAAAACAACAAAAATGTTCCCAATATTGTAAAGGCGCAGGTTTGTCCCGGAAAGCCCCTGGTTTCACGATGGATGTCGCCAGCTGTGTGGCGCGGACTTGAACTGTGGATTTTGGGGGGGCGCTCTCCCCATCCTGCGGATGAAATTTTTTTCACCAATGATTTCGAGGAGTGACTTTGTGGCTTCTTGTGCGGGCGCGTTGGGCCCTCTGTACAAGGCCGTGCGGAGTGGGTAGGTACTCTTTCGGAGGAGAGACGAGGCTTTTTCTAAACTCCCTCTAGAGAACATCGTCTTTTGTCTGCGCTCACGCCGCCGCCGGCAGTCGCGACCTACCCCCCGCGCCGGACTTCACAAGATCACGCGCAACGCTGTACGCACGAGCCACGCACCACGCACCAAGCACCCATGGCGCACGTCAGACTCTACAATCCGCCCCCACGCCCTCGACGGGAGCTCCCGCCGGAAATAGCCAGCGCGTGGCGTTGGGTGCGGGGTCTGGAGCGCATGAGCCTCTCGGACTGGCCCGGCCGCACGTGTCCCGTGTTGTTTCTGGGCGGCTGCAACCTTTATTGTCCCACGTGCCACAACGCGGACTTGGCGTGGCGGCCGCAGCAGTTGCCGCAGGTCCCCCGCGAGCGGGTTTTCGACCTCGCAACCGGCCGCAAGGCGTGGTACGACGGGCTTGTCGTCACCGGCGGCGAACCCACGGCCATCCGCGACCTGCCCACGCTGCTGCGCGACCTGCAGACGCTGGGGTTGCCCATCAAGGTGGACACCAACGGCATGCGGCCTCACGTGGTGGAGGCGCTGCTGGAAAGCGGCCTTGCCCATGCGTTCTTCGTGGACGTGAAGGGCCCGTTCCACAAGTATCCCGAGCTGACGGGCGGCGGTGTCACGGCTTCGCAGGCCGAAGCCAACCTGCGCCACATGTTCGCCTTGGCTGAAGCGCGTCCCGACGCGTTCGTTTTCCGCACCACCAAGGTGCCTGCGTTGACCCCTGCCGATCTGGAGACGGTGCGGCGCTTGCCGCCAGCCGGCTTCACACTCAAGGAACAAGCCTACAAAATTCCCGGGAGGAGCCATGCCCAAGCAGATAATGAAACGCGACGGGTGTCTGGAGACGTGGTCTACTGAGCGCATCGCGCAGGCCATTCTCAAGGCGCTCAACGTCACGGGGATCAAGGACCCGCTCCTCTCCAAGCGACTCGCTCTGAAAGTCGAGAAGAAGCTCGACGGCGTGGACGTGCCCATGCAGGAGCTCGTGCAGGACACCGTGGAGCAAGTGCTCATGGAGTCCCGGCTCTATGACGCCGCCAAGCGCTACATCATTTATCGGGAGAAGCGGCGTCAGATCCGCGAGCAGACTGCAGCGTACCTGGACATCGCCGAGACCATCGACAACTACCTGGACAAGGCTGACTGGCGCGTGAACGAGAACGCCAACATGAGCCACTCCTTCCAGGGGCTCATGCTGCATCTTTCCGGCACGTTGCAGGCGCGCTACGCTTTGGAGAAGTATCCCATGGAGGCCCGCGACGCCCACAACCATGGCTACTTCCACATCCACGACCTCTCCTTCGGCCTGGCCGGCTACTGCGCGGGCTGGTCCTTGCGGGATCTGCTGCTGGAGGGCTTCAATCTGGAGGGGCGCTCTAGCGCCGGGCCGGCCAAGCATTTCGACTCCATTCTGGGCCAGATGGTGAACTTCCTGGGCACGCTCCAGAACGAATGGGCTGGCGCGCAAGCCTTCAACAACGTGGACACCTACCTCGCCCCCTTCGTGCGCAAGGACGGCCTCTCCTACAAGCAGGTCCGTCAGGCCATGCAGAAGTTCGTCTTCAATCTGAACACCACCTCCCGTTGGGGCGGGCAGTCTCCCTTCACCAATCTGAGCTTCGACCTGGTGCCGCCCAAGCACATCGCCAGCGAGGGGGCCATCATCGGCGGCGAGATCACCGACACCCCCTACGGCGAGTTCATCCCCGAAATGGAGATGATCAACCGCGCCTTCCTGGAAGTGATGAACGATGGCGACTACCACGGCCGCATCTTCTCCTTCCCCATTCCCACTTACAACATCACCGAGAATTTCCCTTGGGAGTCCGAGATCGGCGAGACCCTCCTGCAGCTCACCGCCAAATACGGCGCGCCCTACTTCCAGAACTTCATCAACTCGGACCTGGACCCCGAAGACGTGCGCTCCATGTGCTGCCGTCTGCAGATGGATCTGCGCGAACTGCGCAAGAAGACCGGTGGACTCTTCGGCGCCGGCGACCTGACCGGCTCCATCGGCGTGGTCACCTTGAACTTGCCCAAGCTCGCCTATCTCTCGCAAGGCGAGGAGGAGTTCCTGGACCTCGTCGGCGAGTACGCCGAGCTCGCCCGCGACGCGCTGGAGTTCAAACGCAAGCTCATCAACGACAACCTGGAGCGCGGCATGTTCCCCTGGACGCGCCGCTATCTCAAGAACGGCTATCTGGGCCACTTCGCCACCATCGGTCTGGTGGGCGGCCATGAGGCGTGCCTGAACCTGCTGGGCAAAGGCATCGAGACCGACGCCGGCGTGCGTCTGATGCAGCGCACTCTGCACCACCTGCGCGACCTCACCAGCCGGTTCCAGGAGGAGACGGGGCATCTCTACAACCTGGAAGCCACCCCCGCCGAGGGCACCAGCTACCGACTCGCCAAGATCGACAAGAGCCTCTACGCCTCCATCCACGCTTCCGGCAACGGCGTGCCCTACTACACCAACTCCACGGCGCTCCCCGTGGGCTACACCGAGGACGTGCTGTTCGCCCTCGAACACCAGGACAAGCTCCAGCCGCTCTACACCGGCGGCTCCGTCTTCCACACGTTCCTCGGCGAAGCCGTGCCGGACACCACCGCCTTGAAGAATTTCATCGTCAAGGCCTTCAGCCAGACCAAGCTGCCCTACCTCTCCATCACGCCGACGTTCAGCGTCTGCAAGGAGCATGGCTATATCCAGGGCGAGCACCACGACTGCCCCACCTGCGGCTCGGCCGCCGAGGTCTACACGCGCATCGTGGGCTACTATCGCCCCGTCTCCCGCTGGAACAAAGGCAAGCAGGCGGAGTACGAAGACCGTGTGGTCTACGACGAGCTCACTCAGGAGCTCTGCGGCTGCCGGTAGCCGCCAGCCCCAAGGGCCCCTGCTGGGTCAAACCGCCGACGCCCCCCGGTCCTCTTGCAGGATCGGGGGGCGTTTCTTGATCTGGCGCACTGCCGGCTAGCCGTCCGGGGATTCGTCCTGGCGGCGGCGCTTGAGCGCTTTGCCGGCATGCCACGCCTTGCCCACGCACGAGCCCAGAGCCCAGTAGCGGTTGTCTGGCATGGTGAGGGTGAAGGGTTTGATCTTTTCGGGGTCGGGGACGCCCTCTGTGCAGTACTGCGCTTCGGACCACACGCCCTTGATCTCGCCGATGAAGCAGGTGTTGGTGGGCAGCGTCACCGTCTGGTAAACCGTGCACTCGATGCACAGGGGGCACTCCTCGGCCATGGGCGCGTGCTCCAGGCGGCCGCGGAATGCCGTGAAGACCTCGGCCTTGCTCGTCGCGCCAGCCGAGACCAAGCCCACGTAATCCGTCTCGACGAGGTGACGTTCGCTGGGAAAGCAGACGCTGAACTGTCCCGTTTCGACAATGGCGGCGTGGCTCGCGTGACTCTGGTGGACGCCGATGGCGAGCAGGGGCGGCTTGAAGTTCACACGGCTGACCCAGCCCAGAGCCATCCAGTTCACGCCGCCGTGGCGCACCGTGCCGAGCACGGCTTGCGGCATGGGCAGCGCGAAGGCCTGGAGGTCGAGTTCCAGCTTGGCGGACGGGGCGGCGGACATGGCGACTCCTTGGTTGGGGTGCGTATTGTTCTGGAGATGTTTGTACATGCAAGTTGGCGGATGTGCAACCACGGCACGCGCCAGCCGCCGCGACGTTCATCCGCGTGCAGGCCGCGCACGCCCTACATGCGTGTGGTCCGCTCTGTCCGCTTTATCCGCTTTACCCGCTTGATCCGAACCACCCGGGGAAGTCGTTCCGTCCGGTTGGTCCGGTGGGTCCGGTGGGTCCGGTGGGTCCGGTGGGTTCGGTCAGTCCGCGTCATCCGGCTTGTCTGTCGAGTCAGACGCCGTGTTGTCTGACGAACTGTCGCTCGCCAGCCCTCGACCGCGGCGTACGGCGTGTTCGCCGAACTTGTCCCGGATGGCGTCCAGGGTCTTGTCGAGCGTTGCGGCATGGCGCTGGCGGGCGGTCTCGCCGGTCAAGTCCAGGCTCAGCTGATACGGCCCGCGCTGGAAATTGGAGACGGTGACGCCAATCAACCGAATCTTCCGCGTCAGCCGTTCGCGGTCCAGGAGATCCGCCGCAGCGGCGTAGACCGTCTCGTCGGCGTGGGTGGGTTCCCTCAGGGTCCGGGCCCGGGTCATGACGCGGAAGTCCGCGTCCTTGAGCTTGAGGGTGACGGTGCGGCCGGCGTGGCCGTCGCGCCGCAGACGTCGGCAAACCTTCACCGTGAGGTCCCAGAGGATGCGTTTGAGGGCGTCCTTGTCCCACAGGTCCTGTCGCAGGGTCGTCTCGGCCCCTTCGCTTTTGGGCGGCGTGAACGGCGTCACCTCGCGAGGGTCCACGCCCAGCGCGCGATCGTGGAGCACGCCGCCCCACTTGCCGAAGCGCTCGCGCCAGAACCGTTCGGGATACCGCAGCACGTCGCCGGCGGTCGCCACACCGAGTCGGCGCAAGGCCTCCTGGCCCCGCGCGCCCACGCCGGGAATCTTCGCCACGGGAAGCGTCCGGAGGAAACCCGTGACGGCGTGCGGCGGGAGGATGTAGACGCCGTCCGGTTTGTTGATGTCCGAGCAGATCTTGGCGAGGA
>CAYVWB010000121.1:0-6856 GCA_964455395.1 uncultured Desulfovibrionaceae bacterium
TGTCTATGATTGCAAAATGATAATGAAAGAAAGAAGGAGGAATTCTAAATGAGAAGTAAAACCTTAGCCTTGTTGCTGGCGCTGGTTATCGTGTTGACGATGACGGCTCCGGCATTGGCCAACCCTCCCTATCCAGAGGCAGAGGGCACACCCTCTGTTGGACTGGAAGAGGGTAAAGACGCTTCGGTGAAGCCGTATGACTTCCCCAACATCGAGGACTATCTACGGATCCGCGAGCGACGTCGCTTGCTGGAGGCCGGTCAGACGGCCGAGGCGAGTGCACTGGCTACCACTGGTGAGGATCGCGTGCTGGTTATCCTGGTCGAGTTTGCCGGCAAGGATGAGTTCGTGTGGCAGGCCCCAACGGAGCCTTACAGCTATACCACGGGCTCCCAGTGGGACCCATTGGGTGTGGCCGATCCGGCCGAGAGCACCGGGACCGCTGGCGATTGCACGAACATCCTGGAGAAGATCGCCGACGACGAAGGGTTGACCATCACGGACACGTGGGGGATGACCTTCACCTTCACCTACGAAGGCCCGCTGCACAACATGATCGAGCGCCCGCGCTCCTTGGACGATCGCTCGAGCGACTCCATCTGGACCGACGATTTCGACAAGCAATGGTTCACTGACTTCATGTTCGGCAACGGCGTGGAGATCAGCTACACCTTGCAGTCCGACGAGACAGTGTACGAGAGCTTCATCGGACAGTCGGTGAAGGACTACTACACCGACATGTCCAGTGGCATGTACACCATCACCGGCGACGTGATCGGCTGGTTGGGACTGCCGCACTCCACCTGGTACTACGACGCCGACCAGTGCCCCGGCAGCCGTTCCGGCATGCGGACCTCGCGCGGGGCGATCCCCGGCGCGGGCAGTTCTCGCCAGTTGGTCCGGGATGCGCTGGATGAGGTTAACGCGATTAGCGACACCATCGACGGCTTCGACTGGGCCAATTACGATCTGGACGGCAATGGCATCATCGACCGGCTGTGGATCGTTCACGCTGGCCTGGGTGAGGAAGATGGCACCACGCTGTTGAACCGCGACCCGGTGACCGGCACTGAGCGCACAACACCCTATCCTGCGGCCTTTTATGGCGAGTCAGCCGTCTGGTCACACTCGTCAGCCGTCACCCCGCCCTACTCGGTGACGCAAGAAATTGCCGCCGGCCCATACATCGCTATGCCAGAGAATGGCGGCATCGGCGTCTTCGCCCACGAGTACGGTCACAACCTGGGCGCCGACGACCTGTATGCCTATGGCCACGGTGAAACGTCGGCTGGCTTCTGGACCTTGATGGCTGACGACTGGACCGGCTTCCCCATCGGCTTCGAGCCCCCGGCTGTCGATCCCTGGCACCTGGATGGATGGGGCTGGCTCGATCCTATGATCATCACCGACACCACGCAATCCTACGAGTTCACCCTGGGGCAGGCCAGCCGCTTTGAGACCTCTGGCGGCGACTATCGCGGGGCCAAGATCGAACTACCCGATGGCATCCTGCCTCTAGCGGCACCCGTCTGGGAGGGCGACTACTACTGGTGGGGGGGCAAACAAGATGTGGCCAATGCAAGCATGACCACCCAGAACCCCATCGCCGTTACTGCCGGAATGACCCTCTCCTTCGACATCGCGTACGACATCGAGGACGGCGGATGGGACTTCCTGTGGGTACAGGCCTCGACGGATGGCAACACCTGGGATACCCTCACCAACGCCCACACCCAGTGCGAGACTGACCCAGCCTGGATCGGGGGGCTGTATGGCTTCCCCGACGACCTCTGCGCGGCCGATCTTGGCGGGTTCTATGGCCACAACGCCAATTGGCCTGCGCCCGACACAGAGGTTTTCGACCTCAGCGACTATGCAGGCAAGGACATCTATCTACGCCTGTGGTATATGACCGACTGGGCCACCACCGGCGCGGGTCCTTTCGTGGATAACATCCAGGTAGGTACGAACTCCTGGAACGCCGAAAGCGATACCGGGTGGGACTACGAGGCGCCCTGGCAGCGCAGCAATGGCAAGATGTCCTTCACCCACAACTTCTATCTGCAATGGCGCAACGTCGACCCCGCCACCGGCGGCTATGACAGCGCGTTGGGCGAGGAACGCTGGCGCTTTGGCCCGGCCAACACCGGCCTTTTGATGTGGTACAACAACAACTTCTACAAGGACAACGAGATTTACAACTATCTCGAGGATGACTTTGGCTTCGGACCCAAGGGCCGCATGCTGGTCGTTGACGCGCATCCCGAGCCCTATCGCGAGACCTTCACCGCATCGAGCTGGTTGGGTGAGGAACACAGGAACCTGACCTCGCGAGGTCTCATCCGCGACGCGACGTTCAGCCTATGGGATTCGATCGACTTCACCTACACCTATCCCTACAAAGGCTACGTCACACCGACTCTCTACTCCGGTCGGCCCGCTGTTCCCGCTTTCCGCGACGCGCTGGGTTACTACCCCGGCGTAGCCGATGAGGGCGATGGCACTTACTGGTCGACGGTGGACTGGGATGCCAGTGCGGCGATGCCCGCCAAGGGTCCCTATAGCATCAAGGCCGCGCCCGACTATCCCGGTCAAAACCTGATATACCGAGGCGATGGCTGGTACGGCTTCTGGGGCTGGGATGAGGCTGGAACGGGGAATCCCGGCGATGACAACGTTCAGTACGGTTGGAACGTCGAAATTCTCGACCAGACCAATATGACCGCTACGGTGCGCGTGTACAATGACACGGAGATCTATCGCGTAGACTACATGCCTGAGAGAATCGAGGAAGTTGGCACTCACCTGATCACCTACACAGCCACCTTGACCAACTTAGGCACGCTACCGCAGACACGCTGGTTCACGTTCACTTTGGACCCGCACTTGAACTTCGTCTCGGCCAGTTGGGCACCGACAGGAACCCTGAACTACCCCACCTTCGAATGGGCCGGAACGGTTCCGACCGACACGGCTCTGAGCTTCACGCTAGTCGCCAGCACGACGGTGAGCGCTGGTACCTTGGAGTTACCCGAGGGAATGCCCCTTACAACCACGTTCATGCACGATGATCTGATGAACCCTGTGGATGTGGAAGAAATGGTCACCCTCATCAAGGCACCGGATGAATTCTACATCTACTTACCTTTGGTGATGCGAAACTTCTAGTAGTGGTAGTTTTCGCTGACTGGATGTAAAGAGACCGCCGGGGGGAATCCCCCGGCGGTTTTCTCTGCGTAAATGCGAAAAAGATGAAAAAGCAACAACATTTTTTGTGGTTTGTAGGGTTAGCTAGCGTAGTGATTTTTGGATTGTTCCTTCACCAAGGCCCGATGTCCTCTGCTTCTTCCCCTTGCGCAGGTGATTACGCGCCAGGGATCGTGTTGCTTGGACTTCGAGCGAACCCTTCGATTGCTGTCCTCGACAACTTAAATATAAGTCCTGTTTCCTATATGCCCAATTTGGCAGTTGTCGCCTTACAGATCCCTATTGGGCAAGAATGTAACATCCGGGATGAATGGCGCCGTCATCCCGGGATCGCTTTCGCTGAGTTGGACTATGCCGTCCATACCTCGAGCGTTATCATTCCCAACGATCCCGGCTGGGACGATCCCGGTCAATGGGGATTGGTCAAGATAAACGTTCCTCAGGCCTGGTCAGTTACTACCGGCACGACAGATATCGTCGTTGCTGTGTTAGATTCCGGCGTCAATCTGACACACGAGGATTTAACCGAAGGACTCTGGACGAATGCCGGTGAGATTCCTGGGAATGGAATCGACGATGAGGGCAATGGCAAAGTGGACGATTTGCGAGGCTGGCACTTCTATCACACCTGGGCCTGGGATGGAGAGAAATACGCTTATCTTCCAGGCGAAAATGGCAACGTGACGGATGAACTGGGTCACGGAACCCACGTCGCCGGCATCGTTGGGGCTAGATTTAATAACGGCTTGGGAATCGCCGGAATGGCGGGTGGTGTTCGGGTTATGCCGGTCAAAGTGTTGAATCAGCGTGGGGATGGATGGCTCTCTGATGTCGCAAAAGGTATCATTTATGCCGCGGATAACGGCGCGCAGGTTATTAATCTCAGTTTGGGAGGAGAACCGTCGTCACAGTTCCTCCAGGAGGCTGTAGACTATGCGCGCAACCGAGGGGTGCTGATAGTCGCTTCTACAGGCAACGATGGCGGCCCCGTTCTCTATCCGGCAGCCTGTGAACACGTGCTTGCTGTCGCAGCTACTAACGAGGACGACGTCCGCCCCAGCTTTTCTAATCATGGTCCCCAAGTGGACGTCGCAGCGCCAGGCGTGGATATCTACAGCACCTGGTACCGGGGCAATTACTTCACCAAGTCCGGGACATCGATGGCTACGCCCCACGTCTCTGGCCTCGCAGCTTTAATCTGGAGTGCGCGACCGGCCTTAACCGCAGCGCAAGTTACCGAGATCATCACCAGCACCGCGTTGGACGTCAACAGCGGTACGCTCCAACTTCCAGGACGAGACGAATACATTGGATGGGGACGGATCGACGCTGGACGGGCAGTGTCCTCGGCACTCAACGTTGACATCCTTTCAAGTCACTGGTATTATCTACCACTGGTTCTGAAGGCTCAGTAATGACTAGACCAGGTTTGAGGTCTGACTATCAACTTAGGGTCTTTGGGATTTCGCATGGTCGCGGTGAAAGATTAGCCACGAATTGCACGAATTAACACGAAAAACCCAAAGATTAGTGACAATTCGTGTAATTCGTGGCAAAAAATTGACCGTTTGCTAAGCCAACCAGGCGAACTACCAGAGAGCCTCAACTTACAGGCAATGGAGGGTGCTTATGCAAAAATATCTAACAAAAGTCGTGATCAGTGCATTCATTCTGATTCTATTGCTTCCCGCTTGTCGAAGAGAGGTTCCCACTCCTACTGTTACGCGATCATCACCAATCAGCACGAGCACGCCCATGAATACGTCAGCGCCCATCGCTGCCCCATTTGTGCCCAGTGCGGGAGAGGCAATTTTTCAAATCTACGAAAACAATCCAGTGCTAACCAGAGGAGAAACTGATACCTGGGATAGTGGCTTCGTCTTCAGTGGACGCGTAGTCTTTCATAACGACACTTATCATCTGTTCTATAACGGCAGCACTGATCTTAGCATAGGATCGGTCGCAATTGGATACGCCACCTCTGTCGACGGACGATCTTTTACCAAGAGTAACGAGAACCCCATTTTGGCAGACGACGAACGGGGCTTTGACGCTATCCAGGTTAGCGATGGCGTGCCATTGGTAGAGGATGACACCTGGGTGCTCTACTACAACGCCAGCGGGCAGCCAGGTCCAGGGGGCATGATTGGACGCGCCACAGCTTCAAGCCCGACCGGTCCCTGGAAGCGATTGGGAGAGCCCGTACTCCGTTCCGGAAACGCGGGTAGCTGGGATGGTGGGTTTATCATTCCCCAGAGTATCATTTCTCTGGAGGAAGGTTACGTGATGTACTACGCCGGGGGGACTGGTCAGCCTAACACGCCAGCGATGATCGGCCGGGCCACCTCACCGGATGGTGTGAACTGGGAAAAGTATGACAACCCGGATACCACAGAGGTACCCTTTGCGCAAAGCGATCCGGTGCTACAGACAGGCGCCTCTGGGGATTGGGATGGCGAGTCTCTTTGGGGATGCAGCGTTTTGAAGACGTCCGAGGGCTGGGAAATGTTTTACGGGGGTAGCCATTCAGGTGTGGTGAAGATAGGCTACGCGACGAGCAAAGACGGAATCCAGTGGATCAAAAGCGAGAAAAATCCTCTCCTTGCCGCCTCTGATGACCCCGTCGCAGCCGGAGCGGATCTGCAAATACTGGAATCCCCTTCTGCAGTTATAGAAGACACGACGTATCTTGTGTACTACGACTACGGGTTCGGCGACCGTAGCGGCATTGGCGTAGCAACAGGAATAATGGGAGAAAAATAGTCCCCCTACTTTTCACAGTAAACGATCAAATCCTCAAAATGAATGTAATGATATTGTTTTTTGCCGACTGACAGGACAATCCATTGAACCTCCGCGACGTTGGCCCATAACTGACTGGAGGCAGGTGTGTGATTGAAACACGCCTTAACCTCGGCATCGACCGCTCGGGAAATCGTGTCCACCACCTCAACCTGTCCAGATTCTACGTGCAGGCGTTGGGCTAAATCGGCGCGAGCCCTATCCGCTGGATGGACCCGAATAGGATCCTGATCAACCGGGGGCTGAGGGGCTTCCGACGGAGGATGAACGTCCGGGGTCGCAGTTTTATCGAGCCTTTCTGTCGGTTCCGCCGTCAGCGTTAATTCTACCATCTCTTCCGTAGGACCTGGGTGAGGTTCAGGCTGCATATCCCTGGCACACCTGGTAGCCAGAACCAGGCCAATGACCACAAACACAATGAGCGCTTTTTCCTTAATCATACTTACCTCTCCCTCCTTTGTTGATCCGTTTGTGCCGACTCAACCACACCTCGTATCCGTCTTCCCGCTTTTTTAGGTGGGAAGACGGGGTCCTTACTTACTTCTTCTTGTACATGTGGCGTACAGTTCAGGCGATTAACCCGAATCTTTACATCTGTTTGTAATTTCTAGACGATTTAGAGAACCCAAAAGTTCCGTGTTTGAAGGTAACTGCTCAGGCCAGCCCCTTGCTGCGATGGAGAGCGAGGTCCCCGCTCATCCGCTGCAAACGGACGGTAGGCTGAGCCGTTACGTTTGAAGTATAAAACCGGATATAGCTGTAGGGAGAAGCCCATATGATTGATACAAAAGTATTCGCCCCGCGCGTCTCTCACCTGGCGCCCGAGGGCGCCTACCACATGCTCGCC
>CAYVWB010000122.1:0-6809 GCA_964455395.1 uncultured Desulfovibrionaceae bacterium
ACTCCACCTGCTCGCCATGGCGTTCAACATCAAGAAGGCGGTGCTTCTGGCGCGCGCCTAGTGGAGAGGTGCGCCCGAAATCCGGCGTTTCGGCTCAGGATGGGGCCGAAAAGGCCGGATGAGAGCGAAAATGAGCAGGGAGCGACCTGCAGACAAGCCCAAGGGCAGCCGTACACGAGCGGAAGGGCTGATCGAGACGAATGCGCAGAAGCCTCATACAGAAAGCCCCAGGTGTGTTAGGAGGAAGTGGCCGTTACCGACGGAAAGATATTCTGACTGATGAATCAACGTCAGGTCATTTCGACCACAAGGCCAGGGATCAGCGTGGCAGGACATGCCGGATGGCATGTCGAAGGCGGGAGGCTTCAGAGTTTTTGGCTTTCAAATTTGCGCAATTGCTTGCACTGCGTCGATTTTTCAGAACTCGTTTAAGACGTTGTTCCATAGCTATTGCAGACCCTAACCCCTGCGAGTGGTGCGATAGCAGTGGCGTTTTCTGCGCACCTCGTTCGAGGGGTATCGATCCGCGCACCCGCGAGGGGTGCGATGCTCGCGATCCCGCAACACGTTGGGCGCAAGCTGATTTCGATCCGCGCACCCGCGATGGGTGCGATTACGTTCGCCTCCATGGCCGCATCATCCACCGGGCCATTTCGATCCGCGTGACCTGCCCTATCCGTTTGTACCACCCACAATGTTAGCCGGAGGACGGCCTCGAAGATGGCCTTCACGGCGCCATACGTGGGAGCCGGATAGCTTACTGGGGAGTCGCCTGTATCCGGCCGAGTCCACATAGCAGAATGGCCAGCAATTTCCATGGAGAAAGGATAGCCCATGGACTATATTCTGATCACTTCTGCAGTGCACTGTCAAGAGAAAGTTCAATAAAGATCATGCCGCTTATTTGATCCCTTTTTGTGTGGACGGACAGCCCTTTGTGACGAAGAAATTCGAGACGCCATCTCCACGCGCTCCCGTATCCGTCTGATTTTCGGAACAAGATGACTGGAGACTCTGCACGGCAAACCCACGACGTCCTCCATGAATGTATTGCAATATTTTTGTTGTGACCCCTCCAACATGAGGAGGCGAGCAAGAGGGAACGGAAGAAAGCGCCTCGGTTGGGCGGCTATTTCTTGGGCAAATGGAAGTTCAAGCCCACTTTCCTCGACGAGATGGTCCAGCTCATCGACTGGCGGCCCATCGAAGCGTTCCTGAACAGGAAGCTCAAGCGCAAGGCCAACGCCGTGGGCATTCCGGCGTGCCCCTCACCGCCCATGTTCAAGGTCCTGCTGCTCCAGTGGTGGCGCAAGCTCAGCGATTCGGCCATTGAGCAGGCCCTTCTGGGACGCTTCTCCTTCATCCGCTTCACCGGGTTCTCCATCGAAGACGACATCCCCGACGAGACCACCATCTGGCGTTTCCGCAAGGGCCTGATCCAAATGACGTTTTCTCATGGATGCGGTCCATGAACGCCTTCACGCGATCGAGAGGGCCCTTGACGATGATACGATTCGTGACGTGATTGGGCATGCCTGCTCCTTTTCAATGAAACCCGGCGACGGCCCTTGCGGACCCGCGCCGCTTCTGGTTTGTATGCTTTGCCTCTACCGAGCGTCTTCACGCGCCTCGGGGAATTCCTCGATCCCCGGGACCTCCTTCATGGAGACGCCCTTCGTCTCCACCAGGAGTTTGTCCGCAATCTCGCGGCGGATGCGCCCGTCGAACCCCACGCCCTCCGCCATGCTCAGGGAGCGCTCCCAGATCTCGCTGATGTCCCGAATGAAGGAGACGGCCTCCTGGGCTTCCAGCGCGCCGAGAATCGAGCGGCCCTGCTGCGCAGCGTCGTAGACGTCGCCCTTCGCCGTACGCATGGAGCAACTCTGCGAGTTCCAGTAGTCGTAGAGGACCTCGAAGCACTTCTCTTGGTAGAGCTGGACCGTGGGCTTGATGTACGCACGGACCTTGTTGCTGTTGGTGGTGAACAACCAGCCGTTGATCTGCTTCAGCGGCATGACGATCACGGGGCGCTGTCTGCCGTCCTGAGCTACCGAGCGCATTTGTGTCCACTCGAATCTGTCCCCGGAATATTTGATCTTTTCACGATGACGGCTCCAGCTCAGACCCATTCCTGCGACGATCTCCCTGACCGACACGAACATCTCGCCATCCTTTTCGACGAACGGAATCTGAACTTTCGGATCGAAAGGTAAGGTGACGGCGCCGGTCTTTTCAGTGGTATCGAGGGAGTTGGTTTCCGGGGCCTCGACCTCGGTGGCTGCGGGTGGAGGCGCGCTCCGGCTGGTCCACCTCGGCATCGCTTGTTGGGAAGAGAGGTGTTGACAAACATGTAGTGTGTACTGCACGATACACAATATGCAGGCTGCATTGGGAGAATTCATCCGCGCCAAACGCGAGGCGTTGCGCGAAACGGACAAGGCCTTTTCGTTGCGGCAGGTGGCTGCGCGCATCGGCGTGGAGCCCTCGTATCTGAGCAAACTTGAACGCGGCGAACGCGCGCCCCTCTCGGAGGAAAAGCTCTGCGCGCTGGCCATGGAGCTTGGCGAGGACCCGGACGTGCTGCTCGCGATGAGCGGGAAGGTCTCCAGGGACATCCAGGAGATCATCATGAAACGGCCCAGGCTTTTCGCCGATCTCATCAGGGAGCTCAAAGAGACGCCAGACCACGCGGTCCTCAGGCTTGTGCGCGAAGTGCGTGACGGAGACTGGTGACCGAAAATGGAGGATGCTCATGATCGAACTCAAGGATGACTTGCTCGTGTTCAGCTTCCCGGAGGTGCACCCCGAAGCGCGGCTTGAAATATCAATGCAGCGGACGCTTCGGATTCCCGATGACGGGCAGACGTACCCGTTGCCGCCTGGGCTCGGGCAGTTCCCGTTGCGCCATCTCGACGATTACGCCGACCGCGTCCCTTCGGCCTGGTTGGCCCGCGGCGGCGTCATTACGCCCCTGTACCAGGCTGAAGCGTTGTGGCTGTCCTTCGAGTCGGCCTCCGTGGTGTTGAACGATGCGAAGTACCCTTTCGCCGTGAAGGTCGCCGCGGGCAAGGTCAACGCCGTGACCGGAACGGCGTGGCGGGACGAGCTTGTGGCTGCGCCGCAGGACTATGTGGTGGCGCCGGAGCAGCCCTGGCTGGACGGTTACTGTGTCGAAAAGGGCCGTATCCGGCAATTCGTGGCGATGCCTCTTGGCGCAGGGTACACTGCAGAAGAACAACTCACTGGCGAGGCCGAATTCGGCGGTTTGCAGATTCTTGTTCGCCCCATGCGGCGGGAGGTGTTCGAGAGGCGTTTTTCCGAAGTATCAAACACGGTTGGATGGGCAGAAGAAGCGTGTGAGCTCAGTCTTTGCGAATGCGATCTCGAGGACGATCTTTTCCCGGCCATGGGCCTCGCGCCGGGTGGGCGGATGCGCCAGAAAATCTATGATGACCCCTTCAATTTCGGCGACTGGTCCACGGAGCACGCAAGCCGCTGTTTCGTGCACTTGGTGAACTCCTGGACATGGCGCGGTCTCACCGGCGAGGAGCCGCCCACGGTCCCGTTCACGGCTTTTGATTATGAAGAAGCCGGGCTTCCCTGGTTCGATATCTATGACGAAAGCGTCCCGGCGGTGGAGGGGTCAAGCGAACTCAAGGGCATGAAAAGCGTCTTTGAAATGGGGGACGCCAAGGGGGACTCGCCTTTGCCGGAGAATGCAAGCGTCTCCCCGGAAAAGGTGCACGTCTTGCCGCACGGCGCATCGAAATATCAGGTGCGTGAGGGGGATTTCTGACGCAAGGCCAAGGGCGCCGGGCCTGGGGAGTGGGGGCGCCTCCGTTCCCAGGCCCGGACCTTGTCGTCGTGAAGTTCGGTGCCGCCGCGTCCGATAAGGCCTGCCCGTATCCGCAATGTTGCCGCGCTTTACACCAGGCGACGCTCCGGGTATATGTCTTCACAGTCTTTTGCAGAGGCTTCCATGTATGAAGGTTGGACAATATCGTTTTCTGATTGATTTCCCAGGCGGAGCGGATCTGCCCGCCTACAAAGGCTCCCTTTTCAGGGGGGCCTTCGGGCGCGCCTTCAAAAAGACCGTCTGCGCAGTTCGCAAGCAGCCTTGCGAGAGTTGTCTGGTGCGCCGCAGGTGTTTGTATGTCGAAGTCTTCGAGTCCGGATTGGACGGCTCCGGTCGAAGCCTCCCATTGTCGACGCCTCCGTATGTCCTCGAGCCTCCGCTCACGGAGCAGCGCCATTTCCATGCAGGGGAGGGGGTCGAGGTCGGGTTGACGCTTTTTGGCGAGGTGAACGACGCGCTCGCGTTTTTCGTCTACGCCTTCGAGGCGATGGGTCGTCTGGGGCTTGGCTCTGGGATTCCCGGGAAGGGAGCGCGCTTTACTGTCGCCGGGGTGAGGGCTCATGGACGGGAAATCTACGACCCCGGGAACCAGACGCTTGACATGGATGGCGCTGTTCGAGAATTGCCGGGGCCATCCATGGGCGATTCAGCTCCAGGCCGCATGAAATGCATCTGGAATACGCCTTTGCGGGTCAAGTCCAGGAATGAACTCCTTGTGAACCTTCCTTTCAAGGAGCTGGTCCGCGCCATGGTGCGTCGCGCGCAAACACTCTGCTCGAGTTTTGACAACGCCCCTCCATCGTTGGATGTCTCCGAGCTGCTGAAGCATGCGGAGTCCGTCGTGCTTGTTGAAGACCGTTTGCGTTGGAAAGACTTGCGTCGGTATTCGTCGAGACAGCGTCAAGCGATGATTTTCGGTGGTCTTGTCGGTGAAGCTGTCTATGCGGGCGACATCGGGATCTTTCTTCCTCTTCTCGAGTTTTGCGCGCTGGCGCATGTGGGAAAGCAGACAACATTCGGGCTTGGTCATTTCGATTACCAATGGGCTCCGGCATGAAACGAGTTCTCCTTGCGGTCGTGGGGCTGAGTCCACAGGTGGTCACTGAAACCCTGTACGCCCTGCTCCAGCAGGGGCGCATGGTCGATGAACTCCAGATTCTCACCACACGACCCGGCAGGGAGGTGTGTCTCGCCACGCTGCTTTGCCCTGCGGAGGGGCGAGTCCGCCAGTTGCTGAGCGATCATGGGCTGGCGGAGTCCTGCCTGAAGTTCGACGCCATGAGCGTGGAAGCGGTGTGTGGGGATGGCGGCGCCCCTTTGAACGACATTCAGACTGAAGAAGACAGTGCAGCCTTCCTTCAGGCGTGCATGCGGAAGGTCTTTCACTTGACCTCATCGACCAGCACCGCCGTGTACTTCTCCATCGCAGGCGGTCGCAAGACCATGGGCGCTGCATTGGCTCTCGCTGCCCAGTGTTACGGGAGGGCTCAGGACCGCTTGTTTCACGTTCTCGTTTCCAGCGAATTCGAGGGGTGTCGAGATTTTTTCTATCCGCCGCCCGAGTCTCGTCCTCTGGTGCTTCACGACGACCGCGGGGAGCCATACGCAAAGGAGTCTCGATATGCGAGGGTGCAACTTGTCGCCCTGCCCTTCGTTTCGTTCCGGGAGCGTCTGGGGGCGGACATGCTTGGTCATCCGGAGTCGCCTGAAGCGCTCATGCTTTCGATGGTGCGGGAAGAGGCGAAACAACTGGTTGTCGATATTGAGCGTGGCGTCGTCAGCTATGGTGGTCGGGAGGCGGACATGCCGCCAACTCAAATCGCACTGTACGGATATTTTGCACAGCGTCGGAAAGATGCTCGCAATGAGCCGCTCGCTGAGGCGTCCCAAGTCTTTGCCGAGCAGGAGCGCATTGCAACACTCTATCGCGTGGCGTCAAGAAGGGCGCCAACGACCGCGCCTTTGAGTGAGACAGGCATACTCAATCTGAATCAGGAGAACTTCAACGCGTACAAAGCCAAAATCAATCAATGCCTTGCACGCGCATTTGGGGCATACGAGGCGCCGTCGCTCCAGATCGCCTCCCATGGCAGAGCGCCGGTCCGCTACATGATTGATTTTCCTCCCGACAAGATTCGCATCATTCGGTAACGGGCAACGTTGCGGTGGGCGGTAATCCAGAAGCGCCAGCAGGCGCGCAAGCACCTGTCAAGTATTGAAAGGCCTCGCACTTTGGGTCGGTGAAACGAAACGGGCGTAACATTTCTCAGCAGGGTGAACTCGAAGACTTGTCGCTTCAAGCTGAACATAAGCTTGAAGCAACGTTTTTGTCCTACGACGCCCCCAGCCCGATCATGCACTCTGCAATCCTTTGTGGCTGCAAGACCTAAGTCATCCCTTCGGAGATGTTGTGGTGCAGGAAATGTTTCCATTCTTTCAAATGAACATGCCTCGTGGCATTTTTGGGATGTATCTCAACAGAGGAGAATCTCATGGAGCATCTTGAGAACAGCCTGTTGGTCATAGCGGCCTTGTTGCACGACGTAGGCATGTTCGCGCAAAGGGCGGGCAGGCCGAAGAGCCGGGAGCTTGAAGGGGAGCTATGCCCCATTGACAAGACAGGCCGACGTCCCACGCATGCGCACGTCCTGTACACCAACCACTTCATAGAGGATTCGAGCGCCCTGCCGATGCCGATTGAACTGGAGGGGAGCCGCTCCCGAATCGCCAGGCTGGCCGCCGCGCACCACAAACCGGGTGAGTCGGTGCTGGCGGTGAAGGCCTTGTCCATAGCGGACAGGCTCTCCGCAGGCGCCGACAGGATTGACGAGACAGTGGATGACGAGGGCGATTACAAGTCGGCCCGTCTCACCTCGGTCTTTGATCAAGTACACCTGCGTAAGCGTCCAGACGGCTGCACCTTACAAGTCCGCGGAAGCCCTGCTATGGAGGG
>CAYVWB010000123.1:0-6224 GCA_964455395.1 uncultured Desulfovibrionaceae bacterium
AGACAGCCCGGTCCCTCCTCGGAGGGGCCGGGTTTTTTTGTGCAGGAGCAAGACGCTCCTTTGTAATGGCCTGGAGGCGTACAGGAATTTGATCGATAAATGGACTACAACAATACGATTGATTTCAAGAATTTTCATCTGATGTTGGTCCGTGCGCCAACGCGAGCTTCTTTCGAGTCGAGGCTATCCCCGAGGGCATTGCCTGGCGTCAAAAAAGGTCGGCGCGCCGTCGCGAGCAAGGCGGATCCGAAACCGGCCGGCGTGCGGCGGCGCACCTCGAGGCGGCTGCAATCGCCCCCGAAGACGATGTGGCTACCGTCTCACCCGCAGCTTGCCGCCCACCTTGCCGGCCAAGTCCAGCAGAGGCCGTGCGGTCGCCGGCGCGAAGCGTTGGGCCAGCAGCAGATACGCGCCCAGGAAGACGATCCCGGAAGCCGCGATCCCCGCAAAGGCCGCCAGATGATACGGGATGGGCAGCGCCGCCGCGCCCTCGCGCGCAAGCCATGCCGGGGCCAGCGCCACCACCGAGAGACCCGCCGAGAGGGCCAGGGTCCGCGGCGTTTCGCGAAGGGCGGCTCCCCCACGCCGCCGCAGCCAGATCCACACCATCAGCAGCGCGTAGGCCGTCACGGCCAGCACGCTCGCCACGGCCAGACCCATGGCGCCGAACTCCCGACCGAGCAGCCAGTACGCCGGGACCATCGCCAAGGTGGCGGCCGTGCCGGCCAGTGAGGGCGTCAGCGTATCCTTGTGGGCGTAGAACGCGCGACCCAGCACCTGCTGCCCGCCCCAGAGGAAGACGCCAAGCAGCATCACACGAAGGCACTGCGCGGTGATTTCCAGGTCGGCGGCGTCGAAGCGGCCCTGCATGAAGATGAGGCCCACTGTCTCCGGCGCGATGAGCAGCATCCACAGGGAGATGGGCGCGATCACGGCCATGGTGTTCACCAGCGCCGTGGAGAGCGTCGCGTCGAAGCGGGCTGTCTCGCCGCGGGCGGCCAGTCCCGCCAGGAAGGGGTAGGAGGCCACCCCGGCCGCCTGCGCCACCACCCCCACGGGCACCAGCATGATGCGCCGCGCGTAGTTCAGCCAGCTTACCGCGCCTTCCTCGGCCATGGAGCCGAAGACACGCAACAGCTGCTCGTCCAGCACCACCACGGACTGGCCGATCATCAACGGCAGCGCCAGCAGGATGAAGGTCTTCAGGGCGGGGTGGCGGAGTCGGGGGCGGTAGCGCACCCCCGGCGGCGTTCCTTCGGCGGACTGTTCACCGCCCAGCGCCGCGACGAGCGGCAACAGCAGGTTGCCCAGCAGGCTCCCCGCCAACACCCCCCAGCAAAAGCCCTCCATCCCCCGATCCAGCATGAGGAGTCCGCCGAGGATGATGGCGCCGTTGTACACCAGCGGCGTGAGCGCCGGGATCAGGAACTGTCGACGCAAGTAGAGCAGGGCGGTGAAGCAGGAGCCGGTCAGGAAAAAAATCTGTGCGGGCAGGATGATGCGGAGGAAATAGGCGAGGCGGGCCGAGGCTTCGGCGTCGAATCCCGGAGCGGCTAGACGCGCCAGCTCCGGCGCGAACGCCACAGCCGCCGCCGTGAGCGCCGTGATGGCCAGGGTGATCCAGGTGAGCGCCGCGGAGAAAAAGCGCCAGCCGTCAGCTGCATTGCGGGTGAAGCGCTCCGAAAGCAGGGGGATGAGCGTGATGGCGAAGTAGCCCCCCGCGAGCAGGTAATTGATGAAATCCGGGATGACGAAGGCCGCGAAGTAGACGTCCGATTCCAGGGTGGCCCCGAAGTGGTAGGCGATGACCTTGTCCCTCGCAAGGCCCATCAGCCGAGAGAGGAGGATGGAGCCCGCCATGACGACGCCGGCGAGGCCCATGGTGAGTGAACGTCCCGCGATGGCCATCGCCGCATACTACGTTCCCGGTGCGCGCAGGTAAAGCGACGGAGCGCAAATCATGTGAATTGGCGCGGCGACCCATTGCGGGGAATCGCCTCACTCATGTATGATGGTGACTCCCCCCAGCCGACGCACGCGCGGCACGGCAACGTGGTGTCGGTCGTCTCGCAGCGGACACGCCGCGCCATCACTCCAACCCGGAGACCAACTCCACCGGAGGCGAATCATGGAAGAACACAACATGCCCCTGCTCGGCGACGAGCTGCCCAAACTCAAGGTCAACACCACCCAGGGCTTCATGAAGCTCCCCAAGGATTTCAAGGGGCGGTGGTTCGTGCTCTTCAGCCATCCCGCGGACTTCACCCCTGTCTGCACCACCGAATTCGTGGCGTTCCAGAAACGTGTGGAGGAGTTCCGCGCCTTGAACACGGAGCTCGTCGGGCTGTCCATCGACCAGGTCTTCTCGCATATCAAATGGCTCGAAGTCATCGAGGAAAAGCTCGGCATCGCCATCGACATCCCCATCATCGCCGACGACCAGGGCATGGTCGCCCGGAAGCTCGGCATGCTCCACCCGGGCAAGGGCTCCACCACGGTGCGTGCGGTCTTCATCGTGGATCCGGAAGGGGTGCTGCGGCTGACCCTCTACTATCCTCAGGAGATCGGCCGGAACATCGACGAGATCCTGCGCGCCATCAAGGCGTTGCAGACCTCGGACAAGAACGCCGTGGCCATCCCGGCCGGTTGGCCCGACAACGAACTCATCGGCGACGGCGTCATCGTGCCGCCGGCCAAGGACATGAAAACCGCCAAAACGCGTCGTGATGAGTTCGAATGCTACGACTGGTGGTTCTGCCACAAGAAGCTCCCTGCCGAATAACCGACAGGCCCGGACGTCGGCCGCGCCGCCGCCACGCGGTCGACGCGCCGGTTCATCCATGTGCGGAATCGGAATAATCGGCATGGTCGGAACCGTCTGCAGGCATGGGCGATGCGATGCACAGTCGCGACACTTCCTTCGGCGCGCGACGTCTGGTAGGGTGTCGCTTTGGCCACACAAAACTGGAGGTTTCCGGTATGGATATCGTCCGCGTCATTCTGTCCGTCATTCTCCCTCCGCTCGGCGTCTTTCTGCAGGTGGGCATCGGCAAGCACTTCTGGCTGAACATTCTTCTCACCCTCCTGGGCTACGTGCCCGGGCTGGTGCACGCCATCTGGATCATCGCCAAGAAAAGCTGATGCCGTCCATGCTGACGCGACGGTTTCCCGTGCGCATGACGCGTCTGATGTGCTGCGCGCTCCTGCTTCTCGTGACGGCGGCGGACCTCGCCGCTCAGCCGGAAGCGTTCGCTCGCACTGCGGAAGTGATCGCCACGTCGGCGGACACGAGCGAGGCCGCGACGCCGCGACCATCCCCGGAGGACCGCGTTCTGACGGCTCGGTTGCGACGCGTCTATGACGTGTTGGGCGGGCTGGACCATGTGGAAGCGCGCGCGCAGGATGGTGTGGTGCTGTTGACCGGCGAGGCGGCGGACGCCATGCACGCCGAGGAAGCCGCCGCCGTGGCCGCCGCGCAACCCGAGACGCGTCATGTCGTGAACCGCGTGACAGTCGGGGCGGCTTCGGGGGAGCGCCTGCAGTTCTTCGCGCAGAGCCTGGAGCGTCTCTGGGCGCAGACAAAAGGCGTGGCGCCTGTGGGGCTGGCGGCGTTGTTGCTTGCGGGAATCTTCGCATTGCTGGGGGCGTGGGTCTCGCGGGGCCGATGGCTGTCGCGGCGGTGGAGCTCCAACCCCTTGCTGGGCCAGTCCGTGCAACGCCTGCTCGGCGCAGTGGTCATGTTGGCGGGATTGGCCGTGGGGCTGGAGATGGCGGGCCTGACCTCCGTGGTGGGGGCGGTGCTCGGCGCAGCTGGCCTCTTCGGCTTGACGCTGGGATTTGCGCTCAAGGATATCATCGAGAATTATCTCGCGGGGATGCTGCTCTCCATCCGCAGCCCTTTCAGCATCGATGACATGATCCGCGTGGGTGACCACGAGGGCGTGGCCTTGCGCATGAATGCGCGGGAGCTGGTGCTGCTCACGTTGGATGGCAACCACATCCGCTTGCCCAACGCGTACGCCTACATGAGCGTCATCACGAACTATACGCGTAACCCCTTGCGCAGCTTCCACTTCACTGTGGGCGTGGGGGTGGAGGAAGATCTCCGGGAAGTCCAGCGCGTGGGCCTGGAAGCGTTGGGGCTCATGCCCGGCGTGGCGAAGGACCCTGCGCCGGCCATGCGCGTGGCCGATCTGGCGGCTTACAGCGTGGATGTGCTCTTCCTGGGCTGGGTGGATCAGCGCACCCATGATTTCCTCAAAGTGGAAAGCGAAGCCAAGCGCGTGGTGAAGACGGCGCTGGACGCCGCGGGTGTGGAGATGCCCTGGCCCCAGCAGACGGTGCACCTGCGGCGGACCGAGCCTGGCGACACGCCCGAGAGCGCCTCGCCACGTCCCACAGGTGCGGACGTGGCGCATGCAGCCGCCCGCGCGGATGTGGGACGCGAGGGCTTTCTGGACACCCAGTTGGCCGAGGACCGCGCCTACGCCGCCGCCGACCGGGAGGTGAACCTGCTCGCTGCGCCGACGACGAAATCGCGACGGGAAGGCGGTCCCGAGGGTGCTGCAGCTGATGACGAAGATGTCGTGGGGGAAATGCGCCAGGCAAGAGGAAAGCGGCGCCCTTGAGACGACCCGCCGCGCAAGGCCGGGCGTTCCGGGCCAAGTGAGCGTGTCTGCAGGGGGGCAGCCGTCTCACAAAAAAAACGCCCGCCTCCCCGGGATAGGGAAGCGGACGTTGTGCAGACGTACGGGTGTCGACGCCTTGGTGAGCGCTACCAGCGGGGGCGTTGCTCGCGGGGACGGGCTTCGTTGACCTTCAGAGCGCGGCCGCCGAAGTCTTTGCCGTCCAGGTTCTGGATGGCGGCGAGGGCGCCGTCGTCATCCATCTCCACGAAGCCGAAGCCACGGGGACGGCCGGTCTCACGGTCCTCGATGAGGTTGACGGAATTGACCGTGCCGAACTGCTCGAAAGCGGCGCGGACTTCAGTCTCGGTGGAGGACCAGGGCAGGTTGCCGACATAGATGTTCTTCGCCATGAAACAGAATCTCCAAAAAAAGAAGTGAATTGCGGCGCCGGCCGATCATAAAAAAAGACGCGCAGGGCGCACGCCGTGTCGTGATCTGGTCGTTCGGGTTCAAACCAGCGCGGGCCAACAGGAAGACCGCGCCAAGGAAGACGCCGCTGGTGCAATGCAGGGACTATCTCCCGGCGGCGGCTTCTTGTCAAGAAAAAAATGTGCGTTGTGTGGGAAAACCTTGGGGAGGGGGGCAGCCGCGGATGCGCTTGGGCGCGGAACGCTTCTAAAAAACCCACGTCTTGTTTTCGCGAACGATGATGCGATCTTCCAGGTGCGCCAGCACTGCAGCAGCGAGCACCCGGCGTTCCAGGTCACGGCCGATGGCCCGCAGGTCCGGCACGCGCATGCGATGGGAGACGCGGGTGACGTCCTGCTCGATGATGGGGCCGGCGTCCAACTCCGCCGTCACGTAATGCGCCGTGGCGCCGATGAGCTTCACCCCGCGGTCGTAGGCTTGCTGGTAGGGGTCCGCGCCGGCGAAAGCCGGCAGGAACGAGTGGTGGATGTTGATGATGCGGTGGGGGTAGCGGTCCACGAACGCCGGCGAGAGGATCTGCATGTAGCGCGCCAGCACCACGAGGTCGGTCCGGTCCGCCAGCAGTGCGAGCACCCGCGCTTCGGCCTCCGCTTTCTGCGCAGCGTCGCCGGAAACAGGCACATAGTGGTAGGGCAGGCCGAAAGCCTCCACGGCTTCGCGATGGTCCGGGTGGTTGGAGACGACCATGGTCACCTCGCAAGGCAACTCGCCGCGGACGTAGCGCCACAGCAACTCCATCAGGCAGTGAGGTTGGCGGGAGGCGAAGATGGCCACGCGCTGCAGAATGCGGGCGTAGCGCAGCTCCCACTCCATGGCGAAGGGCGTAGCCACCACGTCCTGGAAGGCGCGTTCCAGCGCCTCCGCGTTCATGTCCAGGTGCGGGGTCTGGAATTCCAGCCGCAGGCAGAGCGTGCCGCTGAAGGGCTGGGTGGCGTGCTGATCCAGGGCGGTGATATTCGCCCCATGGTGGTGCAGGAACGACGCCACGGCGGCGATGACGCCCGGCCTGTCCGGACAGACGACACGCAGCCGGGCGATGTGCTCAAGATCGTGAGAGAAGGTAGATTTCACTAGGGGCTGTTTCCAAATTAGTTCAGGAAAGGATCT
>CAYVWB010000124.1:0-6198 GCA_964455395.1 uncultured Desulfovibrionaceae bacterium
CCTTCCCAAACTTTTTGATAGCGAGCTGCAGGTGAAAAAAATACGCAAAAATAATTGTAAAAGTCTTTGGACAGGGGGTCCGGGGGAAAAGATTTAGAAACACTCCCTAAAATCCATCAATGCATGATCATACGTTGAAAAGAAAGTGGACCACGTCGCCGTCCTGCATCACGTACTCCTTGCCTTCCACGCGCAACACGCCGGCGGCGCGGCAGGCGGCTTCGGAGCCGTGCGTGACGTAGTCCTCATAGGCGATGACCTCGGCGCGGATGAAGCCGCGTTCGAAATCCGTATGGATGACGCTGGCGCACTTGGGCGCTTTCCATCCCTTCTGGACGGTCCAGGCGCGCACCTCCTTCTCGCCGGCGGTGAAGTAGCTGATGAGGCCCAGGGTTTCGTAGCCTGTGCGGATGACCTGTTCCAGCCCGCCGATGGAGACGCCGTATTCCTCCATGTATTCGGCGGCTTCCTCCGGCGAGAGGGAGAGCAGCTCTTCTTCCATGCGCGCGCAGATGCGTACGGTCCGGGCGCCGCGGGATTCCGCCAGCTCGCGGACCTTGGCGGCCAGGGGTGGCTCCTCGGTCAAGCCGCCTTCATCCACGTTGGCGCAGTAGATGACGGGTTTGTCCGAGAGCAGTCCCAGTTCCTTGCGGCGCTTTTCGAAGTCGTCCGAGCCTTTGGGGAAGGCGGCAGCCGGTTCGCCGGCGGCCAGGTGGTCGCGCATGGCGGTCAGCTCCCCAGCCACGCTTTGAAGCTTCTTGTCCCCTTTGGTCTGTTTGGTCACGCGCTCCGCAGCGGCCTCCACGCTTTGGAAATCGGCGAGGAGCAGCTCCGTCTCGATGGTTTCGATATCGCGAACGGGGTCCACGTCACCGTCCACGTGGGCGATGTCGTCATCCTCGAAACAGCGCACCACATGGAGGATGGCGGAGGCTTCGCGGATGTTGGCGAGAAACTTGTTGCCGAGGCCCTCGCCTTTGGAAGCGCCCCGCACGAGACCGGCGATATCCACGAAATTCACGGTGGCGTTGAGCACGCGCTGGGGTTTGACGAGTTCGGCGAGCTTCTCCAGGCGGTGGTCCGGCACAGGGACCACGGCCTTGTTGGGCTCGATGGTGCAGAAGGGATAGTTGGCGGCTTCCGCGCACTGGGCTTTGGTCAGCGCGTTGAAGAGCGTGGACTTGCCCACGTTGGGCAGGCCGACAATGCCGATCTCGAGGGCCATGGTCTACCTCGCGTCGTGTGTGAGCGGGCTTCCGGGGGTGAACGCCGCGGCGGGCAAAGGCCCGTGCCGTCACCTCCGCGTTCTGCTGAAGTCTGCAGCTGCGGCGACGTCAGGAAGTCAGCGCGGAGTGCGCATATTGCGCGCATTGCGCGGAAAAGGCCCACCGTTGGACAAACGATTCGAATATACCGTGGCCATGGGACGCGTCAAGACGTGAGGCGGAAACGGTTCAGCGCGCGTGAGGGCGGAGTCCTCGAGGCGCGATTTCCCACGCCAGCCGACATCAATCAACAATACCCTCCACAACCCGATGATAACAAGAATTTTCATGAAATGCTAGAATGTTAAAGAAAATTTAGATATACTCTAGAAAGCTCGTCGGTTTTGTCCGACGTTTGGTGGTTCCATTCTATCGAGGAGGATTCTATGGAAGACGCCATCATTTATCTGGAGGAGGAGCCCGCCGCAGAGTCGTACTGTTACGCGTGCGGGGCGGAGAAGCGCGTCCATGTGGGCCTGCACGGCGCCGCCATGCAGTGCGTCCACTGCGGGGGCCGCGCGTTCATTCTTGTGGATCACCCCAAGGAGCGCCGTTTGAGCGTGCGCTATCTGTTCCCGGAAGCCGCTGTCCACCTGGGGCCTGCGTTGGGTCTGCGTCAGGTGGTGGACGTGAGCTTGCGCGGTTTGTCTTTTCAGATGGACCGGTTGAGCGAGTTGGCTGCGAACGATCTGCTGGTGGGGCGGCTGCGGCATCCCGGTCTGGCCATGGAGCCGACGCCGCTCAGGATGCGGGTGAAGCGAACCCGGCGGGGAGTGGCGGCGTGTTGTCTCAACGAGACGCGTCGCGCCGAGCAGCACATGGCCGAGGCCATCCGCGCCATGCTCACTCACCGGGAGTCGGGTCGATTCGCCGAGGCTGCTTCGGCGTAGCGCGGTCTGCGGGTCGAACGGTTGAGCAGGATCCGGCAGGCGGCGGTCGTCGATTCATGACGGCACGTGATCAGGCGGACACCTGCAGGGGTGGAGGAACGACGCCGCCGGTCGCCGGTCGTCCGGGTGTCCTCGTGACGGCGCGGGTCAGTACGCCCGCCCGTCGCGAGGGAGCCGGCCCCGTACGTTGCGACTGCCGACGCGGAGGGGTGGTTTGTTGCGATTGCGAGGGTGCGTGGACGCGACGTCACACGATGAGCCGCTTCTTCATGGCCTTGAGCGCCAGCCACGTGAACAGCGCGATGAAGCCGAGCAGGTAGGCGACATTGAACAGGGGGTTGGATTCCGTGAGGCCCAGAGCGGCGTACCGGGCGAGCTCCACCACGTGGTAGAGGGGGAAGATGACGGCGATGAGCGGTCCCAGTTCGCCCACGCCGGAGACGGGGAAGAAGGTTCCCGAGAAGAGGAACATGGGGGTGACGAAGAGGAAAATGGGCAAGTTGAACATGTCGATGGTGGGGATGATCCCCGTGAAGAACATGCCCACGGCCGCAAAGCCCAGCCCCGCAAGGAAACCCAGTGGAATGCACAAAAGCCCCCACGGGAACGCCACGAAGCCCAGGGGGATGAGCACCGCGAGCATTACCGTGACGGCTGCGGCGGCTTTGGTGGCGGCCCAGACGATTTCCGCGATGACGACTTCCTCCAGGGAGACCGGGGTGGAGACGATGGCGTCGAAGGTGCGCTGGTAATACATGCGCACGAAGGACGCGTAGGTGGTCTCGAAGAACGAATTCCACATCACTGCGGTGGCCACCAGCGCGGGAGCCATGAAGTCCACGTAGGAGAGCTGCGCGCCAGCGAACTCCACGCCGCCCACCAGTCCTGAAAAACCCAGTCCGAACGCTATGATGTAGAACGCCGGCTCCAAGAGCGGCACCAGGAAGTTCACCCGCCAGATGCGGCGGTACGTCACCAGATTGCGCAGCCATACGTGGCGAAACCGCCCGGAGATGGCGTTCAGCTGGGGTGTGCTCATTCTCGCAGCTCCCGTCCTGTTATTCTCAGGAAGACGTCCTCCAGCGTGGCGGGCCGGAAAGTGCAGGCGTGTTTGCAGAAGCGTTCGCGGACCTCGCGCTCCACTTCCGGATCGGAGGCGTAGATGAGCACCCGGCGCTCCAGAGCGTCGTAGGCCAGCTCTTTTTCGCGGAGGAAGTCCAACACGGCGTCGTCGGGCTCCTCGATGTCGAGCACGGCGTCGCCCACGTGTCTGGCGATGAGCGCGCGGGGCGATCCCTCCACCAGAATTTCCCCGTGATCCATGATGATGAGGCGGTCGCAGAGGGACTGCGCCTCCTCCATGTAGTGCGTGGTCAAGAGCAGGGTCAGCCCCTGTCGCTTGAGAGCCCGCAGCCGTTCCCACACCTGGTGGCGCGATTGCGGATCAAGCCCCGTGGTGGGTTCGTCCAGAATGAGCAGCTCCGGCCGGGAGACCAGGGCCCGCGCCAGCTGCAGACGCCTCGCCATGCCCCCGGAGAGCTCCATGACCTTGGCGTTGCGTTTGTGGGTGAGGGCGAAGAAGTCCAGCAACTCCTCGGCGCGTTGTTGGGCTTGAGCGCGGGGAATTTCGTAGTAGCGCGCGAAGAGCGTCAGGTTCTGCGCCACCGTGAGGTCCGGATCCAGGGTGTTTTCCTGGTGACAGACGCCCAGCTTGCCCCGAATGGTCCGCCACGCGTCGCGGATGTCCAGCCCGAAGGCTTCGATGCGGCCGTCGTCCATGGGCGAATGGCCGTAGAGCATCCGGATCATGGAGGTTTTGCCCGCGCCGTTGGGGCCCAGCAGCGCGAAGAACTCTCCTTGTGCGACTGCGAAGGAGACGCGGCGCACGGCTTCCACCGCGCCGAAGCGTTTGACCACGTTTTCCACCCGCACCACGGGGGTGTTGCTGTCCTGCGGAGCGTCCATCCGCCTACACTAGCCCATTTTCCGCGGAACCGGGAAGGGCTCCGGATCTTTTTTTCTCATGGGTGGGCGCGCGGGGGCTTCTCGAAGAGGGAGGCCGCCATGGCGTCCAGGTCCCGGAGGGCGGTGGGGTGGGCGTGGATGTCTTGCGGTTCGTAGACGCCGGTAGCGCGAGTCAGGCGGCAGCTGTCGAAACCCAGATAGCGCGTGAAGAAGTACTCGTAGCGCGGGTAGATGTCTTCGAACCGCTCCGGCTTGGGGTGGCCCTGGGCGATGCACCAGCCCATGGCCTTGCCTGGAGCCAGCCGCGACTTGTGCGGGACGCGCGCGTAGTCCGCCACCAGGAAGGAGAAGCAGCGGTCGATGAACCCTTTGAGCTGCGCCGAGACTTCCCCGAAGTACACCGGCGTCGCCACCACCAGCACGTCGCACGCTGCCACGGCCTCCAGGGTGGGGGCGAGGTCGTCCTGCACCACGCAGGCTTCCGTGCGCTGCTTGCACGCATAGCAGGCGATGCAGCCGGTGTAGTCCATCCGACCCAGGTTGAAGGCCTGGACGTCGTGGTCGGAGGCCTCGGCCCGACGCTCCAGCGTTTCCAGCATGGCGGCGCAGTTGCCGCGCCGGGGGCTGCCCAGAATGGTCACGATGCGCATGACGTTCTCCAGTGATTCGAGGGTGCTACTCGACGCGTTCGATCCATTGTCGGAAGGCCGCCACTTCCTCGCCCCACGCCGTGCCGAAACGCCTATCCAGAAACTGCGCGTAGACGGCGTCCAGGTAGTCCAGGCACTTTTCCATCAGATAAAGCTTTTCCAGCAAGGGCGCGTCCGGGTCATCGCCTTCCTCCAGCTTCGTCTCCACTTTGGGGGTGCGCATGCTGGAGATGGAGAAGTCCTCGGCCTTGAGGGTGAGGGACCAGTCGTCTTCGTCGCGGGTGATGCGGACGAGCGCGCGGTTGACTTTCTTGCCCGTGGTCAACCCGAGTCGGGCTTCGCGCAGTTCGCTCATGGGGCCGGAGACCGTGGCCGTCTCAAGGCTGTCTCCCTCGCCGCCCTGCACGGTCACGCGTTGTTCCATATGCAGCTCGAAAACCTCGCCATCGCGCTCGAACCGTCCAGCCACGGCTTCACTCTTGTACCATAGCCAGGTCAGGAAGTCCTGTCCCAGCACCGCGTCCTGCATCTGTCCCAGGTAGAGATCCATGGCGTATCCTTATATAAACCGAGTGGGCTCGGCAGCGTCCACGGCGGCTTGGCCCTCTTCACCGAGGTGACTGAGCGCCTGGAAGTACGGGGTGACCGGCTCCAAGTGCAGCTCGAAGGTGTCCGTGAAGTGGTTGTTGAAGAGTTCCCGAACCTTGGAGTTCGTGGAGGCGAGATAGACCACGCCCCGGCGCACGTTCCACACTACTTCGAAGACGGCCGGAACAGGCAGCGCTCGCGCCATCAGCTTGATGCGCACCGTCTCCTTCAGCTCTTTCTTGCGCTCTCGGGAAAGGCCTTTGCGGCCTTCTTCCTTGGCCTTCGCTTCGGCTTCGCGTTGCGCAAGCAGCATGTGTTTCTTGTAGACGGCGGGGGCCACGCGGCGGGTGTCCAGTCGCAGCGCGAACGCGATGTATTCGCCTTTTTCGGGCGGCGCCTCGCGGAAACCGGGGTCCAAGAAGTCCTCGAAGCTGACCCACCCGTAGGACCGCTCGTCGGAAGTCGCGTCGATGTCCTGGAACGAAAAGCGTTTCAACCGTGAGGGAATCTCCGCCCAAAGCGACTCGGGCGGCTCCTCCACCAGACGATAGCGCGTCATGCTGACGCTTGCGGACAGTATGCCCATGGAGCACTCCTTGAAGGTGACGTGTGGCGTCTTGTAAACCATATCCGCGGCGACGTTAAGCGTCTTCGTGCAAGGAGAAGTGAGAAGGAACGGGGGTGGGAAGCAATGACTAAAACTTTGAAATAAAGCAGGTTGTGGTGAATTCCATTTCCCCCGTGACGCCTCGGCAGGCAAGGCGGGACGCGGTCCCACGACGGTATTGCGCCGGCCCCACGCCGGGGCCCGCCGGCCCCCGTCGGGGCGTGATGCCCTGT
>CAYVWB010000125.1:0-6137 GCA_964455395.1 uncultured Desulfovibrionaceae bacterium
CGCCGGCGCCGGCGCTCGCTCTGGCCGGAACGCCGTGGAAGGCCCTTTCCCCGGAACAGCAGCAGGTGTTGAACCGCTTCGCCGACTCCTGGGACGCCTTGTCTCCCGAGCGTCAACAGAACTTGGCGCGGGGCGCGCAACGGTGGCTCTCCCTTACCCCTGAAGAACGCGAGCGCATGCAGGCGCGTTTCCGGAGCTGGCAGGAGAAGTCGCCCGCAGAGAAAGAGCGAATCCGCCAGCGATTTCAATGGTTTCGAAGCCTCCCCCCGGAGGAGCAGGAACGGCTCCGCAACGCCCGACAGCGCTTTCGGAACATGGACGAAGAGCAACGCCAACGCCTGCGCGAGCGGTTTCAGTCCATGACGCCGGAGGAGCGCGCCCGGTTGCGCGAACGAATTCGGGAACGGCGCGAGCAACGCATGGAGCGCCTGCGCACCCTCCCACCCGAGCAGAGAGAGCGCCTGCGGCGGTTCCTCCAGGAGACGGAATAGGCCTGCGTCACGCTCCGCCCCGACCCCGGACCACGCATGATCCCGCCCCGGGTCACGCCCCGGGTCACGCCCCGGACCACGCATGATCCAAGCTGATTTCTGCACGACCCGATATAGCCCTCCTCCGCCACCTCCCGAGACAGCGGGAGCAAGACGACGTCCCGCCTCGGCAAGGGGCTCCAGCCGTGCGCGTCGGAAGCGTCGGATCGCTTCACACGTATATGACGACGGGATGACCTGGAATGATCGGGAAGGGCGCCTGCAAAACGGTGTGTCGTGATACAGACGACTTCAGCAAGCGCCACTCGGTAACGTCTGTCGTCACGCAAGGACGCCGTGAAGACTGATACGTGTCGTGACGTTGAGTGATGATTCTCCACAGAACACCATGTCTTTCGATATGCAAACGACCACCGAGACAGAAATCAAGTCATGCATGTGTAGCTTCAACCAGTGATGATTTCACCACATCCCTCTGTTCAAGTACAAAGTGCATGTATCATTACTCCAAAAATCCTGCCCGACGCGCCTTGTGCGCCACGGCGCGGCTTTTCTGCAACAAGTCACGCATGGCGGCCTCCTGGGTTACGCGGTGGATGGTGTGGACTTCCGCATCCGAGAAACAGCTTTCCAGTTTGAGCTTGTTGCCTTGGATGTGCGCTCGCTTGGCTGCATCGCTGGCCTGGTTCATGCTGGAATGCTGCATGTGCCGGATGAGGACGTGGCCGCAGTAGACAACAGGCCGCCCCACCAGGGCGCACCGCAGATCCCGCTCCAGGTCGTCGAACTGGCTGGGGTTGAACCGTACGTCGAAGCCGCCCACGGCCGCCAGGCTTGTCCGGGGCAGGAGGTGGCAGCACCCCGTGACCGAGGCGCAGGGGCGCTCGTAGGCGAAGAACTCCGGGTCGCGGCGGCCGAGGCCGTTGTCCACCGGAATGATGCGCTGCTCCGGGCGGTGTGGCGCGCGCAGGTTGGGGGCCTGCAGGTGGATGTCCGCAGCTTGGAGCCGCCACGGCGGGAGGGCGTCCGTCACGCGGCACCCCACCGCGCCGGCTTCCGGGTGGCGACCCGCCACGGCGATGAGCCTCTCCAGCCACGCGTCCGACTCGGGCAGGGCGTCGTCATCGAAAAAGACGACGAAGGGCGCTTGTTGCGCCGCCTCCTTGGCCAGGAGCCAGTTGCGGCCGGCCGGCGCGCCGATGTTCACCGGGGTGGCCTCGTGGAGGAAACGGCCTTGCGGCCAGGTTTCGGCATGCCGTGTGAGCACGGCGTTGGTCTCGTCCGTGGAGCCGTTGTCCAGGACGATGACGAGGGCGCCATGCAGGGCAGTGGCCTTGAGCCGGGTGAGCGCTTGGTCCAGCACGGCGGCTTTGTTCCAGGAGTAGAGCAGGATGACGCTTTCTCGCGCGGCCTGGGCTGTGCTGGCGGGCGGTGGCGGTGGGGGGAAAAGCAAGTCGTGGAGGACGAGGGTGAGATTCGTCAGCCATGGCGCATGCGTCCAAAAGCGCAGGAAGGTCGTGCAGGCGGCGTCGAGGTCTCCCATGCGTATGGCCAGTTCGCCGCGCCAGAGGGTCTGCACTGCGCCGAAGGCCTCGGGGTCCACGGCGTCCACGAATGGCGCAGCCTCCGCCGGGGGCAACGCGCTCATGGCCCACTCGGCGGTCAGTCTGTCCACCAGCAGACCCGGCAATGCGCCGACGCGGCGCAGGGCCTCCAGCAGGCGGCGCGCTTCGTCCCAGGCGGCCATGTCCAGCAGGCGGTTGAAGGCGAGGTTCACGAAGAGCGGATGGGCCAGTCGCGCGGGGTCGTGCATGCGGGCTGCCAGTGTGGCGGCGTCGGCTTCGGCGCATTCTTCCCAGTCGGCCTGAAGCGCCTCGTCCGCCGGGGGCAGGGCGTCCATGCGTTGCCGAAGATGACGCGCCGCCATGCGCGCCGCCGGGGTCAGGGTCTGCAGCTGTTCCTGCACGGCGAGCAGGGAGTTGAGGTACGTGGGCTCCATGGGCTCTTCCTGCCACGCCCACTCCAGCAGGCTCACGAAGAAAGGGGTGACGACCGCGCCGTGCTCCGGGGACCCGGCGGCGTCTGCAGCCGTACGCGCCAGGACCTTGCGCAGAGGCCCCACGGCGCCGGCGCGCCACAAGGGAACGACGCGCGCCAGAGTCTTGAACGCCTGCGGGTCGGGGGGGAAGGGGAGCATCGGCTTGCCTCCGGGGTCGGAAAGGGGTAGCGGATGACGGACGGACGGACGGGGCTTGCCGAGACATGTTTCGCGAGCCTCGGGCCGTTGTCGTCGCCGCCTTCGCCAAGCCGCGAGCATCGCCGGGGAGGACCGCTTCTGTCAACCTGGGGTCAGCCGATCTCGCCACAGGGAAGCTCACGCCATGCAGCCTTTCAGTTACGCCCCATTGCCTCTTCTCGTACGGCGCGGCCTGCTCGCCGGCGGCGTGGGGTGGCGGCATCTGTTCACCCTGGCGGAGCGGCTGCTGCAGGCGCCGGGGGAGCGTGTGGGGGAGCATCTCGCGTTGAGCGGCGAATTGGCTCAGGCCGCTTTCGAGCACAACCCCATGGATCCCACACTGGCCGCCTTGGCCGCGCCTGTGGTGACTGCGCTGGAACAGCGGGGGATAGGGGCGTATCCCATGGCCTCGATGATGCGCGCCGTGGCGCAAGGCGAATCCGCGCCGGAGGACGCCGCATCCCTGCAGGCGCTGAAGGCCGCCGGCGATCTGGATGGCGTGGCGGCGCTGCTTGAGACGATGATCCGCCAGGAGCCGGCGCGGTGGTTCTGGCGGCGGGAAGCGCAGATGCTGGGTCTCTACCGTGGAGACCTGACGTGGACGCGTGAGCGCATGGCCGGGGCTGCGCCGCCAGGAGGCGCGTGGACGGCGCATCGGTTGACGGCGGATCTCGCGTTCCTCGCCGGGGAGTACGACACGGCTCTGAAAGCCTACGCCCAGTGCCTGCGCGCTGGCGACTCCCCCCTCGTGCAGACCCGCTTGGCGGAAACGTTGCATCGCTTGGGTCGGGCGGACCAGGCCGTGGCGGTGTGGCGGAGGGCCCTGGCGGCGCGGCCGTGGCAGGTGAACCTGCTCTACCGGCTGCGGGACGCTTTGGCCGGCCACGATGGCGCCCCAGCCGCTCCTTCCGGCGGCCTCGGGGATGACGCGCCGGCGTCTTCTGTCGGGGTCGCTGACGTCAGCGTGCTTTTCTACACCTTCAACAAAGCCGACGACCTGGACGCGGCCTTGTCGGCCCTGGCCGCCACGGAAACGGGTGACGCACGCCACGGACGGGCCGGCCGCCTGATCCGCGTCTTGGACAACGGCTCCACGGACGAGACCCCCGCCGTATTGCGGAAGTGGGCTGCACGCTTTGGCGATGGCGCGGACTTCGGGGTGGTCCGTCTGCCCGTGAACATCGGGGCGCCGGCGGCGCGCAACTGGCTGGCGCAGTTGCCCGAGGTGCAGGCGCGGCCCTTCGTCGCCTTTCTGGATGACGACGCGCTGGTCCCCCCCGGCTGGCTGGACCGTCTGGGCGAGGCCGTTCGACGCCATCCCGACGCGGGCGTCTGGGGGTGCAAGGTCGCAGGCGCGGCGGGCTGGGGCAACCCGGTGGTGCTGCAGAGCGTGGATCTCCACCTGGAGGCCCCCCCGGACGCCATGGAGCCGGCGCAACCCGGCGGCCTGCAGTACGCGCGGCGCTTCATGGTCACCAGCATCCACCACCAGGAGCTCGACTTCGGCCAGTTCGACTACATCCGGCCGTGCGCCTCGGTAACGGGGTGTTGCCACCTCTTCCGGACGACGACGCTGAACGAATCCGGCCCCTTCGACGTCCGGTTCAACCCCAGCCAGTACGACGACCTGGAGCACGACCTGCGGCTCTGCCTGCAGGACAGGCCGCCTGTCTACACGGGGTGGCTGGCCGTGGGGCATATCAAGCGCGAGGGAACCGCGCGCCGTCGGGAGGACCAGTCCATGGCCGGCGCCATGGCCAACCTCTACAAACTGCAGATGCGTTACACCGAGGCGGAGTTCGACGCCATGCGTGATCGCCAGGCCGCGCTCCTGGAAGAGGACGCAGCTGCGGCGTGGGACGTCGTCCTCGGGCGCTGACTCGCGATCGCCGTCTCGTCCCGTCCCCCGTCCCTCCTCCTTTCCGTCACCTGCCCGGGACGCGCCGAGAGAATGATTCGTGCTCGTCGAGCCTGGGACAAGAAATCGGCCCCGGCTGTTTCTGAATCACGTCCCATTCGCCCCATTCACGCCGGCCGCCCCATGCCGAACCCCATGGAGACCCGGGGAGCCGCGCCCTGGCGCGCGGAGAGCGAGGCCTCCCTTGCCTCGCAGGCGGTCGAGCGAGTGCAGCGCCGGCCGCCAGTGGCAAGGCCGCCCACCATGGGGGGCTCGGCGACGGGCGTTACGACTCGGTCGTCGCATCACGCGCCGGGACGTCAGGCAGAGTGATGATGAGCTGCGTCCCTTCCGCTTCCGAGGTGGTGAAGCGGATGTCTCCGCCGTGGGCCTGCGCCGTGAGGCGCGCGCTGTAGGCGCCGAGGCCGAGGCCGTCCTTCTTGCCGCTGGTGGTGTAGCGTTCGAAGAGGTGGGGCCGGATGTCCTCGGGGATGGCGCCCTGGTTGTGCATGGTGATGCGGGAGGCGTCGTCGAGGCGCTCCAGGGTCACGCGGACTTCGCTTTCCGGTGGCGCCGCCTCCATGGCGTTCTTCATCAGGTTGGAGAGCATGCGCTCGATGTGGCGGCGTTCGGCGTGGATGGTGAAAGCCTGGACCGTGTCTGTGTCGTCCCTTCCGTTCGTCCCTTCCGTATTGTCTCCGCCAGCGGATGTCTCGGCGCTCTGGATGTGTTCGACATCGCCAGACTCGCCGGAGCCGACCCGCAAGGTGAGACGCAGGGCCTTGTCCTCGAAGCGCGCGGCCAGTTCTTCGCCCACTTCGCGAACGAGCGCCGCCAGGTCGAAGGGGACGCGTTCGGGGTCGTAGTCGCCTTGTTCCATGCGGAAGAGGTCCAGGGAGTTGTTGACCATGTGGAGCACGGCGCGGCTCTTCTCGCGGATGGCGTCGAGCATCTCGCGGGTCTCGCCTTCCAGGGTCAGCCGCTTTTCCAGCAGGGACGCTGCGGCGAGGATGGCGTGCAGCGGGCTCTTCATGTCATGACGGGCGGCGCGGGCCACGTCCTCCCGGAGCTGTTCCAGCTCCTTCTTCTCCGAGATGTCCATCACGAAACCGTCATAGAACTGCACGTCGCCGGCCTTGTCCCGGACGGCGCTGATGGTGTGGTACGTCCAGCGCAAGGTGTCGTCGCGGCGGCGGATGCGCACTTCGTAGTTGGTGAGCACGCCATGACGGCGGATCTGATCCAGGGCGTCCTCCAGATCGTCGTGGGCGAGCTCCAGGCGTTCCGTCACGTCGTCCATGGCGGCCATCAGGTCGCGGGGGGTCTCGTAGCCGTAGAGCCTGGCGAGCTGGGGGTTGGCGCTGAGCAGTCGGCGCCGGCCATCGCACTGGAAAACGCCGATGGGCGCGTTCCGGAAGAGCTCGTGGTAGCGGACGCACGCCACGGAGTCCCCGAGGGTAGCGCGGCGCTTAGCGGACTTCGGCCCCGTCCAGCACCCATGTATCCTTGCTGC
>CAYVWB010000126.1:0-4905 GCA_964455395.1 uncultured Desulfovibrionaceae bacterium
CCAGGCGCTTGAGTCGGGCATTCTCACGCTCCAACTCCTTGAGCCGTTTGGCTTGACTTATCTGCATGCCGCCGTATTCCTTGCGCCAGCGGTAATACGTCTGCTCAGTCACGCCAAGTCGCTTGACGATCTGAGGCACGGTGTGACCTTGCGCCAGCAGAATCTCAGCCTCTCTGGGTTTGCCGATAATCTGCTCCGGGGTGTGCTTCTTCTTGCCCATGGAAAACCTCCCGAGGACCACGCACCCTAACATTGGCCGTGGACCAGTTTTTCCTGGGCAGGTCACTCTCCATATAAACCTCGGCGTTACCAACCTTCTCGACTTGCCTGTCCTTTCCGATGAACCGAGGCCACGTCTGCGCGCGGCGATCATGACGCCGGCGAGGTCGAACTCCTCCTCCAGGGCTTCATACGCCTCACGGTAGGCGGGGTCACGGCGCAGCATGCTGTCGTGCAGGTCACGCATTTTATTGGCCATAGATCAGACCTCCTTGGCTCGCTCCAGGGCGAGGCGTATCTCGCGTTGCAGCGTCTTTTGCGTCTTTTTGATGAAGCAGCGCTGGAGGACGACTCTGGCGGGAGTCGTGATGTGGCCAGCGGCTGGGAGGTCGGCGTTGCCCCTCTACACCTCGTGGCGGCGCAGATTTGGCTTGAGCTGAAGAAACCTTCGAGGATGATGGCTTTCACGGCGAGATTTACATCGGCCCCAGCCCGCCCTTTGGCGCCTTGGGCGCAGCGGCGGTGGTCTGTAGCGTGACAGGTTTTGCGGCGAGTTTGGCGGCAAGGTTGACGGCGGACATGGCCTCACTACAGCTGTCATGCGCATGCCGGCGGGTGCTGCGCATGCTCCACCGCCATGGCGTGTCCGCCATCACCATTCTCCCCCTGCCTGGAACACCATGCAGTGCTGTCGGCTCACCCGGGACCATGCGCCATCTCCAGTGCATCGGCGCTGCGAGAGTTCTCTATTGCGGACAAAACGCCGCACGCAAAGCGCCCCAGAGTTCGGTCCGGTTGTTGTCGTAGCCCAGGGCGAAGATGGCGACTCCAGCCAAGCCCTGCTCCTTGGCGAAGGCGTACTTGGCGGCCAGACTTTCGGCGTTCTCGTACCAAAGCTGTCGGGTCGCGCCTTTCACTGTACGTTCGAGCAGCGGGGATTGGCTGGGTCCATCGAAACTACTGCGGGTGGCGTTGGCCACCAAGGGGACGATATGGCGGTAGGGCAACGTCACGCCACGACCCAGCGCCCTGGAGGGAACGGCGACGCCTTGTGTGGGCCAACTGCGTCCGTAATACGCCACCGAGAGCAACAGTGCGTCGGCAGGCACGCCCTTTTTTAGATAGGCGGCCACCGAACGCTCCACCGACAACGACGACCATTTTGTGCTCGAACGCAAGGGCGCTATGGGGCCGGCCTGCTTGCTGCCGTCGGTGTGATAGTCGTAGGCCATGAGGATGAAGCGGTCGACCATTGGCAACAGAGGTTTAATCCGGAATACGTTTCGCCAATCCACAGCAGGCAAGGTCATGGTCAGCCGGGCGTCGGGGATGGCCGCGCGCAAACGCGTCGACAGCTGACGCACGAAGCCCTCGAAAGCATCCCGCTCCTCAGCGTGAAGCCCTTCGAAATCAAGGCACAGGTCGACGCCCCCGCGCTTCTTGAGCGCCGCGAGAACTTGCCCGATGCAGTGCGCTTGCGCCTGCTTGCTGCGTAGAAACGCCTTGGTGTCCCTCTCGCCAAACAAGGTCAGGGTCAACTCCAGCCGGATGCCTGCGTCGGCGGCGCGGTTGGCCAACGCCGTCTCGGGCCAGAGAAAAGGGGCTTTCGGGTCGCCTGTGGCGGGGTCGATATGGTAAGCGAAATAGGAAACCGTGCTCAGCAGGGAATAGTCGTATTCCTCGTAGGCCGATCCATACCAGTAGGGATGGAAGCCGTGCACCTCGGCGCTGAGGTTCCCGCAAGGCGGCCCCTCCGGCAGCGAGGCGTTGTGCGAGATGTGATTGCGCGCGTCGTAGAAGGCTTCATCCTTGTCGGGCGACTGGTCTTGGGGGAGATGGGATCCATGATGCACAGTCGTGCGTTCGGACGCACGGACAGTGTGCGGCAGGCCAAGGACCAGGAAAGACAACAAGCCAGCAAGAACTACTGTACGCATAGGGTCAGCTCCAATGCAAATGAAATGATGCGTGCAGTCACAAAGGTCTCCAAAGGTGGGGAAAATGGTTTAAGGAGCTATGCCAAAGAATTGAGCACGACATATCAACGACTGGCATATACATCGGCCAAGCCAAAGGGATGGCTGAATATCTTGATCTTTGCAAAAATGTCAACACATCAGAGGCCTCTGCACGGCCAACGACGCATTATTTTGAATTCAATACACTTGAATGTTGAGTATTTTCTCCTGAAACGAAGAAGCGCACATGAGCGCGCGCAGCAAAGGGCCACGGCGTGGGGACTACTTCATGGGCAGGCGGCGGACCAAGGCGACCTTCCTTGACGAGATCAACGCCGTCATCGACTGGAAACCGATCCAGACGTTCCTTGCCAAGAAGCTCAATCGCAAGGCCAACGCCGTGGGCAACCCGGCCTATCCTGCATTGCCCATGTTCAAGGTCCTGCTGCTCCAACGTTGGTGCAACCTGAGCGACCCGGCCACCGAGCAGGCGCTTCTCGACCGACTCTCCTTCATCCGCTTCACTGGCTTTTCCTTTGAAGACGATGTGCCCGCTCAAAGTGGACGAGACCACCATCTGCCGCTTCTGCAATGGCCTGATTAAGCTGAAAGTCTTGGACAGACCGCTGGATATGATCAACGGGCGGATCGGGAGCAATGACTTGCTCGTGCGTGAAGGCGCCGTGGTCGACGCCTCGGTTGTGGAGTCGCAGCGCCGGCCGCGCAAGGTCATCGACGTGATGCCCCAAGATCGCGAGGAGGACCGCGACGAGGAAGAAGAGGCGGCGTCGAGCGACGGGCCGGCGGTCAGAGTCCAGTACCCCGACGACGAGGACGCGGCTTGGCTGCGCCAGGGCAACCGCGCCTATTACGGGTACAAAATCCACCGCCGCCTCTCGAAATCCTGAATTGAAGTCTGGAGATGACGATCCCTATACGTTTGCACATCCGCAATGCTAATCTCTGAGGCCTCCGGCCTGTCCTCAAAAACAGGCGGAAGCCGAGTATTCAAGGTCTGGGCCAGTGGCGCAGCAGGTCACAATGTCCCATACCTGTCCAATAGAACACGAGAGAGGGTTCTCAAAGGGGGAAGACGATGCACTTCGACAACACTTACGCAAGGCTTCCTGAAGAATTTTTCCAACGCATTGAGCCAGCCCCGGTCAAGAGTCCATCGTTGATTCGGCTCAATACGGACTTGGTGAAGGAACTGGGGCTGGTTCTTCCGAGCAATTCCGACGAGCTTGCGGCAGTGTTTTCCGGCAACATGCGTTTGGAAGGCATGGAGCCCGTCGCCATGGCCTATGCTGGACACCAATTCGGCGGGTTCGTGCCGCAACTTGGCGACGGCAGGGCGGTGTTGCTGGGGGAAGTCGTCAACGCTCAAGGCCAGCGATTTGACATCCAACTGAAGGGGTCAGGGCAAACCCGCTTTTCTCGTAATGGGGATGGGCGCTCGGCATTGGGGCCCGTTATCCGCGAGTACGTGGTCAGCGAGGCCATGCACGCACTCGGCATTCCCACGACGCGCGCCCTCGCGTTCGTGACCACAGGGGAGCAGGTCTTCAGGGAGACGCGCAAGCCAGGGGGCGTTTTCACGCGAGTCGCCTCCAGCCTGATTCGTGTGGGCACATTCGAATATTGTGCGGCGCGGGAACGCTGGGATGCTGTGAAAACACTGGCGGATTATGTCATGGACCGCCATTACCCTGAATCAAAAAGCGCGCCCAATCCTTATTTAGACATGTACCGACGCGTATGCGAGGCGACTGCCCGTCTTGTGAGCAAGTGGATGGCTGTCGGGTTTATCCATGGCGTCATGAATACCGACAACACGGCCATAGCCGGAGAGACCATTGACTACGGTCCGTGCGCCTTCTTGGATGCCTACGTCCCGGACAAGGTCTTCAGCTCCATTGATCAGTTCGGGCGCTATGCATTCAACAATCAACCATCCATCGCCAAGTGGAACATGGCGGCGTTGGGCAACTGCCTGCTCCCGTTGTTTGATGCTGACGCAAGCAAGGCCAGGACATTGGGCATGGAAGTCCTTGAGGATTTCGACGCCGTATTCATCGATCACTATCAAGAAGACATGAGCCGCAAGGTCGGTCTCAACGCTTCACATGGCGGTTTTCAGAAGGTGCAGGATCTCCTTGCGCTCATGGACAAGGGGCGCGTTGATTATACAGTCGCCTTCCGGCTCCTCGCCGATGATGCTCAAGCGTTTAAGGAATTGTTTGCCGCACAAGTCGATATCCACTCATGGCTGGAGGGATGGCAGGCGCTACTCGACAAGCATGGGGTTCACTCCACCGAGGCGACACGAAGAATGCGCGCCGCCAACCCAGCCTTGATTCCCAGGAACCACCGTGTCGAGCAAGCGATTCGAGCCGCCGAGGACGAAGGCGACTTCTCGTTGACCCACCGTCTGATCGACGTCTTGAAACAGCCATTTGACGTACAGCCAGCGAACGAAGACCTGATGCGCCCGCCTACGCCATCCGAAGTGGTGAAACAAACCTTCTGCGGGACATAGTGTGTGGTGATGTTGTCGGGACAAAGGGATCGCGTCGTACGAACCCAAGTATGCCAAGGCCATGGAGTGCTTGAAGGAAGGCTGCCTGGAACTTGTGACATTCCATGACTTCCCGGCGGAGCGTTGGGCGCATTTCCGGACAACGAACCCGGTGGAGTCGACCTTCGCGACGGTCCGGCTGCGGACGGC
>CAYVWB010000127.1:0-4868 GCA_964455395.1 uncultured Desulfovibrionaceae bacterium
CCGTCAACCCTGCGTCGCCGCCCCCCACGCCCAGCCCTCACCCCCGTCATCATGCGCATCCTCCACGTCTTCAAGGTCTACTACCCGGACTCCCAGGGCGGCATCGAGCAAGTCATCCACCAACTCGCCACAGCCGCCGCGCCTTTGGGCGTGGAAAGCACCATCCTCTGTCTTTCCAAGACGCCACAGCCGACGCCCTTCACCCACGGCGCCGTGCGCGTGGCGCAGACGAAGACGCTGCTGGAGAAGGCCTCCACCCCCGTGGGCGTGGAGATCTTCCGCGCTTTCGGCCGTCTGGCGCGGGAGCACGACGTCGTCCATTACCACTTTCCCTATCCATGGCAGGACCTCGTCCATCTGGCGCACCGGGCCTTGGCGCCCAAGTCGGAACACCGCCCCAGCGTGGTGACGTACCATTCGGACATCATCCGTCAGAAGCGGTTGAAAGCAGTCTACAAGCCCTTGGTGATGCAACGTTTCCTCAGCTCCGTGGATGTCATCGTGGCCACTTCCGAGAACTACCTGCGCACCAGCGGCACCCTGCAGCGCTTCCGCGAGAAAGTACGCGTCATCCCCATCGGCATCGACCCTTCGGCGTACCCTGCGCCTTCGCCGGAGCGCACAGCCTTCTGGCGTGAACGCATGGGCGGTCCCTTCTTCCTCTTTATCGGCGTGTTGCGGTATTATAAGGGGTTGGACATCCTGCTGGAAGCCGCGAACCGTTCGCCCCTGCCCATCGTCATCGCCGGCGCCGGGCCCTATGAGCCGCACCTGAAAGCCAAGACGCAAGCGCTGGGTCTGACCAACGTCACTTTCCTGGGGCATGTGGACGAAGCGGACAAGATGAGTCTGCTGGCCAGTTGCCACGGCGTGGTCTTTCCTTCCCACTTGCGTTCGGAAGCCTTCGGGGTGACCCTGCTGGAAGGCGCCATGATGGGCAAACCGCTCATCTCCACGGAGATCGGCACGGGAACTTCGTTCGTCAATGAACACGGCGTCACCGGCGTGACCATCGCGCCATCCAATCCGGATGCGTTGGCCGACGCCATGCGCCTGCTCGCCACTGACGAACCCCTCGCCGCGCGGTACGGCGTCAACGCCCGCCAACGTTTCGAGCGTTTCTTCACCGCGGAGACCATGGCCGCGGACTACGCGGCGCTTTGGCGGGAAGTGGCCGACCGCTCGGAGGACTGAGGCCGTGGGCATCGCCCTCACGGTGAACGCGCTGCCGCTCTGCGCGCCTTTGACGGGGGTGGGCCGCTATCTGGTGGAAGTGGCGAGCCACCTCGCCGAGGACCCGCGCTTCGAGACGACGTGGTTCTACGGCTACCCCTCGCGTCGGCTGCTCACGGAGGGCGAGCCCCGCTTCCGTCTGCCCGGCGCGCCGCAGGCGGTCAACATGGCGCTGGCCGCTCCCCGCGTGAGCCGCCCCCTGGCCCTGGCCTTGCGCGCCGCCCACACGTCGTGGCCCGCACGCCGTTTCGACGTCTATTTCGAACCGAATTTCGTCCCCCGGCGGGAACTCCGCGCGCGCCGTACGGTTGTCACCGTCCACGACTTCTCCTGGCTGCGCAATCCGGAATGGCACCCCCGCGGCCGCGTGGCGTACATCACCAGACGGTTCAAGGCGCGCATCCCACGGGCGGACCGCATCATCACCGTCTCCGAGGCCATGCGGCGCGAAGCCCTGGAAGCGCTGGATTTTCTCCCCGACGCAGCGGATCGACTCATCGCCATACCCAACGGCTACGACAGCGCGCGGTTCCACCCCCTGCCACAGGAAACGACGACGGCGTACCGCGTCGCCCGGAACCTGCCGGAGCGCTGCGTGCTCTGCGTGGGCACCATCGAACCCCGCAAGAACGTGGCCCGACTGACCCGCGCCTGGGCGACCCTGCCCGAACCCCTGAAGGCGGCGCATCCCCTGGTGCTGGCCGGACCGGCTGGCTGGTTCGCCGAGTACGTGACGGAAACCCTGGGACGGGACGCGCGCCACGTACGCTTCCTGGGATACGTCCCCACAGCGGAGCTGCCCCTGCTCTACAACTTGGCGACAGTCTTTGCATACGTCAGCTTCTATGAGGGATTCGGGCTTCCCCCTCTGGAAGCCATGGCGTGCGGCGTCCCGGTGCTCGCTTCCGCCATCGCAGCCCATCGGGAGGTCTGCGGCGAGGCCGCCTTGTACGTGGATCCCCACGACGAGGAAGCCATCGCGCATGCGTTGCGCCAGCTTCTGGAGGACGACGCCCTGCGGGACGACGCCGTGGCTTCTGGTCTGGAGCGCGCGCGCCGGTTCAGCTGGACAAAGAGCGCCGCCGCCCATGCCGACTGCCTCGCCGCCCTCGCCGACTAGCGACTGCCCGCGACTGCCCGCGGCGGCCCGGCGTCCGAATTTCCCGCCGACCCAAGATGGAGAGCCTTGCCAAATATCAGGATTTCGCATAGGGAAGCGGAGAAAAGCGGGGACGTCCATGATGAACAAACGCACCACCCTCGCCTACGGCGCTGAAGAAGCGCTGGAGCCGCACCTGACCGATCTTCCGGATGAGGCTGAAGCGGCGGAGGCCGAGCTGATCGCGCCGCCAGCCGGGCAGCCAGTCGCGCTTTCGCCACGGCCTGCGCCTGCGTCGCGCGCGCCCGCCGACCAGAGTCTTTCCGCCGCAGCGCCCAGCCCCGCAGAGATCCCCCCTGCGCTGGACCGCCCCTTCCCCACCCTCGATGAAGCGCCCCGACGCGTGGCCACGGCGCGCGCCGCTTTGCCCACCACGCAACGCCTCCTCTTTCTCGCGGAGCGGTTCAAGGCCCTTGCCGACCCCACCCGGCTCACCCTGCTGGCGGCCATGTCCCGTTGCGAGCTGCGCGTCAGCGAGCTGGCTGAAGCCGTCTCCATGAGCCAATCCGCCGTCTCCCACCAGCTGCGGGTGCTGCGCGCCGCCAAACTGGTGGCGGTGCGTCGCGAAGGGAAGAACGCTTGGTATCGCCTCGCGGATGACGCCGTAGCCGCCGTGCTCACCCAGGAGAAGTAACGCCCCGCCGCCTTGCCTTTCCCGTATGGACGGGGCATGATGAGGTATGCTCGAATCACTCTATACATGGCTGGAAGCTGCCGCCGTGCTCTTGGCGCGGGCTTCGCCGTTTCTCCTTTTGGGTCTTTTCGGGGCCGGTCTGCTCAAGGCGCTGTTGCCGCCGGATCTCACGGTCCGCCTGCTCGGCCAGGGCAGACTGCGCAGCATCACCCTCGCTGCGTTCATCGGCGCGCCCTTGCCCTTGTGAAGCTGCAGCGCGCTGCCCGCAGGTGCGGGCCTCCGACGCCACGGCGCAGGCAAAGGCGCCACCGCAGCCTTCCTGACAGCCACCGCTTCGCGGAGCACCCACTTCTCCGTGTGGCCACGGATGCGCAGCGACGGCGGCACGCGCACGGCTGCCTCGGCCACCCGGTGGTCGAGGAATGCGGGTCGCGACTCCATCGAGTTCGCCATGTCGACGCGGTCGCCGCCCCAGTTGAGGATCTGCCCCTCGAGCATCGTGCGGGACCAGCTGTACTGGGCCCGGTCCAGCGGGTGACGGCCGGCGAGCTGGGCCGGATCGAGCTGCGCCGCGATCGCCGCGACGGGATCATAATCGGCGAGTTCCTCCTGCACGTCGTCGGCCAGGAGCGGCCGGGCGAGCTCGAGCGTCTCGAGCCAGGGCTGGATCCACGACGGTGTGAACCCCATCAGCTCGTCGAAGGCCAGGTGGGTGGTTTCCTTCTCGGCGAGGATCGCGCCGCGGAATACTTCGTTGGCCGCCTGCAAAGCCTGCTCGTACTCGGCACGTACGGCCGGCGGCTCCGCCGCGAGGCCATGGAGGTAGAAGTCGCGCTTGAAGGCCGGGTAGCCGGCGAACAGCTCGTCCGCGCCCTCGCCGGTAATCACGGTCTTGTAGCCAGCAGCATGGACATGGTGGCTCATGCACCACTTGGCGACCCCGAGCGTGTTGTAAAAGCTGCGCTCCGCGTGCCAGACCGTACGGACGAAATTGTCGCCGTAGAGCTCCTCGCCACCCACCTTGACCAGCTCGTGATCGGCGGCCACGGACCGCGCCATTTCCCGCGCGATCGCGGCCTCGTCGTAAGCCTCGTGATGGAAGCTGATGGTGAAGGCCTTGACCGGCGCCTGCTGTGCGCCGGAGGCCATGCCGAGGATCGAGCACGAGTCGATGCCGCCCGAGAGGTAGCAGCCGACGGGGACGTCTGCCTCGAGGCGCTGCGCGACCGATTCGACGAGGCGATCGCGGATCAGCTCGACGTGCTCCCGCGCCTCACCTGCGTCGCGGTGCGCCTCGGCCGGCGGGAAATCCATGTCCCAGTAACGCTTCTCCGCCACCTCGAGACTCGCGCCCTTGCGGGTGACGAGCAGCATGTGGCCCGGCCGGAGGGCGTGGATGCCCTCGAAGGCGCTGGTGCCCGGCACCATCGCTTGCATCAGCTGGTTGAGGGCCGCCTTGCGGCAGAGCTTGGCCGGTACGTCGGGATGGGCGAGCAGCGCCTTCGCCTCGCTGCCGAAGTAGAAACATCGGCCGTCGAAGCGCCAGAAGAGGGGGCGGATTCCGAAGCGGTCGCGTACCAGCAGGAGGCGGTCGCGTTCACGGTCGTAGAGGGCGAAGGCGAACTCGCCACGGAGTGCTTCGACGAAGTCGAGCCCGAGGCGGTCGTACAAGGGCAGGGCGATCTCGCTGTCCGAACGGGTCGCGAAGCGATGGCCGAGGGTCATGAGCTTCGAGCGAATTCGCTTGTAGTCGTAGAACTCGCCGTTGGCCACGAGGGACAGGCGATGGTCGGCACTGTGCATCGGCTGCGCGCCCGTGTGCAGGTCGATCAGGGACAGGCG
>CAYVWB010000128.1:0-4673 GCA_964455395.1 uncultured Desulfovibrionaceae bacterium
CGACGCCCGTTCCTCCCACGCCCACTGCCACCGCCACGCCCGCCCCCGACCCCGCCGAGATCGAGACCGCCCTCGCCACCCTCGACGCCGACCTGCCCGCAGGCGCGTCCCTCGCCCTTGACGGCGATGCCTTGACGCTGCACGCCGGCGGCGACACGCTCACCCTGGGCCACTGGCGACCCGAAGGCGGCGCGTGGATGCTGCACACCGAGGAGGCCGCCTGCCCCCTGGACACCCTGCACTTCAACGAAGACGGCCAACTGCTTGGAAAGACTAGGACAGATGAGGAAGTGGTGCTGTGGCAAGCACAGCCCGCCAAAGAAGCCCACGTCCCCATTCCCGTTGAAACTCTGTTTGACTATCATCTATCCTGGACCAAGGTGTTCAGCACCACCGGCGCCGAGACGGGCGTAACCGTGCAGTTCTTTGCCGCCCCCAGCTCCAATACAAGGCCAAATAATCAAGATGAAGAGATCATTGGCTTCTTTCCGTACGACGAGGAAACGGGCGTGCAGAGCGAAGAAAACCGCCCCGATCTGCTGGCCGACCTGATTTACAGCTGGTTCGAGGAGATCGTGACCCGCGCCCAACCCGACGGCAGTTTCTGGGCGGTAGATGCCAGCGCGATACAAGACTGGATCGAGGCGGGAGCGACAGGCGGCGTGGGAGTGCGCGACGGGCGCGGCCCCGATAGAAAGGAGATGTTGACACAGTACAATGTCGAGGACGTCACCCGCATCATTTTGGTGCATCAGGGTTTTGACAAGCCCGCCTCCGGTCAGTGGCAGCCGCCGGAAGCTGGTGCGGTGCCGCTAGTTCCAATAAGTGCCACAGGTGAGCGATTATACCTGCCGCTGTCCGTCAATGCCGGCCAAGATCCCAACACTGGTTTTCAGAATCTGGAACTGGCTGCCGTCCCCAATGAGGATAAGGACAATACCGGTGTAACGCTGATGGTTTTTTATAATGGGATAGCTGCAAAAAGAATAGCAGATTTTGCTCAGCCAGAGATTGGGTATGTGGGTGGCTGGGTAGGCGTTTTTTTCCGTGATCTTTTTAGCGGTTCCTTGATTGCTGCTCACACGCCTGAGCAACAAACTGAACTAACCAGAAGCTATAGATTGGCACTTGATGCACTAAAAGGTCAAGGTTTTGGCTCAAGAGTTGAAGCTCAAAAGACTTTATTGGCTCATCTCACTACACCACATTATCAAGACCTGTTTTATACAAACCCGCCACCCTTGATGGAGATCAGGCCTAAAGACTACCCCTAACTAGATCCTGGGCACACCACTTGCTCTTTCTGTAGCAGTTGGGCATAATGGAGGTATGAGTTTTCGCCGCCGTTACCTGCTTGTCCTGTTACCCCTCGTTCTCTTGAGCGGGTGGTGCTTGGGTCACTCTCTTTTTCAGCCGCCTTCACCCCAACTGGAACCAACACCTGTCAGCAGCCTGCCACACCTGGAGTTGGTGCTGGACCACCCAAAACTGCATCTAGCCACCGGCACCGCCAATCCACAGGCAGTCGAGCTGCTGTTCGAGTCCCTGGGCTACGAACAGGCCTGGCATTTTTTCTACCTGCCAGAGCCGGCATATCACAATCAAGCCCTTTTCCCCCAACGGTGGCTGTTCACCATTCTGCCGATAGAAGAGCATCAAGTCTCAACCCACGGCACTCTCAGGGCGCCAATCGTTTATCAAGGCCAACCCAGCAGCGGTTTTACCTGCCAACCCAACTCTGATCACACTCAGCTGCACTGCCATCTGTTTCTCAACCAACCTTTCTTTGACAGCACCAACCCCAAACAAGCCCAAGAGATGCTTGAGCGTGACTTGTTCAGAGTGCTTTACATCTTGAGCAATCAGGAGTTGGACGCCGAGCAGTACCCGCAGGCCCGCAATGCTTTCCTGGAACAACTGGAGCAGCACAGCCTGGAGTTGTTCAAGCTGACCGCGCCCGCCTCCAGTTCCCGGCCAGAACCCCAAAACGGCTGGTTTGGCGCCCTGCTTGCCAAGTTGCACGCGCCCGTTTTTGCCCAGAGCAATGGCTACTGTGACGGCAGCCTGGACTGCAAAGTCAAGGACTTCTACTGCCGCTGCCCAGGAGGAGGAATTATATGCGAAAAGAATAAACCAGATCAATGCCCCGGTGGTGCCGAATGCGTCGACTGCCACTACTGGGACTGCACCGGCCCCTGGGAAAGAAACGCCGACCCAACTTTTTGCGCAAGCCAATCAGTTGACACCTGCGCCTCCCCAATGGGCGGCATTTGTGAGGCGATGGGCACCACCTACTGCGCCACCGGCGGCAGCTGCTACCCAAACTGGGGCGATCCCGACGACCCACCCCCGCCACCTCCCGACGACCCCGGCGATCCAGGCGACCCCGGCGATCCAACAGCTTGCCCCTACGTATGCTGCTGGGGGGTTTGCCATCCAGGCAGGGTGGCCACGGCCGCCAGTTGCTCCACGTCAACCCCCTGCTCGCGGATCTGGCGCAGGATCTGATAGCGCTCCTCGACGTGGCGGACCATCCCCGCCTCGCCCATCTGGCGGGCGGTTTGAATGGAGTGGCGGAGCATCTCGTCGGCCTCGTCGCCCAGGAGGATGGGATGGGCCTGCACCGCCGCCAGCACCTCAGCCGAGGAGCGGGCCTCGGTCAGGGTCTGGATGGCCTGGAGCAGGGGATTTTCCTCCATCTGGCGCTGTAGCTCCTCCAGCGCGGCGCGGGCATCAGGATCGGAGTCGGCCTGCTCCAGCATAGCGCGCAGGGCCTGTCCTCGTATCTCTTCCAAAGCCGCCTGGGGATCGTCGGCGTCGAGCACATCGGGGAGAACCTGGCGGGGGACGGCTGAGGCCTGGGTCAGGTAGTCGGGGCGGGGATGGAGAAAGGTCTCTCCCTGGGCCTGTTGTTGGTCCTGCTCGGGGGGTCGTCCCTTGAGCGGGGGAAAAGAGCACCCGCCGGCGATCGGGGTCGTGGATCAGAAGCGGCGCGTCCACCCCGCCGACGTTGCCGCAGTGGGGGCAGGGGGTGGTGTGAAGGGTGCCCTTCCAGACGATGAGTAGTTCGTCTCGATTCTCCGTCATCAATTTGCCTCCTCACGCTTCACTCCGTGTTGGGACACTTGGCCTCTTCCTTGCGTAGCGGCCGCAGCGCTGTGTATTCAGACCCACGTCACGCCAACCCCATCTCCGCGACTCGGTCCAGGCGAAAAGTGCGCTGTTCGCCGCGCTGGTAGCAGTGGGCGATCAGGTACAGGACATCGCCGCGCGCAGTCACCCGCAGGGGGCGCACCAGACGCTCCGTCTCCCGCCCCCGGGCATCGACGTAGCGCATCTGCACACACTCCCCCTTTGCCAACGCCTCGGCAATGGTCGGCGGCAGGGTCACATCCTGCGCCGGCGGGTAGGGAATTGAACCCCCCTGAAACTGGATCAACTGTCCTACCGTGCTGATTCCCCCGCGACGCCCCAGATCCTCAATGACCCGCTCCAGTACCCCCCAAGTGGCCCACACGTCACCCATCGCCCGGTGAGTTGGCCTCTCCTCTATGCCCAGGGCCGCCACCACGGCGGACAGACTGTTGCGAGCCAGGCGGTAGGTTCGGCGGGTCAGCACCAGACTGTCTATCACCGGGTTTTCCGGTCGGGGGAGACGCGCCATCTCTAGTTCCGCCGCCAGGAATCTCAAGTCGAAGGGCGCGTTATGGGCCACCAACACGCTCCCATCTATCACTTGCAGCAGGTGAGCGGCGATCTGGTCGAAAGTGGGGGCTCCCCGGAGCATATCCGCCGTGATGCGGTTGACGCGAAAGGCTCCCGGCGAGATCGAGCGTCGGGGGTTCACCAATGATTCGAAGCGAGCCAGCTCCACCCCGTTACGAACGCGCAGGCAGCCCACCTCGCAGATACGATGCCCATAAGTCGGGCTCAGGCCGGTGGTCTCGACATCGAAGACGGCAAACACGGTCTTGTCCAACGGCTGCCCGGGATCGAACGGCACGGTCGAGTCCATGTTATTTTTGCTCTCTGCCCTGGATTCTCTCATCGGTTGCTTAATCTCCACCCAGATCTTTTCTTCTCGACCAGGATTAGCGCCCGCTCATCTCCACCGACCCTGAGTGACTAATCACTACCTCTGAGCAATAATTGGCTAGAGGTCAGTTCGGCCCGCCGTGCAGCGTGTTGATCAAGTAATTGGCGCATTGTGTCAAATGGATCACGCTGTAGACGGTGCAAGAAGCAACGTGGGGACTCGTGTACCATCCCAAAATCACATCCATTCCACATCATCAGGGCGCAATGCCCCCACTTTGCGGTCGAACAGCGCCCTGCCAAGCCCGACTTCGGCGGTAACCAAAGGGTCTGCCCTCGCTCAATCCCTTGTCTCTCATCCAAGGAAAACGAAGAGAACACCGACCAAGCAATGGCGCACGCTTCCCCTGGTGAAGAGCAAGGTGAGCCAGCGGTGAAAACATCAACGACGCTCCAAGGTTAGAAACACTGTAACCTCACCGCCTGCAATCTGACCGGTCGGCTGCGGGTTGTAGCGGGCGTGGAGAAGTGCGCGGGGCAGAGTGTGAAAACAACAGTGGAAACAGCGGTGATGATCCGAGGGCGGGCGCACCGCAAAACGATGAAACGTCCTCGTCAGCGCACGCTGCCCGGGAGTT
>CAYVWB010000129.1:0-4460 GCA_964455395.1 uncultured Desulfovibrionaceae bacterium
ACGAACGGCCGCACACCGCCCTCGGGGGGATCCCCCCGAGGGCGAGGCTGGGCAAAGCGGCATAGTCTCTACTTTTCAGACCCCTGCAAAATGGGGGGATTACCCCGCTCTCTGAAAGTACGGACCCTCATTCGCCCTTCTTGAAAAGCAGCAGCAGGCCTTCTTCGAGGTTCTTGTAGGAAGCGACGACCCCTTCTTGGATGAGGGGTTTGACGGCGCGGCTGACGAAGTTGCGGCGGAAGGCTTCCGGCGATGTCTCGGAGCCCACGAGAGCCTGGAGCTTGTCCCACGGAATCATTATCTCCGGACCCTTGTGCGAGGCGAGGAAGGCGTGGAGCCAGCGCGCCACGTCCGTGGTCAGCGCCATGCGGATGGGCATGTCGAGCATGGTCATGTCCACCAGGCCGAACAACGCGGCGATGCGCTCCGAGAGGCTCACTTCGTAGGTGCGCGTGTCCTTGTCGTAGGCCACTTCGCGCACGAGTCGGCCCTTGAACCATCCGCCCCGGCCCTTGCCCTCGTACTTGGCGTGGACGGAGGCTTCGTAGAGCCGGTCCAGCGACTCCTTGAGCCACTTGTAATTCTTGGAGCCGTCGGTTTTCTGCATCTCCGCCAGCAGGGTGCGCGCGGTGAACCGGGCCACGAAATCGCGGTCTTCGCCCGGCTCGGGATGCGCGGCGCCGGCTTGGCCCACGCACGCCAGCTTGCAGAGGAAGGCGTACATGGTGAGATCCTCTTGCCGCAGCTCGGGCCCTTTGTAGGTGACGGAGAGGTCCGGATGCCAGCTCGCCAACTCCACGCCATCCAACTGCAGATGCTTGGTGCCGCGTCTGGCGATGCGAAACAGCGAGGTCCGCAACGCCGCGTTGGGAATGGGCGCGAGCTCCGGGACAAGGGAAAGCTGGATGGCTCGGCGTATGGTGTTGGCCTCGCGCACCTCCTGCCCGCGTACAAGCTGCTCGGGAGTGGGGCCCGGTCGACGGCGTTCCATGGCGGCTCCTGTGTCTAAGGGGGAGAGACGTCACCGCAAGGAGGTACACCATGCGCCCACAAAACGCTACTTGTCAGCAAGTTTTATTGCCAGCAGGCTTTCTTGCCTTCTGCTTTTCAAGTCTTCCAGCATGATCTCCAGCGCCGCTTCCACAATGGCCGTCTTGGTGATGCGACCTGCGCCTGGCGGGGGGTTGCGGCGCAGAGTCATCCATGCGTCGTCGAGCTCGAGAAGGATGTCTTCGCGCAGAGAAAAGGTTGCTTTCTGGTAAGGTTGCTTAGCAGTTTTATTGTTGTCTGGTGGCATGGTTTGGTTGTGAGGCTCCTCGCCATACACATGGTTTTCTTGTTGAAAAGAAGAGTTGCTTGCTGATGAGGTGGCTTTATTGCTTTCTTGTTGTATGGTTTGCTGTTGTTCTGGCTTTCCGCTTCCCTTGTTTTCTGGTTGAGCAGGGCGCGCAGGCGTCGCCTCGTTCACGAATGCGGCGGCGGCGTTGTCGTCCAGGGGGGTGCGATGCGCCTTGGGTTTCTTAAGCGCCATGGGAGAACACCTCCGTATAGAGCGCGGTCAGTTCGGCTGCGGCCTTGGCGTCCTTGCGGGCGACTTCGGCGGCGCACAGGCCTTCGGAGAAGGCGCGGCGGTGGGCGACACGGTCGCGCAGCACTGCGGCGGCGAGGGTCAGGTTCTCGAAATGCGCGGCGAACTCGGTGGCTTCGTCGCCTTCGGAGACGCGCGGGTTGGGGTTGGCGAGGTTGATGACAACCATGTTGCGCATCTCGGGGTTGAGGGTGTGGGCCTTGGCGATGAGTTCGTCCATGGTGGCGAGGGTCCAGGCATCGGGTTGCGCCGGTCGGATGGGCGTGACGATGACGTCGGCGACCAGCATGGCGCTGCGCATCTCGGCGGAGTCGCGGCCCCCGGCGTCCACGACGAGGTCGTCATAGCGGGCCGCCAGGTCGGCGAGGTCCTTGTGGACGGTGGCGCCTTTCATGGAGACGCAGGGGATGTGCTTGTCTGAAGCGACCTCGTCGCGCAGGGCGGCCCATTCGCTGGTGGTGCCTTGGGGGTCGCAGTCGACGAGCAGGACATCGCTGCCGGCGTTCTTGCGCATGGCGGCCATGGCGGTGGCGAGCGTGGACTTGCCGGTGCCGCCTTTTTGTCCGCAGAAGAGGACGATCATGAAACGCCTCCGGGTTGAGGGTGGCGAGGAAAGACGCCGTGGCGCGTCTGGCGGATGGTGTCCAAAGAGAAAAAAGAAAGCAAGAAAAAAAGCATGCTGTAGCAGTGCAAAAGAGTACAAGAATAAAACAATAAAAATTGCTGCGAGGGTGATGCCCCATTGCGCCAGGGAGCTTGTCAGCCAAGTGGATGGTTCACGGATATTCATTGAATGGTTTCTACGAACAGAAAGTCAGAGTGGCGCAGACTATCAAAAACAACCGTTTTTGAGAGACGCCTTGCCATGCTCAAGTAGGACTCCCAAAATCTGCGTACTGCTCTCTCAAAAGTATCTCTTGAAATATAATCTCTAAAAAGCTATGCTCCGGTTGGCTTTTGAGAATCACTGCGGCGCCATTTGCACTCACGAAAGATTGTCCATACGCTTTACACTATGTGTGGACTTCAATTCTGAGAAGCGCCCTCTCCTGTTACGCCTTGAGTAGAATTATGAGCCAGGGATACAAGCCCCCCTACTCCATCACGCCAGAGATCCTGCGCCTGACCGCTCTAGTCAGCGAGGCCATTGGACGGGTGACGGCGCTGCATGACAACGCCAAGGCGATTCGGCTGCGGCGCGCCAACCGCATCCGCACGATCCACGGCTCGCTGGCTATTGAAGGCAACACCTTGAGCGAGGCGCAGATTACCGCAGTCCTGGAGGGTAAGCCTGTGATCGCGCCGCCGCGCGAGGTGCAGGAAGTCAAAAACGCCTTGGCCGCGTATGAACACTTTCATGCGTGGCGGGCGACTTCAGAAAAAGACATGCTGGAAGCCCATGACATTCTGATGGCTGGCCTCATTGATGAAGCCGGCATGTACAGGCGCGGTGGCGTGGGCGTGATGGCCGGGCAAGAGGTGGTGCATCTCGCCCCCCCGGCAGGGCGTGTGCCGCAATTAATGTGCGATTTATTCGACTGGCTGGCCGCCACAGATGACCATCCGCTCATCGCCAGTTCAATTTTTCATTACGAGTTCGAGTTCATCCATCCATTCGCTGACGGCAACGGTCGTATTGGTCGGTTATGGCAAAGCCTGATCCTGGCCCACTGGAATCCCCTGTTTGCTGACGTTCCGGTGGAGAGCCTAATTTTTGCGCATCAGGCCGAGTACTACCAAGCGTTGCAGGAAAGCACGCGTGAGACCGATGCCGCGCCGTTCATTGCGTTCATGCTTCGGATGCTCCTGGATGCGCTGGCGGCCGCAACCCCTCAAGTCGCCCCTCCAGTCGCCCCCCAAGTGGCGTCTCTCCTTAGAGTACTCCAGCAATCCCATGGGGAGATGCGCCGGGAGGCCTTGCAAGCCGCCCTTGGCCTTCGAGACCGGAAGTCCTTTCGAGAGCGCTATCTTAAGCCAGCACTGGCGGATGGCCTGATTGAAATGACCGTCCCTGAGAAGCCCAACAGCCGGCTACAGCAATATCGCCTCACGGACAAGGCCCTGCAATGGTTGGCGATGTATGATACTCCGTCGTAGCGCCTCCCTCCCCCGCCGGGAGCAGTGCAAAGGAACCTCCTCGTGCTGATCGGGTACGCCCGCGTCTCCACGCAGGAGCAGAACACGGCCTTGCAGATCGAAGCGCTGGAGTCTGCCGGTTGCGAGAAACTCTTCACCGAGAAGGCGTCGGGCGCGCAGCGAGACCGTCCCCAGCTCGCCGCGGCGCTGGACTACATGCGCGAGGGGGACACGCTCGTGGTCTGGAAGCTGGATCGGCTCGCGCGGTCGCTCAAGCAGCTGCTGGAGACCGTGGAGGGACTCGAAGCCCGCGGGGTGGGGTTCCGCTCACTCACCGAGGCCATGGACACCACCACGGCCGGCGGCAAGCTCATTTTCCATATATTCGCGTCGCTTGCGGAGTTCGAGCGGTCCATCATCCGTGAACGGACCATGGCGGGGCTGGCGTCTGCGCGGGCGCGGGGCAAGCTCGGCGGCCGCCCCAAGTCGCTCACGGCCGAGGACCTCCAGGCGGCGCGCGCCATGTTGGCCGACCCGACCATCACAGTGGCCCAGGTGGCCGAACGGCTGGGCGTCTCGCCGGCGACATTATATAGGTATCTTCCCGGGGGTCGCGGTGGGCTCGCCGGCGGATGACGTATGACGGCGTTCGCCATCCAGCTGGAGGCCGTTCACCCGGACCGGCATTGTTTCCGCTTGCAGAGCCTCACCAGCCATGAGGGGGGAGCCACACTTCCAGTGGAGATATAGTCAAATCTGGTGTATGGCTCAGGCGGCTTTCCCTTCGGGGATGTCC
>CAYVWB010000130.1:0-4052 GCA_964455395.1 uncultured Desulfovibrionaceae bacterium
CGGAACCGATCAAGATCACGGCCTACGCCTTTGTGCCCAAGGACATCACCTATCCCACCGACACTTCCAGTGATGACATCCACGGCCTGCTGGTCCAACGTTTCACGGTGGAGAACACCGGTGCCAGTTCTGAGGACGTCGATTTCCTCTACTACCAGGACATGAACATCAACGGGTCCAACGACCAGGACAGCGTGAGCTACCAGTCGGGCGAGAAGGCGCTCTTTTTCCACGACCCTGGCGACTCGGACAGCGGTCGCACGCGCACCATGGACTTTGGCTTGGTGCTAACGACGACCACCGGGGCCACCGACTGCTACAAGATCTACCAGATCACCGACGCTGGTTATCTCTCGCGCTCCTTCACCCTGGCCGCCTCTGGCAGCCGGACCATCGATGCGCTGCTCGTCGGCGCGACGGTAGGCTCCACCAGCCAAAACTTGTACAACAGCACCATCAAGGAGGCCATCACCTGGTTCAACAACGTCAACGTTAGCTCGCTACGCAGCACCACGGAGAGTTACTGGACCGATCTACTGGACGATGCGACTACCTTCGAGTCACCTGACGATACGTACAACTCGATTTTCAAGCGCAGCATTTTGGTCTCTTATCTCTACTTCGACGCCGAACACGGCGCTATGGGAGCTGGGAGCTACAATGGGGCCTACTTTTACTGCTGGCCGCGTGATGCCGTCTATGGGGCAGTAACTATGGACAAGGTCGGCCTGCACGACGTGGCCGAGAAAGTCTATGATTGGTTGTGGAACACCGCCAAAAGGGACACCTCAAGTAACGATTATGGCAGTGATGGCCAGTACTATCGCTTCTGGTATCAGAAATATACGATGGACGGCGAACCTGAGTGGTGGAACCCCCAGATTGATGAGACGGCCATCATCCCTTGGGGCGCCTGGTACCATTACCAACAGACAGACAACAGCCAGTTCTTGAGCGACTACGACGACCTGGTGAAAGAGGCAGGGTTGGTCAGCTCTGAGGACAATGACCACCCTGGCATGGACTATGATGAGACGAACAAACTGATGTTCTCTATGAACCTGTGGGAGGACAAATGGGGTGAGTTCCTGTATACCAATGCCAACGTCTATGCCGGGTTGCGTGACGGCTCCTCGTTTATGACTGCCGCTGGAGACAGTTCGACGGCTAGCATCTTTGACACTCGCGTCACCAACATCCACACTGGCGTCAGCGATCTCTATGACTCGGACACCGGTTATTACGTCCACGCTCTCGACGTCCAAAAGAATTACGGTGATTCTGCCATCGTCGATACCGATATTTCAGCCGATATCTCTATGCTTGGTTTGGTTACCCCTTTCCATGTTGAACCAGTGACCAAGACCGAAGTCATCAGCACGCTGTTGGAAGTGGAAGAGGCCCTAACCGACTTCAGCGAGACCAAGATGGCCTACGGCGGCGTGGTCCGCTACCGAGCCGACCAGGAGGAACGCTACGGCTCCGACTATCGCGACCTGGGCGACAGCTATTACGACGGCGGTCCTTGGATGATGCCCACCAACTGGATGAGTGAATACTATCTAGAATGGGCCGATACGATGACGGGCACAGCCAAGACCGATACGGCCAAGGAGTACTTGGATTACGTCATTGGATACCTGGGGAACCTAGATCTGGGTGCCGAACAGATTGACGAGAACAAAGCGGACACCGAGTTTGCCCTGGAGACCGCCTGGGCCAATATCTGGGAGTCGAATGGCAAGATTGTCGACAACATGATGGCTTTCATTGACTATCAATACGATGCACCGAATGACAGTATCAATATCTCGCCCAAACTGCCCGACGATTGGAGCTATTTAGGCTCACACATACAGATCAAGAACGGCGATTTCTATATCAAGGTGACCAAGGGGACGGGTCAGCGGACGGTGGACTTAGACAACAACTCGACCAACAGCGTGACGGTCAACGTCTATGTCCAGACTGACGCCTCGCCGACCAGCGTCACCGGCACCAGTCTGAGTTGGAGCTATGACAGCGCCACCGGCCGAGTCCGACTCTACGGGACGTTGAGCGCCAGCGAGTCGGATGACATCACGATCAGCTTCTGAACGATCGACCCAACGGAAATACACAAGAGCGGCGTGGCGAATACATTGCGCCGCCCTATTTGGCCTCTGAGGGAGAACCGATGCTCAACCTGTACCAACACAGCCTTAAAGTTATCCAGGCCCACCAGGCCCCCGGCGGCGGCTATCTCGCCAGCCCTACATTCCCCGACTATCGTTACTGCTGGTTCCGCGATGGAGCCTACACTGCTTACGCGATGGACTTGGCCGGTGAACACGCGAGCGCCCATCGTTTTCACGATTGGTGTGCCCGGGTCATCAACCAACGCAGGGTAGTCGTAGAACGGGCTATCGAGAAAGTGAAAAGGAGCGAACCACTGGCTGAAGTGGATTATCTCCACACTCGCTACACCCTGGATGGTCGTGAGGGCGATGACGCAGACTGGCCCAACTTCCAACTCGATGGACTGGGTACCTGGCTCTGGGCGCTGGCAGAGCATGCTCGGCTGGCTGGCTTGGGGAAACTTCCGCTAGACTGGCAAGAGGCTGCTACTTTGACCGCTCGCTTCTTGGTTGCCCTTTGGTTGCACCCCTGTTACGACTGCTGGGAGGAGTTCAAGGACCGAGTGCATCCTTATACCCTGGCGGCGATCTACGGCGGGTTGCAGGCAACAATCTCCTTGGGCCTTGACGACGAGTGGAAACTGATCCCGGCGCTCATCCAGACCTATGTACGCGAACAGGGCGTGCATAATGGCAGATTGGTCAAATCCATCGGGAATCTGGTTGTAGATGCTAGTTTGCTGGGCGTTGCTACTCCTTATCGTCTGCTGGAACCGGACGCTCCATTGATGCAGGCCACCGTGGCCCGCATTGAGGCTAAACTGCGACGCGGAGGAGGCGGCGTTCACCGTTACGCCGCTGACACCTACTACGGTGGCGGTGAATGGGTACTGCTGACTGCCTGGCTGGGCTGGTACTATGTCGAGGTGGAAGAAATCGAAAAAGCCAAAGAGATACTGAACTGGGTCGAGGCCCAGGACGACGAGCACGGGAATCTCCCCGAACAGTTACCGCGAACCCTGACCGATCCCCGCTATCTGGAGATGTGGCGTGAGCAACGAGGGCCAATCGCCAATCCGCTAGTGTGGTCACACGCGAAATACATCATTCTGCGATACCATATTTCCAGGTTGATGTAGGCGATGTGCCTGTGGGAAGTGAACAAGTTTCTGCAAAGGTTCGCTAGCCGGCTCAATGCAGAGACTGATGTTCCCCCGAAAAAGTGGACACGGCAATAAGCCAAGATAGCCTCACCCCATGCCTTTCATCGCCATCTCGTAACACCGCATCACCTCTCATCGCCAGAATAACTCACACCGCTCGCCCGCCGGGCCGCCTGCCTGCGTCTCGCGGACAGGCAGGCCGAGGTAATTCTTGCGCGCCCAGACCTCCATCACGTTCGCCTAGTTGCTGTGCTCGTTATTATCACTTCACCCCACATCCCTTGTTTCTAACTCACACCGCAATACGGACACGAAATCGCCTTTCCGGACGCACGATCAATGTCCGCATAATCCGGATCCGATTCCGGCACATCAAGCATGACCGCGCCGTCTCCGTGGCAGAATCTACAAGCGCCGCAAGATTATGGCTGGCGAGCATAGCCGTTATCTGGCGGGGTCTCACCGATCTTGAGCCTGTAGGTTGTCAGCAACGCGGCCACGCTGCGAACCGTGGGGTCTCGTTGCTCTCCACCGAGAGGAGCGTGCGCCGTTGATGGCCATTGCTCGCCCGGTGTTCTCTTCGTTTTCCTTGGGTGAGAGACAATGGATCGAGACGAGGACATTTCATCGTTTTGCAGTGTGCAAGCCCTCGGATCATCACCGCTGTTTCCTTTCACTGGATGTTTCCACACCCCACTTGCGCACACATCCCCCACGCTCACCGCGACTCGCAAGGGACCAGACAGATTGCTGTCTGCCGCCTGCCTGTGCG
>CAYVWB010000131.1:0-3780 GCA_964455395.1 uncultured Desulfovibrionaceae bacterium
CGGCTGGCGGACAACGCCGCTGCTCGGCTGGCGGACAACGCCGCTGCTCGGCTGGCGGACAACGCCGCTGCTCGGCTGGGCGAGCTGGTCACGGCGCACGGCGTGGTCCCCACCCCCGTCTTCATGCCCGTGGGCACCCTGGGCACGGTGAAGTCGCTCACCCCGCGGGACCTCACGGAGCTCGGCGCGCGCATCATCCTCGGCAACACGTACCATCTCTACCTCCGGCCCGGGGACGAGCTGGTGGCGCGCTTCGGCGGGCTCCATGGCTTCTCCGGCTGGGACGGCCCCATCCTCACGGATTCCGGCGGGTTCCAGGTGTTCAGCCTGGAGGGCTTGCGGGAGATCACGGAAGAGGGCGTGGCCTTCCGTTCACACATCGACGGTTCTCCCCATTTTTTCTCGCCGGAGAAGGTGGTGGCCATCCAGCAGAACCTGGGTTCGGACATCATGATGGTCCTGGACGAGTGCGTGGGCTACGGCCAGAGCTATGACTACACCGCCGCCTCCCTGGAGCTGACCACCCGCTGGGCGCAGCGTTGTCGGGAGGCGTGCCCCCCCGGCGGAAGCCAGCTGCTCTTCGGCATCGTCCAGGGTGGATTCCATGAGGACCTGCGGGAGCGCAGCGCCGAGCAGCTCACCGCCATCCCCTTCGAAGGGTACGCCATCGGCGGCCTCTCCGTGGGCGAGTCGCCTGAGGAGATGCGGCGCATGCTCGCCCACACCGCGCCCCTGCTGCCCGAGGACAAGCCCCGCTACCTGATGGGCGTGGGGACCCCCATGGACATCCTGGACGCCGTGGCTCTGGGCGTGGACATGTTCGACTGCGTGCTCCCCACCCGCAACGCCCGCAACGGCACGCTCTTCACCAGCGAAGGCAAGGTGAACGTGAAGCAGGCCCGTTTCCGCGAGGACGACCGTCCCCTGGACCCCAACTGCGACTGCTATACCTGTCGCACCTTCAGCCGGGGGTATCTGCGGCATCTCTATCAGTCGCGGGAGCTGCTTTCCTACTCCCTGAACACCATCCACAACATCCGCTTCTACCTGCGGATGATGGAACGCGTGCGGGAAGCCATCGCCGCTGGCGCCTTCAACACCCTGCGCGACGAATACCGCGCCATGTTCAAGGCGTCCGGGGGGTCCGATCCAGCAACGCAGTCCACCACCACAGACCCGAACGCCTGCCGTCCCGGCGTCGCCTGAGGCGCCCCCGGCCAAACCGCCCCCACGCGAGGAGGACGCGCCCCATGCCCACCCACGAAAACCGCCTCATCCACGAGAAAAGTCCCTACCTCCTGCAGCACGCGCACAACCCCGTGGACTGGTTCCCCTGGGGTGAAGAGGCCTTCGCCCTCGCCAAAGCCGAGAACAAGCCCGTCTTCCTCTCCATCGGCTACGCCACGTGCCACTGGTGCCACGTCATGGAGCGCGAGTCCTTCGAGGATGAGGAAACCGCCGCGCTCATGAACCAGGTTTTCGTCAACATCAAGGTGGACCGGGAGGAACGCCCCGACCTGGACGGCGTCTACATGACCGTCTGCAATTTGATGACGGGACAAGGCGGCTGGCCGCTCACGGTACTGCTGACCCCGGAGAAGGAGCCCTTCTTCGCAGGCACCTACATCCCCAAGGAGTCGAAATTCGGTCGTGTGGGCATGAAGGAGCTCATGGCCCGTGTCCAGGACGCCTGGCGCGGCGGACATGATGAAGTCCTCAAGAGCGCTCGCCAGATCACCGCACACGTGCAGAGTTATCTGGCAGGCGAACTGCAAGCCCAGAAGGACGCTGTCGCTGCTGCGCCCGAAGTGGATGAAAGCCTGCTCGAAACCGCGTACGCCCAGTTCGCCGAGAAGTTCGACGCCGACCGCGGCGGTTTCGGCGACGCTCCCAAGTTCCCCGCCCCGCACATCCTGCTTTTCCTTCTGCGCATGGCGAGCCGGCGCGGCAAGGACCACGCCCTCGCCATGGTGGAGCAGACCCTCGCCGCCATGCGCGCCGGCGGCCTCTTCGACCACGTGGGCTTCGGCTTCCACCGCTATTCCACGGACCGACAGTGGCTGCTGCCCCACTTCGAGAAGATGCTCTACGACCAAGCCATGCTCACCCTCGCCTACCTCGAAGCCTTCCAGATCACCGGCAAACCGGCGTACGGCGGCGTGGCGCGCGAAGTGCTCACCTACGTTCTGAGGGACCTCCGCGATCCCCTCGGCGGCTTCCATTCCGCAGAGGACGCCGACAGCGAGGGCGAAGAGGGCAAGTTCTACGTCTTCACCATCCAGGACCTGGAACGCGCGCTGGACCCGGAGGTCGCCGCCGTGGCCATCAAGGCCTGGGGCGTGAAACTGGAAGGCAACTTCCATGACGAGTCCACGGGCCAACTCACCGGCGCCAACATCCTCCACCTCGCCATGGGGCTGGAGCGTCTCGCCGAAGCGACCGACAAGGATGAGGAGACCCTCAAGACCATGCTCCAGCAGGCGCGCGAAACGCTCTTCAGATACCGCGAACAGCGCCAGCGACCTCTACTGGACGACAAGGTCCTCACGGACTGGAACGGCCTGATGATCGCCGCTGCTGCACGCGCCGGACGCGTCCTCGACATGCCGGAATACACGGACGCCGCCGCCAAGGCCGCAGACTTCATCCTCACCACCCTGCGCACGGCAGACGGCCGCTTGCTGCACCGCTTCCGCGACGGGGAAGCCGGCCTGCCGGCCCACGCAGACGACTACGCCTTCATGGCCTGGGGGTGCACGGAACTTTACGAAGCCACGTTCGAACCCCGCTACCTGAGCGCCGCGCACGAGTGCATGGAGACGCTCATCCACAGCTTCTGGGACGAGGAAAAAGGCGGCTTCTTCTTCACTGCTGCAGACGAAGAAGTGGTGCTGGCCCGCCGCAAGGACGCACAAGACGCCGCTGCGCCCTCGGCCAACTCCACGGCCCTTGTCATGCTCGTCAAGCTGGGCCGCATGCTCGGCAAGCCCGAATACGAATCCATGGCGGACCGGCTGGTCAAGGCCTTCGCCCAGGAGCTGACGAGCTATCCCGCAGCGTTCGCGTTCATGCTCTGCGGCGTGGAGGCTGCGCGGGGCGACTCCCAGGAGATCGTGCTGGCCGGCGACCCGGACCACGACGACTTCAAAGCACTCAAGCGCATGGTGGACGCCCGTTTCCTCCCGGGAGCCACCTTGCTCTGCAGCTGCACGGAGCTCGGCGCGCTCGCCCCGTGGACCACGGAACACGCCCCCTTGGACGGCCAGGCCACGGCTTATGTCTGTGTGAACCGGGCGTGCAAACGGCCTGTCAACACCACGACGGAGCTGCAAGCGCTGCTGGAGGGGTTGGACTTCTGTTGATGCGAGGCGGGCCTGGTCGGCATGCCTTGCACGTCGACCACGACTGCTCGACTACTCTATTGCTCGACTACTCGACTGCTCGACTGCTCGACTGCTCGACTGCGCGGCTGCTCGACAGGGCGGCTGCTCGACTACTCGACTTCTCGACTTCTCGACTTCTCGACAGGGCGAAAAGGCGAAAGGGCATCGGGCGTCGAGCCCTTGTGACAGGATCGACGGAACGCATGCCGGCTTCGGCGCACATGAGCCGTGGCGGATTACGCCAGCGAATCGAATATCGGGGACAGCGCAGACGCAGGGACAGCGCCTTCCTTGCAGACGTGTGTCCATGGCGCGCGCCGCGCCGCCGGACGAGTTGTCGTCGAATGCCTCCCGCTGATGCGACGGATCGACGGAACGCATGCCGGCTTCGGCGCAC
>CAYVWB010000132.1:0-3724 GCA_964455395.1 uncultured Desulfovibrionaceae bacterium
CGTACCAGAACGGGCTGGCGCCGGTGGGCGAACTTGTCGAGGCGGAACGCACGCTGCTGGAATTGCAGTTGGCGCACGCCCGCGCCCGCGCCGACCAGGCCATCCGGCTGGCGGCCATGGAGCGTCTCCTCGGCCGGACGATTCCAGACAGCGAAAGCGCGCTTGCCGACGCCACTGTCGCCGCGCCGCCGCTGGAGTATCGCCTGGATGCGCCGGCGCCCCGGCTCGTCTCCACTTCGGATAATTCCACCACCCCAACCACGGAGTAACATCCATGTCCATCACCCACACCACCCGCCGCGCCGCGCGTCTCTGCGTGCGCGTCGCCCTGCCTGCGCTGCTCGCCGTCATGCTCGTCTGTCCCGCAGCTTTCGCCAAGGAACAGGACGTTTGCCCCATCATGGGCGGCAAGATCACCAGCAAGGAATACTACGCGGACTACGAAGGCAAGCGCGTCTACTTCTGTTGTCCCGGCTGCGCCGAGCCCTTCCTGGAAGACCCCGCGAAGTTCATCAAGGAACTCGAAGCCCAAGGCGTCGAGTTGGACAAGACCCCCGAGCAGTAGCCGCCACACGCACTCCACGCCGCGAGCGGGCGCGTTCCGCTTGCGGCGTCATTTTTCCGCCACGCCAATGCGCCTCCACTCTTGCAATCCATGAAGCGAAGACACCTCCTCCTGCTGATCCTGGCCGGCGTCCTCTTTGCAGGCGTCGCCTTCCTCGCGGGCTACCTGCTCAGCGGCGGCGCCCCCGGGCCGCAGCATGCCGCGGACCACGTTCATGACGACCACGCCGCGCATACGGACGCGCCACCCGCCGGCGACGACGGCGGCGAGGTCGTCTGGACATGCTCCATGCACCCGCAGATCCAGCTGCCCTCCCAAGGTCAGTGCCCCATATGTTTCATGGACCTCATTCCGCTGGAGGAGGATGGCGATGGCGAGACCGTGAGTCTGCGCCAGGTGCGGCTCTCGCCGCGTGGTCGCATTCTCGCTGAGGTGGCTGTGGCCCCCGTGGCGCGTCGGAACGTGGCCATGACCCGTCGGCTGACCGGCAAGGTCGCCTACGACGAGACGCGCCTCGGCGAAATTTCGGCGTGGGTCGCCGGTCGGCTGGACACGCTCCATGTGGACTTCGTGGGCCAAGTGGTGGAACAGGGCGCGCCCCTGGCTTCCATCTATTCGCCGGAGCTGCTCGCCGCACAGGCCGAGCTCATCCAGGCGCAACAGACCATGGAACAGGCGTCGAGCCGCGCGCCTCTCACCCGGGAAGCCGCCTCGCGCACGCTGAACGCCGCCCGCCGGAAACTCGCCCTGCTCGGCGTGCCTGAAGGCCGCATCCAGGCCATCCTCCAGCGCGGCAAACCCCTGGAGCACATGACCATCACCGCGCCCATGGCCGGCGTCGTGGTGGACCGCCATGTGGCCGAAGGCGCGTATGTCAAGACCGGGGAACCCCTCTTCACCGTGGCGGACCTGGCGCAGGTCTGGGTGGTGCTGGAGGCGTACGAATCCGACCTGCCCTGGATCGAACGCGGCAGGACCGTGCGCTTCACCACGGCAGCGCACCCGGGCCGGGAATTCGTCGGCGAGGTGACTTACGTGGACCCCATGGTGGACGAGGCCACCCGCACCGTGCGCGTGCGACTGGACGTGGACAATTCGGGCGGACCGGACCAACCCTTCGGACCGCTGAAGCCTGGCATGTACGTCACGGCGCTCCAACGGGTGGAGGACGTCCCCGACCGCAACGATGGCGACCCCCTGGTCATCACGGCGTCTGCCCCGCTCGTCACCGGCAAACGCGCCGTGGTCTACGTGCAGGAACCGGACGCGCCCGGCCTCTACAGCGGTCGGGAGATTGTGCTCGGCCCGCGCGCCGGAGACGTCTACATCGTCCGGGAAGGCCTGCGCGAAGGCGAGCTGGTGGTCGTCCAAGGCGCTTTCAAGATCGATTCAGCCGTGCAGATCAAAGCCAAACCGAGCATGATGAGCCCCAGCGCCTCCGCTCCGGCGCCACAAACCGGACACGCCCAGCATGGCGCGGAAGTCGAAGCGCCCCCTGCAACGACCGCCGCCTTCGACGTCCCCTACGCCTTCGCCAAACAACTCCCCGTACTCCAGACCCTGCGGGACGCCCTCGTGGAGACCGCAGCAACCGCAGCCGTGGGCGAAGCCGACGTGGACGCCCTCCGCGTGGCCTACGCCGCCTTCTACGACGCCATCTGCGCAGTGGACCCCTCCTCGCTCACGGCGGAGGAACCCGCCCTGCTCTGGAAGGAGCTCGCCATGCTCCTGCGCAACGACAGCTTCCTCGGCAAGGAGGCCGAAGACCTGCCCGAAGCGCTGCGACTGCTCGACACCTTCCAGGGACACTACGCCGAGCTGGCTCAAGCCTTCCCTCTGGCGCAGGCCGGTCCCGCCGAGCAGCTGGAGACCACACCTGCGTTCATGCGGGAATTCCAGGCCGTGGCCGCGCACTATTTCGCCATGCACAAGGCCCTGGCCGAGGACGACGCCCCCGCAGCGCTCACCGCCCGGGAGGCCCTGCGCATCGCCCTGGAAAACGCCGAAGGCGCCGGCCTGAGCGGCGACGCGGAGGCAGTCTGGAAGGACCTGCGCGACGCCATGACGGCAGCCCTCGACGCCATGGGGACGGAGCTGGAATCCTTGCGGGACGGCTTCTTGCCGCTCTCGGAGGCGCTCATCACGGGGATGGAGCGCTTCGGCGCGCCAGGCGGCCCCGCCTACGAAATGTACTGCCCCATGGCCTTCGACAACGCCGGCGCCCCCTGGTTGCAAGCCGAGGACGCGCTCCTCAATCCCTACTTCGGGTCCATGATGCTGCGGTGCGGCGAAGTGCGCCGCGAACTGCCCCCAGGCGACATGGGCCCCCCCGTGCTGCCGACGCCGCTTCCCTTCAGGCAAGCCCTCACCCCTGTCCTGGACGCGTATCTGGACATCCAGCAGGCCCTCGCCGACGACGCGCTGGACCCGGCCCGCGCCGGCGCGCAGAAACTCCTCGCCACCGCGGGGGACGTCCCCCTGGCGGACCTCTCCCCTGAAGCGGAGATCCTTTGGTCTACACAACTGACGACGCTGCAGACCGCTGCGCAACGCCTCGCCGAAGCCGACGCTCTGGAACCCGCCCGCGACGCCTTCCTCCCCCTCTCTCAAACCGTAACCACCCTGCTGGACCGGTTCGCCCTGCAGCGACCGGACCTCCATGAAGCGTACTGCCCCATGGCCTTCGACAACGCCGGCGCAGCGTGGATCCAGGAAGGCGAGACCATCGACAACCCATACTTCGGCTCCATGATGCTGCGGTGCGGTGAGATCCTCCGGCCTGTGGGCGAGGCTCCCCCGGCGCAACCCGACGCGTCGCCTGCAGAAGAGGCCCGGACCACTGCGGCCGAACACGCCGACCACGCCGAACACGCCGACCACGCCGATCACGCGGATCACGCCGCCCATACTGACCACGCCGATCACGCCGATCACGCCGATCACGGGGAGCCGGCGGATCAACCTGACGGGGTCCGATAGATGGCGGACGAACGCCCCCCCCTCGACGCGGATCCCGCCGCCCCGGCAGCCCCGGCGCCCTCACCCGCCTCGCCAGGCCTTGCCGAGCGTTTCGTGGGTCTCTGCCTGGCGAACCGCGTGGTGGTCTTCGTGCTGGCGGCCATGGCCTTGTGCATGGCATTGCCCTTGCTGGCATGAGTG
>CAYVWB010000133.1:0-3684 GCA_964455395.1 uncultured Desulfovibrionaceae bacterium
CCAGCCTGGTCTGCGAAACCTGCGGCGAGTCCACCATGGAGTCCCGCACGCGCCGCTTCGCCGGGCGGACGCTGTGCATCCCCTGCTTCCAAGCAGTAGAGCAGAAAGTGTAAGCGGAGAGATGCGCACGGCGGAGAGGCGCGCCGCAACCGCCGCGACCGCCGAAAACGGCGGATTACCCAGCCGCCGTCTGCATCTCCAGAAAGGCTTCCATGCGCACTCGCAGTTGCTCGGTGTCGGTGTCCGAGTAATCGGTCTCGATGGCCAGATAGGCCAAGCCCTTTTCCTGCGCGAACCGCCGTACGGCGTGTTGCTCGATGGCGTAGGTATGGCAGCCCTGCCACGCCAGATCCACGATGGCGTCCGCCTGGAACGTCTCCACCATGTCGGCCAACAGCGCGAGGCGGGACGTGTTCGGGGTGACCACGGAGCAAGGCGTCGTCAGGTAACGCGTGGCGATGGCTTCCAGGGGCGGCGCGTCCTCGTCCACGCGCTGCACGCGCTTGTAGCCGGTGCAGTTTTCGAAGCCCACGACCCTGGCCCCGGATTCCTCAAGCAATTGCACCACCTTGTGCGAGCCCATGCCGATGGGCACGCCGGAGAGCAGCACCCGCGGTCCCTCCGCCTGGTTTCCCGGGCCGGCGGCCGCCACCTCGTCCACGATGGCCTGCATGAGCGCGATGGACTCTTCCTTGTCGGGCATGAAGCCGGACTTGAACAGCAACTCCAGCATCAACATGCCGGAGAGCGGCGCGGGCTTGAGAGCCATGAGGCGTTGCATGGCGTCCAGGGCCTCGCGCTCCCGGTTGGCGAGTGTGACGGCTGCGGCCAAATCGGCGTCGCTGATGGTGATATCGAAGAATTCCTCAAGCTTGGCTTGCAGTCTCGCCACTTCGCTGAGCCAGAACGCCTTGGCCTGCGGCAGTTCCGGGGAGGACGGCAGGTGGAGCAGGTGGAGGGGTTTGAACTCGGCCATCTGCTCGAACATCTTGGTTTTGCCGTCGCAGGTGGTGTCCGCCACGATGATGTCCGCCGCGTTGAAGTAGGGGCAGGTTTGCTCCACCCCGAACCCGAAGCTGCTCTTGATGAGCGCGCAGAGGTTGCGGGGCAGGGTCTTCTCGGCGGTGGGGATCGGGTCTTGCCGCGTGCCGCACAACATGACGGGGATGGCTCCGGCGGCCATGAGCACTTCCATGGGGGTGTACAGGCAGTACATTCCCGCCACGCGCCGGCCGGCTTCCTTGGCTTCCTTGATGCGCAGGGGGTTCTTGTCGGCGACGGCTTTGAACGCTTCCACTGAGTCAAAAGTCATGGCGTGTTCTCCAAGGTATCAGGCATCCAGTGCGTGCAACGCAGCGCCCATGGCGCCCGCATGTTGCGGGAAAGAGGCCGGCTTCACGGTCATGTCCAAGTGTCGGGAAAACAGGGCGGCGATGTGGGCGTTTTGCGCCAGCCCCCCGGTGAACAGGCACGTTTCGGTTGGCGGGAAGCGGCCCAGGAGCGACTTCAGCCGCCGCGCGATGGAGAGAAAGACCCCGGCGGCCAAATCCGCGGGAGCGACGCCGCGGGCAATGCAGCCGATGATCTCGCTTTCCGCAAACACCGCGCACATGCTCGAAAGCTGGACGGGCACGCCCTCCATGGCTCGTTCCGCCAACTGCGTCACGTCCAAGCCCAGGGCCGTGGCCATGGAGGAGACGAACCTGCCGGTTCCGGCGGCGCATTTGTCGTTCATCACGAAATCTGCGACCGCGCCCGCTTCATTGACAAGGATGGCCTTGGAGTCCTGCCCGCCGATGTCCAGGACCAGCGTCGCGTCGGGCGCGAAGCGCCGCGCTCCGCGCGCGTGGCAGCCTATCTCCGTCACGACTTTCGCCGTCCACTCCTCTGGGACGGTCCTGCGGCCGTACCCGGTGGCGACCACGCCATCGAGTCCGCGCTGGTCCATGGCGGCCGCTCGCAGCGCCTCGGCGAGCGCCTCTGCCGCAGCCTCCCGCGGGGCCCAGCCCGTGGGGCGCAGGGATGTGGCGAGGATGGTTTTGGCGTCATCGAGGACAACGCACTTGACGGCGGTGGAGCCCACATCGACTCCGGCGACAGTTCGCGGCATGCACGCTTTCTCCTTGGCTCCACCACCTACCACACGATTCTTCAATGCCGCCAATTGATAATTTCTATATATCGGCTGACTCTCCCCCCTTTCTTGTCGATACGGGCTTTGCAACGACCCAGCATCTACGCCGACAGTTCAGCGCCCCGCCGGCTCCATTCCGGCTCCCCCGTTGTGTGGGCTGTAGCGTGGGCTCACCGCATTGGATCCTTCTGGTAATGCCAGTCCTGTCTGCTTGTTCAGTCCCAACCATACTGTTAGAGCCAGGATCTCCTGAAGCAAGATGAAAAATTCTGAGCACCAAAGCGCAGCATGCATTTGACAACTCTTCGGTGCACACATATAGGCATCGCATGCAACCCGAAATAACAAATCACTTGGTGCAAAAAAAATCTCGAACGGTTCGCTTGGTCAAATTGGCCACGCTTGGCGCTGGTCATCCGCTGCGCGGACGGGTCGAAGATAATCCTGATGGTGACATCTCGGTTGTCCAACTCAAAAACGCCGATCCTGTTGCTGGCGTCGATATGACCGATCTGCCGAGGATCTCCAGCTCCGGGCGCAAGGAACCGACCTTCCTCAAGCAGGGCGATATCCTTTTCGTGAACCGGGGGATGCGGTTCTTTGGCGCATACGTGGACAAGCCCACCGATCGGGTCGTGGCCGCACCCCACTTCTTCGTCATCCAGGCCGACCGTGACAAGGTGTTGCCCGAATACCTGGCCTGGTTTCTCAATAACCGCAGTGCGCAGCACTATTACTCGCAATGCGCCGCCGGAACGGCCCTGCCGCATATAACCCGAAAGACACTTGAGGCTCTCCCCGTTGATGTTCCCAGCCTGGAGAGGCAGGCGCTTATCGCCAAGGTTTACCAGTGCAGCCTGCGTGAACGGCAGCTGACCGAGCGCCTTTTGGAGCGACATGAACTGCTGGTCTCCAGCCTGCTGGACGCCGCCGCCAGAACGACCAAGTAACGAGAAAGGATGGAAAGACGCATGACCACGCCACAGGTAAGCCAGAAAGAGATCAACGACATCCTCTTCAAGGCCTGCGACACGTTCCGGGGTATCCTCAATGCCAGCCAGTACAAGGACTACATCCTTGCCATGCTCTTCGTGAAGTACATCTCGGACGTCTACCGCGAGCGATATGACGAGCTGAAAGAGCAGTACAAGGGCGACGAGGAGCGCATCCAGCGCCGTCTTTCCAGGGAGCGCTTCGTCATGCCCAAGGGCTGCACCTTCTATGACCTGTTCGACCAGCGCAACGCGGCCAACGTGGGCGAGGTCATCAACACTACCCTGGAACAGATCGAAGACGCCAACCGGGCCAAGCTCCAGGGCGTGTTCCGCAACATCGATTACAACTCCGAATACAACCTGGGCAAGACCAAGGACCGCAACAGCCGCCTGAAGAAGTTCCTGGAAGACCTGAACGACCCCAGGCTGGACCTGCGGCCCTCCCGAATCGGCAACCTCGACGTCATCGGCAACGCCTACGAATACCTCATCGCCAACTTCGCGGCCGGGGCGGGCAAGAAGGCCGGTGAGTTCTACACCCCGCCCGAGGTGTCC
>CAYVWB010000134.1:0-3646 GCA_964455395.1 uncultured Desulfovibrionaceae bacterium
TCACTCTGAAATTGGAGCACTCATGATGCCTCAACGCCACGTCTTTCGCATTCCATGGGCATTCTGCCTTCTCCTCATGTGTGGCGCGGTCGGGCTTGTCGCAAGTCCCGCCCGAGCCGAGGACCCGGCGTCACGCGCCATCACCGACGCCCGCGGCCAGCAGAAGACCATCCCCGCCGAGGTGGAGCGCGTCATCTGTTCGGGATCGGGATGCCTGCGACTGCTCACGTACCTGGGTGCGCAGGACAAGGCCGTGGCCGTGGACGACATCGAATCGCGACGCCGCAAGTTCGACGCCCGACCGTACGCGCTGGTCAATCCGCAGTTCAAGGAGCTGCCCATTTTCGGGGAGTTCCGCGGCCACGACAACCCCGAGCTCATCCTCACTCTGGAGCCGCAACCGCAGGTTATTTTCAAGACGTACACCTCGGCCATGGGCTACGATCCCGACGAGCTGGAAGCCAAGACAGGCCTCCCCGTCATCGTCCTCAACTACGGCGATCTCGGGCGGCTTCGGCCCCAGTTCTACGAGGCGTTGCGCATCATGGGCGACGCCGTGGGCAAGGCCGAACGCGCCGAAACGATCATCGAATTCTTCGAGACGCGCATCGCCGATCTGCAGTCCCGCACGGCGGACATTCCCGAGGACGAACGCCCCAGCGTCTTCCTGGGCGGCGTCGCCTTCAAGGGGCCGCATGGCTTCCAATCCACGGAGCCGGCCTACCCGCCCTTCCAGTTCCTGAACGCAAGGAATCTCGCGTATGACACGGGCTTGGCCGGCGCGGAGCTGCGCCATTCGGACATCGCCAAGGAACAGATCGTGGAGTGGAATCCGGACGTCCTTTTCCTGGATCTCGCCACCCTGCAGATGGGCGAAGAAGGCGGCGGCCTCCACGAGCTGCGGACCGATCCCGCGTACGCAACGCTCACCGCCGTGCAGGAGGGCAAAGTGTACGGTGTGCTTCCATATAATTGGTACACCAAAAACTACGGCTCCATTCTCGCCAATGCGTACTACATCGGTACGGTGCTGTATCCCGAGCGCTTCGCGGATGTGGACCCCGCCGCCGAGGCCGACGCCATCTACGAATTCCTGGTGGGCGAACCCGTCTTCGAGCGCATGGACGCCATGTTCCAGGGCCTCGCTTTCGACCCCATCCCCCTGCAATAGATGCATTTTGCTGACGGCCAGGTCCCTGCGGCGTACCGCCGCTACATCGGCTGGAAGCTCGTCTTCGTGGCGGCGTGCGGCGTGGGTCTGTGCGTCGCCATGGCCGTGGCCGTCTCCTTGGGCGCGGCGGACGTGCCCCTGCGCACGGCGGCGAAGAGCCTGCTGGGGTTGGAGACCACGCCTCGCTTCGACGCCATCATCTGGAACATCCGGCTGCCGCAGGCGCTGGCGGCGCTGGTCGCCGGGGCGGGCTTGGCCGTGGCCGGCGCGGTCATGCAATCCATCCTGCGCAACCCGCTGGGCTCCCCGTTCACGCTGGGCATCTCCCAGGCTGCGGCCTTCGGGGCGGCGTTTTCGGTCATGATTCTCGGCGGCGGCGTGATGACCTCCACCACTGCCAGCGCCGTGTCCATCACGGATCCGCTCGTCACCACGGGGTGCGCCTTCGCTTTCAGCCTGGCGGCAGCCGGGGTGGTGGTGGCGGTCTCGCGGTTGCGGGGGGCCACGCCGGAGGTCATGGTGCTCACGGGGGTGGCGCTGGGCGCGCTCTTCACCGCCGGGACCATGTTCCTGCAGTTCTTCGCGGATGACGTGCAGTTGGCGGCCATCGTCTTCTGGAGTTTCGGGGACGCCTCCCGCGCGGCGTGGGACGAACTGGCGATCATCGCCGGGGCTGTGGTTCTTGCGAGCGCGTACTTCCTCGCCCATGGATGGAGTTACAACGCCATCGACGCCGGCGACGAGACCGCCCGGAGCCTGGGCGTGCGGGTGGATCGCGTGCGCCTCGTGGGCATGCTGACGGCGTCGGCGCTCACGGCGGTCATCATCGCGTTTCTCGGCGTCATCGGGTTCGTGGGGCTGGTGGTCCCGCACATGGTGCGGCGCGTCATCGGCGCGGACCACCGCTTCCTCCTCCCCGCGACGATTCTTGCCGGGGGCCTGCTGCTCCTCGTCTCGGACACGGCGGCCCGGCTCATGCTCGCGCCGCACGTGTTGCCCGTTTCGGTGCTCACGGCGTTCATGGGCGCGCCGGTCTTTCTCTGGTTGATCATCCGGGGTCGCGGAGGCTCGCGATGACCTTTGACGCATGTTCCGTCCCACATGCGCATCTTCGGGATGATGCATCGCAACCCGCCGTGATCCTGGAGATCGAGGACCTCGCCTTCACCTACAAGAGCCACCCCGTGCTGCAGGACGTCCACTTCCGGGTCCGCGCAGGGGAGCTGTTGGCCATCCTCGGCCCCAACGGCGTGGGCAAGACGACGCTGCTCAAGTGCGTGAACGCCATCCATCGACCACGCCATGGCGCAGTGCTGGTGGAAGGCCGCGACGCTCTGGCACTGTCGCCTGGGGAGCTGGCCCGCGCCGTTGGGTATGTGGCGCAACGCGCCGAGGCGGCGCGGCTCACCGTCTTCGACGCGGTGCTCATGGGACGCAAGCCGCACATCCGCTGGCGGGTATCGGAGGCGGACCTCAAGGTCGTGGACGCGGCCGTGCGGCGCCTGCATCTGGACCACATGGCCCTGCGCTACATCGACGAGCTCAGCGGCGGGGAACTCCAAAAGGTCTGCATCGCCCGCGCGCTGGTGCAGGAGCCGCGGCTCCTGCTGCTGGACGAGCCTACCAGCTCCCTCGACCTGCGCAACCAGATGGAGATCATGACCATGGTGCGTCGCGTGGTGGATGAACATCAGGTGGCCGGCGTCATGACCATGCACGACCTGAACACAGCCCTGCGCTTTGCGGACAAGGCCCTCTTCCTGAAAGATGGCGCCGTGCGCGCGGCGATACCCGTACGCGATGTGACTGCATCCATGGTGAAAGAAGTGTACGGGTTGCCAGTACAAATTCATACGGTAGACGGTCGGTTGCTCGTCATTCCGCAATGAATAATCAGAACGAAGGAAACGCCATGACGTGTACGATCGCCCATGAACGGCTGGAACGCCTCATCGAGTTCCACGGCCACGACTGCCCCGGCCTGGCCATCGGCGTGCGCGCGGCGGAATACGCCCTGCGCGAATACGGCGACGGCGAACAGGTGGACCCCACAACCCTGGTCGCCGTGGTGGAGACGGACATGTGCGGCGTGGACGCCATCCAATTCCTCACGGGCTGCACCTATGGCAAGGGCAACCTGATCCACAAGGATTACGGCAAGATGGCGTTCAGCTTCCACGATCGCGCCCAGGGGAAGAGCGTCCGGTTGCTGCTGAAACCCGAGGCCCGCGCCGACCTGGACGCCGAGCTGGCGCCCCTGATGAAGAAGATGGCTGATGGCGACGCCTCGCCTGCGGACAAGGCCCGTCACGCCGAACTGCGCGAGGCCTTGCAACAGCGCTTCATGGCGCTGCCGCTGCAGGAGCTCTTCGACGTCCAGCCCGTGGCGAGCCCCCCGCCACGCCCTGCGAAGATTCTGGCCAGCCTGGTCTGCGAAACCTGCGGCGAGTCCACCATGGAGTCCCGCACGCGCCG
>CAYVWB010000135.1:0-3411 GCA_964455395.1 uncultured Desulfovibrionaceae bacterium
AGCTTGTTCACCACGAGGGTGGCGAGGGCTTCGCCTTCGCTGTCCTCAGCGATGATGAGCAGGGGCTTGCCCATTTTGGCGACTTTCTCCAGCGCAGGCAGCAGGTCCTTCATGGTGGAGATTTTCTTGTCGTAGATCAGGATGAGGGGCTCGTCCTGCTCGCAGACCATCTTCTCGGAGTCGGTGACGAAGTAGGGGGAGAGATAGCCGCGGTCGAACTGCATGCCTTCCACCACGTCCAGAGTGGTCTCCAGGCCCTTGGCTTCCTCCACGGTGATGACGCCTTCCTTGCCCACTTTGTTCATGGCCTCGGCGATGATGTCGCCGATGGTGGCGTCGCTGTTGGCGGAGATGGCGCCGACTTGGGCGATCTCTTTCTGGTCGCGGGTGGGCTTGGCGAAGTTGGCCAGCTCGTCCACGATGGCGGTCACGGCTTTGTCGATGCCGCGCTTGATGGCCATGGGGTTGCGGCCCGCAGCCACCAGCTTCACGCCTTCGTTGAAGATGGACTGCGCCAGAATGGTGGCGGTGGTGGTGCCGTCGCCAGCCACGTCGGACGTCTTGGAAGCCACTTCCTTGACCATCTGCGCGCCCATGTTCTCGAACTTGTCTTCGAGCTCGATTTCCTTGGCGACAGTGACGCCGTCTTTGGTGATGACCGGGGAGCCGAAGGATTTTTCGATGACCACGTTACGACCCTTGGGTCCCAAGGTGACCTTCACGGCGTTGGCGAGTTTGTCCACGCCGCGCTGCAGGCGCTCGCGACCGCGCACGTCGAAAAGAATTTCTTTAGCCATGTATGATGACTCCTTGAATGCTTGAGCTGTGGTGAGGAATTCCAGTCGAAACAGCAGCGAAGGGGAGGACTAGTCCTCGATGATGGCGAGGATGTCGTCCTCGCGCATGACCAGGAAATCCTCGCCGTCGATCTTGATCTCAGTGCCGGCGTACTTGTTGAAGAGCACGGTGTCGCCCTTGTCCACGGACATCTTGACTTTCTCGCCCTTCTCGTACTTGCCGGGACCAGCCGCCACGACTTCGCCTTTGATGGGCTTTTCCTTGGCGGTTTCGGGAATGATGATACCGCCAACGGTCTTCTCATCTTCCTCGATGCGCTTGACCAGCACACGATCATGCAACGGCTTGAGTTTCATAGGTGTTTTCCTCCACGAAAACAGTGGGTTTGCTTGAAGCGGGTCACTCGTCCATCAATTGCTGGCACTCGCCGCTTGCGAGTGCTGACGACGCGGAGACAACGCGCCGCCCTGGCGCTCACCTCCCAAGAGTGCTAGCGCCAGCGTTTGCAAGTATAAGCAAGCCGCCGGGCTTGGCAAGGGGTCAGCAGCATTTTTTTTCAGATTGTCACAATTGCAACCGCCTCATGGCGACTCCGACCGCACATCATATCCTTACTACGCTGAAAAGACCAACGACGACGTCAACTCGCCCCACCCCTTCCAGCGACGCGTCTTTTCTTGACAATGCTGTTGACAACATCGGACGCGCCCTTATCTCTCTGCACGTCCCCGCACAAAGCCGGCCCAGCCGCGACCGAAGCGGAACCACGATACACCGACACTACACATCCAGGAGGATGACACCATGGGTAAAATCATCGGCATCGATCTCGGCACCACCAACTCCTGCGTCTATGTCATGGAAGGCAAGGAGCCCAAGTGCGTCACCAACCCCGAAGGCGGGCGCACCACCCCCTCCATCGTCGCCTTCACCGACAAGGAACGCCTCGTGGGCGAGATCGCCAAACGCCAGGCCGTCACCAACCCCGAACGCACCGTCTACGCCATCAAGCGCCTCATGGGACGCAAGGCCGACGCCGAGGAAGTCCGGACCTGGGAGAAGCACTCCCCCTACCACATCGTCCCCGGCGCCAACGGCGACGCCTACGTGGAGACCGCCGGCAAGAAGTACAGCCCCCCCGAGATCTCCGCCATGATCCTCGGCAAACTCAAGGCTGACGCCGAAGCCTACCTCGGCGAGCCTGTCACAGAAGCCGTCATCACCGTGCCGGCTTACTTCAACGACTCCCAGCGCCAATCCACCAAGGACGCCGGCAAGATCGCCGGGCTCGACGTCAAGCGCATCATCAACGAACCCACCGCCGCCTCCCTCGCCTACGGCTTCGACAAGAAAGCCAACGAGAAAATCGCTGTCTTCGACCTCGGCGGCGGCACCTTCGACATCTCCATCCTCGAAGTGGGCGACAACGTCGTCGAAGTGCGCGCCACCAACGGCGACACCTTCCTCGGCGGCGAGGACTTCGACCAGCGCGTCATCAACTGGCTCGTGGAGGAGTTCAAGAAAGAGACCGGCGTGGACCTCGGCACAGACCGCATGGCCCTCCAGCGTCTCAAGGAAGCGGCTGAAAAAGCGAAGAAAGAGCTCTCCTCCTCCATGGAGACGGAGATCAACCTGCCCTTCATCACCGCAGACGCCTCCGGGCCCAAGCACCTGATGATGAAGCTCGGCCGCGCCAAGCTCGAATCCCTCGTGGGCGACCTGGTGGACCGCACCATGGCCCCCTGCAAGAAAGCCATGGAAGACGCGGGCCTCGCCGCTTCCGAGGTGGACGAAGTGGTCCTCGTGGGCGGCATGACGCGCATGCCCCTGGTGCAGCAGAAGGTGCAGGAAATCTTCGGCCGCGAGCCCAACCGCAGCGTGAACCCGGACGAAGTGGTGGCCATGGGCGCCGCCATCCAAGGCGGCATCCTCGCCGGCGACGTCAAGGACGTGCTGCTGCTCGACGTCACGCCGCTCTCCCTGGGCATCGAGACCCTCGGCGGCGTCATGACCCCGCTCATCGAACGCAACACCACCATCCCCACCCGCAAGTCCCAGGTCTTCACCACGGCCGCAGACAACCAGCCCAGCGTGGGCATCCACGTGCTGCAAGGCGAACGGCCCATGGCGCAGGACAACATGACCCTGGGCCGCTTCGAACTCACGGGCCTGCCGCCTGCGCCGCGGGGCGTGCCGCAAGTCGAGGTGACTTTCGACATCGACGCCAACGGCATCGTCAACGTCTCAGCCAAGGACATGGGCACAGGCAAGGAGCAGTCCATCCGCATCACTGCGTCCTCGGGGCTGGACGACTCCGAGATCGAACGCCTGGTGAAGGACGCCGAAGCGCACCGCGACGAGGACGAGAAGAAGAAGCAGCTCATCGAAGCGCGCAACCAGGCGGACACGCTCGTCTACACCACGGAGAAGTCCCTGGCGGACCTGGGCGAGAAGGTGGACGCCACGCTCAAGGGCGAGATCGAAACCAAAGTGGAAGCGCTCAAGCAAGTCAAGGACGGCGAGGACCTCGAGGCCATCAAGGCCGCCAGCGACGACCTCGCCCAGGCCTCCCACAAGCTCGCCGAGCAACTCTACGCCCAGCAGAGCGGGGGC
>CAYVWB010000136.1:0-3309 GCA_964455395.1 uncultured Desulfovibrionaceae bacterium
TTTGTGCTTAAAGAGTTGGTTTGCCTTGCTACTACGAGGAAGGTGTGGTAAAATAAGAACACAAACAAGCGTCCTTGTTGGGGCGTGGCCAAGCGGTAAGGCAACGGACTTTGAATCCGTTGCGCAGGGCCACCCTAGTGAAAGCGAGGGCTTTTGCTGTTCCGATTAAAAGAGGGGAATAAGCAAAGGCTCTGATATGAAGTAATGGATTCTTAGAATGGAAACCGAAAGCCTACCCACCTTTATTTCCCTCTCTGAAGCAGTTGAACGCACGGGCCTAAGCCAAAAGGTTTTAGGTCGCGCTGTTGAATCTGCTGCAATTAGGGCTGTGAAAAACGAAAAAGGGGAAGTTTTAATAGCACAAGAGGACATTGAAGAATTCGTTGCCAGAGAGCAATTTGATCATCTGCGAGGCAGAGGACTTGGTATTGCTGAGGCTGGACGGAAGTATGATATCCCCTTTTCCACAGTTAGTAGGTGGTCTAAGATTGGCTATATTAAGCGATTAGGACGCTCCGGTAAAAAGGTGCTTATAGACGAGGCTGATATGGCTTACTGTGCGGCTGTCTACCGCATGCAAAATGGTGGGCCTGGAAAACGCATCTTTGACGATGATGGACGTCCCTATCGTCCGAAGGACTCTCGTGCAATAGCTACACACTTAACGGCATAAATATCCTCTTATATTTTTAAAGACAAGGTGCTTTTTAGCATCTTTTTTGTTGCCTGAATCTTGCAAGGTATTGACATACCTTGCAAGATGTGCTATACTATCCCTAGTACTTGAAAAAACACCGAGAAAATCAGCACCGAAGCAAATCCCAAGCAAGAAGTTGCCCCCGCGCAGCATGAACTGCCGGGGGCGTGGCACAGGAGAGTACAGCTCCTAATGCGATACGCATTATAGCTGAATCTCCTGCAAAAATCAAGCAGGAGGTTTTTTATGTCAACATCAATCAATGTGATCTTCACCGATCACGCCAGGGAGCGAGCAATGGAACACAACGTGGACCTCGGAATCATTGAGGCCATCGTGCATCGGGCAAATCCCTTTGCTCCTCGTTGGCCGGAGGCAGCAGCAGCCCTCGAAAGCGAGACGCTGCCCGTTGACCCTCTCGTAAAGTTTTTCTCCCAAGAAGCGGTGATCCTCACGTTTCTGCCCCACGGTGTTCCACTGCAAGCAAACACGGAGGTGGTCTATGTATAACTCCGTGATATTTGCATTGGTCGAATTGGCCCACACGTTGCGCGACACTTTGGAGAACGGCGATCTATCAGGCCATCTCCAAGCGTGGTGGGAGGTTGCGACCGGGAAAATCACGCCGGAAACCCGCTTGAGTATTCGCATTGGGGGTGGACAATGAACGATTTCAACGTGATTACAGTGCCCAGCTTCAGCGATTTCGTCGAGGAAGCGCGTCCGGCCCAGGTTGTCCGCCTGGTGCTGGGCGAGAAGACGCATCGGTTCCACGGCTTGCCCAGCACTGAGATCACGCTGGACTTGCAGGCCCTGAACGACCGCAACGAGCTGATCTGGCTCAGCAAGTCCCTAACCGTCACTGGCTTCCGCCGCAACGGCGACTTCGACGATCCCCGCGAACAGGCGCGGTACGAGGCAATGTATGACCTGGAACGCATCGTGCAGCAACGACTGGAGAGATTGGGCTTTGAGGTACGCGCTGGACGCTATGTTTTACCCGGCGACCTGACACCGCTCAATGGCATCGTCGACTGCGCCGAGTGGTACCGAGATGAAGACGAAAGATTACAAGTGCGGGCCGTTGAAGGCGGCAAGGAGAGCAGATGAATTGGACTGAAACCATCGAGGCTTTCATCGACACCTGCACCGCTGCCACCGGCGAGCAGTACTGGCGTGCGCTGGACGATTTCGCCGAATGGTATCGGGGCAGTTACGGAGAGCTTCCCGATCCGACGATGTTGACCGACGAGGAAGTCCGCGAGTGGCGCGGCTATCTCTCCGGCGTCAGGCAATACGCCGCTTCGACCGTCAACGTGCGCCTGGCAGCCATCAAGGGCGCGACTGGCTACGTCGGCAACGAGATCAGCACGCGGGGCGTTCGCCAAGTCGACAAGCCGGTGGAGGCGCTCTCCGGGCGGGAGCTGGGCCGCCTGGTGAGGGCAGTGGAGAATAACCGGTGGGGGCCGATGTGGATGACTCTACGGAACGTGGCCCTCGTCAACCTGATGGCGCGGGCCGGGCTGCGCGTGAGCGAGGTGGTAGGCCTCGACGTCGGCGATGTGGCACTCAATGAACGCTCGGGCTGGGCCACGATCCGCCAGGGGAAGGGCCTAAAAGAACGCGAGGTGCCGCTCTCGCTCCAGGCGCGAAAGGCGCTCTCGGACTACCTGGAAGCGCGGCCTGAGTCGAATACACTGGCGCTATTTCTGTCCAAGAGCCTTGCCAGGTTAAGCGAGCGCGCCATCCAGGAGATGGTCAAGGGGGCGGCCCTCCGGGCGGGCATCGAGTTAGACGTGACGCCGCACACGTTGCGCCACACCTTCGCCACTCGTTTCTTGCGCAAGGGCGGCGATCTAGCCACCCTGCGCGATATTCTGGGTCACACCAACCTGTCCACGACATCGCGCTACGTCCACTCCGACGCAGCCCGGATGCAGGAGATGGTGGAGGGGTTGTAGGCAATGACGAATCAACTTGCGCTATTAGCGCAACCCATTCACAAGCCCAGCGATCACCCTGGCAGAGATGTAGAACCGACGCCGGTGGTCTACCTCATTCACTTTGACGTTCCCCTGGGCGATCTCTGCAATCCGCGCGGGCGCGCTCAGCATTACATCGGCTACACCGAGAATCTAGAGCAACGATTGGAACAACACCGCAACGGCAATGGGTCGGCCATCATGGCGGCGGTCTCCGAGGCGGGTATCGGTTGGCGCGTCGTGCGCACATGGGAAGGCGGGCGCGACCTGGAACGGCGACTGAAGCGGCGCAAGAACAGCCCGAAGTTGTGCCCAATTTGCAGTCTGGGACGACAGTTGGTGATGGAGATAGAGATGGAGGTGAAATGATGCACAACGGTTCCGAGTTGATTCTAATCGTGATCGGCCTGGTGATCTTGCTCGTCATCTTCGTCATCTTCGTCAAGTTCTTCCGGCAGATCATGCTTGCCCTTGCCGCCACCGCTATCCTGGGGATCGGCGCTTTCGCCCTGATCTCCCAGGCCGGGGCCACTCGGGAGACGGCCAAAGCTGCCAAGACGGCCGCTACGGCGGCGACCGTCGCATCGGCGGGGCAGACGGCGAACACTATGATACTGGCGATGCTGTCCG
>CAYVWB010000137.1:0-2197 GCA_964455395.1 uncultured Desulfovibrionaceae bacterium
CGGACGAGGTCCGCAAGCTAGCCGAAAAGTCCTTGCACGCCACTCACGAGGTGGAGGAGGCAGTCAAGGGCATCCAGGTGGTGGCTCGGGAGAACGTCGCCGCCGTGGAAGCCACAGCCAAGGACTTCGAGGACTCCACCCACCGCGCCGAAGCGTCGGGACGCTCCATGGAGGCCATCGTCAAAAGTGTGGAGGACGCCTCCTCGCAGGTGGAGCTGATCGCCACTGCCGCCGAGGAGCAATCCGCCACCAGCGAGGAGATCAATCGGAACGTGACCGACGTGACCGCCGTGGCCAACGAGACCGCCGAGGGCATGGCGCGCTCGGCCCAGGCGCTCGGCGCCATGACAGGCCTCACCGGCGAGCTGGACGCCATCGTCCGGGAAATGGCGCAAGCCGGCGCCAAATACGACAGCGCCGGGGAAGCCATCACTGACCGCAAGCTGATCGAGTGGTCCGACGACCTCGCCGTCTTCATCGATGAGGTGGACCGCGAACACAAGGTGCTGGTGGACCTTATCAACGAGCTCAATGACGCCATGAAGCACCGCAAAGCGCAACACGTGGTGCTCAGCGTGCTCGACCGTCTCAAGACTTACGTCACCGAACATTTCGCCACGGAAGAAAGGCTCTTCGACAAGTATGGCTATCCCGACGCGCAGAAGCACAAGAACATCCACAAGACATTCGTAGAGAAGATTCTGGACTTCGAACAGGAGCTCAAGGAAGGCAAGGTGACACTCACCATGGACATCATGCGCTTCCTGAAGGAGTGGCTGGTGCGTCACATCCAGGGTGAAGACAAGCGCTACGCCCCTTTCCTCAAGGAAAAGCTCAAACGATAGAGCGACGTCAGAGCCTTAGCCCCACATCCAAGACAAATTCAAGAGACCGTTTGCGCTGTCTTGCAGTCGCTTTGGAGTCGGACGCCCCGTCGTCAAGGCTGCGCTCCATGGCGACGCCGCCACGTACAACACGCGTTAGTGCGTCGCGGACGGCCGCACCGGGACCGTCAGCCGGGTCGGGAACTCCGTGTTCGACCCCCGGAGCAGCCCCGCGCGGAGGTTCTCCAGCGCCTGGCGCGCCTCGTCGCCCAGCGACGCATCCGGAAGGGGGTCTGCTGTAGCGTCCGGTTCGTCCTCATGGTGGATGAGGAGGGAGACCCCGCCATCTGCAGGCGTGCGCCGGAACTGATCGGCGTCCGCCCCGGAGAGCGTCAGACAGAGTTTGTAGCCAGCCGGGACGCGCACTGCCGTGGGCAGCAGCGTGATGCGCATGGTGTAGGAGGCATTGGGGATGATGAGGCGTTCGGCCTGTTCCGTGAAGGAGTGCTCATCCATTACGGCGCGGACGGGACCCGCGTCTTCCGCGAAGCGCCCCCGCAGATGTCCTTCGGCGATGACGTGGCCCCGGGCGTCGCCCTCCGTGGCTTGAGCAGGCGAGACTGCCTGCAGCGCAGCGTAGAGCGCGAAGTCCTGCCGATCCGGCGTCACCCGTACAGTGAAGACCGGCGAGCCTTCCACAATGAGGGGCGCCTCCAAGACGTCCCCGCACGCGGTGAAGCGTCCCGGCTCGAAGGTGTAGTCCTTGTAGATCACATCGCCGCGGCCCAGCTGAGTGCGCCATCGCGAATCCTCGCCGGAGCCCACATCCAGGGAGGGCGTGAAGAGTGTCCAGCCCTCGCCCCCGGCGTCCTGCGTGGTCGCCCTGCTGGCGTTTCGGGCGGCGGCGTGGGGCGCGCGGGCCTCTTGCGGCGCCACGAGCATCCCCTCGGCGAGGGCCCAGGTCCGCGGCGTCGTTTCTGCTGGCGGCCAGACCTCCGTCTCCCGCCAGACCCGTTCCCCCATGCGGAAGTAACGCAGCCCAGGCGCAGGCTGCGGCCCCAGGTCCTGCAGGAAGTGGTCGAAGAAGCGCACCTGCGCGAGCTCCTGCGCCAGCCGGGAAGGCTGCGGCGGAGCGCCCACCGACGCGAAGGGGTCCACGTCCTCCCCACCGCCGTGATTCCACGCGCCCACCACCGCCCATCGCGCCTCGGCAGGAGACTGCATGTAGCGCTCCAGGGCGGCCCGGGCGTAGGCGCCGTCGCCCCAGCCGGCCCACCCCAGCACCGCAGTCCCCGTGGTGGGCATGGTTCTGCGGAAGGCGTGGGGACTGAAATCGTCCGGGGTGACGTTGGCTTCACCGGCGATCTGGTCAC
>CAYVWB010000137.1:2207-3294 GCA_964455395.1 uncultured Desulfovibrionaceae bacterium
CACGCATCTCGATGGACGCAGCCGCGGCGTGGATGTCCACGTTTTCCGCATGGGAAGCGACGGCTGCGGCCAATGCGGGGCGACCGCCTTCCGGCAGGGGCGCGAAGTCTTCGCCTGTCCAGCGGTGGGTGGCCGGCGCGGGGCCGCGCACCAGCAATTCACCCAGCCAGCCGAGCACAGCAGGCGGGCGTCCTGCATCCAGGTCGGTGTTGAAGCGACCCCACCGCGAGACGAAGTATTCGTTCAAGACGCCGCCGGGGAAGGCGATGTCCCGATAGACGTCATAGAGCCCGAACTCCACCACTGCGGCTTTCAGGGCGGGATGTCCGCCGTAGGCCATGAACTCGGCGGCGGTGCCGTCATAGGAGATGCCGGTGGCGCCGACCCGGCCGTTGGACCACGGTTGCGCTGTCAGCCAATCCAGAATGCGGTTGTAGTCGGCGAGCTCCGCCGGCGACCACGGGTGCGGTCGTGTCCCGAAGGAAGCGCCGGAACCGCGCGCGTCCACTTCCACCACGGCGTACCCTCTGCTCAGGAGCAGCCGCTGCAGCTGGCCGGGGCGGTCCAGCAGACCGAACGGCAGATTCAGCTCCCAACGCCGCCAGTACCGTGTGGGGATGACGACGGCGGGTATTTGCGCTTCGGCAGGAAGGGGCGTGGGCAGGTGCAGGTCCAGAGCGATTTCCACGCCGTCCGGCATGGGCAGCAGGAAGGCGATGCGTTCCCAGTCGTCAAAACGCTCGGGGGAGACGGCCGCTGGTCCGCCAAAGGCGCTGGCCATGGCGTCGAGGTCGGCTTGCTCCACGTGCGGGGGCGCGTCCGGAAACACGAGCTGATCCGCCACGAGGCCGGCCACCGCGATCAACACGAGCAGCCCGACCAACATTTTCCCTATGATTCTTGAAACTTTACCCATACGCGCCAGTCCGTCGTCCGCCCGTCCTCGGGCGTGGTTGCTTCACGTGGATCATCGCCACCTGGAACCATACCACAGCGATGGCGACAGGGGCCACCACAATTGCGGATGGGCGCGCGTTCTTCAGAGGGAAAGCAGGCGGTGCGCCAGAGCTGCAGCGCCGAAGCCGTT
>CAYVWB010000138.1:0-3263 GCA_964455395.1 uncultured Desulfovibrionaceae bacterium
GAAGACGCCTTCGACGTTGTCGCGGCGGGCCAAGGCGGCCTCCGGGGCGGCGAGGACATTTTCGCGTGTTTCGAAGGTGAGCTGCACACGAGCGAACATCCCCGGAGCGAGGAGGCGCTCCGGGTTGGGGACGAGGATCTCCACCCGCGCCTGACGCGAGGCCGCTTGCAGCACCGGAGCAACCCGCGCCACTGCGCCGGGGAAGACGCGACCCGGATAGGCGTCGGTGCGGATGGTGGCCGGCTGGCCCGGCTTGACGAAGGGGAAGTCCCGCTCGATGACGTGGATGACAGCGAGGAGTTCGTCCACAGCCGCCACGGCGATGATGGGGTCGTTGGCGTCCACCATATCCCCTTGCGCCACAAACCGTTCGCCCACCACGCGCAGGCCCGCGGCGTTGTTTCGCTTTGGCTCGGCGGCGGGGTCTTGGTCGGCCCAGTCCACGCGGATGCGCGTATAGCCCAGGCGGGTGCGGGCGGCCTCCAGAGCGGCTTCCCGTTGGCGGACCTGGGCCAGCGCCACCTGGAGGCGGGCTGCGGCGGTTTCGAAGTCGGCGAGGGCTTGGTCCAGCTCGGATTCGGAGACGGCGTTGCGCTGGCGCAGTCTCCTGGAGCGTTCCAGTTCGCGTTCGGCCACGTCCAGGCTGCTCTCGGCCTCCACCACCAGGGCGTGGGCCACTTCCACGGCGGCTTCGGCTTCAAGCACGTCCTGAGCGTATTCGCGGCTGTCCAATTCAGCGATGACCTGGCCGTCCGTCACCACATCCCCGATGTCCACATGCAGCGCTTCCAGGCGGCCGGCCACTTTGGGCGCGGCCACGAAACGCTCCCGAGCCTCCAGCGCGCCGGAGAATTCGGCTGTGCGTGAAAGCGTCATCACTTGCGTCGGCGCCAGCGCCACGGCCAGGGCGCGGGGCTCCCGGTTCCGATCGGCTTGGGGCGCCGCCTCGGTGAGGCGCTCCCACACGAGCCAGCCGAACATGGCCAGCAAGACGACGCCCAAGGCCGCAGCCATATGTTTTTTCATGGTGACTCCCGGCGCCGTCTCCACCCTCGCCGCACGTACGACACGGTTCACGGGTGGGAAGCATTCATTGCGCCACGAGGAGGCATACACGCTCTCTTGGCGAAAATGTCAAATGAATATTCCATGGCGGCAACCGTCTCTGTGGCGTCGTGGCGTCATGATGTCATGACAGAGCGTCACCCTCCGAAAGGAGCGTCGGCGCGCCGGTCTCCAACTGCAGGCGCAACAAGCGGCCATAGTGCTTGACGCACCACGCGGCGCGTTCTCTCTGCCGGGCGGAATCCCTGTCACGCGGAAAGACGACAACCAGCTAGTCACCTTCCGCACGAAGACAGCCGCCTAGCTCGCTGTGGATGAACCGGAGTGGATCAAACAGAGGCGTCATTGACGGCGTGTTGCTGCGTTTGGAATTACGGACCAGGGCCGGAGATTACGGACCAGCAAGGGCAGGAATTTCAACCTTGCCAATAAATTGCGGACCAATTGCGGACCTGCAGGGAAATGCGGACCGAGAAAAAACAAAGGACCTACAATGTTATTTGTACGTCCTTGATATTGCTGTGGCGCCGGGCGGGAGTCAAAAGTCTGAAGTAAAAATTTGATATTATGTGATGAAATAACTTCTGATTTTACTGTGTACCCGTCATTGTACCCCCTTTCTGGGGGGATGGTGAGTTGTGGGCAGGTGAAGTGGCAAGAAGCGGGCCTTTGGTTCAGCGCTACTAGGGCGAGAGCGACACCGTGGAGCTTTACGCACCTGGGCCACGGCCTCGCGGTCAAAGGGCAGAACGTCGTCGAACACTTTGCGTACGCGGGACATTTGTTGATCGGCGTCCATCCGCTTGAGCAGGCGGTTTTCCCGCTCCAACTCATTCATGGGGCCATCCCCCAGGAGCCGGCGAGGCGTCCATGCCGTCATGCTTTGAACGCCACTTGTAGAACGTCGCGCTGCTCATGCCGTGCTCGCAGCACAAGTCGGCCACGCGGACGCCGTTCTCGGCCTGCTTGAGAATGCTCAAAATTTGCGAATCGCTGAATCGGGACGTCCTCATGGTGAATCTCCTCTTCGCCTTGATGGTGCGAGAAAATTCTACCTTTCAGGAGCTCTGTTGTTGTTTCATTTCAAGCCGCCTTGCTCTTGTTCCTGCGACGCATGACCACCAGAAGGGCTCCACCCAACACCAGGACGCCGCCGGCAATTGCGTACGTCACGAGAGGCCCCTGACCTGCCCTATCCGTTTGTACCACGTTAGTCCTCGGCACATCCCTCCGGGGCGGAGACCAGCAGCATGCTCCCCCAAGGGGGAGCATGGCCCCGGGCGCGGGTGGGCTGTAGCCAAGCGAGCTGTGAGGCCTGAACGTATTGTACTCCCACCGCCATTGTTCGATCAAGTATTGCGCTTCCTTGAGCGTCATAAAGATCTCGCCGTTGAGCAATTCATCGCGCAGCTTCCCATTGAAACTCTCGTTGTAGCCGTTCTCCCACGGGCTGCCCGGCTCGATGTACAGCGTCTTCACCCCGACCTTTCCCAACCAAGCCCTGACTGCCATTGCCGTGAACTCAGGCCCGTTGTCTGAGCGGATAGGATCCGGCGCGCCACGCTCAAGGAAGAGCCTGCTCAAGCGATAGAGCACATCCTCAGACTTGAGCTTCCTCGCAACATCGATGGCCAGGCATTCCCTGGTGAATTCATCGATAATTGTGAGCATCCGGAATGCCTTGCCTTCATGAGTTCTGGCCATGACGAAGTCGTAGGACCAGACATGATTGGGCCAACAAGGACGGAGTCGGATGCAGGAGCCATCGGCAAGCCACAGCCGTTTCCTCTTGGGTTGCTTCTGGGGAACTTGCCGCCCTTCGCGTCGCCATATGCGCTCCAGCCTCGTATGGCCAAGCCGCCACCCGTCGCGATGAAGCAGCTCCAGGACACGGCGATACCCGTATCGGCCATACTGCGTCGCGTACTCGATCACCGCGGCCGTCAACGCCTCCTCGTCATCCCGAGGGCGGGGTTGGTAGCGTTGCGTTGTCCGAATCTGCCCCAAGACACGGCACGCTCTGCGTTCAGAGATGTGCATTGTCTGGCGGACGTAGGCAACACAGCGCCGGCGACGCGAAGGGCTTAGAAGTTTCCCTTGGCGGCCTCTTCCAGAATCAGCTTATCCAGATTGAGGTCCGCCACCAGGCGCTTGAGTCGGGCATTCTCACGCTCCAACTCCTTGAGCCGTTTGGCTTG
>CAYVWB010000139.1:0-3226 GCA_964455395.1 uncultured Desulfovibrionaceae bacterium
ACGCGACAGCGTCTTAGACAGCGGGTTATCGATCACTGTTACACGCTTCGGGTCGATGCGCAGCCAGCGCAGAAGCTGCGCCCGGCTTTCCTGTGACACCGCCGTGATCGCCGCGACGCGCCATGCCGGTAGGCGGAGCCAAATCAGCCACAGCAAGAAGCGCTTGAGCCCTCTGGCACGCTCCAAGAATTCGCAATCATGCACTGTCAGGACCGTGCGCCGGCGCGGCAGCAAAAACACCAGGTAATGCGCATCGCCGGTCATGTGCACGACATCGGCGTCGCGCGTGGCGCGGGCGGCATGCCACATCCCACGTAGCCGCGGTAGCAGACCCTTGCTGGGATGCGGCGACACCACTACTCGCGCGCGAACGTCTTGCGGCATATGCGTCGCGACAGTGTCGAACACTGCCTCGATACTATACGCGCGTTCGTTCCGAGGTCGAATCAGCAGAACCACTTCTAGGGCCGCGGTCACGAGCGTTCCTCCCTCAGCCGCTCCGCGCCTGCACGTCGGCAATCTCGTCTGGCGGGCTCAACGACAGGCAGCGACGAGCCTTGCGCAACTCCATCCAGCGGCGGGCGCGCAACCGGGCTCGCAGGCTGACAACTCACTTGCGCTTTAAGAAGCGGCAAGCCGAAGCTTTCTTCCCATATAGAAAAGAATACATGCCTAAGTACGCGTATGCTGGGCAAGCAACTTGGCATGGCTCGATTCGTCAAAGTTCGACGGGCGGAATTATGCCACCAGACAAGTCCTGCTTGCGCCTTATCATTACCGGCTCATTGTAAGCTCGTTCTGGGCTCTAACAGGCTTGGCTTCTCAGATTGGGGTCGCCGCGGCCACGTAATTCCTGTCGCCTTATTGTCCGGTTCGGTAGCTTAGAGAACTTCAACAGCTTGCTGACGAGCACCCCGATCAGACGTTCAAAAACACTTATTGGTTTGTTTAACGCCATAAACAAGTCGACCACACAATCCTCTTGGTGTCCACACCGCACGAACACAATCAACATCCTGACGGTAATGGCCAGTCGAACGAGTGCATGATTAATGCAACTTCGTCTATCAGCCGAACCGATCTGGCTTAACCCGCCCAAGCTGCAAGTCGAATGCTGGCACGCCATCGTCGCCCATCGTATTGGTAAAATGCCTCCGGTACCCAAAAAACCGAGTTGCTGTCCAAAGCATTAAGAACCAAAAAACAATAATAGGGACAGCACCTATAAAAGCACTGATAACGAATTGGTTGGGACCTATCATACTGGTTTTCAGAACTAATAGAACGAATGGCATCATGAGATATTCTTGTGATCGAATAGCGTTGATGGATCGCGCCGTTGCTATTCCTAGCACCCAGCCGATAATTAAACAACCAAAGATGACTCCAGACCATCCATACTGCCAGTAAAGATCTCCATAAATTGATAGGCCCAAAAAGCTGAATCCATCTACATGTCCCGTCAGCAATCTATAAAGCTCCAAACCCGGTGCATAAAGAATGGGTTTTTCTGTCCAAATCACCCGGGGAATGAAATATATCCACATCTCGTGAAGCATTGGATTTGCGAAACCATTGTCATATAGCTCCATTACGCGGGCTTGGGGTCCTGCATAATTTAACCTCGTCCACCAACCCTGTCGTCTCTCTCCGTCACCGAGGATGCTTGCGGCTTCTTTGTCGTCGAATAAATATCGACTCAATATTTCGACGCGGTCGATGTAACCTGCTTGTTGAATCGATCCAGTCGCGTCAAATATCTGATCTCGCCCATAGGATACGTAAGACTGCGAAACCATGAAAATCGCGCCAATGGCAATTAAATGGATAAAAAGCCTTCTAGCATTCCAGTGGCCGACATAAGCACCGATCGCTGGAAGCAAGAGCGCCAAAATGATTTCCATCTTTTCCAGCGACAAAGTCGCTAGAAAGAAATGCATGGGAAGCAGTGCGATGATGGCACGGCGTGCTGACATGTGTCCTCGAGCAGCACAGAACGCGATAACCGCAAAACCCAGATCGACGAGATTGCCAGCGTTTGCCAAGAAGCCAGGCACCAAGATATCTATTTGCTCCCATTTCGAGGGTTTCAGGATCAGATATTTGAACACGCCGCCGATAACGACGAATAGCAGGCCAAGCTTATAGGGATCGATGGCGGGGCTAATACGTTGAGAAGCCGTCACCCAGGTCATCCGGCTGAAGTAAAGATGCATCAGCATTCCCACCAATACGATTGTTATGCCTGTAGTGCTCAACTGGTGCGCTCGGAAAAGCTGCTCAGGCGTCACATAGAGAAAGCTTTGGGCTACAGAGGCACGGGTAATTTGGTTCCCGTAGATAAGTACAAGCGGTCCAAATCCGTAGAACACGCTGGACTGTACGGGGAACCAGACGAGAGGCGTCCAGATTGCCCCGTTCATGCTTTTTGCGATTCGATAGCCGAGGTAGGCCGTAACAGCGATGAAGTATAAGGGGAAGGTTGCATTCGCGATATTGAGGAATTCGACCGAAGCCAGTCGGTAGGGCGTAGTCCAGTACACGAGAAGGAGTGGCGCCAAAGCCAGTATGGCCAAACCGAACGCGCGTAGCGCCGCCCGTCGCTCGGCAAGCTGCTCATCAAAGCGAAGCGTTGGGCTAGTCGATAAGTGCATACATTATGCTCCCCCAGTTCGGAATATGAGCAAACATCGTTTTTTCGAACTGCAGGATGTGATTCGGCCAAATAGAGCTGGTGCCGCATTCAAGGGAAAGAGCGACATGACTTCGGTAGGTTGTCTCTGATAGCTCCGTTGGAACCCGAATGAGCAAGAAATCTAGGACCCTATTCGTAATAGCGACCAGAAGGGGCAAAAACCCAGTATGATTTGGACATTGCCCGCGATGGTCGAGGCGCAACTTATGTCTTAACAACATATTTGGACACGCGAGCGCCAGGATCACGTGGAACAGCACCTCAGGCAGAGCTCATGCGATTTCTATGACGCTCAGTTGGTGAGCGCTGTCGGTACGGAGGCGTTCTGGGCAGATCATGGCCATTCAAGCGGGCTTGGCTTATGTCATGCAAGAATCACGTCGTCCGCTCTCCGAGGAACTGTTTTGACCGCGGCTCAGCATAATGCTCACGTGAGAGCAGCCTCCCGTCAAGAAAGCGTTCAGCTATCGCGCACTCTTCGGCGAGCAGTCGCCCGATCTGCGCGCGTAGTTCTGGTGCAACGTCGCGGTC
>CAYVWB010000140.1:0-3060 GCA_964455395.1 uncultured Desulfovibrionaceae bacterium
GACGGCGTCGGGCGGTCGAGGCACGAGTCCGGCCCGCAGGCGGATCAGATCCCGGTAGGATTTGCCATAGGCGTGTTCGACCCGCGTGCGCTTGTCGGTGCGCACTGCCTCATCTCCCAGCAACCGCCGCAGGGACGAGAGCACCGGATCATCCAGGCGCGACGGGCGCAGTGTGATATCTGCTAATGAAACGGGGGCGTTTGCGCGTTCCACCGTTTCGTCGGCCAATTCAAGCCACGTTTGCAACATAGGCCAAAGTTTTGACCGTTCTTCAAGCGAATGGATTTGCTCCGCTGTTCCCCATCCCCACCACCGCCGATTTGTCACGCTTGCCTTCCTTCCCATTCCATCGTTCGTTCGTTTTACAACGCCAACCTACAACGCCAACCTACAACGCCAACCTACAACGCCAGCGTACTCCGAATTCCATTTTATCCACTTGTTGACCAGGTGTCAATAGGAATTATTTCCCACTGCCTGATTGTGATTGACAAAACGCTGAATTGCATAGGTAACCTCCAGAATTCGTGTTATTCATTCGTGACATTCGTGATCCAGAGATGTCGGGTAATGAACCTTCGTCTGTAGGATAAGCGATTTCTTGACGTTGTCTGTTCTCCGTGCTATATTAGGGCTTATCCGGTGAAGTTCTCGTTCTTTTTTTGGACTGAGGGAGATTCAATGCCAGAAATCGAGGTAAAAAGCCATAAATTTGACGATGTTTCTATGTGCATCGTGTATCCAGACAAGAAAAATTACGATCAGGTGTTAAAAGAGACGAGGGATGGTTTCTTTAATTTCATCGTTTTCGTCGCTGATGCTTTTCAGCCTACCCAGGTCGGTCAGTTGAAAGCACAACTCGACGAATGTATACGGCTGCTGAAGGAGAATGGGCTTCTATTTGTACAAGGACGACCGGATTACTTGCCGGAATTGGGCGTTCATCTTGACCGACGTTTGAATTTCAAGTATTGGATCGCGATTGAATCACAGTTACAACAAAAAGAGAGCGGATTACCCACGGTTCACGCGGCTGTGCTTCTTTTTACCAAAGGCAATGGTCGCTTCCACGTAAAACGCACACGGTTTCCCCATCAGTATTGTGCATTTTGTGAAAGAACGCTCAAGGATTGGGGTGGGAAGGCGCACTTAATGCATCCCGATGGATACGTCATCTCTGACGTGTGGAAAGATTTGCCGAAGGTAGACAATTACTCTCAACTTTCAAAACCTGTTCTTGAAGCTGTATTGCATATGCTAGATTTCGAATCCGTTGAAGATGTCACGTTTGGTCAAGTAGAAACCGATTTATTTGGATGTGCGATACCTATGGATAGCGTTAGAGGCCTCATCGGGCCTAAAGAGGGAATAGCTGTTGACGGAGCTGTCGTAGAACCAGTCGCCCAATATAGATTGCCGGGCTTTTCGGGCCCGAAGCCAATGTACAGCGACGTTAGCAATGAGATTGGGGATCGGTTGTTTGACGTCGTGCATCATGGCGATGCGGTGCAAATACTCGAACAGTACCCAGACAATTCTGTCGATCTAGTGTTTGCTGATCCGCCATACAATCTTGACAAAGCGTACCACGTTTACGACGATGAGTTGGCGGACGAGGAATATGTCAAATGGTGCAATCGCTGGCTGCGGGAATACGTGCGGATATTGAAGCCAACTGGCTCGCTATATGTTTTGAATCTTCCGCGGTGGACGATGTATCACGCCGCGTTTCTCAATCAATACCTCCATTTTCAAAACTGGATTGTGTGGGATGCGATGGCGGCTCCGCTGGGCAAACTGATGCCCGCTCACTATGGGTTACTATTCTACACCAAACATCCCACCGATTTTACCTTCAATTACAATGAGATAGATGAATTAGACGCCCGTTATTACTGCTTACGCCGTTCCTGTATTCGGAAGCGCAAAGCGAAGGGCGTGGATGATAAGATGCCGCTCACAGATCTATGGTGGGACATCCATCGGATCAAGCATAAACGAGATCGAGATAGTCACCCTTGCCAACTGCCCGATGATTTGATGGAGCGCATTATCCGACTTTCTACGAATGAGGGGGATATTGTACTCGATGCGCTTGGGGGCGTAGGGACAACGCCGGTTATGGCGGTCAAATTGGGAAGACGCTACGTAGCGATTGACATTGACGAAAACTATGTCGAGATTATGAGGAGCAAAATAGCGGAGGTAAAACACAAGGGATACGTGGAACGGGAAAGCACACACAAGCCGCAACGAGAATACACCAAAAAAGAATTGCAATTGGCCTTGCGCGATCTGGCGATAAAGTTAGGCCGTTTGCCAACCCCCAAAGATGTGCAAGAGATGAGCGATTATAGTCCGGAGATTTTCTTCGATGTCTTTCCCACGTGGGGAAAGGCGCTCAAAGCCGCTAAACTGGAGGTCCAATCGTGATAGAAGCACGCAAAATCTCTTTTCAGGAAGCGTGGAATAGTTCCGTTGTCTTTTTTGTGGATGACAAACTCGAACGAGAGATCGAAGCAAAAGTAGAGGTTTTACTTGAAACAGCCCAAAATCATCGTGTATCGGAAACAGCGCAAGTGAGTATAGCCAATATAGCCGCCTTTCTGATTGAGAAAGATAATGGCCTGGACGTGCTGTTAAAAGACGTAGGATTATCCCAAGAGAAATTTATGCGCACCGTCTCACTATTGCGAAAACTCGGATACGTTCCAGGCGGCTTTAGCAACGAATGGAGCATCACAAAGATAAAAAATCATATTGCAGATGATCCCGACTTTGCGCAGACGATAGCAAAGCTTTTGGTGGATGGCAAGCGAGATCAGACTTTGGCGCGTCACATTCCTCGTTATTACTTGGATATGCTCAACTATCGCGAAATCAAGGGAAGCTCACAGGCTGCCAGGCGGGTGCGTTACAAGCAATCGCTGATCGGTACTTATGGCGGTCGGAAAGGATATTGGGTAGAGAATAGGATACGAAGTAAACTGGAGCAAATAAAAGATAAATATGGCGTGAGTTATGCGCAAGGACGATCCAGAATGGTCGAGACCGATATTG
>CAYVWB010000141.1:0-2796 GCA_964455395.1 uncultured Desulfovibrionaceae bacterium
GAAACAGCGTCTGGAAACGCTTGCGGTCGCCCAGAAGGCCGGGGTTCACCCAGTCGATCAGCGTCCACAGGTCCCGCAGCGAGTTCTCGAGCGGGGTGCCGGTGAGGGCGAGACGCCCCCGCGCCGGGATCTCGCGGAGGGTCTTCGCCGTCACGGAGGCGGGGTTCTTCAGCGTCTGCGCCTCGTCGAGGATCACGAGCGGCCACGCGTGCGCTGCCAGCCAGTCCCGGTCGCGGGCGAGCAGCGGGTAGGTCGTCACCACGAGATCAGCCTGCAACGCACTCTCGCGCACGGCCGCGCGGCCCGTACCGTGGAGGACCGCAAGGCGCAGATCGGGGGTGAACCGTGCGGCCTGCGTCTGCCAGCCGTGCAGCAGGGAGGTCGGCACGATCAGGAGCGCAGGCCCCGGCGCCCCGGCCTCGCGCCGCGCCTGCAGGAGCGCGAGGGTCTGAACCGTCTTGCCGAGCCCCATGTCGTCGGCCAGGACACCGCCGAACCCCGCCTCCAGCAGGCTGCCCATCCAGGCGGCGCCGAAGACCTGATAGTCGCGCAACTCACCGACAAGGCGAGACGGTGGCGAAAAGCCCTCGGCCAGTGCGAGAGCGCGCAGACTGCGCGCGAGCGGCAGGATCCCGGCGTTGTCGGCAAACCGGATGTCACTGCCTGCGAGCGCCTCCTCCGCGAGGCGTGCCGCCTCGGCATCCGACGGGTGCAGCGCGCCGAGCTCGGCGTGATGGGTCAGAAAGAGGTGGAGAAGCGGCGCGAGCGGACTGAGATCGAGCGCGACATGACCGGCCTTCCCGCGGTCGAGATAGACGGGCCTGTCGGCGAGAACACGCGCGAGGCCCTCGACATCGGGCACCTCGTCCCAGTCCTGGCGAACCTGCTCCAGGAACGCAGCGACCAGCGGCGCGACATCCACCGTCCTTCCGCCGATCTCGGCCTTGAAGCCGAAGGAGAACCAGTCGTTGCCCTGGAACCCGTCGCCCGCCTCGCTCTCGGTCGTGACCGTCAGCTCGGCGACCTCCTCACTCAGGCGATACGGCCATTGCCGCGTCTCCACGACCTCCCACCCGTCGGAGCGCAACCGGGGCACCACGCGGAAGGCGAAATCGAGCGCTTCCCGCTGATCCGAGGTCTCGAGTGTGTGCGGGTTCGTCTCGTCGGCGGCGAACACGAAATCGCACGCCATCATGCGCTCGCCCGGCCAATGGGTCTCCAGCTCCTCCACCGGAAGGGCGCCTGCCTCCATCAGCTCAGTTGCGCAGGCGATCTCCCAGCCCGGATCGCGGGTCAGGGTGACGATCTCGCCGTCGAGGGCCATCCGCGGATCGGGATCACCGTCCCCGACTTCCTGTCCGTCATAGACGAAGCGCAGGGTGAGGGTGGGCAACTGGACGGTCGTGCCGAAATGGCGCGGCCCGTGGCGGGCGGCCTCGCGGCCGAGCGTCAGCCGGGCAACGCGCTGCTCGGCTGCTCGCCTCGTCTCGCCGATCGCGCACGGGCGCGGCAGTTCGAGGCCGGCAAGCGTGTCCGGCAAGGCCGCGCCGACCATCTCGACCTGATGGGGATCGACCTCGGGGCTGGCCTCCACCAGCTGGAGCGCGTCGGTGTCCACGGCTTCCCCGAGCGCCCCGATCCGCCCCTGTTCTGCATCGATCCAGAGCGAAGCGCCCTCGAGGCTCCGCAGATGCAGCGGCCGGCCGGCGGCATCCACGAACCCGAGCCGCTGGCGGCCATCCGCCGCCATGCGCCAGGCGAGACGAGGGGCCGGGCGGTCCTCGGACCAGATCAACTCGGCGCCCGGGACGGGTTCGTGGAGGAACCGGCCCGTGTCACAGAGCCTGCGAACAAGCGCGATCGCTTCTCGCCCCCTGGGGCGCAGCGGACCGGACGCCCCGTAGCCGGCGTTCCAGAGCCCGGCCAGCGCCAGCGCCGACAGGAGCTCGAGATCCACCGGCCGGATGAACTGGGCCGGGGCCGCGCTGCGAAGGGCATGCGCCGCGTCATAGCGCCGGATAGACGTGTTGAGCCCGGTTCCCGCCGCGTTGATTCGCCCCTTGCAGATATCGATCAGCACCTGCACGCCATGCGCCGCGAGGACGTAGAGCAGCCGATCCCTGACGTGATCCGGGTAGTCGTCGGGCCGCCCTTCGGAGGAGTGCGGCGCAGGTCGAGGGATGGTTGCGGCACTGTCCCTGACCCGCCGCAGCCAGCCCTCGACCTGCGCGGGAAGGCGTGTGCGCGCCGGCTGTCTCGTGGCCCTCGTCATCACTGCCGCCGCCACATGCTTGCAGTTGTGGCCGACGGGGCAAGAGCATCGCCCGGCCAGCCATCCATCGCCGATGGCGATCTGCTGGCGATACGTGGTGCCGCGACCGTTCGTAACCTGCGCGGCCAGCGTACCGTCGCCCAACTCCTCGAGCGCGACGACGAGACCGCGCCGGACATAGTCGCGCCCGCGCTTCAGGGCTGCCTCGTCGAAGAACTCGCTCAGCAGGGTCTCCATGGACCTTGGATACACCGCAGCCCGGCGATTGCGAACGCGGGCATCGCGTGCGCCGTGCAACGCTCCACAGGCGCATCACGAAACGTCCGATGAGCCGCCGCTCCTGGTGCTCGGAGGCCGTTCGGGTTTGCTCCTACGCCGGCATGCGCTCAATCACGACGCCGCACGACCGTGGCCTTGCGCACCGGCGGGCCGTTGTTGCCGATCGCCTCAAGAAGTGAGGTGTTGAGGAGGCCACGGCGGCCGCTCCCGGCGTGCACCGATCCAATCATTCCTGCGCCACCGCC
>CAYVWB010000142.1:0-2740 GCA_964455395.1 uncultured Desulfovibrionaceae bacterium
GCGAGGAGCCCGGCTTTTCCCATCAGATCGAGGCGCCCGACGTGCTCGCGCCCGGCGCGGAGGTGCACCTCACCCACCCGCTCTGGCCGGAACGCAAGGGCCCGCCGCGGCTGAAGCTCGACGACGGGCGGTTGCGGATCGCCTATCTCGGGAGCCGCTCGCACATGCGGGACATCCGCGTGGTCGCGAAACGCCTCGCGCGCTTCCTGAGGGGGCGCGCGGACGTGGAACTCTACACGACGCTCGATCCCGGCAACGTGTTCTCGCGCGAAGGCGTGCGCTGCTTTCGCCTTCCGGTCCTGCGCTGGCGCGATCACATGGGCTTCGTGCGCGACTTCGCGGCCGACATCGGGCTCAACCCGCTGCTCGACACGCCCTTCAACCGCTGCCGCTCGATCAACAAGTTCGTGGAGTACGGATCGCTCGGCGCCGTCTGCCTCTACAGCCGCGCGGTCATCCAGTCGGACGACGCGCTCGCGATGCCGGACCGGTTCGCGCTCTCGAACCGGCCCGCCGAGTGGATCCAGCGGATCCGGGCCTACTGCGAGGACCGCTCGCTGCTCGCCGCCGACCGGCAGCGCTATCTCGCGGCGATCCGCGACTGGGGCCTCGAGGAGCGGACCCTCGGGCTGTGGGAGAGGCTTCTCGGGGTCGCCGCGGAGCACGACGGATCGGGCGTGCGCACGCTCGCGCACCACACGGTGAGGCCGGGCTGACAGGCCACGGCGCTCCGGTGACGCCCCGCGTTGGAGACCCGGCGCGTTCTATGGCGCGCCTCGCGATGGCGCGCCAGGTCGCCGGGGGGCCCCGATCTTCCCGTGCGAACGTCCGCCTCCGGGGCTTCGCGGGGATCCGGACAGCCGTGTCGGCGGCCCGTCGCTTCCCCCCGATCGCCCGGCGTGGCGGTCACGCGGATCGCGGCGCGGTCCGCGTGAGGAAACCGCGGCGACGGCCCGGCGCGCCGGCGGGGTCGCTCCCCTTCCCGCGCGCCGCTTCGCGCGGCGGGCCGACCGTCGTCAGCCGGCCGCTTCCGCGGGCTTCAGCTCGACCGATTCGCCGCAGCCGCAGGCCGAGACCTGGTTCGGATTCTCGAAGGTGAAGCCCGAGCGGAACTTCGTGATCTCGAGATCCATGCGCGTACCGAGGAGGAAGAGGATGGCGGCGGGGTCCACGTAGACCCGCGCACCGTCGGCCTCCACCATCTCGTCCTTCGGGTTCGGCTCGTGCACCAGGTCCATGGTGTATTCCATGCCGGCGCAGCCGCCCTTCTTCACGCCGATCCGCAGGCCGCGGGCGGGCGGGTCGGCTGACTCCACGAGCTGGCGGACGCGCTCGGCGGCGGCCGGGCTCATGGTCATCACGGCGGGCTTCGGCTTGTCGGGCGTCGGCATCGCTTTGCCCCTCGCTGTCGCGGTCCGTCCGGACCGTCAGTAGAAGAAGTCCAGCGCAGTGCGCGCCTCGTCGGACATGCGGCTCGGGTCCCAGGGCGGGTCGAACACCATGTTGACGACGACGTTGCCCACGCCCTCCACGGTGCTCACCGCGTTCTCCACCCAGCCCGGCATCTCGCCGGCGACCGGACAGCCCGGCGCGGTGAGGGTCATGTCCACCGTGACCGTGCGCTCGTCGTCGATGTCCACGCGGTAGATCAGCCCGAGCTCGTAGATGTCGACCGGGATCTCCGGGTCGTACACGGTCTTGAGAGCGGCCACGATGTCGTTCGTGATCCGCTCGAGCTCCTCCTGGGGGATGGAGCAGACGCCGTCCGCGGCGCCGTCCTCGGCCCCGTGCACCGCATCGTCCCGCCGCGGCTCGGCGACCGCGGCATCGGTTGCGGCCGGCATCCCGGCCTCGAGCGTCTCGCCCTCGGCGATGGCCCTTTCGTCGTCCATCGAAGCCTCCTAGCCGAAGAATCTATGGGCCTTCTCGATGGCCTCCGCAAGCCGGTCCACGTCGGCGCGCGTGGAATAGAGGCCGAAGGAGGCGCGGCACGTGGAGGTGGTCCCGAGCCTGTTCCACAGCGGCTCGGTGCAGTGCGTGCCGGCACGGACCGCCACGCCCTCTCGGTCGAGGATGGTCGCCACGTCGTGGGCGTGGGCGCCCTCGACGTTGAAGGAGAAGATCGCCCCCTTGCCGGGCGCGTCGCCGTAGAGACGCACCGGATTGATCCGGGACAACCGCTCGCGGGCGTAGGCGCCGATCTCCGCCTCGTGGGCGGCGATCGCCGCGCGGTCGAGCGCCGTCACGTAGTCGACGGCCGCGCCGAGCCCGATCGCCTGGACGATCGGCGGCGTGCCGGCCTCGAACCGCATCGGCGGGTCGGCGTAGATCACCTTGTCCTTCGTGACCGACTGGATCATCTCGCCGCCGCCCATGTAGGGGCGCATCGCCTCGAGGTGGGCGCGCTTGGCGTACAGCACGCCGACCCCCGTCGGCCCGTAGAGCTTGTGGCCGGTGAAGACGAAGAAGTCGCAATCGATGTCGGAGACGTCCACCGGCAGGTGCACCGCGCTCTGCGATCCGTCGACGAGCACGGGGATCCCGCGGGCGTGGGCGATCCGGCAGACGTCCTTCACCGGCACGACGGTGCCGAGGGTGTTCGACATCTGCGTGATCGCGACCATCCGCGTGCGCTCGGTGAGGCTCGCCTCGAACCGGTCGAGGTCGAACGCGCCGTCGTCGGCGACGTCCACCCACACGAGCTTCGCCCCCCGCCGCTCGCGGTGGAAGTGCCAGGGCA
>CAYVWB010000143.1:0-2737 GCA_964455395.1 uncultured Desulfovibrionaceae bacterium
CCAGCACGGCGAGCCACAGGCCGAGCCCGGCGCAGGCCGCCCCGAACCAGCCAAGCGCGGGCGGCCCGTTGAAAAACCCCGTGACGGTAAGCGCGCGTTCGCCCAGGACGCCCTGCCAGAATCCGGCGGCGATCAGGTTGAGCCCCGCCGCCAGGGCGGCGTAGGTCACGCCCTTGACCGTGGCGCGGATAGCCTGCTGCCGCGTGAAGGCCACCGCGTTGGGTGTCGGTGTCATCTGTCAAAACCCTCCTTGAAACAGGGGCGCGTGCTCGGGGCGGAAGTAATCGGCCCGTTCAAGCGCCAGCGGATAACTGCCCGGAAACTGTACAAGCTGCAGGCCGCCCGCCCGGGAAAACATCCGGCGGATTTCATCCGGATGGATGAGCGGGACGAGCGAGGTGGAATGCGAGATTCCAGTCAGGTCGTGCGCGCGCTGGACTTCGGTAATCTCCTGAAAGCTGCGCACCACGGTCTCGACCTTGCCGCACATCTCCGAGACGTAGCGGCAGGTGGTGGCGTCGTTGTTGCCGAAGACCTGCATGGTCCCGGCATTGCCGAGGAACGTCTCCCAGCTTTCCCTGTAATCGCGCTTGAGCTGGGTGAGGTCCTGCAGGACGGTCCAGAGCTTGACGCCGTACCCGGCCATCAGGCCCGCCGCGCGCTCGATCACCTGCATGTGCCCGAGCGCGGCGAACTCATCCAGCATGAACAGGACCGGCCGTCCGGCCCGGGGCGCGCCCTTCACCGCCTCCATCCGGGCGAGCGCCACCGTGATCATCAGGCGCAGGAAGCGGGCATGCGTGCCCATGCGCCTTGCGGGCAGGCACAGATAGACCGTGCAGCCTTCGGCCCGTGTCTTCAGATCGTCGATGGAGAAGGTGGAGGCCCCGAGCGCCCGGCGCATGGCGGGGCTGTGCAGGAAGGCGGTCTGTTCCTGCGCGGTTGACAGCACGCCCGAGCGTTCGGCGTCGGCCTTGGCCTGGAAGCCGTTGGCGACCTGTTCGGCGAAGCCGCCCGCATCCCGCATCATGGACAGCAGGCCCTGCCGCTCCCCGATGGAGTCGGCCAGCTCGCGCGTGCGGGTCATGCTTCCGGCGTCCTGGGTGATCAGTTCCCGCACCGTGGACAGCGTGCGCTGCGGATCGCCGGGCGGGTAACGCATCGCCACGGCGAGGATCGCGCCGTGCAGGAGGTTTTTCGCGGACTGCGTCCAGTGACTGCCCTTGCCGCTTTCCTGGACGATCAGCGCATCGGCCAGCAGGCCCGCCTCGTCGGTGGCGCTTTCATCGTCCGGATCGACAATGTCCATGGGGTTGAACGCGGCGAGATCACCGGGCGGCAGGCCGCTTTCCCGGAACGGATCGATGATGGCGACGCGCTGGCCCATGGCTTCGCGCCGTCCGGCGGTCAGCATGGCCAGTTCCGCCTTGGGATCGTTGGCGATGACCGAGCCGGGATAGAAATACAGGTTCGGGATGATGAACGCCGTGCCCTTGCCCGAGCGCGAGCCCGCCACCGTGATCCCGTGCCGGTCGTCGATGGGGCAGCCGACATAGGACAGCGCGCCGTTCAGCCGCTGGCAGCCGAGGAACATGGACTGCCCCGGCGTGAAGGGATAGCGCGCGGCAATCGCCCGGGCGGGCAGCCAGAAGGCCGTCGCCGCCACATCGTCGTTATGCGTTACGCCGCCGCCGCGCGGCGGGCGGAACCCGTCGGTGAACACGCATTCGCTCCGTCGGTGCCGGGGTCGATCACGGACACGCTATCCCGCGCCATGCGATCCGCCGGGACGAAACCGGGGCGATTGAACGGGCTTGCCCCGCGCGTGCCGGGCGCACCGTCCTTGCCGGGTTTTCCTCAAGTCCTGGCCGCGTCGTGGCCGGTCGCGCCGGGCGGTCAACGGCCTGCCCGCGCCAATGCCTTCCGCCCTCCCGGGCGAAGGCCCGTGTTGGCCGTAACCCCGCCCGTCCGCCGGTGGCCTGACCGGGCGGGGTGACCGCCCCGGCTTTGGGCGACCGGCCTTTTGTCTCCGCGTCTTGAGGAAAACCCAAACGGCAAGGAGACACGCCATGAAACACGCGAAGAGCAAAAAGCCCGATATCTATACCCGCATCACCGGCCAGATCGTCCGCGCGCTGGAGCGCGGGGTGAAGCCCTGGACCCAGCCGTGGAACGCCGCGCATGCGGCCGGACCGGTATCCCGGCCGCTGCGCCACGGCGGCGCGGCCTATGCCGGGATTAACGTCGTCACCCTCTGGGCGACCGCCATGGAGCGGTGCTATGCCGCGCCGATCTGGATGACCTACCGCCAGGCGCTGCAGCTCGGCGGCCAGGTCCGCAAGGGCGAGAAAGGCGCGCCCGTCGTCTACGCCGACACCATCGTGAAGACCGAAGACGAGGAAAGCGGAGAGCGCGGCGATCCGACAGCCGGGGACGGCGGGGACGGCGTCCGCGTCATTCCGTTCCTGAAATCCTACACCGTCTTCAACGTCGAGCAGATCGACGGCCTGCCCGGTCATTACTACGCGCTGGCCGCGGGCGAGCCGAACCCGGATGCGCGCATCGCGAAAGCCGAGGCGTATTTCGCGGCGACCGGCGCGGCTATCCGCGAGGGCGGCGACAGCGCCTGCTACATCCCGGGGCTGGACACGATCCACATGCCGCCCTTTGAAGCCTTCCGCGACGCGGAAAGCTATTACGCGACGCTGGCGCACGAGTGCACGCACTGGACCCGGCA
>CAYVWB010000144.1:0-2719 GCA_964455395.1 uncultured Desulfovibrionaceae bacterium
CTCCGACGCCACGGCGCAGGCAAAGGCGCCACCGCAGCCTTCCTGACAGCCACCCCCGAGACCGGCGTGGACTCCATGGCTGTGACCTGGACCCTGCTGGATCCGCTCATGACAGTGCTACGGCCCTTCGCTGCGGTCTTTTCCGCCATCGCCGCGGGCGTCAGTGTGGCCTTCGCCGCCGGGGAATTCCGGACGCGTTCGAAGTCGTCCGGTCCCGCAGCCGAGGGGACGGGCGAGGCGCGGGCGTTCACCCCGCTGGAGCCGCTCACCCCGGTCCGACCAACACGGCCGCGACGCCCGCCGTTCCTGCGTCGCTTGGCGGAAGGGCTGCGCTATGGCTTTGTGGACATGGCGTGGGATGTGGGACCGTGGTTCCTCATCGGCGTGGCTGCGGCTGGCGCGGTGACGGCCTTCGCGCCCATGGGCGAGCTGGGTCGTCTGGTGGAGACGTACGTCGGGCCTGGCATGGGGGGCGCGGCGGCGGGCTACCTCGTGGCGTTGGCGCTTTCGCTGCCCATCTACGTGTGCGCCACAGCCTCCACGCCCATGGCTGCAGCCTTGGTGTGGCAAGGGCTTTCGCCGGGCGCGGGCATGGTCTTTCTGCTGGCGGGCCCTGCCACGAACATCGCCTCCCTGGCCGTCACGGCCAAGGTGCTCGGCGTGCGGGAAACCGTGGTCTACGTGGCGGCGCTCGTCGGCAGCGCGTTCTTCATGGGCGCGCTGGTGGATGTCGCATACGGCCTCACGGGCTGGGTCGTGGCCTGGTCCCCGGAAACCACGACAGAAGCTGTCAGCATGCTGGATTGGCTGTCGGCCGTGGCGTTCAGTTTGCTGGCTGCGGCAGGATGGATGCGTCGACGTCTGTTGAAACAGCAAGGGCACGGCTGCGGATCCGTCTGATCCCGGCACGCGCACACGAGGAGCGAGCCATGGCCCCCGTCCGCCTCGACGTGACCTGGAGCGACTTTCTTGACCGTCTCACCATCCAGGAGCTCAAGGCCGCGCGGCTGCCCCACCCCGCACGGGAGCTGGCTGCGAATCAGCTGGAAACCATGCGCGAATGCCTGGTCCCAGACGACCTGCCGGCTGCAGTCTTCCCTTTGCTGGACGCCCTGCGCCGGGTGAACGGCGACCTTTGGGAGACGGAAGCCGCCATCCGCGCACTGCGGGAGCAAGGCGACGAGGGCCCTGATTTCGTCGCCCTGGCGCAGGCCATCCTCACCGGCAACGACAGACGCGCCGCCATCAAACACGAGATCGACACCTTGCTGGACGAACCTGCGGAGCGCAAACACTACGCCTGCTCTGGCCACGGGGCAGCCCGGACATGAGCCGCCACGAAAGCGATGACGATCACGGCATGGCTGCGATGACGCACGCCGCGCCGGCGCCCCTCGTGTTCATCCGTGAGGGCCGGGTCAGCGCCGTCAGCTGGCGCTTCGTGGAGCGCTATGGCGAGACGCCGGCGGCGTCGGGCATGGGCTCGGGGGCAAGCCCGGCGACGAGCCCTCACACCCCGCAGCCGAGCGTGGCGGACTGGCTCCGTCCCTACGTCCCTGCGCCTGAACAGCGCGACGCGTTCATCGGATTGTTGACGCATCCTCCCGACGACTGCGCCGCTCCCTTCATCATCACCCTGCAGAAGACCAACGCAGCGCCCGAGCCGGCGGTCGTACGCATGACCGCGACGCATGGGGGCGTCCTCGTCGCCTTCGAGGACGCGCCGACGGAAACTGGAGAATCGGCTGCGGACAACACCTCACCGGGAAACTGTGCGACGGAGGACTGCGCCGACGCCAACGCGCGAAGGCTGCTGGATCTCTACCGCAAGACGCCGGCCATGCTCCACTCCATAGACGCTGGCGGCCGACTCATCGAGGTCAGCGACCAGTGGCTGCGCACACTGGGCTACCACCGCGAGGAAGTGCTGGGCCGGTCCTCCACGGAATTCCTCACCGAAACATCCCGCCGTTACGCCCGCGAGACGGTGCTTCCGGCGTTCTTCCAGTCCGGCGAATGCCACGATATCGCCTATCAGATGGTGCGCAAGGACGGCGGCGTCATCGACGTGCTCCTCTCCGCCGCCGCGGAGTTCGACACACACGGCGCAGTGACGCGGTCCCTGGCGGTCATGGTGGACATCACCGAATCCAAGCGCACCCAAGAGCGTCTGCGCGAAAGCGAGGAACGGCTCTCCCTTGCCGTGCAAGGCGGCCGCGTGGGCTTCTGGGACTGGCGCGTGGACACGAATACGGTGGCCTACAGCCGGGAATGGGCGCAGCTGCTGGGCTACGAGCCGGAGGAGGTCCAGGGCCTCGAGTTCTGGCGCGACCGGCTGCACCCCGACGACAAGGACGCCGTCCTGGAGCGGCTTGCGCGCCACATGCGGGGGGAGAGTGACGCCTTCGAGGCCGAGCAGCGGCTGCTCTCGAAAGACGGCGACTGGCGCTGGATGCTGGGCAAGGGCCGCATCTCCAGCCGCGACGACTCCGGCGCGCCCCTGCGCGTGACCGGCGTGATGGTGGACATCTCACCCATCAAGGAAGCGCAGACCCGCCTCGCCGAATCCGAAGCGCGGTTCCGCAACGTGCTGACCACCTCCGCCGACTGGATCTGGCAGATCGACGCCGAAGACCGCTACACCTTCGTCTCCGACTCCGTCGAAAAAATCCTCGGCTACACGGCGGAAGAACTCCTGGGCGCTTCCCCCTTCCAGCTC
>CAYVWB010000145.1:0-2605 GCA_964455395.1 uncultured Desulfovibrionaceae bacterium
CCACGGCTTCGTAGGTGTTCGCTTGGCGGGTTTCTTCGTGCTGTTGTTCGACGCGTTTGGTCTTGCGGGCCGCGCTTCGAACTGTTCGTCCACCTCCACGGCTTTGATTTTCACCAAGCGTAGGGCTTCCTGGTAGTCCATCGTCTTGAGCGAGCACTTTTCTTCAGTGCGCCCATAGGTGGCGATGATGTCAGAGGGGACTTTGCAGCGGTGGTAGTAGACAGCGCCACGGCGGAACAAACGGGTGTGTCCGGGCATGCGTTTCATTCCTCAGGGGCGCCGCAGTTGTGTACCAAGAGGAAGAAAACACCAAGTGTGTTCAGTTAGATACTGATTTTACAGGCGGGAAAAGTCCAATGGCGGAGGGAGAGTCCGTCAAACTCAATCGGTATGTAGCGAGAATTACGTAAAAAATCCAGTTCGGTTTTCCCCGATGCCCCCGTCTGTGCCCCCGGGCTGCATGGGTAGCGCTTCCGGCTACCTGAAACGCTAGCCGTGGGCGGCGTTTGCGCCGGGCGTGTGGTCGTTTGGCTGCTCCAGCGACAGGTTCAGCCGAGCGCCCACGGCCTTGGCGTAGCGCTGCAGGGTGTCCACGCGCAGGGTCTTGCCGCTCTCGATCTTGGCGACGGCGGGTTGCGAGACGCCCATGCGCTCGGCGACGTCCTGCTGGGTCAGACCGGCCCGCTTGCGCGCGGCGATCATGACGCCGGCGAGGTCGAACTCCTCCTCCAGGGCTTCATACGCCTCACGGTAGGCGGGGTCACGGCGCAGCATGCTGTCGTGCAGGTCACGCATTTTATTGGCCATAGATCAGACCTCCTTGGCTCGCTCCAGGGCGAGGCGTATCTCGCGTTGCGGCGTCTTTTGCGTCTTTTTGATGAAGCAGCGCAGAACGACGACGCGCTTTCCCGTGGCGGCCACGTATAGGCTCCTGGCGATGCCATCCTTGCCCTTGGCGCGCATCTCCCAAAGTTTTCCCTCCAGGTGGCGCACATACGGCATGCCGACGTGGGGCAAACCGTGCGTCTCGATGAGTTCCGTCACGCGCATCATACGCGCTCGAATGTCAGCAGGGAGTTCGACAAACTCCTTCTCGACGACTTCGTTCAGGAACTCGACGGTCCAGCCGCTCATGGCAGATATATAACCTTTGGGTTATGGTCGGTCAAGAAGCGGATGGGCCGCAACGAGAGGCCAAGCAGTCTCGCGGGGGCCTTCTGGGTCACTCATCTTTGCCGGCCAGTCGCTTGCGGCGTTTCTCGCGAACGACTTGTCGGCTTTCGTCACTGTAGGTGTCGGGGTCGGCGCACCAGATGAAGCCCTGTACGTCGATCATGTCTCTCGGCTGTAACGCTGTATTGCCGGTGAGATAGTCCATAACGTAGTGGTAGAACTCGATCAGTTGAGCGTAGATGTCCCAGCGTATGGTTGAGCTGTAGTGGAGCGGGTAGGCGAAGGCTTTGGCTGCGCTTTGGGTCACCCGTGGCTTCATGTACGGATAGTGTTCGGGATCGTGCAGGAAAAGTAAGTAGGTGGCCGTGGTCCACTTGGCGGCGTCCATATCCTCCAGCGCCTTGACGAAAGCGGCGAAGCGGTCCTCCATGGGACCTTCGCCGTGGAGTAATTCGCGCAGGGTCACGGCGAAATCGCGCCGAGCGGCAGCGTCCGCAGCCTTGAAGCCGTCCTTGAGCGCCATCTTTTCGTTGGGGAAGATGAGGTTCGTCTTGTTGAAGGCTTGGGTCGCGCGGGTGAGTATTTCGTCGATGTCGTCATCCTGAAGCAACGCGTCAAGCGCGTCCTTGTTGAGCTGCGCGTGGATGAACTCGGACGCCTTGAGCTTGTAGTCGCGCTCATGTTCGAGGAATTCCGGACTCGCAAAGCCTTCGGGAAAAAGTTCGCGGAAGTCATCCAGGACCGCCTTGAGCGGACGATGTTTGGTGAAGTCCGTCTCCTTGGTGGCGGCCTGCAGCACGACGGAGGTCTCATCTGAAGCGGGCGAGAGGAATCGCTCCAGCATAATCTTCTTGCCGGCGTCCTCGAAGAAGACAAGATATTTGCCCTCGCCTAGCGACTCTAGAACCTTGCCCGCGCCCCAGTCATCCAGTTTCACGTGCTTGACAATGTCGTTCGCTTGAAAGGCGGCCATTGGTTTGCTCCTTTCGCTTGGGGGTGTTGCGCGCGTACGGGGTGAGAACGACCTATCGCCCGCACGTGACGGAAAAGGGTGCATTTTGAGTGGAAAAGGAGTGATTCTGACCCCCCCCCCCGCGAAGGGAGGCCGCAGGCCGACTTGAGCTGGGGAGGGGGCGAGCCAACAAGCCTTCAACGAAGCCCTCAAGCACGACCAGCGTCTTCTGCTCCGGCGTCCATTTCAGTCATTTCATGACTGCGTTCTGGATAAATTCAGTCATAAATATTTATTCAGGTCAAGCTTGGTTCAAGCTGAGGGCAGAATATAAGGTCCATGTTCATCATGGAGCCGCGAGATCATCCAGACAAATAACACATGACTGCATCATGTCGACAAAGTGCCTGCTTGATGATATTAAGGAGTTATGCTCATTTCTGGTGTTTGAGGCCGTGAAGGGGGTGACGTACCCTGTCG
>CAYVWB010000146.1:0-644 GCA_964455395.1 uncultured Desulfovibrionaceae bacterium
CCGCCTGTCGAAGCAAATCGGCAACCTTCACCTGGTTGACCAGCCGCCCGCCCGCGAACAGCGGCATGGATACGACAAGACTGCTTGAGACAATATCGCGGCTGAAAAGCCCGGACTCTCCGTCCTTGCCTGCGGGAATGAGACGCTGTTCATCAAGGGTATGCGTGTAGCCGCCCGAGATCCCAACCCTAGGAAGTCGAGCGCCGAAAGCCTGATCACGCCGGGCCTGCGCCGCCGACGCGTCCCATCCTCGCGCCGCGACCTCCGGATTATTGGCGATCGCGGTTTCAATGGCTTGTGGCAGCGTCAGAGGACCCTTGGGGATTCTGGGTGTTTGATGAACCATATCGACACCCACAGAGGAAGTTCCTCTCACTTCGACCGAAGCGTATGGATCTGTCGGACGCATGGAGGCGCATCCACAAAGCAATCCAAAGACAAGCAAAAGCGGCACTATTTTCATTGTGATTCCCCTTTCCCCTCTCCCACCTCCACCGGAAGTTCCGCGGCATAGCCTTCCTGGGGGCTTAAGATATTTATCTGTTCCGGCACCGCCGCAGTTCCACCGGCCTGAATGATCTTCGGAAGGTCCCCCGCTTTACAGAGGAAGCATCCCAATCTTGCAGGGTATAGGTTTTCTGCCG
>CAYVWB010000146.1:654-2444 GCA_964455395.1 uncultured Desulfovibrionaceae bacterium
GTTCCGGTACCGCCACAGTACCGCTGGCCTGAATGATCTTCGGAAGGTCCCCCCGCTTTACGGAGGAAGCATCCCACTCCTTCAGGGTATAGGTTTTCTCCCGGGGCATGAGGAGCAGATACCCCCCTAAGGCGATGGCAATTATTACTCCGATGACGATGAACGCGACTCTTCGCTGCCGCTTCTGTTCGGGAGTGAACAATTTTCCTCGGCTGTTGATCCGCCATGTATTCCTTCCTTTTGGATAGAAAATACAGCATTCCGACGCCTGTGTGGTTACAGGGAAGTAACAGGAATGTAAACTCCAGGTAAAATATCATCTTTTCAGCCCTTTCCGCCTCGGCGGTCACTTTCTTTTTCAGAATGGTTTTGTACAATAGGAGTATATGAAGAGTAACCATAGATTAAAGAGAGGAAAGTTTTTCCTCATTATCGGCTCCATTGTTCTCGCCCTGGCAGGAGTTCTGCTCATTGGACTCCAGTACCGCTGGATCAATCAGATTGCCTGTATTGAGAAAGAACGCATCCAGAGGGAGCTGAGAAGAAACGCTATCCGTGCTTTATTCTTAGCTGGGGACGAAGTTCGTCTGCTCATCTCCCTTTTTCAATCCCCCTTCCACCCGAAGATAATCGATGAATCCGCCGGAACGGAGGAACTTGTGGAAAATCTCCGCTATTGGAAGGAACATGCCCTCTATCCGGACTTACTTGAAGAGATGTATATGCTCAAAAAAAGGGATACTTCCTTTTTCGCGTATGTAATCTCGGAAGCAGGAATTTCCGAGATTGACCCTGGGGGAGAACTCCTCACTCTCCTTAGAGAATTGGAAACGGGGACTCCCCTCCAGGAAATTCAGAAACATCTGCAAGAGAGCGAAGAAGGGGAGTATATCCTTGTTCCCTCCAAGGATAGAGGAACTGTTTTTCTGTACAGAATCAATGCCGCGATTTTCCCGGGAAAAATACTTCCCGGATATATCAGCGACTTTCTCGAGGGATACCCCTTCAGGGTTTTAGACCCTTCGGGGAATGTCCTTTACGAATATAGCGGCGGCAAGCAGTTTTCAGGCAGCCCGGAGTTGGAACTGGAAATAGTGCATCCCTTTCTTATTGGAGAGCAGGAAAAGGTGATGGTACGCAATGATCACCCCGGTACCTACAGACAAATCGAAAAGAATCAAGACCATACGGGTAGACGGAACTATAATCCCTTGGTTGAATACTGGTTTAGAAGAACAGTGGAGGATTTTACCCCACTTTTCTTCGGCGCCGGAAAAGACCCCCTGGCGACGTTAGAAATCTATTATCCCCTGGGCTCGATCGACAGGGCGGTGTCTTCGAGACGCACGGCAAATCTGATTGTGGGAACCGGAATTTTGGCGGTTCTCTTTTTAAGTTTTCTTGTTATGAACCGTCTCTATCTCCGGGCGAAACGGCTGCGGGAGCTGGAGAGGGAATTCGTTGCCGGAGTAAGCCACGAACTGAGGACCCCTATTGCCGTAATTAAATCCGCCTCCTCCAACCTTGCCGGGGGGTTAATTACCGACCAGGAAAAGGTGAATACCTATGGCGCTGTTATCGAAGAACAGTCGCAGCGTCTTTCCAAAATGGTGGAGGGCATTCTTACTTTCGCGTGGCTCTCCAACCGCAGGGGGCAGGAGGAAGTGCTTTTCGATCCCCGGCTTCTCATCGAAGAAGTTGTCTCCGAGTCGGAACCGACGGCGGAGAAAAAAGGCTTAGAAATTACAATAGAGATGGAGAAGGAGATAAAGAATCTTCCCGGCGCCGTC
>CAYVWB010000147.1:0-2319 GCA_964455395.1 uncultured Desulfovibrionaceae bacterium
CCTGCATCGCTTGCTTCCTCATCTCGGGAGCTTTCCTGACCGCAGTCGTCACCGCCACCGCCACGATCTCTCTCGTCGCCCTTTGCGCTCCCACGGTCTCTCTCGCCGCAGACGCGTCTTCTTCCGACCCGACCGCCAATGCGACGGGCAATGCGACGGGCAATGCGACGGGCGCCCCCGCAAGCATCTCGGGGGAACGCTTCACCGCCCTGACCCACGCCGCCATGGAAGGGTGCGTCCTCGTCGAAGTCAAAGCCGCCGGCCAACGCCGCTTCATCCGTGAACTGGACATGACCCGCGTGAGCCCCGAACGCGTCACCTACGCCAAGGACGACGACGGCCGTTTCTCCATCCACCTCGCGGGACGCGAGGGCGAAGCTCCGGCGCGCATCCGTCACTTCGAGGGGGAGGACATCATCAGCGACCATGTCCAGGCGGAGTTCGTGCTGAAAGTCATGACCCGCGACATCGACCAGGCGCACGCCTTGCGCGACCATCTTGCCGAGCTTGCGGCCGCCTGCGCGGAACGCTGAGATGGAACACGCCTGCTCCGACCCGCGGCTTCGTGCTTGGCGCAACTTGAGGCGCCTGTGTCGGTCGCGCCGCGTCGTGTCGGGAACGGCGAAACATGTGACGCTCCTGCTGATGGCGGCATTGTTCGTGGCGAGCGCGGTCGGACCCGGCCTTGCAAGCGCGCCGTTGCACCCCGAATCCAGCGATGGCCCCGAACGCCTGCTCCTGAAGGCGGAACAGGCGCTCACCCACCCCGTGGGCGTGGTCACCCGCGTGGACATCGACGCCATCGAGGATGAGCGCCGTTTCAGCCGCAGTCTGCTCCTCACCGCCAAACGGATGGAAGCGCTCGCGGAAACGCTGCGCCCCGTGGAGATGCAGGGGCAGCTCAGCCTGCGCAAGGAGGGTCGCATCTGGAAGATCCTCCCCGGGCTCATCGCGCCCACACTCGTCTCGCCCAGGCAGCGGTTGGTAGGGCCCGTGGCGTACGCCAACATCGCCGCGCTGGATTTCATGGGTCGTTACCGCGTCGCCCATGTGGCGGACGACGACGCCTACGGCGAGCCGTGCGTGCTCATCACCCTGGAAGGGGTGGAGGGCGAAGGCGTCTATCCCGTCGTCAAGTGCTGGATCTCCAAACCGCGCACGCTCCGGGTGAAGACGAGTTATTATGGAGAAGGAGAGCGCCTGCTCAAGACAGTGCGGCTGGAGTACGGCAACACCCTGCAGCTGGATGGCGAAACGCGGCCGTTCATTTCACGCATGACCATCAAGGGCTCCATGTTCCTGAACGCCGAGGCCACCCTCGTGTGGCGTGAGCCCCGGGTGCTCAACGTGCCGGACAACACCTTCGACCTTTACGCGTACGTGGGCCCAAGGGGCGTGGAGGCAGCCCGCAACGCCACGCGCGAAGGCCCTGTGGAAGGCCCCACCTTCGGCCAGCAACCCTACAGGCTGCCGTGAGGTACGCGCCGTCTCCTGCACGGGGGAGGGCTGATCTGCGGCGACCATGGAGACGCTCATGTCCCACATCGCATCCGTCGCGCGTTGTATGCGCCGTGTTTTCCGGATGAACGGCGCTGCGTTGCGCCTTGGCTTCGTGCTGTTGCTGCTCGTGATGACCGCCGTGGCGGGATGCGCCGGCTCGGGCGGTCGTGGCGACGCGCCGCCCGAAGCTGTCCATTACGAGGGCGAAGTCCCGCCCCTGCAGCTCGGCATGACCAAGCAGCAGGTCCTCTCGATGATGGGCCAACCCGCCGCCGTTCACGCGCAAGGTCGGGTGGAATACTACTGTTACCAGGTTGCGCGCTACGGTCGCGCCGGGGAGCCGTCGTCCATCTACGTCAAGCACAAGGACAATCTGGTGGTGGGCTATGGGGAAATCCCGCCGGGTGGGCGCTGTGGCTGCTGTGAATGACGCCCGCGTCCTGCCTGCCGAATGGGAGCCCCACCGCGCCGTCTGGCTGGGGTGGCCCCACAAGGTGTCGGACTGGAGCCCCAAGTTCCAGGCGATCCCCTGGGTGTACGCCACCATGGCGGGCCGGTTGGCCGCTTCTGAGGAAACGCGCATCCTTGTCCGCAGTGAAGCCCATGCCGAACGCGCGCGTCGCGTGCTGGAGCGCTCCGGCGTCGCCATGACGCCGCGCGAAGACCATCCCGGCGTGCGCTTTGTCATCCAGCCCACGGACCGCGGCTGGACCCGCGATTTCATGCCCTTTTTTACGGTGGATACGGACCGCGCCCCCGGCTCCGGGCGGGCGCTCTGCTGCGGCTTCAACGGCTGGGCGCGCTACGCGGACCACCACC
>CAYVWB010000148.1:0-2247 GCA_964455395.1 uncultured Desulfovibrionaceae bacterium
TCTCTTTTTTTAGGTCCGAAATGAAAGAGGTCATAGGGCGAATAAAAGCAGAAATTCTGGGATCAGCAGCGTGATTTTGGAGGAAGTGATCGTCATCGGGTATATAGACAATGCCTCTACTTTCACCAATCGCTTGGATCTTTGTAATGGTCAGGTCTGATGTAAGCGTGATAACGTGCCAGGTGCTTTTGAGCTTCTCGTTATCCATAGTTTCCAAGTCCAGACTGGCTGCTTGTTTCCACCTCTCCCGCAGCGTTCGCTTGCAGGAGACGCCTATCCGCCAGTCGTCAGGAAGAGGGATCATTTTATCTACTTCAAAAACGGTCTTAATGTGGTCTGGCGCGTCACGGAAGCACTCAATTCCAAAATGGTCTAGAATGACGCCTGTCACGTCTTCCAAACTTCGGCCGGCTCTGCCAGGACGCACTCCGCGTACAAGCCGTCGTTCAAATTCTTGTACAAACGCCGTGAGAGTCTGATCCGCATCAATGCGGGAAATGTGCTTTCCGTGCAACAAATCGTCCAAACTCTGGCGAAGCAGACGAAAACCAGCCACAATCAAAACTCGCTCGGCCTCCATACACCAGCGCTGACCCACTCGATCCCACATCAAGATTACATCTCGCAGTCCCCTTTCGCCTTCCTCCTCCAGGTAGACTCGTATCAATCTCTCAGCTGCTTCCTTATCACTGCTAGGGACTCTTTGCAACAATTCGTTCGTGGGAATAATGACGTGATCAATCGTGAACTTCAAAACCGACAAATCTTCCGGCGATGTAACCAATTGGTCTAAACGATCCACCAGTTTTTCCACTTTGCTGGCGGCTTGAGTCCCGGAGCGGTGGAGTTTGTGTAGAAAATCCCAGATGACTCGCTTGGAGGTTTCGAGTTTCGGCTGAGGAACGGAGAGTAAAGTGTCAATATACCCGCTCAATTCAAGCATCTGGGTAGTGTTGCTGCCTTCGTTGCCATATTCACTTCCAACCAATATCCGCGCAAACCAATAGACACTCTCATACGGACTCTTCAGCGTCTTTATCTGCTTAATCTCGTATTTGACTTTTTCCTCGTGTACCGATAATTCATTAGGAAACATTGATTGTTGCATTGATCACCTCTTCTTTTGAGGTGGACGCCAAAAATGAAGCAAATACTCAAAAGTGGTCCCCATCGTGATGTAATTGGAAGGCCATCCAAAGATACCCACTCGATTCACGATATTCGTGCGATCCCATATTATCGTATTTCTCAGCTCGTAGCCGGCTTCTCGGAGAGCTTCCACAACGATGATATGCAATGTGATACGTTTGTTTTTCATCCACATATCCGGCACATTGATGACACAATGCCCCTTGGGTTTTAGCAAGGGCAACATACCAGCGAAAATCTTTTTCATCGCTTCCCCAAATTCCATAGGGGAAAGCGTCCCCAGGTCGCGAGGATCTTGACTGTATTGCTCAACCTCTAAGTATTGTTCATTCTTTCTTTCGTCTCCTCGCCTGCTCTTATTCCTCCGTTTGCGATTTAAGAGATTGGCGTATGGAGGGGAGGTAAAAATCAAGGATACAGTTTCTTCCTCGAAATAGTGTGGTATGTTACGAGCGTCGTCTTGAATAGCTAATTGCTTGCTGGTATTACCCAGCGCTAATTGACGCAGGCGATCTTTGCAAAGGTTTATATAGTCCTCTTGCAAGTCAAAACCAACTGCATTTCGATCTGAATCTCGTGCAGCGACCAATGTTGTACCGCTGCCAACGAATGGATCGATAACTAGTTCGCCTTTGTGAGTGAAAAGCGAAATAATCTGTGTGGCCAGACTTATTGGAAAGACAGCAGGATGTAGTTGTTTATCTCGTATGTCTCGTCCTTCATAGTAAAACTGCCACACACCTATCTGGGCTTTTATCCACTCTTTGGCAGTCATACAGTTGATATGAGATAGCTTGCAATCGCATGTTCGCTCATATCCAATGTCAAGACTTTTTTTCTCGCTATTATGTGGCGCTATGGTTCTAGAGGACATCTTATTCATATACACTCCCTATGAAATCCTATGAAACTCGTTTTCATCTCTCGTTATAGACAGGTTTTCTCCAAACCGTGATGCTTTTTCGCATCTCGACCCGGCCATACTTGGCCATTTGCTGGCTACTATTCCCTTTCCGTTGAGGTAATACGTAGACCTTGACCGGTCCCCACTACAGGCGAATGGACATTCTAAAGCGGCGGGCCAGGCGTTGTAATAAG
>CAYVWB010000149.1:0-2208 GCA_964455395.1 uncultured Desulfovibrionaceae bacterium
TTTTCAGCACCGCGATCAGATCCAGCCGCGCGATCCGCCAGCGCATGATCACCGCCGAGGCCAGCGTGGAGACGATCGCCACGATCGCCGCCTTTGCGTAGGTATCCCGGTCGACGATCAGCGGCACGCGGTACAGCTCCGTCTCCATGCCCGCCGCGACCGCGCCGGCGAGAATATACCCCGCGACCCAGCCGATGGGTATCGCGATCAGCAGCAAAACGATGACCTCGCCGAACAGGATCAGCATCACTTCCCCTTGCGTGAAGCCGAGGATGCGCAGACTCGCCAGTTCGCGCCCGCGCTCGGAAAGCTGAATGCGCACGCTGTTATAGACGACGCCAAAGGCGATGATTGCCGAGAGCGCGATGAACATGGCGGTCATGGTGTTGATGTTCTCGGCCAGCGTGTCGCGGAAGGACTGCCGCGACTTGTTCAAAAGCGCGATGGAGGACACCGCGGGCGTCTCCTTCACGGCGTCGTAGAGCGCGGGCAGCTTCGTCTCGTCCACCTTTATGTTCGCGCCGGAGACCACGTCGCCGTCGCCCATAAGGTCGTTCAGCAGCGCCAGATCCATATGCGCGCTCAGCCCCAGATACGCCTGGCTGATGCCGGTGACTGGCAGCAGAACCTCGCGCCGCCGAGCGGTTTTAAATTCGACGCGGACCAGGTCGCCGCGCCCGACATCGAACAGGTCGGCCAGCATCTCCGACAGAACGATGCCGATGTCGGGCACCGTCATCGGCCGGAAGGCGGGATCGAGCAACTGGGTCAACTCCGCGTCAGGCGACAGACCGATGACCCCCACGCGCTCTTCGTTCAGCCCGTGGCGTAACGTGACCGGGACCGTGCGATAAGGTTCCGCGCGCATCACGCCGGGCAGGTTGGCGACGTCGTAGCGGGCGCGGCTGTCCTTGATGTCGTTGAAGCTGAGCGAGATGTCCTGCCGGCTGGTCTGGGAATAGGTGACGTCAATGACGTAGTCGACCGAGTCCATCCCATAGAACGACACGATCAGCAGGGCGACAGATGCCGCGATCCCGGTGGTGGTCAGGATGCTGCGCACGGGAAAGCGGATGATGTGCCGCCCGATCATCAGCGTGGACTGTCGCACATGCCGCGTCAGGCCGCTGCGGCTCAGCCATGTCTTGGCGTAGCGGGTCGGCGGTGGCGGCTGCATCGCCACGGCCGGGGGCAGGCGCACGACGCCGCGCACCGCCTGAAGCGTGCCCAGCAGCGCCGCCGCGAAGCTTACCCCCGCCGCGATCAGGTAGATGCTGGTCGGCAACAGGAACACGAGGAACGGGAAATTGAAGAATTCGGTGTAGAGCTGTGTCAGCTCGTGTCCAAGCCAGGTTCCGCCTGCGAAGCCGATGGCGACGCCCAGCACCGTCACCGTGCTCACAAACTTGATATAATAGAAGCCGACTTCGCGGGATGGGTAGCCGAGCGCCTTCAGCAACCCGATCTGCTCGCGCTCCAGCGTGATGAGCCGCGCCAGCGTCATGTTCAACAGGAAGGCCGAGACGGCAAGGAAGATCGGCGGGATGATGTAGGCCATCGCGCCAAGCTGCTGCAACTCGGCATCGATGAAGGCGTGGGAGAGCTGGTCGTCGCGCGTGTAGCTGTCCTGCCCGCCATACGGCTCCAGCAGGCGGTCGATGCGCGCCATGACCGCCTCGGGCTCCGCTCCGCTCATCAGCTTCACGCTGACATCGTTGAACGCGCCTTCCAGGTCGAGCGCGGCCGCGGCCGCGTCGTAGCGCATCCACAGCACGCCGGTGCGCCGGTCGTCCGGCACCAGATCGCCCGGCCCAAGCGTGTAGATGAACTCCGGCGACAGGACCACGCCGACGATCGCCAGTTCGCGCTTGCGTCCATTGATGATCGCGCTGATCCGGTCGCCGGCGCGGAAGCCATGCGCCTCGGCAAAGGACTCGTTGACGGCGATCTCGCGCGTTGACAGCGGCTCGGGCAGGCGGCCTTCGCGGATATGCACGCGGTTGAGCGCGGATTCGCCGGTCTCGGGGATCGAGATCAGCTTGCCGGTCGCCGGCTCAGGCATCCCCTCGATGTCGAGCAGGACAGCCGATACCGCGCGCGTCTCCACATCTGCCACGCCGGGGATGCTGGCGATCTCATCCGCGACATAGTTGGGCACGCGCTTGGCGGTGGCGAAGATATCGGCGAAGCGGTAGCGCTCGTAATAGG
>CAYVWB010000150.1:0-2208 GCA_964455395.1 uncultured Desulfovibrionaceae bacterium
TGCGCGTGGAAGAGCCGGTTGGTGAAGACATGCCCGCGCTCCGGGTCGCCAGCAAGCTGGATTTCGTCCACCGCAAGGAAATCGACATCCGCGTTCTGCGGCATCGATTCGACCGTGCAGACGTGATAGCGCGGCTCGGCGGGCTTGATCTTCTCTTCGCCGGTGATGAGCGCGACGTTCTCCGCGCCCGCGCGGGCGGCCACCTTTTCGTATACCTCACGCGCCAGCAGGCGCAGCGGCAGGCCGATCATCCCGGTCTCGTGCCCGAGCATCCGCTCGATGGCCAGATGCGTCTTGCCGGTGTTGGTCGGGCCGAGCACGGCGGTGACGTTGCGGGCGCAATCCGGACGGTTCGACGTGTTGCGGGGCGCGGAAGCGGGGGCGGGAGCGTTTTGCGGCATGTTTTCCCCATTGCCGGCGGGTCAGAGCGCATTCGCGTGACAAGCGCGCTCCGGGTCTGGGCCTGGCGCATCTTCCCGGACGCTTTGGCCATTCGAAGATGCTGTGCTGCGAAGATCATCTTCGCAGCGCAAACAGATTTGGCGGGCGCTGCGGCAAGGTAAAGCCCTCTAAACAGCGCGCCGCCTGCCTAACAATTAGGAGCAGCAAAACATGATGGCAATGTGAAATCGATCGTATTTTATAGAGCTTGCGCGTTTTGCCGGCGCGCGCCGTTAGCTCGCCCCGATCACGGTCAGCTTGCCCTCGCGCGCCGACTCCACGCGGAACTCCTCGGTGGTCATCGACGCGGAGCCGATCGGCAGCGGCAGATAGATGTAGAAAGGCACGTAAAGCTGCACCTTCTTCGCCGGGATCAGCCAGACCTCGATGTCGTTGGTCCGCTCCAGGAAGCCGGTCTCTTCCTTGTTCGGCTTGTGCCCGGCAATGGCCTGGAACTTCGCGCGGCAGACATAGGCCGGGCCATTGTAGCCCGCGCTGGTCACGCGGCGCGTGTACTTGTAGCGCAGGGTGATGTCGTAGCGCATCTTGCCGTCGAAGATCTGCAGCTCCTCGTTGCAGGACTGCGCGCCGCGGTTCGGGCGGCGGAACTGCGAAAGGCCGATGACCGCGCTGAGCGGGTCTATGACGCCGCGCATGTGATGGTTTTCCACCGGAACGCGATTCTTCTTTGGCGGCGGATCGATGTTGACATAACTGACCGCAGAGCCGTTGAAGCGCAGGCGCACGGAACCGGCCTTGTCGCCGGACTCATAGCCGAAATTGTACCGCTCCGGTTTCGGGCCGTTGGAGGTCAGCCGGCCGGCGCTTTCGGTGCGCGCGTTCCAATCGAACAGGACGCCGCTCAACAGGCTGATGCGCGCGCCCGCGCGCAGGTGGTAGCCCGTCGCGTTCCAGTTGGAGTGAAACCGAAAGGTGCCGATGCTCAGCCCGTTGAAGGCGATATTGTAACGCGCGAAGATTTTCGAGTCGCCGGCCGCGGCAGAGCCGGGGTACCCGCCCGCCGCGAGAAGCAACGCCAGAACCGGGACCGCGTAACGCAAGAACCTCACAGACATTTCGTTCGACCTTCCTGATACTGCGTCCCGGAACGCCACGCCGCCGGGCGAAGCTGCCTGCTGATACCGAGCAAATACCCGCTATACGACAATTCCAAGGCACTGCAACCCGCAATCGTGGGCGTCACGCAAGCATCCATACACGCTAAATCTTAACGTGTGTTTTTCACTGGCACACCATATGCCGGGGAAATCCTCTCGTCGTCGATTTCGGTGGCTTCGGGGCCGGGATCGTCGGGCGCGCGTAGCGGAAAAACCACAGTCTCGGCGGGTTGGAGGCTGCGCCGTTCGGCGCGCTGCGGGTTCTGCTCAGACGCCTCGGCTGGTTCGTCGGTTGTGGAAAGGCTACGGGGAGCGGCCTCGCGTTCCGGTTCCTCCGGGCTGGGCGCCTCCGGCTCTTCGCTTGGCGTATCCTCCTGGTCCACGGCCTCCAGGATCGCCGGCTCGTTTGAATGGTCGGCCGGTGGCCCAACATCCGCTCTGTGCGTCTGCTCAAGCCGCTCCAGCCGGTCGAGTTCAGCGATCTCCAGCGGCAGCGCGTCCTGATCCGCAGGCGCGACTCTCTCCATCGGGATGCGCCATTCGAAGGCATCAAGCTGCCCCGTCACCGTCGAAAGCGGCGCCCAGCGGTCGGAGACGACGCCATCGGCCACCCAGGCGGGGTCCCGCGGCGCGCGCAGCGCCCGCGCCA
>CAYVWB010000151.1:0-2181 GCA_964455395.1 uncultured Desulfovibrionaceae bacterium
AATGGAGGATGGCCCCGCCGAGGAAGGCGAAGCCGGCCTTGTTCCAGTAGTCCTCAAGCCCCTTGCCCTGCGGATCCATGAGCATCTGTGCAAGATTCTGCGCGTCCGGAATCGCATGCGGCGTGTCGAGGCGGATTTCCTCCATGGGGTTGAACCGGGCCGACGCGCCCGACGTATCAGACGGGTCAAAGCGCAGGACGCGTTGCCCAAGCGAGTGGCGATACCCGGCCGTGAGCGCCCAGTTCTCGCCCTTGATGTCGAAAATGACGGCGGATTCCGACCAGGACAGCAGCGTGGGAACGATGAGCCCGACGCCCTTGCCCGACCGCGTGGGCGCGAAGGCGAGGACGTGTTCCGGCCCGCTGTGACGCAGGTAGTGGTGCGTCTCGCGTGTGCCGCGGCGCTCGACCCAGCCGCCGACGTAGACGCCGGCGCCGTTGAGGAGGCCCATGACGCGGACGTCTTCGGGCGTGGCCCAGCGCGCCGAGCCGTGGAGGTCGGGCCGGCCTTTGCTCAACGTGCGCCGCTGCGCGAGCACGATGGCGCCGAGCAGCGGGAACATGAAACACGCCTGCGCCAGGGCCATGGACTGGCCCATGTGCTTGTCGTCGGGGAGTTCCCCTTCCCACTGGACGATGCGCCACGGCGGGTACGCCGCCACGTCGCCAACCCGAAACAGGGGCGCGCCCAACGCCGGGTGGTAGCCATAGTGCGCGGCCGTGCGCTGCGTGGCCACGGCGAGGCTCGTCATGGCGAGCGCGCACAGAAACGCCAGCCATCCCCACGGCTTGCGCTTCCGGGGCGGCGTGTGGTTGAGGCCGTAGGCGGTCATGCGGCAAGCTCCATGGGTTGACGGCTGCGGCTTCCGCGATATGGAAAGAGGCAAGGAGGACGCCCATGCCCACGCTCAGCTATAAGGAATTTCGCGGCGAGTACGCCTATGACGAAGCGGCCGACCTCTACCATGGCGAGGTGGTCGGCCTTGCGGACGTGGTCACATTTCAGGCCAGCCGGGAGGAAGACATGCCGCGAGCCTTGGCGGATTCCGTTGAGGATTACCTGGAATTCCGCGCCCAAGTGGCTGCCCGCAACGGGCGGGCGCGCTGATTCACCACGGCGCATAGGGTTCCTCGAAGGCGATGTCCTTCGTCACAACGATGTGGAAGGGGTAGCCCGGCCGGATTGCCAGTGTCGGCTTGATGGAAAGGTTCTTCTCCAGGAGCGTGGCCGTGGTCTGGCCGAGCTGACTGGCCAGGCCGGCGCCAAGCTGGTCGATGACCGTGGGCGTCTCGGCGTCGTCACCCTGGCCGAATTCGTCCACGGCGTAGGCGCTCACGCCCGAGATGAGCGACATGAGCACGGCCGAGCCGAACGTACGCCAGAAGTGGGTGTCCACCTGGTCCTCGAAGCCGGCCTGCCCGGCCTGGTCCGCGCCCGGCATGGCCCCCAGCGTGATGGCCGAGCCGTCCGGGAAAATGATGCGGTTCCACGCCACGAGCACCCGCGATTGCCCGTAGACGATGCGTGAATCGTAGGCGCCGTAGAGCTTGGCGCCGCGCGGGATCAGCAGGTGACGCCCCGTGGCGGTGTCGTACACATGCCGACTGACCTGCGCGATGATGACGCCGGGAAGGTCCGAGTTGACGCCCGTCACCATGAGCGCCGGAATGACGCCGCCGGTCTTCAGCGACAGCGGATGGCCGCGCTCGCGGGCGTGGCCCAACGCCCACTGCGTGGCGGCGGCGCGGTCGAAGAACGCCTCCTTGTCGCGGTCCTCGGCGAAGGGTTGTCCCTGCTGGGAGTGCGTCGCCTGAAGCGCGGACTCCGTCCGGGCCGGCGCGCGTTGCGCCCGTGAGTGCTCCTGGCTCTGGGCCTGTGCATCGCGGGAATCCCCCGACGTCTTGATCGCCTTGAGGGGCGCACCCAGGGCCGCGCGTTGGGCGTCCATGCGCGCGCGGCGGATCTTCTCCGCCTCGCGGCGGCGCGCTTCGGCCGCCGGGTCTTTTTTCGTGGTTACCGGCACGACCTTGATGAAGGGCTGGGGCGCTGGCTCTTGGGCGGGCTCCTGTTCGGATTCGGCGGTTGACGCGGTCGGCTCGACCTGCTGCGGTGCAAGCCCTGCGCCTCCATCCGCCGGCAGGAGCGGCTGCTCGGGCTGCACCTGCACGGCGCGCATGGCGT
>CAYVWB010000152.1:0-2162 GCA_964455395.1 uncultured Desulfovibrionaceae bacterium
TGGCTGTCGCGCAGCATGTCCTGAGTCTGTTCGTCCTTCATGTAGCCGGCTTTCAGGTCGAGTAAACTTGAGACCACCTGCAGATTGTTCTTCACCCGGTGGTGCACTTCCCGTAGAAGCACCTCCTTTTCCGAGAGGGAGCTCTTGAGCTGCTCCTCGGCTTCGCGCCAGTGGGAGATGTCGCGCGCCACCCAGACCACGGCTTCCGGCGCGCCGTGTTCGCTGGGAAGTCGGGTGCAGGTGATGGAGACGGGAAAAACTGCGCCGTCGCGACGCTGGTGCGCGGTCTCCAAGGAGCCGCGGGAAGGCGACCCCTTGCCGCGCTGGGGGCAGGTGGGCAGAGTCTCGTCCAGCAAGGAGGCGTGCATGCCTTCGGCTTCCTCGCGGGTGTAGCCGTACGTCTCCACGAACGCGGTATTGACGAAGATGATGCGGCCATTGGCGTCCGTGATGTAGACCGCGTCATGGATGGCCATGACGGCGTGCTCCAGCAGACGGCCTTGGGCGCGGAGTCGCCCCTGGGCCACGGCGCGCTCCACGGTGAGGGGAATCTTGGCGAGGTAGTTGAGCTCGTCGTCCTTGATGAGATAATCGAAAGCGCCGTCTTTCATGGCTTGGACAGCCACGTCTTCATCGCCGTGCGCAGTGGCGATGATGACGGGGACGTGGGGGGTGGCGCGCAGCAGATCGAAGACATCGCCGCCTTCGAAGACATAGTCCGTGATGACGGCGTCCACGCCGCCGTGACGCAGAATCTCCAGGCCCGCGTCCAGGGAGTCCGCCATGGCCAAGGCGTACGGCAGACCATTCGTCGCGACGAATTCCTCGAAGAAGCGGCGTTCGGAGGCGTCCTCCTCCAGCAGGAGGATCGAATAGAGAGCCACAGGCCTCAGCGCCTTGCTCGACGCGCAGGCTGCAGCTCGCGCAGACTATTCATTGTCTTCGAAGATGGTGTTGAAGCTCTTGAGGAGGTTTTCCGTCTCCTCTTTGGAGATGTGGGGATCGTCCTCCTCGGTCTGCTCCGCGTCGACGTTTTCGATCTCGAATTCAAAGGAGTCGTCATCGCTCTTGGGCGGCATGGGGGCTTTTTCCTGGGACATGGCGCACTCCACTTGGGTAAGGCCCCTCGATGTCGGCCTGACGGAGGCGTCGGCCTGACAGGGGCGGCGGCCGCTGGGGGCGAACGACCGACCTTGTTTTCCCGGTTGACCTGACTGACCCGGGCTGACCTGACTGCCCCGGTTGACCTGACTGACCCGGCTGACCGGGAACGGCAGTCTCCCGCACGGGGCCGCATCATCCGTCGCCAAACTGCGCCTGCGACGTCTGCTCCGGGCAGGCGTCAGCGCTCCGGGGGTGACCGAGCCAGCCCGAAAAGGCCGGAGCGAGTCAGGGTCTGACCGGAGCAGGCCACGCAATACAGCATGACGCGACCTTGCCCACCATATCCCACTCCTCTACACTTTTTCAAGACTCATGATGAATTTGTTTCCGCCAAGGCTGCAGGTTGTTCATGCGTCAGGCAGTGCACGGCGCCGAAGCCCAGCGCCAGGTCCACTGCGCGTACGCCGCTCACCACGCGGTCCGGAAAGCACTCCGCGATGACGCCCAACGCCGTGCGGTCCGCCGGGTCGTCGAAGGTGGGGACGAGCGCCACCCGATTTCCCACATAGAAATTGGCGTAGCTCGCCGGCAACCGCCACGCGCCGAAGACCAGAGGTTCCGGCATGGGCAGATCGATTATCTCCACACGGGAACCGTCCGCCAGGCGGGCGTCCTCCAGTCGTTCGCGGTTTTCCTCCATGGCGTGGTGGTTGGGATCGGCGGAATCGGGTTCGCGGCACAGCACCACGCGCCCGGGTCCGACGAAGCGGCAACAGTCGTCCACATGGCCGTGCGTGTCGTCTCCGGCCACGCCGCGCGACAACCAGAGCACGGTCCGCGCGCCGAAATGCGCCGCGAAGAAGGCCTCGTACTGTGCGCGGGTCACGCCCGGGTTGCGCACCTGGGTGTGTGGGTCCAGCAACCACTCTTCGGTCACCATGATGGTTCCGGCGCCGTCGGACTCCACACCGCCGCCTTCCAGCACCAGGGGTGCGTCGTGACCGGAGTGGGGAAGCGTCGCCGTCTCGGTTTGCCAGCCGAAACGCTGCGCCATGGCG
>CAYVWB010000153.1:0-2146 GCA_964455395.1 uncultured Desulfovibrionaceae bacterium
CATCGCCGGCTTCGGCAGCTTCAAGGTGTCCGATCGCAAGGCCACCACGGCGCGCAACCCGCGCACTGGCGAAACCGTGGAGGTGCCGGCCAGCCGGGTGCCGAAGTTTCAGGCGGCGCGCGGCCTGAAGGAAGCGCTCAATCCTTAAGCCCGAAGCCGTAGATTATTAATGCGCATTGCAGGGGGTGGCCCGGAAAGGGTCGCCCCTTTCGCTTTGCGCCGCGCGCGGTCTGCGGGCAAAAAGCATGGCCGCCGGCAAGCGATCTCTGATATGATCGCCGCCGCAGCTTGCTTGAGGGGCATTAGGTCAGCATGTGGGAGTTTTTCAGGAGTTTTTGGCGCAGCCGCGTGACGGGAACCTTTCTCGCAGGCCTGATCGTCCTGCTGCCGATCGTCCTGACCGTCGTCATCATCGCCTGGCTCGTGCAGATCCTGCGCGACGCGCTTGGCCCAGGCACTTTCCTCGGTGAATTGCTGCGCCGCGGCGGCAGCGCGCTGGTGGAGAACGATACGCTGGCGTTCTGGCTGGGCGTAGCCATCGCGCTGATCGGCATCTGGTTGCTGGGCGCGATCGTCCGCACCGAGGCGCGGCGCGGCGTGCAGGGCGCGATCGACCTGATGTTCGCCCGCGTGCCGCTGGTAAAAGGCATCTACAACCCGGTGGCGCGCGTCATCCGGCTGGCGACGGAGAAGGGCGGGGGCGACCTGTCAGGCATGGACGTCGTGGCCGTGCGCTTTGGCGGCGAGGACGGCACGCATATCCTCGCCCTTCTGGCCAGCCATGACCGCTACTATGTCGGCGATTTGCGGCGGGTGATGGTCTATCTGCCGACCGCGCCGCTGCCGATGACCGGCGGGCTGGTGCTGGTCCCGGAAGATCACATAACGGTCGTGCCGGATATGAAGGTCGACGACCTGCTCAAGGTCTATTTCTCGCTGGGTGCGCTTGCGCCGGAAAGCATGCCGCCCAACATGCTGCAAGTGCGCCCGGAAGACGCGGCCCTGCCCAAAGCCGAGCGGCTCAAGGGGCCGCGCGAACCGGCGACTGCAGAGCGTGTGAGCGAAGACACTGACGAGACAAAAACCTAGGACGGTCAAGGATGCAGTCCAAAAGCACCTATGAGGACAGCGACATCACCGCGCGGCTGAGCAAGGACCTGCCGGCCTGGTGCTACGAGGGCGGGCAGCTCCGCCGGACTTACGGCACGCACGGCTTCAAGGCCTCCGTCATGGTGGCGAACGCCGTGGCGCATCTGGCCGAGGCTGCGTGGCACCACCCGGACATCACAATCTCTTTCGGCAAGGTCGAGGTGGCGATCGAATCGCATGACGCGGGCGGCATTACAGACCGCGACTTCGAGCTGGCCGCAAGGATCGAAGAGGTGATCATGTGGCAGCCCGGCAAGGAGGGCGGCGCGCTCACCGGAACGCCCGAGAATGAGTCGATCGCCAAATACATCAAATACAATGCCTAGCGCCCGGTTGGCGCCTCTGCGGCGCGCATCGTGACCGGCGCCAGACCCGCCACGCCCGGCTGACGGTGCGCCCCGCATGAACGAATATCCTTCCCCTTCGGACATCATCTTCGTGCGCGATCTCGTGCTGCCGTGCCGGATCGGCCTTCACGCCGACGAGTACAACGGCGAGCAGCGCGTGCGCTTCAGCGTCGACATCGCCGTGGCGCATGGCGCAACGCGCGACCGGCGACGGCCGGTGGTCGACTACGATTCGATCATAGCGGCAATCCAGGGCGGGATCGAGGAGGGTCACATAAACCTGATGGAGACGCTCGCGGAGCGCGTGGCTGATGCGTGCCTTGCGCTTGAGGGCGCACAGCGCGCGCGCGTGCGGGTGGAGAAGCTCGACCGCGTGCCGGGCGCGTCGCTGGGCGTCGAGATCACGCGGACTCCGCCGGGCGTTTAGGGCCTGATGCTTCCGTCACAACGCGCATTCACCGGCAACAGAGCCGATAAGAAACGTGTTCGCCGCGCTCGCCGGGTGTGCTTTTTGCGTCACAGCGGCTTATGTCCGCTGTGTGCGACCTCTCGTGATGATATGGGTGACAGGCGAATCACCGTAGTTCCAAAACCATGACGTGCAGCAGGGGATCGCGTCTTCGGACGTGAGCTGGGCGTCAGCCGCCTGC
>CAYVWB010000154.1:0-2120 GCA_964455395.1 uncultured Desulfovibrionaceae bacterium
TGGCGTTTCCGCTCTCGCCCGAGATTATCTGACAAACCCGTGGAGGGTTGGATCTGGTCGGGCTTTTATTTTTTCAGGTCGGGTCCTAATAACTTCAACCGAGTCAACGGCCCCAATAAACCGCCTGGTACCTGCCCAAGCTACAACAAAAATACAACAAAATCCTGCAACGAATATGCTGTATATGGGAAATAGCGTTGTTTAGAATAGAAAAGCACCTCATATCAGCCCTATATGTGAAAAATGACAGTTAGATAGCCAAGGCGCTTCCGCGGACGTGTATTTAACCTGTATTCGAGGGTAGCAATTTCTTCATCTGAAAGCAATGCGTAATCAGTTTTTTTCGGCCATACCCGTCGAGTCAAGCATATTGAATTTTCGACACTCTCTTTTTCCCAGGAACTGTAGGGATTACAAAAATACGTTTGCAATTTTAATTCTTTTTGCATGTCGTCATGGAACCGATTTTCCTGACCATTGTCCATCGTCAATGGTTTTCTCCATTTCGGCGGCAGCGATCCTAAGCGCACGCAAACGGCTTCCTTCATGTCATTTCCCCCGGCGCGTAGCGGGGTATTTTTTGTAATAGTAATCCCATGTTTTCGTTCATGCAAAACCATCAGTGCGGCTTTGCTTGTTCTACTGATCGCGGCGTCCCCCTCCCAATGGCCGCGTTCCACCATCCGCCAATTCGCTTTATTTGGGCGCTCTTCGATTCCTACCCGTTTTGCGATCCTTCTTCCGGGAAGGGCCACCCCTTACCAGAGTAATGAATAACAAACGGCTGTTCCGCAGGAGCCGGGAAGGAGAGCTTTTACAGATTCCCCCGTGCACCTACTTCTTGGTAATCGAAGAGACGGAGGCGAAAGAGACAGTCGGGGACGGGTCGCCGATTAAAAAATGTTTCAATGTCGACTTTCTCTCTACCCTTTGGGATGTTAAAATAATAAGATGGACGCAGCAGTAAACTTATCTCAATTTTTGCAGGCATGCATCGCACCGGTGGCGCTCGTTTCCGGTGTCGGGCTGATCTTACTAAGCGCCACCAACCGGTTTGCCCGGACCATCGACAGGACCCGCGTCGTGGCCGAAGAGCTGGAAGCCGGGGTACTGTCGGCGGAAACAAAGGCTGAAAGAGAGGCGTCGCTGCAGGTTCTGTAGTGCATGAAGGTTACCATGAGTGATGATAAGAGGCAAAAACTACGCGAAGAGCTCCGTGAACTTAGGGAGGGATTGGAACGCCTGGAAGCAGAGGGCGGGACCGGATGATTTTTGCGACCCGGCCCTCTATTTTATACCAGCACCAATGATACCTGCTGCAGCTACGTACGCTTTTCTTTCAGCTTCCTCTCTTTCCGCATCTGGTACCGCAGTTTCCCAATGTACTGTTCCTTCTCCCGGCGCCGGTGCTTCTCTTCCTCTAAACTCACAGCCTCGGAAAGGATCCGGAGAAAGTTGAGGTAGTGATCCTCCTCGATCAAGCCCGCTGCCAGCTATGGATGTCTTCGAAGGAGTTCCGGACCGAGCCCATGCCGGCAGAGATTCCTACAGCACGTATTCCCGGACTGCCGGTGAGCACATTGAGCAGCGTGGATTTCCCAGCGCCGCTTAACCCTACCATAGCGGTAGTTCTCCCGGGTCTGAGAAGCGGTTTGAGTTCTTCCCGCCCACGGCCCGAGAGGGAATCCACCAGGCAGATCCGGAGCGAGCTGAATCTGTCCATAGTTCTGGGCGGAACGCTTCCGGCTCATCAAGGAGATCGATTTTGGTGAGAATAAGCGCGGATTCGGCACCCCCGGCTTCGATGTTGGCTAAAAACCGTTCAATTCTGCGGAGATTGAAGTCATTGGCGGTGTCCATAACCATTGCGACTGTGTCTGCATTGGAGAAAGCTGCTTTTCTCGTACCTATCGTCTCTCTGGTTGAATCGACTGGGGAGCTGTACAGTACAGTTCTCCGCCGCAGGACCCCTTCAATGAGCCCGTAAGAATTATCTGTACCGGAGACGGCGCACCAGTCCCCGATGACCGGAGCCTCCTGGAGTCCGAGGTCCTTCAGATGACGGAATGAGCCTGAAGGCTTCAGAATAATTTCGCCGCGGGTACTGGCTGCGCTGAATA
>CAYVWB010000155.1:0-1217 GCA_964455395.1 uncultured Desulfovibrionaceae bacterium
GTCGTCACCAAAACGGTTGCCTGAGGACCGATCCACTTTAGCATATCGCGCAAGCCCGCTGCGTCGGTCAGGTCGTCGATGACAATGAGAAGACGACGCTCATAAGCCTGGATCCATCTCTCCCAGTCTTCCTGTCGCATCTCCATCGATATGCCATAGGCTATACCAACTTTTCTACGAGCTTCCCTAACCAGATCACTCACCTTCCCATCCAGCCATAAGACGCCAGTCTGAAAGTTCTGATTGACCACCCCACTCTTCGCAAGGGCCAATGCGAAGGTCGTCTTGCCCGCGCCGGAAAGACCGTGAAGCACAACTCCCTGAAAAGTGGGCTGCCCATCACTCATGGCCTCGGTGAGCAACGAATACAGATGGCCCATCTGTTGAGGCTCTACATAGTCATTCGGCAGTGACCAACTCGGCATCGGCAGCACCGAACTCTCGACTTTTGCGGTGACCTGCTGAGCAAACCGTCGAAGTCCTTCCGCTAGATATTCAAACCCCTTCTGTTTCCAACGGTTATAAGTCGTATTTGGTTTGACAACAGGTGTTTGATTTTTATCCAAGTATACAAACCGATCTCGAAGGATTTCCGCTATCTCCTGCGACACCTCCCGATTACCTGTTAGGCCTGCTGACCAATCCACATTCAGCAAGCGATAAATACCCCTCTGACGTGAGCCATATCCCGCAGGAATGCCCGCCAGCTTCGGTCGCAGATGCGCCAGATGTTCGGCCACGGGGATAATGGCCCGAGTTTTATACAGGATATCGACGTCTTTCCGGGTCATCTGCGGTTGCACTTCCTCAAGCCATACATCCATAAGCGCCTCGGCTATCATCTGATCTGGCACCTTATCCTGAGGATCGAGGAATTTCCAGTGTCGTTTGAGGCAAGCATGGACAGCAATTTGTATTTCTGTCGGTAAATCTGCCAATTTCCCTACCCGAGGTTGGGGCATATCAGCGAGAATGTCACCGATCGTCGATTCCAGCGGCGAGCCAGAAAACGGTGAGTTTTGTGGGAAGTTTTGTGGTGAGTTTTCAACACTGCCGGTCAAATTCAGGCCTCCGTTTGTGATACAATGCGCGCGTGGCAGACACGAATATTTTACACGAGATCTGAAAAATTGAAAATTGTGCACGACCATCTACATTTTGGAGGAATGATGAAAACTATAAACATCCTGGACATTCGTATCCCGCCGATCGGACAC
>CAYVWB010000155.1:1227-2081 GCA_964455395.1 uncultured Desulfovibrionaceae bacterium
TTCACGGGTTTTAAAAATCATATACGACCGTATACTTTTTGGAGGAATGATGAGGACCGTAAATGTTCTGGACGTTCGTATCCCCGCCGATCGGACACGACATCCGCTTCCTGGCGATTTGATGCACCAACTGGCTTGCGGTGAGATCGGTATCGTTGACGCCGTTAGACAATGGCGGCAGCACGCCAACAGATCCGGACACGATGTACATTTGAACAAAATTCGTGATCTGGCGACTAGCATCTTTGTGGTTGGACTGCTCGAACCAATCGTCATCACACCCGACCTCATGCTCGTCTCCGGCTTGCGCCGCTTGCTTGCTCATGCATGGTTAGTGGTTGATGGATATTCCGCGTTTTCCACCATTTCGGTGCGGGTGATTGATCAGCGTTGGTCACCGGTACAACAATTGGTGGAGACTACGTTTCGCACCAGTTTCACTGCTGTTGAAATGGCGATCAACCTGGGCCGATGCATTGCTGATCTGGAAAATGGCAAACACGATCCTCCGTTTACTCGGGAGGGGGGCGCCGTTAAACTCTCCCCCACGCTACGCGAGCTTGCCGATCGGCGTCGGAGGTACGGAACCTGGCAGACCGTGATGGAGATCCTGGGAAAAACGTATCGGCATTGGAGTAATTATCTGAGCATCCTGACCCTCTGCGATCCTGCGCTGCTCCTCGCTCAGCGCGCCGGAATGACTGAAAATTCACTTCGGGGTATTGTCCATGACAACCTCTCTTGTCGGGAACAGGTACAACAGATCAGGGATCAGATAGGGCTTACGGATGACCGACCAGCGGAGGAGGCGGAGGAAGAGGAGGAGGAGAAGATTGGGCCTGCATCTCCATCCG
>CAYVWB010000156.1:0-2012 GCA_964455395.1 uncultured Desulfovibrionaceae bacterium
ACACCTCCTCCGGCCCGTCCAGGAAATCCCCATTCCCATCGACCACGGCGAGCCAATAAACGTCGTCGTCGATGGTCTTCCATCCAACGAGGTATTGATTGGATTGCAGGTCGGCTCCCAGGCGGGCGATGACGGGATCCCGCTCGTACTCGCCGTCGGTATTCGTCAGCCAGGTGACCTGGCTCTGGTTGCTCTCGTCGACCGTCGCCAAAGCAACACCATGGCCCACGTAACCATTTACGCTCAACGCATTGAACACCAATTTCCACACGCCTTCGCCGGGCGCAATCTGCCCCAGCTGCGCCGACACGAGCCCCCCACAGTTGCCATCGCTTTCATACACCTGATGGCCTCTATGGTCGATGAAAATGCCCTTACCGGGATAACAGTCACTGGAACACACGGCCATAAACGCATCCAGGCCGGGATGATAGCCGACTAACTGGGCCATCGAGTGTGAACATCCCCAATCCCACCCCTCTGATTGGACGTGGCCGTTCTCGTCAACGTGGGTGAGTTGATCCCCATAATGCCCCGCCGGCCACGCCCCTTCGACGCCCTTGACCGTGAAGTAGGCGACGTACTCACCCTGACCAAACGCCAACCGACTGCCGCCCAACCAGGCGTCAAAAAGCGCAATCTCACTGTTGATATTTGTCGTCCAAACCTCACGCCCAGTTTGACTACGCCGGGATAGCTGCATCGTACTTGAACCGGGACGCCACAAAAGCACGGCAAAGGACGCGTCGGAATGTGCAACCAGGCCTCGTACGGACGCGCCGGGGAAATCGAAAGTGCGCTGAATGGCGCCTGCCGAGACCACGTTCACGTGCCCGTTCCCATTGGCATCGCTCCAGCCCACGAGGGTGCGTCCATCGGCGAGGGGTTCGTGATAGAGACGGGGGGAAATCGAACATCCTCCCCACGTGCACCAACTGCTGCCTCTCGCAGCGAGGGAGTGGGGCAAGGTGACGGTGAACTTCGTCACTCGCTCCTTGAGATACGGTACTTTTACGGCCTGGATACCGCTCCATGCCCCATCCCCCCACTGGTTCCGGCCCTGGACGCGGTAGTAATAGGTCCAGGGAGTCTGTCAGCAAATTCAGAGCATTAATTATCTGAACGTGCTGTCCTATATCTAGGCAAATTTCGCCCGTATTGCCTAGATATGGGGGTGGCAAAATAAGAAATGTATTTTGTGAAAGGGTATGTCAGACTCCCTGAATGAGCCAGCGAAGCATCCGCCCCGCCCCGGTATTCATTGCCCCGCTCTGAGCTTTTTTGCGAGGCAGGTGCCGGTCAATGGTTTCGGCCAAATCTACTAGAAAACGCTTGTGTTCAGTCATTGTAGAGACTCCCTATTAAGGTAATAAAGGTAATTTCAGCATATACCACAAAATTAGATCAAACTTTAGTGGGTAGGTAAATATTCACTCAAGTCATAATGTTCACCATTATCCACTATTGCGAAAAAAGCAATACATTCAGATGTTCCCACCCACCATTGTCACCATAATAGTAGCAAGTACCTGGTGTAGTACAGTTAAAAAAAACTTCTACTGTGTGGGTGCCCGCCGGTAAGTTGACAAAGTCAAAACCTGAAACATTTGCAAAGGTATTGCTCCCAGTTCCATTTGGAGTTGGTTTATTGACAATTCCCAATTCATAGAATGCTACCTCATCATCAACCATCACTCGCACGTTTACACGACCATTTTCGACAGAATGCTGCACCATACTTCGATGGAGAATTAGCGCTGTGCAATCTGTATCACAGGTAAAAGTTGTAGAGACATCAGTAGGAATATAATCCGTAGTGGAAGTCGTTGATATTTTCCGAGGATTATGATCTTCGTACCAGGATGGCGCAAGTTGTTGTGATCCAATCGCTCCATCCGGCACGGTCAACGCCATCCCCGCAATCGGCACGGAGCGGATCAACTCCCGGGGCGCGAGGGTCTCCCCACCCACAGTGATCTCCAGATAGCGATCGCCGTTCCACGTCGTGGTGG
>CAYVWB010000157.1:0-2000 GCA_964455395.1 uncultured Desulfovibrionaceae bacterium
GTGGCAACCGCAGAGATCCTCCTTCTGCTGCTGGCTGGCGCTTGGTTCACCATGCGCTCCGAGCGAATCCTCAAGGCCGTCCTCTAGGAGAAGCGTTCCACTCACCCCTTACTCTTCCGGCCAAACACATGGCGGTTCTGTCTGCGTTGCCGGAGCCAGCTCTCCTGATCATCCTGGCCATCAACCGAAAGCTTGCCAGACACTTGTAAACGCACGGCGCAATGCCCGCTCACGCGCCATTCCGTCATAGGCACCGTGGCCCACCTTGTAGGCCGTAGATGCCCCCGCCATTCCACCTGTCGAACTCAAGCAGTCTAGCCCGGCATCGTGGGAGCTGCGAGAGTATCGGCCATGAGCACGTCAATCCCTGCCATGTCGATAATCGAGAGACTGCCGCCAGCGGCCGCAGCAGCGACCTCGGCGACCTCGGCGTGTACCGCCAAGTTGTGTTGCAGCTCGCTGCGTAGAGCCACAGCATGCCGGCCGTATAGGGGGGCGAGGTAGCTAAGACCGCCGTAGGTCCCGACGAAACCGGACGACCGGGCAATGGTATATGACTGTACGGCTAAGTTGTTTGTCGGCCCCATCGCATCGGCAATCCGGATTATGCGCTCCCCGTCGTCCGGCATCCAGTCCGCATGGTCGTCGATTTCAAGACCGGGATTGAGCAGGACCACCGGCCTCAGTCCTGCAATCCGCTCGACCAGTCGCGCGATTGCTCGTCGATTGGTTTGCGTATCTGGCAACGATGGCCTGAAGTAGAAGCGCACCGCCGTGAAATCTTCCGGAAGGTCGGGCGGCTCCTGTCCCTCAGGCAGCTGCGGCGGCGGCAACGCGGCGAAGCGCATGCGCGAATAGACGTAGCGAGTCGACAGGCCGCCCTGCCAAACTGCGTAAAATGCATTGTACATCAGGTGCGGGTGCAGCACGCCGTTGCCGACCTCAACTCCCTCGGCTCTCAGGTCGCCCCGAATGTCTTCAAGCAGCTGGATCTCCCAATCGTCGAGATAGATCTGTTTCTGTCCCCCGACGCTCTCCCATCGCGAAGCCGTGCGGGCGCGGAACTCGGACGGATCGACCCGCTCGAAGAGCTCGACGGTCCGTCCAGCGACGTTCGCGTACCAATCGCCCGCACCGCCGCGCGTCACCGCCACCAAACGCTCGCGCGGAACCCGATACATTTCGCGCAACCAAGCGAGGAAGGGCAACCAGTAGATGAGCTCAAAGCCGACCTCGCTAGTCCAGGGACCGACAAGGATCATCCCCGGCTCGGCGAGGACCCTACGAATTTCGGCGTCGATCGCCGCTGCGGTCGCTTCGACCATCAACTCGCCACCCGCCGCTTGCGGACTGCTCTGGGCCGCAGCCAACAGTCGCGGCAGCACGTGGCTGCGCACTGCGGCCTTGAGGCCGAGTAGGTCGAGGCCAGTCGCCGCCGTACGGTAGGCGGCGCGCACCAAGCTACGAGACATGGATGAGCGACTCATGGATAGAACGAACCTGCGATTAGTGTGAAGCCCTAAGAGACCTTACGAGTCCTCCTAGTGATTCCTGCTCTGAACCAGACTGCGGAACCTGACTCTGTCGGCGGATCCCTCCTGTGAGGCCCCTTGGGTGACGCCTACTTCGACAGGCACAAGCTCGAGGCAGTTGGAATTGGTTGCGGTTGGCATTCTTCCTATCCGCTCCAGGAAAGCCCGCAGACTTAAGACCGCCAAAGCTGAGCAAGCGCCTCTGTGCGCCGTGTCGCTTAGTGTCCGCTAGTGAGCTTCGGACCAAGCTCCACAGCATGGCCGGCATTCCGGGAAGCTGAGGCATTTAGCTCAGGCTGCGCGCGAATACCAGTCACATGGGCGGTCGCCCACTAGGATTCCTTGATCCGTTAGTGCGATCTCGCCTAATACTCGCGGCCCGTGGCTGGCGCGCCCGAACTCCTTCGCGCACGACCCGGGAGCCCGCACCCTTTCCATCCCCCGCTGGATTGCCGTCTGTGAGCGCCT
>CAYVWB010000158.1:0-1990 GCA_964455395.1 uncultured Desulfovibrionaceae bacterium
GGCGCATCATAAGTCGTGCCCCGGTCGCGGTCCAGCGTGCGCCGGCCGCCGCCGCCTGTAGCATTAATTGCAAGCCGCGCGGAGCGTAGGGCGCTTTCGGTCGGCGAGACAATTCATTTTTATCAAGAGATCGTTTCGTGAAACAGAACGGTCGGCAGCATCCCGACCGAACTGCTGAGGACCGGCTGCCGGATCTCAGGCAGCGGATCAACGGCGCCGCCCGGATCGCTCACTGAGCAGCCCTGTCGGTACACCTCCAGCATCCGGCCGCCCTCGTGCGCGGTTGCTACTGGCGAATTCGCATTTGCCCGATGGTGTCGGGAAGCTGCCTTCGGCGTGGGGACGCCGAGCATCAGGCGCACCAACGTTCAGCCGCGCGTACCCCTCGCGGGTCTTTATCTGCCGTGCACCAATCATGATCCGAAAAGCAAGTATCGGTTCCCCAGCAAATCGCGCATCAAATCAAACGCGCTTGGCGCGCCAGGCCGTCCTATCGGCGAAAGCTAGGCGGCAAACTGCAGCGAGACGATCTTCTCGTAGTAGGAATTGTTCGCCGCCAGCTCCTCGTGACGCCCCTCGGCGGCGATCCGGCCATCCTGCACGAGTGCGATGCGGTCCGCCTCCTTTACCGTCGACAGGCGATGCGCGATCACCAGAACGGTCTTGCGTTGGGCCTGAGCCCTGCGGCGCTCACACTCGGGCGAGCGCTCCCGCCTGGCGGGCCCGGTCGCCGCACTATGACAGCAGGACGATCACCAGCTCGGAATATTGCAACCCTGTCATTCATGCGATTTTATGTGTGGAACAGTCCCGAAATGCGGATAAAACAATCGAACCTCATGCCTATTCTGACAATGAACCAATATCAGATTCCTGTTTTGGGACATATTTTCATATTTTCCTCATGAATTCGCACTCTGTGATGACCATCTGTAGTGATTGAAGCGCGCGAGCACTGAAAACGATTTACAAACCCCATGTCGTGAAATAAGGAAACTTGCGGCTAGCCGCCTTAAGACAGCGCCCGCCGGGACTACAATGGCCTGCCCTAGATGGTGCGCGGACGCGCCGGCACGATTACAGTAAAGCCCGGCGTGCTGGTCTGAAGCCAGAGACGCGCGAGACTATGCGACAGGATGACCGCCCCGCCGACGCCGGGCGGCCGTCCAAGGAAACGAACCATGTCCAACCTGCCCCCCTGGAAGGCAACCGATGCATCACGCAAATCCTTTCTCGAAGGAGGCGGCGAAGCCGGCGCGCTGATGCGCGCGCATGATTGGGCGAGTTCGCCGCTCGGCCCGCCCGAGACCTGGCCGGAAGTGCTGCAGGTGCTGGTGCGGCTTATGCTGTCCTCCAGCCAGCCAATGTTCCTGGTCTGGGGGCCCGAACGCGTAACCCTTTACAATGACGGCTACGCCGAAATCCTGGCGAGCAAGCACCCCGCGATGGGCAAGCCGTTCCACGACATCCTGGCGGAAATCTGGGATGACCTAGCCCCGATTGTCGCCCGCGCCTATGCCGGCGAGTCGATCCACATGGACGACATCCCGCTGACCATGCACCGCAAGGGCTATCCGGAGGAGACGCATTTTTCTTTCTCCTACACCCCGGTCCGCCATGAGGACGGCACGGTCGCCGGTTTCTTCTGCCCCTGCACGGAGACCACCGAACAGGTTCTCGAACAGCGCCGCGCCCTCCTGCGGGATCGACTGAACGAGCAACTGCGCACGCTCTCGGGAACGCCGGAGGTGATGGAGGCGGCAAGTCGCATTCTCGGCGAGCATCTCGACGTCGACCAGGTCGCCTATGCCGAAATCGACGAGCCGGCGGATCGCGCCATGATCGCGCGCGACTGGAACAACGGCGTCATACCAAGCATCGCCGGCTGCCATCAACTCTCAATGTTCGGCACCTTCTGGGACGACCTCAGGCAGGGCGAGACTGTCGCCATCGGTGACCTCGCGACGGACCCCCGTACCTCGGCTCCGGA
>CAYVWB010000159.1:0-1980 GCA_964455395.1 uncultured Desulfovibrionaceae bacterium
CACTCCCTTGGTAAGGGAGAGGTCGTGAGTTCAATTCTCACCAGCAGCACCAGCAAAATCAAGGGCTTAGCCCGAAATCGCCCCGCCAGAAGTTGCCTTTTCGTTCCGCTTTCTGGCTGTGTTTGCCAGCCCGATTGGCAAGTTTCTGACAAGTAGGAGGCAAGCCATGTTCGCGTTCTGTACCGCTCAGGGCGCACGCACGGCATGGAGCGCCCTTCACCAACCGGCCCCGGCTCAGTCCGTTGGCATCAGCCCATAACTGTTGGGCCTCGCCGACAGAAACGCTTCAACCGAACATCTGTGAGGCTGTCGATCGCCTTAGCATCGACAAATCCTCGGGGTCGCGTACGGATACAATGAATCGGCCTCGTCGCTCGATGAACGACTTGCCCGTCCCGTAAAGAGCGTCTAGAGACTGGGGAACCGCCAAAGCTATTTTCAACATCTGTCTGCAGTTGGCACGTGAGTCCAACAACACAATGCGGGCCCATATAAATTGTCGATGCCGCGCCATACAGCGCACTTGGAGAAGGTTGGGCATCATACTGTGAGGCAGATGAGGCTTGGCTTTGTCACCAAGTGAAATGAAGACCGAGCATCGACTTGCGGGCTGCCAAACGGAGGGGGCATGTGATGACGGGCAAACGCATTATTGTTCACGTTGGTCAATCGAAGGCTGGCAGTTCAACGCTTCAAGCCAGTCTCAAAAAATCCAAGAGTGTTCTACAGCATAACGGAGTGTGCTATGTTCCAGCACCTACGTCCTTGTTGGGAACGATTGCCGGCGTCAATCAATACTCTTTTACACAAAAATACAGAAGCACAATAAAACAGTTGATCGACCGTGCTATATACTCAAAATCTGATGTAGTGATTCTGAGTAGCGAGTTTCTTTTTGGAGGCAGCTCTCAGTCTCTTCGTTCATATTTACAACAATGGAGCGACAACATTGAGATTGTCATTTATATAAGAGATCCATTGACTAGATATATCTCCAGTCAGCAGCAAATCCTCAAAAAGACGGACCGGATGTCAACGCCACACGAATGGAACGGCGGCTACGAAAAAATTCCACAATGGAAGCATGAGTTTGGCGATGCGTGCCGATTAATCCCGTTTGTCCCCGAGCGTTTGCACGACGGGTGCATCGTAAAAGATTTTGCGTACGCCATCCTCGGATGGAGCTCGCAAGAAGCTAAGATGCTAAAAGTTGTGAACTCAAATATCTCTGAAAGAGCTGAAGTGACTAACATCATTCAGAGCTACTTCAGAGCTGTGCATCCAAATGAGCCTCGTCGCTCACGCCGACATGTAAACCGTCTCAGGAATATGCTTCAAGAAATATGTACGTCGGACGGCCTAGGCACAAAGTCCAGAGCAAACGAGCATACAAGACAGATCTTGCTAGCAAGACATGCTGATCAATTACGCATCCTTAAGAATAAATATGGTGTTGAATTCAATAAAATATTCTATGACGACATAGAAAAATCCAAACTTAGGGATATATCTGCAGAGTTTGACAGGTTTTCTGATATTGCCGTGGTTGATCCTGATGTGGAGCGCTATATAACAATGAAAGCCATAGGGCGCTTGCAAGAAGCAAAGGGACTACCACGCATCTGGCGAAGTGTCGAAGAAATCATTCGGAAGCGTCAGCCCGATCACATGCGGAAGAGGCTTAGCTTGGGCGGTATCAAACGGCTCATGAACAACTGAAGTAAATTCCGATAACCCTGGTCAAGACGAGAAGGTATTGCTGACCCATCAGGGTCTTGAACTCGGCCTGGCCATCCAGGTAGGCTTTGATTGTCTCCATGAGGTTGTTTCGTTGAACTCATGCACACCCTGTATTTAAGCGTGCAAATCGTAAAATAAAGTAATCAGGTGCGCTCTCCGCTATCATCGGCGGTACGGCCACTATTGCTGTCGTCGATAAAGGCGCCAGCGCCCTCGATCAATTCTTCTGCCGATTCGTCA
>CAYVWB010000160.1:0-1953 GCA_964455395.1 uncultured Desulfovibrionaceae bacterium
CAGGGTGTTTCATAAGTCCCGCTGAGGCGGGAAGCACATTAACAAAAACCGCATTTTTCGATACATAGATGCACGATGATAATCCTTCATCGCAAACCTAGATAGTGCAAAGCGCTTTTTTGCGTACAACGCGTCTAATTCTGAGCACTTGAGCCTCTAACAGGCGTGCGAAACTATCCTGGTACCACATAGATAAGCACCAGGGGTGAGGAAAGAGATTTCGTCCGCGTCTTAGTTGAAGCTGATCCAGGTACGTGCGGAACGAATCTTCTCTGGATGACCGGTCTTGACGGCCACCCAAGCTACACCTAGCATGGCGATGGCAGCAAAGAGCACACAGCGTTCTACGGCGTCCCAACCTCGATTCTTGTGATACTTGAGGTTAAAAGTCAGCTTGATCCAACTGTGGGAATGATCGACGGCTGTGTGACAGGCATGGATGGTCTGATGCCACGGGCCGGGCCTGCGGAACACGCAGTAGGCATCGGTCGCGGTGTTGCTTGGATCAGAAGCGTTACGCGGATTCTTGGTGATTGCAGGCAGGGCGCGAAGCCGTTCGAGAATGAACTCGAAGATATGTATGGCATCGTAGCCGCTGTCGCCACTGATGTACTGACAACGATGTGCCAGCACAGGATGTTCCGCACACGCTTGCTCCAGGAGAGGTTCCGCCAAAGGACTATCCTGGGCATTACCCGCTCCGAACACAAACGCGAAAGGCAGTTCGGACTTGTAGTCCACGATCCAGAGCATACAATAGCCGAATTGGAATCCCCCATCATTATCGGGATAACCACAGAAGGCTGCCTGAGGGTCACTCTTGCCATTGGGGGACTCGGGATAGGTCTTGCCTACACTGCTATACGTGGGCACACGGGACAAGTCGATCACCCAGGCTCGTCCGTCAATGACCTTACATCTCACGAGTACCTCCACCAATGCGTGCAAGATCGCCTTCAAGTTACCCAGAGGGATAATGATTCGGCGACGGCTGAACGTGGACTTGCTCGGAATTTCTCCTGGCTTGAAGTTCACCGCACCGGCCAGGTGGGGGTGCTGTTTGAGTTTACGTCGTAGCTCTTCTGTCGACTGAAGGCCAAGCATCCAGCGCAAAACGTCAGCCAACAAGAAAGATCGCGTGCGGTAGTCGCGGGGCCGGTGCCGGGGCCGGGCCGGATCAAGCGCATCCAAGCGTTTCAAGAACGGACGGAGCTTCTTCCGCAGCATTTTCATCACCTTTGAAGCACCAATGAACTCCGTGAATTCATCTTTCACCAGTGGTTTTTGGGCTTCAGGACGTCTATCTTGCTTGTCGCCTTCTTTCAGCCCATCGTGCACCGCGAGTTCGATCACTCGAAAGCGAATGCACGACCACTCAGCGATCAAGTCAAACAACTGATCCAGATCAGCTTGGATGGACACACCCAGCAGCCCGGCCCACTCTGGCCTGGCTAGCACATGTTGACAGAAATCGGGCTGTGACATATCGTAAACTTGCTCCGCCACCCATAATGTCAGCGTTGGAATCTCATCAGCGGTGTAGGTGTACTCCGGGTTTTTCCGGAATTCGGCTGAAGCCAATTCTGAAGGTTCTGTCAGCATCAACTCCAATCCTGTCTTGACCAGGCTGACAAAGCGATAGAGCAGTTCGTCGAGGTCTTCCGGCTCTATTTTGCTGCGAAACTTGCGTCGCAATTTACCATTTAAACTCGCCATATAGATACCCCCTTAGTTATGAGATACCCTATTTTGGCATGAAATGCGGTTTTTTTAAAGTGCGATTAGTTGTCGCTCTGACTTATGAAACAGCCTGTTTGACCGTAGTCGACAATCGCATAATTGAAATATAGCGAGCGATCATTTGCTCTGCGCCTCCCCGACATACTGGTATTCGGTCGACGCTCTTATCCATTTTCGTGGGACAAGTGAGCGACTGGAAATAAGCTGGCATCA
>CAYVWB010000161.1:0-1953 GCA_964455395.1 uncultured Desulfovibrionaceae bacterium
AATGGAGGATGGCCCCGCCGAGGAAGGCGAAGCCGGCCTTGTTCCAGTAGTCCTCGAGGCCCTTGCCCTGAGGATCCATGAGCATCTGCGCAAGGTTCTGCGCGTCCGGAATGGCGTGCGGCGTGTCGAGCCGGATTTCCTCCATGGGGTTGAACCGGGCCGACGCGCCCGACGTATCCGACGGGTCGAACTTCAGGACCCGTTGCTCAAGCGAATGGCGATACCCGGCCGTGAGCGCCCAGTTTTCGCCCTTGATGTCGAAAATGACGGCGGATTCCGACCAGGACAGCAGCGTCGGCGTGATGAGCCCGACGCCCTTGCCCGAACGCGTGGGCGCAAAGGCGAGGACGTGTTCCGGCCCGCTGTGGCGCAGGTAGTGGTGCGTTTCGCGTGTGCCGCGGCGCTTGACCCAGCCGCCCACGTAGACGCCAGCGCCGTCGAGGAGGCCCATGGCGCGAACGTCTTCGGCCGTTGCCCAGCGCGCCGAGCCGTGGAGGTCGGGCCTACCTTTGCTCAATTTGCGCCGCTGCGTGAGCACGATGGCGCCGAGCAGCGGGAACATGAAACACGCCTGCGCCAGCGCCATGGACTGGCCCATGTGCTTGTCGTCCGGCAGTTCCCCTTCCCACTGGATGATGCGCCACGGCGGGTACGCGGCCATGGCGCCCACCCGGAAGAGCGGCGCGCCCAACGCCGGATGGTAGCCGTAATGCGCGGCCGTGCGTTGCGTGGCCACGGCGAGGCTCCCCACGACGAGCGCGCACAAAAACGCAAGCCATCCCCACGGCTTGCGCTTCCGCGGCGGCGTCTGGTTGAGGCCGTAAGCGGTCATGCGGCAGGCTCCGGTGAGTGGCTCCATGGTCCGTGAGAGATCAGGTCATGAGTTGCTGACTCACCACGGCGCATAGGGTTCCTCGAAGGCGATGTCCTTCGTCACGACGATGTTGAAGGGGTAGCCTGGTCGGATTTTCAGCGTGGGCTTGATGGAGAGGTTCTTCTCGAGGAGTGTGGCCGTGGTCTGGCCGAGCTGACTGGCCAGGCCGGCGCCCAGCTGGTCGATGACCGTGGGAGTCTCGGCGTCGTCGCCCTGGCCGAACTCATCCAAGGCGTAAGCGCTCACGCCCGAGATGAGCGACATGAGCACGGCCGAGCCGAAGGTCCGCCAGAAGTGGGTGTCCACCTGGTCCTCGAAGCCGGCCTGCCCGGCCTGGTCCGCGCCCGGCATGGCCCCCAGCGTGATGGCCGAGCCGTCCGGAAAGATGATGCGGTTCCACGCCACGAGCACCCGCGACTGCCCGTAGACGATGCGCGAATCGTAGGCGCCGTAGAGCTTGGAACCACGCGGGATGAGCAGATGCCGGCCCGTGGCGGTGTCGTACACATGCCGGCTGACCTGCGCGATGATGACGCCGGGGAGGTCCGAGTTGACGCCCGTCACCATGAGCGCCGGGATGACGCCGCCGGTCTTCAGCGACAGCGGGTGGCCGCGCTCGCGGGCGTGGCCCAACGCCCACTGCGTGGCGGCGGCGCGCTCGAAGAACGCCTCCTTGTCCCGGTCCTCGGCGAAGGGTTGCCCCTGCTGAGAGTGCGACGCCTGCAGCGCGGATGTCGTTCGGGCCGGCGCGCGTTGCGCCACTTGCTGTTTCTGGCCTTGGGCCTGGGCATCGCGGGAATCCCCCGACGTCTTGATCGCCTTGAGGGGCGCGCCCAAGGCTGCGCGTTGGGCGTCCATGCGTGCGCGACGGATCTTCTCCGCCTCGCGGCGGCGCGCTTCGGCCGCGGGGTCCTTTTTCGTGGAGACCGGCACGACCTTGATGAACGGTTTGGGGGCGGGTTCCGGGGCAGGTTCCTGTTCGTGTGCGGGCGGCTCGACCTGTTGTGGCGCAAGCCCCGCGCCCCCATCCGCCGGCAGGAGCGGCTGCTCGGGCTGCACCTGCACGGCGCGCATGGCGT
>CAYVWB010000162.1:0-1953 GCA_964455395.1 uncultured Desulfovibrionaceae bacterium
GATCCGGCATACACCGGCCCCTGGTTCGCTCCGTCTGCCGATTCACCGTGGGCGGAGAACTCGTAGTTCCCGATCACGTAGGTGAACTTTTCGTCCTTCGGTTTGAAATAGAGAGAAATCCATCTGATATGATGTTCCGTCGTGTTCGGATGGCTGATTTCTTTTCCTACCGTTGCACTTACATCGAAAAATTCATCTGCCTTCACTTTTTCCGGAGCTTCAATTGCCGGGACATGTTTTTCATTCTTCCAGTCAGCATGTTGTACATGGTCTAAAACACTTGCCATTTTCTTTTCTCCTTTGCTCTTTGTTTTATTTATTTTTTAAGAGACTCAGTCTCCGTTGTTATGCCTAAAATTTCCTCGAGTTTCCTTATTATAGCTGCAGCGTCGATACCCTGCTCTTTGAGGAGCTTGTCTGTATCACCTGAGTGCGGCATCCGTCGTACCGCCAGATGGTGCACCTGCGCGTGCCCGGACACGATTCCCGAAACGATCTCCCCCAAACCTCCTTCCGGAAAGTGGTCTTCCACAACCAAGATGATCCCGGTGTCTTCTGCAGCCTTGAGGATAATTGCGTCGTCCGCAGGTTTAAGGGAATAACAGTCGATCAGCCTGATACCGATATTCCGCTCGCTAAACTCATTCACCGCCTCAAATGCCTGATGCACGGTGTATCCTGTGGCGATCACTGCCGCTTGGTCCGATGAGCTCTGCTTGAGAATTTTTGATCCGCCGATGGGAAACTCTTCGCTGTTTTCGTAGAGGACCGGCGTTTTTCCCCGTATGGTGCGGATATAGGAAATGCCCGGGGTGACTGCACATTCAGCTGTAAGCTTTTCCGCTGACACCGCATCGGCCGGAGACACCACAACGCTGCCGAAGAGGCTCCGCATCATCGCAATGTCTTCGAGTCCCATCTGGGAAGGTCCGTCCTCACCGATGGATACGCCGGTATGGGAACCGGCCACAGTCATATCCGCCCTGGAATAGGCCGCCATACGGAATTGATCGTGGGCCCGGGTAAGAAAAGCGGCAAAGGATGAAGCAAAAACATGTTTGCCCTGGCTCTGGAACCCGGCTGCGACCCCTACCATATTCTGTTCCGCTATGTAGCACTCCCAGCTCCGTTCCGGAAAGGAGTCGAAAAAGAACTTTGTCCGGGTTGAGTTTTTCACATCGCCGTCCAATACAACTGCATCCGGGTCTTGACGGCCGATTTTTTCCAGGGCCTTTCCGAAGGCAGTCCGGGTTGATTCCTTCTCTCCTTCCGTATATTCGGTGGAAATCGGAATTCGGCCTCTATGTTGTTCCCGAGAGCCGACTGCAGAAGGCCCGCCCGGATCAAAGTTGAGTTTTATCCGGTTGTCCGGTATATATTCCACCTCTTCTATGAGAGATTCGAGATTACTGATTACTTTTTCATACTCTTCATCGGGAAGGGGTTTCCCATGCCACCCTTCCTCGTCTTCCGTGCCTCCTCCGAACTTTCCTTTGACAGTCTGAGCGATAATCATGGTAGGCCTTCCGTTCGGATTTTCCCGGCCCAAGGCATCTATCAATTCCGGGATAGAGTGTCCGTCGACCGTAATTGTATTCCATCCGAAAGCTTCAGCCCGGTCCGCATACTCATTGATATTCCACCCGAACATGGTCGGCGCACTCTGTCCTAAGCGGTTTACATCCACAATGGCCCGAAGGTTTTTCAGTTTGTAAAAAGAAGCGAAATTCATTCCTTCCCATACATTTCCCTCAGCCATTTCTCCGTCACCGAGGAGGACAAAGACCTTGTTGCTACGGCCGTCCATCCGCATTGCAAGAGCTATCCCGGCGCCCGCCGAGAGTCCCTGTCCGAGAGACCCGGTTGCTATCCGTACTCCGGGAACGCGCGGGACCGGATGCCCTTCCAGGGGGCTTTCGAACTTTCTGAGGGTCTCCAGGTCCCGCGGCTCAA
>CAYVWB010000163.1:0-1931 GCA_964455395.1 uncultured Desulfovibrionaceae bacterium
GCTGCCGCTGCTGCCGCTGCAGATCCTCTACATCAACATTATCTCGGACGTGTTCCCGGCGCTTGCGCTCGGCGTCACGCCGGGCGGGCAGACCATGGCCGAAGCGCCGCGCCGCACGGACGAGGCGATGCTCACGCGCCGGCATTGGGCGGTCATCGGCGCCTACGGCCTTCTGATCGGCGGGTCGGTGCTGGCCGTGTTCGCGTATGCGCTTCTGGTGCTCGACATGAGCGAGACGCGCGCGGTCGCCATATCCTTCGCCACGTTCTCGCTGGCGCGCCTGCTGCACACGCTGAACATGCGTGAGCCGGAAACGCCGCTGCTCAAAGACCCGGTGGTGACGAACCGCTACGTCTGGGGGGCGATCGGGATCGGTCTGCTGTTGCTGCTGGCGGCGCTTTACGTGCCCTATGTCTCCGACGCGCTGCAGACCGTTGATCCGGGGCCGGATGGCTGGGTGCTCATCGTCATTGGCAGCGTGGTGCCGCTCATCATCGGCCAGCTCACGAAGCTGCGCGCGGTGCGCCGGCTCGCCGCGCGCCTGGGTATCGGGCGCTGAGCCCTAGCTGATTTCGTCGCGCACCTGGGCGTAGCTGAGCAGTGCAAACAGGATCGTCCCGCCCACAACGTTGCCGGCCAGCGTGGGCAGCAGGAATCCGAAAAACACGTCCAACGTCGTCGCCGTCTGCGTCACCCAGAGATAAAACGCCTCAACCGCCCCGGCGATGACATGCGTGAAGCCGCCCAGCGCGATCAGATAGGTCATCAGCCCGATCAGGAAAATCTCGATATTCTCCGCCGATGGCAGCATCCACACCAGCGCGGCGATCAGCCACCCCGCCGCGATACCCTTGACGAACATTTCCATCGGTGTATTCGCCATCATGTGCTTGGAGATGTCGGCCACCTGCGCGGAGACATCAGGCGGCAGCAAGCCCATATACGCGATGGCAACGGCGAAGATGAACGCGCCCACCAGGTTCGCCGCGAGCACGATCGCCCACAGGCGCAGCATGATCCACACCCAGTAAAGCTTCCACGCGGTGATGACCGGCAGGACAGCGGTCAAGGTGTTCTCGGTGAAAAGCTGCTGACGCGCAAGAATGACGATGATGAAGCCGACCGCGTAGCCCATCTTCTCGATGATCGTGTTCCAGCCCACATCGGGCAGATTCGCGGCAAGCAGCGCCTGCGAGAGCACCGAAAATCCGATCGACAGCCCGGCCGCCAGCCCGGACCACCACAGCGCGCGGGGCGTGCGCGCCAATTCGCCCTCGCCCTCGATGCGGATCACCTCGTAGAGCATGGCGGCGCGCAGACGGCGGCTCTCCGAAATCCTCTTGGCTTCCCGCTTGGGGCTTTCCTCTTGCGGCTGGGGTTCTTCGGGAGCTTCGTCTTGAGATTGTTTCGTCATGGAACTTTCATGATTTTCAAAGGATTGGAAAACCGCAGGTCGCGGGCCGACAAGGTCGCCGGAACTGTCTTACTGTTATTGCCGAGCGTCAAATCGTTTCGTTGGCGGCGCGGCGGTCTGCGGACCGCGCGGTCAAAACCCGCGTTGCCGCGGCTGAGCCATCAAACCAGAAACGCGGAGTCGCCTTGTGAACCGGCCATCATCCTACGCTTTCGCCCTACCGGCCGTTCCGCTGCTGACGCTTTATCTCGTCGTGCTGCTCGCTCCGCTCGCGCTGGCCTGGTGGCAGGGATTGCCGGCGCGGCATTGGCGCGACGAGCTGTCCTCGGCGTTGGCGCTGGTGGCGTTTTCCGGCGTGCTGGTCGAGTTCCTGCTCTCTGGCCGCTTCCGGACGATCTCCGGGCGCATCGGCATCGACGCGACCATGCGGGTGCATCAGCTGATGGCGCGGGGCTTCACGCTCTTCATCCTCGTGCACCCGTTCCTCTACGTCACGCCGTTCATGAACCAGCCGCTG
>CAYVWB010000164.1:0-1927 GCA_964455395.1 uncultured Desulfovibrionaceae bacterium
CGCAAACTCATTCAGATCGCCGAGGATCATCCACGAGGCTGCGGCCGGGTTGGCGAAGCGCGCCTCGATGATGCGGCGGACGCCGCGCGCCTCGGCCTGACGCACGGCCCAGGCTTTGTCCGGGTCGGGATAAGGCGCCTTGAAGTGGCAAATGAACAGCGTCAGCGCGCCCAGATCGACCTCCAGACAGTCGCGGCGGAACAGCGGACCGCCGCGCAGCTTCTCAGGCACTTCCGAAAGGCCAAGATCATCGGCCGTCAACTGAGCATGGCTCGCGACCGTCACGGGCCGGCGGGACATCACCGCCACGTCCCGCCCATGCCCGTCGTTGCCCGGCAGGCAATGCCGGTAGGGATAAGGGGCCGCGCCGGTCGGCAGCAGGAACGCGTCGTGAAAATGATCGAGCGTGGCCTGATTGAACACCTCCTGCAGCGCGATCACATCCGCGCCGAGCGCCCTGATCACTTCGGCGGTGAGGCGCCTGTCGATCACGTCCAGCGCCGTGTCGTTTTGGTCGCCGCCCTCGTGGTCGTCCCGCGCTCCGTCGAGCTGAGGCCCGTTCTGCCCCTGCCGCAGCCGCATGTTCTGAACGTTGAATGTCGCAATGCGCATGGTCAGTGTTTCGCAGCCTCACCGCCAACATTAATGAAATATACCCTCGCCAGAGGAGAAATTGACGCCTCCAACCCGAGGGCGCAAGCGGCCTTACCCGTCATTCATGAGCCCGGGAGTCTCCGTCCAACTTGCCGCGGAGGCGCGTATGCGCATCGGGCTCTGATATTAACTCTGTTTCGATCTCGTGGCGCATTATTGGCGAATTCCCGGTTTTTCAAGCGTTCGTAGCGCGAAACGCAGTGGTCCAGACAGAGAAACTGCGCGTAAGGAGCGCATCGCCGACCAATTATTCTGATAGCCGGGATTGACGATTAACCCCCTTCAGCGCATGTAAGCGCTCACGATTTGGTCGACTTTCCATCCAACAAAAGTCCGAGGTTCTGATCGCATGTCTTCCGCTCTCCACAAGGACATGGCGTTGCATTCCGACGGTCACTACGGAGAACTTTTCCGGCATGTGAGTAGCGGCATCGCTATTTACGCCGCCGTTGATGACGGCCAAGACTTTGTTTTTGTGGATTTCAATCCAGCCGCAGAGAGGATCGACGGGATCAGCCGCGCTGATGTCGTTGGCCGCCGGGTGACCGAGGTCTTCCCCGGTGTGGCGGAGTTTGGCCTGGTCGACGTGCTGCGGCGGGTCTGGCGCACAGGTCAGGCGGAGCGCCATCCTCTCACGCTCTATCGCGACAGCCGCCTTTCCGGGTGGCGGGAGAACGAGGTTCTCCGTCTGCCGGGCGGCGAAGTCGCCGCGATCTATGAGGACCGCACCAGCCAGGTGGCGGCGGAGACGCGGTTTCGCGCGACATTCGAGCAGGCGGCCGTTGGCATGGCGCATGTCGGGCTGGATGGGCGCTTCCTCCGTATCAACCACAAACTCTGCGAGATCACGGGCTACAGTCAGGAAGAGCTGCAGGCGCTGACGTTCCAGGATATCACGCATCCCGACGATCTGGACGCCGACCTGAACCTTGCGGAGCAGTTATGGGCCGGCGCGATACCGTTCTACCAGATTGAAAAGCGCTATCTCCGCGCCGACGGATCGTATGTCTGGATCAATCTGACCGCGTCCGCCGGACGCGATCCCAAAGGCCAGCTTCAGTTCGCTATTGCGGTCATCGAGGACATATCCGCGAGAAAAGCGGCCGAGGCGCTGCGCGCCAACGAGGAATTGCAGCGGATGGCGCTCGCGGCCGCGAACGCCGGCGCGTGGAGCTACGACCTTTCTGCTTACGAGCATTTCTGGACAGCGGAAACCTACGAGATTTTCGGCATCGCGCCCGGGACGCGGCCCCCCAGCTTCACAGACTGGCTT
>CAYVWB010000165.1:0-1895 GCA_964455395.1 uncultured Desulfovibrionaceae bacterium
GACAGTCTTCAAGCCCTTGCGCGATATTGGCGAGCCCTCGCGTGATCTTGCGCGTGACAAAGGTTTCGCCGCGGCGCGGGCTTTCATGATTGAAGAGGAGGCCGTTGCAGGCATACATTCCGTAAGCTTCGCGGTAGTTCACCGTGATCCAGTACGCGTAAAGCTTGGCCACTGCGTAAGGAGAGCGCGGGTAAAAAGGGGTCGTTTCGCGCTGCGGGATTTCTTGCACAAGCCCGTAAAGCTCGGAGGTTGACGCCTGGTAGAAGCGACAACTGTTCTCTAGCCCCAGGAAACGGATCGCCTCGAGCAGGCGTAACGTGCCGATGGCGTCCACGTCGGCGGTGTATTCGGGAGCCTCGAAGCTGACCGCTACATGGCTTTGGGCGCCGAGGTTATAGACCTCATCGGGGCGTACCTCGGAGATGATGCGGGTTAGGTTCGAGGTGTCGCTGAGGTCGCCGTAATGCAGTTTGAAGTTCTGGTGAGGGGTATGCGGATCCTGATAGATGTGGTCGACGCGCTGCGTGTTGAACAACGACGCGCGGCGCTTGATGCCGTGGACCTCGTACCCTTTCTCCAGAAGAAATTCCGCCAGATAAGAGCCGTCTTGCCCCGTAACGCCAGTAATGAGTGCGCGTTTTGTCATGGAGATGGCCTAATGTGACTGGCGACAGCGCACGCGATGCGGTTCGAGGTTATCAAGCTTCTTTCTTCTTGTAATCGTCAATACCAGATGCAGTAGATGTTTTTATTGTTCGGTTGCCTGCCACGGCAGCCTTGTTTCCTTGGTAAATTTTGTATCGCTCCAACCGGCCGCCAGCGGAACTTCCGGCAGTTAAGACGGCGCCTTCTTCTGCATGTGTTCCAGGCGCCACTATAGCGCGTGCTCCGATCCAAACACCTGTTTCCAATTTGATAGGTTCTGTGATCAAATCAAAACTCGGAAGCGACCAATCATGGTTTCCCGTGCAGAGATATGCACCTTGCGAGATACAAACATGGCTCCCGATCGTTATTTGCGCCAGATTGTCGATCCAAACGTCTTCGCCAATCCAACTGTGACTTCCGACAGCCAGACGCCAAGGGAATTTTACTCTTATATTTGGCTTCCAGACGGTTGCTTTGCCAATGGTTGTACCAAAGGCGCGCAAGAGTGCCACTCGCCATTTTGATCCAGGAATGAAGCACTGTAAAAATGGATTACCAAACGCAATCCAGAGCGCTTCTTTCAGCCGAGATGCGCCCCGGTCGAAACCTTGAGACGAAAACTGATCGAGCGTCACTTTAATTTCTCGTGACAATATTATGCTAGACATTGCAATATAGCGCTAATCGATAATTGGCCGCTGCTGGAGTGGTATAGTTGACTTAGACACTGTAATGTATTTAACTACGGGGCTTGGCTATCATGCGCCTGGCACAGGCGCGTTCCATCTACCTCAACCCACATACGGAAGCGCCAGGGTCAGAACCGGCAAGAGAAAACCCACCAAGCCGCTTCGCTTCTCGTCGCTGTCTGCAATGCAGCGTCTTTCTGTGCCATATATGCGATTTCTTTGGGCGTCTATTCTTTTGACCAGCCGTTGTCATGTGGCTTGGTGAGAACGTACTTGCCAAGAACCAGAATATCCATATCGGTGCGCTCGAAGCACGCAATGGCCTGCTCCGGTGTATCCACCACGGGTTCGTTCTCGTTGAAGCTGGTATTTAGCACCAGTCCATAGCCGGTACGCTCTTTTATTGCCTTGATAAGACGGTAATACAGCGCGTTGCTTTCTCGGTCTACGGTTTGGAGCCGTCCAGTACCGTCGACATGCACGACTGCGGGAAAAACAGAGCGCCATTCCGGCTTGAACTTGACCACGTGCATCATGAACGGGCTTTCGATGTCCTGC
>CAYVWB010000166.1:0-1837 GCA_964455395.1 uncultured Desulfovibrionaceae bacterium
CCAGGCCGCGCCGCCGTTTCCTCACATCTTCCCCTGTCAAATGGAAAAATGACTGCCCCCGCGAAGTCCCAAAGAGCCTCAATTCTCTAGTTTGTCGTTTGTGGTATATGGTGACGGGCTGAACCACTGCGTGTGTTTCGGCGGAGCTAACGGTTTGCGCATCACCTGCCCACATCGAGACACAGCGATCCCGCTTGCTGGCCTGGCGTCACCCTCTCCTGCCTACTTCGTGCTCCCTTTGGGTCAGGTGCATGCGGCGGATACACGACATCCGGCGTTGTACGAAAAACGCGGCCGGATGTTTTTTATCCGCGGATGTTTTTTATCCGCGGATGTTTTTTATCCGCGGATGTTTTTTATCCGCGCTTGCTATGGAGTTTTCACTCCCCCAGGCCGCGCCGCCGTTTCCTCACATCTTCCCCTGTCAAATGGAAAAATGACTGACTCCGCATCCTTCAATTGCCTCAAAACTCTTGAAGGCACCTCTTTCTCCTCCAAAACAGCCCTCTTTCGACCCGTTTTCCGCCTCAATGGCCGCCAAACGCCCATCCAGGCGCACCTCTCCCATCGTGGCGTAGGCCACTCTGGACTACGCCCTGGGCTACACTCTCTCACGCCGCCACTCTCCCCCGCCTTGGCACTCCCAACCACCCCAAGAACATCGACTTGATCCGGCCTACTTCCCCGAATTCCCGACAGGGCCGCATCCGCCCCTCGCCGCAGAACGGACATACCCGGGGATCCTCTCCCGTGATCGACTGCACCCACTCGTGTAACTCCAGCGCCTCTACCTCCGGCAACTCCGACGCCAACCCCAGTAGCCCCCGAATCTGCGCCAACGTCTTGCGCTTGCTCGAATGATGGAGGCCATAATACCGCACGCGGTGAAACTGGGGCGGCAGTACGTGCAGCAAGAAGCGCCAACGGATGTCTTTTATCCGCGAATTCGAAAGCATCCAGCGTCATCACCTTCTCTACGCCGTCCTCTTTCGGATGTCTTTTATCCGCGTTGTCGTAATAAGTGAAACTCACTTGCCGACCCGATATGTCCACGATGCGATAGTTCGAGATCGCCGTCTTGTAGACGTACCGTCCCAGATACTCGTAGATTTGCTCCGGACTGGGACAGTCTGCGTTGTCGAACGCTGCCTTGATGAACACCTCCCAGTCCTTCGCCTGCATCTCCTCGACCAGCGCCTCCGCGTCCACCTCGGCCGCTTTCCCGATCAGCGCCAGTTCTCCATCCTGATACAACTTCAATAGCCCCTGGCAGAACTGATCTCGAAAGTCCTGCGACATCTCCACCACCGGGAACAGAAACCCTTGCTTGCTCGGGCGCCACGCTTCCCCATCGAATGCCCCGCCGGTCACGATCGCGTGCAGGTGGATGTGCTCCTCCATCGTCTGGCCCCACGCCTGTCCTGAGCGTAGCCGAAGGATGTGCAGCATCGACGTGAAGCCCAGCATCCCGCCCAGGTACTTTTCCCCGTATGCTTTCAACGTATCCGCCGCCGCATCGAACAGCAACTTGTACACTTTCCGCTTGTTCACTCTTGCGCGGATTGTACCAATCCGTCGTCGTTGATCGCGTGATCGGTGGTGAAGACCACGTGGAAATACGGCGTCGGCAACAACAACGCCTCTTGCTTATTCAACCATTTCGCCTTTTTAAATGCACCGCATTTGGGACAGTGACGATCCTTGCAGGAGCAGTAGTTGATGCGCAACTTCCCGCACGTGTCACACTCCGTTGCTCCCCACCCCCAGGGCAAGGCCGTTAAGGCAGTAGTTGATGCGCAGCTTCCCGCACGTGTCACACTGTTCCACGTAACCGCCC
>CAYVWB010000167.1:0-1798 GCA_964455395.1 uncultured Desulfovibrionaceae bacterium
GCCGTTCGGCACGATCAGCAGTTCCGCGCCCGTCTCGGCCAGGCATTCGCAGACATCCTCGATCCAGATGTCCTCGCAGATCGGCACGCCGAGGCGCACGCCGCGAAAGCTCATCGGGCCGGGCATCTCGCCGGGGCTGAAGATGCGCTTTTCATCGAAGACGCCATAGTTCGGCAGTTCGACCTTGTGGCGGACATCGCGGACCTCGCCGCCTTCCAGCAGCGCGACGCTGTTATGCGGCTTGTCCTCGCCGGGCCAGGGCGTGCCGATTAGCATGGCGGGGCCGCCATCCGCCGTATCGGCGGCCAGCGCCTCGACGGTGGTGCGCGCCGCGTCGATGAAGGCGGGCTTGAGGATCAGGTCTTCGGGCGGATAGCCGCAGATGAACAGCTCGGCAAAGCAGATCAGGTCGGCCCCCGCCTCCGCCGCCTGCGCGCGGGCCGCGCGGGCGCGCTCGGCATTGCCCCTGAGGTCGCCGACGGTCGGATTCAGCTGGGCCAGTGCGATTTTCAGGTGGTCGGTCATGTTGCCTTGTCGGTTGCGCCGGCATTGTCGGGAGGTGGCAAATCACCCGCCAAACGTAACCGCGCCGCGCTGTCGCGCAAGAGGGCAGGCAGCGCCGGCGGGTCAGGCCGCGCGGGCGGCGCGCTCTTTCGCGTCCTGGCGGATGCGCTTGAGCAGGGCGTCGACCTGTTCGATGCTGTCGACGCAGTGCACCATGCCGCCATAGACGAGGTATTTCCAGCCCAGCCGGTCGGTTTGCGCCAACTCCAGCGGACGGACTCCCATCAGGTCTTCCATGGTGGTGCTCTCAGTGACCCACGGCGCAAAGATCACGTTGCGCCAGGCCTCTTCGGCATGACCGGCGGGGATAAGGCCACGCTCCACCGCCTCTCGCACCATGTCGATGAAGGCGAACTGTACGAAGCCGGAGCAGATGAACTCCGCTGGCGAGAAGCCGCCGCGGCGCAGATATTCGCTGAGCGAGGGCGCGCGCCCGAACACCAAGCTGCGCAGCCGGAACCAGAAATGCGTGTTGCGCGAGGCCAGCGCGGCGAGCATCGAGAAGTCGTAATCGTCCATGTCGAGGAAGCGCAGCATCCGCCCCGAGACCATCGCGCGGACCTGCGGCGTCGCCCACGGCTGCTCCAGCCGCTTGATGCCGACGATGTATTCCGGCGGGCGGCCGGTGTCGGGGTAGACCTTGGACGGCGCGACGAACTCCCCGAAAGCGCCGAGCTCGACCCCGCCCGTGGTCGTCTCGATGACGTAGCTGTCGTCAAGGCCGATTTCCGAGCGCGGCGTCGCGAACACGAGGGCGGTGTGGGCGAAGTCCGAGCTGTCGATCTTGCGGCTCAAGAAGGAGAAGAAGCTGCCCATCCGCGAGGTCAGGACGACATCGCCGGAGTGGAGGAAATCGCCGTTGCGGAACGCGTCAATCGGCATCGGCCATTCTGCGGCATCCGCGGGCTCCGGCGTCCGCGGCTCAGCGGGCCGCTGGAGGACCTCGACCGCCGCTTCGGCCTCGGCCGCGGGCGCTTCTGCCGGTCCGCGCGCGCGGCGCGCCTCGGCAGCGTCGCTCATGACATCACCGACGGACTTCTTCAGGATCGGATTTACGATCGTCGGCCGCTGCTGCGAACGCCGTGACATCGCCTCTTGCCCCCCAGGTAACGGCGATCCGATGAACAAGAGCCGCCCGAAGGCGGCCCCGCAGTCTTATCCGGCGCTGGCCACGCGCGGCTGGTCCTCGATGTGCTCGCGCCGCAGCCGCTCCGCGATCAGGAACGCCAGTTCA
>CAYVWB010000168.1:0-1198 GCA_964455395.1 uncultured Desulfovibrionaceae bacterium
CAATCCGCGGCTGGAATGCGCGGTGCTGAATGCGCGCATCCTCAAGGCGTATCGCGCCGGCCGGGCGAAAATCGGCGTGATCGGCGAGCAGGCCGACCTCACCTATGACTATACCTATCTTGGCGCGGGGCCGGACACCCTGGGCGAGATCGCCGAAGGCCGGCACGACTTCGCCGATGTTCTCAAGAGCGCCGAGCGCCCCATGCTGATCGTGGGGCAGGGCGCGCTGGCGCGCCCCGATGGCGAAGGCGTGCTGCGGCTCGCCGCGCAGACGGCTGTGAACACCGGCATGCTCAAGCCCGACGAGGGCTGGAACGGCTTCAACGTGCTGCACACGGCGGCCAGCCGGGTGGGGGCGCTCGACATCGGCTGCGTGCCGTCGGAACAGGGCGCGAATCTGGACACCATGCTCGGCGCGGCCCAGACCCGCGAGATGGAAGTGCTCTATCTGCTTGGCGCCGATGAGTTCGATGTGAGCCAGACCGGCGATGCGTTCGTCATCTATCAGGGCAGCCACGGCGACAGCGGCGCGCGGCTCGCCGACGTGATCCTGCCCGGCGCGGCCTACACCGAGAAGGACGGCACCTACGTCAACACCGAGGGCCGGGTCCAACTCGGCACGCGCGCCGTCTTTCCGCCAGGCGAGGCAAAGGAGGACTGGCGGATCATACGCGCGCTGTCTGAGCATCTTGGCCGTCCGCTGCCCTTCGACACGCTGGAGCAACTGCGCGGCGCAATGTACCGCGACCACCCGCACCTCGCCGAAATCGACCATTGCGAGCCGGGCGATGCAGGCGAGATCGAGGCGCTGGCCAATGGGGCGGTCGAAGTGACATCAATGCCATTTGCCTCGCCCGTCGAAAGCTATTATCTCACCAACCCGATCGCGCGCGCCTCGCATGTCATGCAGGAGCTGGTCGCGCTGGAACGGGCCGATGCGCTGGGAGAGACCGGGACCGATGGGTGAGTTCTGGACCAATTACGGCCTGCCGACGGCCATCATGATCGGCCAGAGCTTGCTGCTGCTCTCCAGCGTGCTGATCATCATCGCCTATCTGCTGCTGGCGGACCGCAGGATCTGGGCGGCGGTGCAACTGCGCAAGGGGCCGAACGTGGTCGGCCCGTTCGGCTTGCTGCAGTCCTTCGCCGACTTCCTCAAATTCATCCTCAAGGAGCCGGTCATCCCCGCCGCCGCGGA
>CAYVWB010000168.1:1208-1454 GCA_964455395.1 uncultured Desulfovibrionaceae bacterium
GCTCGCGCCGGTGGTCATGGCGGTACTGGCCATGTCGGCCTGGGCGGTGATCCCGGTTGACGACGGCTGGGTGGTTGCGGACATCAATGTCGGCATCCTGTTCATTTTCGCGATCTCATCGCTCGGGGTGTACGGCGTCATCATCGGCGGCTGGGCGTCCAACTCGAAATACCCGTTCCTCGGCGCGCTGCGCTCGGCCGCGCAGATGGTGTCCTACGAGGTCTCGATCGGCTTTGTGATCATTAC
>CAYVWB010000168.1:1464-1790 GCA_964455395.1 uncultured Desulfovibrionaceae bacterium
CAGCGCGGCGACTGGGGGCTGTTCAACTGGTACTGGCTGCCGCTGCTGCCGATGTTCGTGGTGTTCTTCATCTCCGCGCTGGCGGAGACCAACCGCCCGCCCTTCGACCTGCCGGAGGCGGAGTCGGAGCTGGTCGCTGGCTACATGGCCGAGTATTCGTCGACGCCCTATCTGCTGTTCATGCTGGGCGAGTACGTCGCCATCACCGTGATGTGCGCGCTCACCGTGATCCTGTTCCTCGGCGGCTGGCTGCCGCCCTTCGAGATGGCCCCATTCTACTGGATCCCCGGTGTTGTCTGGTTCACGGTGAAGGTCGTCCTCGTGAT
>CAYVWB010000169.1:0-1776 GCA_964455395.1 uncultured Desulfovibrionaceae bacterium
TTGATGAAGGGTTCGTCCGTTGGCTCCGATGCCGCTTCCCCTGCGGCAACGAACACGGCATCCACAGCAACTCTCACCTGCCGTTTAAAATTTTCCCGAAAGTCGATACACTATTAGGGTGGAACCATTGCGGGTAAACTTCAGCACACAGCCGATTTCGGGCGCCGAGAAAGTATGGTGAGAAGTTACATAATGCACTTCCGTCTAGGGCCTAAAACTAAATGGTTAATAGGGGTATTGGTTGCGGTATTGTCGCTAGTTGCAGCTGCCCTACCCGCATACTGGAGCTGGCTATGCCGCTCTCAAGGACAGTTCTGCGAACGCTCCGCCTTCCCGTTACGAAATGATGTGGCGAGTACCAACACAATCAATCGACGTCTCCAGTCAAAGGGAGGACGACAGCAGTTTCGAGGAATTTCCGTCCGGGAAGCTGGCTACTGGCCATTTGAAAACCGGTATGACGTAGTGGCGTCTTTTGCTAATGGCGACGAACGCGTAATCGATTCCGTGTCCATCGATCGCGTGGATGACATAGTGGATGTAATCGACGGACCTGCCTTTTTGTACGCCTCAAGCACTGAAGCAGAGCATGCGTTTATAAGAGGTTATTTTGCAGACACAAAAATTGTTAAACGTCAGTTTCAATTTCATAGTTACGACTACAAAAGAGGATTTATAATGCTGTCAAATTTGGCATTCGAAAATACAAATACCCGCTTAAAGCTCGACATCTCAACAAATGCGTCATTCGAAATAAATAACAACAAATTTATAAGAGTTGATAAATATTACCCCGGAGATATCAAAGGTATCACCCTTTACTTAGATTTGGACAGAACGTTCCACATTGAGAAGGCTTATACACGTGCTATCTTGGACCGATATACGCAATCACAGAAATCCTATGCGGCGTGCATAGAGAATGCAAAAGATAACGCAACAAAAGATGGCGAACTATTTCATTGCTATAGAAGTCAATTAGAACTGTCGGGTGATAATTTTTCGGCGACTGAGATCTTAGAATGGCGCGCTACGGATCGCGAGCTCAATCCGGTGGATCGAGTGCTGTGCAATCAATCTGGCCAGGCAAGAAAAGACGACACAGGACGGCGCATTGTGGTTTCTTGCAACAACAAGTTCCGTGGGCAGAATGAAACGTCGAGCACACTCTCTATCTATGCGCCGCCAGTACGCCAAGAAAAAACGTTGTTCTTTGGAGGCTCTTGTCGTAATATCGTGATATTCGATGCGAAATTTGTTGATGATTATACTATTGATATGGAGCTGACGACAGAATGCAATTCATTGGAAATTAACAATCAGGCATTTTCCGTTCCGACAATGCTGGCTTCTCAATCGGCAGTAGAACCGAACGGCGATCGCGAGCGAACGGAAAGTTATAGGCTGAAACTTAATGACCGCTGGCAACCTGTCTCATTCAAACCGCGCGCCGAGTTAATCAAGCCATAAACCCGCCATCCACGCTCATCACCGTGCCGGTCACATACGCCGCATCCGCGCTCGCCAGATAGACCGCCAGCCCCGCCACATCTTCCGGGCTGCCGTACTTGCCCAGCGCCGTCATCATCGTCATCAGCTTGGCAGAGCGCCCTTCCGCCGGGTTCATGTCGCTGGCGATCGGCCCCGGCGCGATGGCGTTCACGGTAATGCCGCGCGGCCCCAGATCACGCGCCAGCCCGCGGGTCAGCCCGATCAACGCGTGCTTGCTCATCGCGTAAAGCCCCAGCCCCGGCGACGGCGCGCGCAGGCCAAAGG
>CAYVWB010000170.1:0-1759 GCA_964455395.1 uncultured Desulfovibrionaceae bacterium
GCATCGGCGCGGACTTCTTCCGGTGCGTGGAAATGATCAAGGACCGGCTCAAGGCCAAGCCCGTGCCGCTCCAGGTGCCCATCGGCTCCGAGGACAACTTCCGCGGCGTGGTGGATCTCCTCAAGAACAAAGCGCTGCTCTTCGACGATGAGACCATGGGCGCCGAGTTCACGGTGGGCGACATCCCCGAGGACATGGCCGAGATGTGCGAGACCATGCGCATGGAGATGCTGGAAGCCGTGGCCGAGGAGGACGAAGCCCTGCTCGACAAGTATCTGGGCGGCGAAGAGCTGACCGAAGACGAGATCGCTTCCGCCGTGCGCGCAGCCACCATCAATCTCACCATGGTCCCCGTGCTCTGCGGCTCCGCCTTCAAGAACAAGGGCGTGCAGCCCTTGCTGGACTCGGTGGTGGACTACCTGCCGTCGCCGGATCAAGTGGCGGAGATCAAAGGCGTGAATCCGGACAATGAAGAGGATGTCATCAGCTGCCCCTGTGACGATGACGAACCCCTGGCGGCGCTGGCTTTCAAGCTCGCTTCGGATCCCTTCGTGGGGCACTTGACCTTCCTGCGCATCTACTCCGGACATATCGAATCGGGCATGACTGTGGTCAACGGCGCCTCCGGCAAGAAGGAGCGCATCGGCCGGCTCCTGAAGATGCACGCCAACAAGCGCGAAGAGATCAAGTGGTCCGGCGCAGGCGACATCGTCGCCGCTGTTGGCTTGAAGTTCGCAGCCACGGGCGACACCTTGTGCGACCCCAACCGCAAGGTTGTGCTGGAGTCCATGGACATCCCCGAACCTGTCATCGAAGTGGCCATCGAACCCAAGTCCAAAGCGGACCGCGACACGCTCTCCGAGTCGCTGGCCAAGCTCGCCAAGGAAGACCCTTCCTTCCGCGTGAAGACCGACGAGGAGACGAACCAGACCCTCATCGCCGGCATGGGCGAGCTGCACCTGGAAATCATCGTGGACCGGCTGCTGCGGGAATTCAACGTGAACGCCAACGTGGGCAAGCCCCAGGTGGCGTACCGCGAGACCATCACCAAGCCCGCCAAGATCGACCACAAGTACGCCAAGCAGTCCGGCGGCCGCGGCCAATACGGCCATGTGGTCATCGAACTGGAGCCCAACGCCGACGAGGGCGGCGGCTACGCCTTCTCCGACGAGATCAAAGGCGGCGTCATCCCCAAGGAATACATTCCCGCGGTGGACAAAGGCATCCAGAACGCCATGAAAAGCGGCGTGATGGCCGGTTTCCCCGTGGTGGACGTCAAAGTGAAGCTCGTCTACGGCTCCTACCACGAAGTGGACTCCTCGGAACAAGCCTTCTACATCGCCGGCTCCATGGCCTTCAAGGAAGGCTGCCAGAAAGCCGGGATGTCGCTGCTGGAGCCCATCATGGCTGTGGAAGTGGTCACTCCCGAGGAATACCTCGGCGACGTCATGGGCGACCTGAATGGCCGACGCGGCCGCGTGGGCAGCATGGAAGCTCGCGCTGGCGCCCAGGTCATCAAGGCCGAGGTCCCGCTCTCCGAGATGTTCGGCTACGCCACCGACTTGCGTTCGCGCACCCAGGGACGAGCCAACTACACCATGCAGTTCGACCACTACGAACGCGTGCCGCAGCAGCTCGCTGAAGAGATCACCAAATCCAAATCATCCTAGTAACGGATAGCGCCTTTTTTTCAGGAGTGAGACAATGGGCAAAGCCAAATTCGAACGCAAGAAGCCGCACTTGAACATCGGCACCATCG
>CAYVWB010000171.1:0-1726 GCA_964455395.1 uncultured Desulfovibrionaceae bacterium
CCCATTAGGGCGACCACGAGGGTCGCCCCTACGGTCGTCCAACCGGTCGTCGCCCCTACGGTGTTCGATATGTATGCGGGCCAGCAGCGCGGACGCCGGTTCGTCGTCGGGGTTTTGGGGGACCAAGCGGCCCTCGAAGGCTTTCTTGAGGATGGCCTGGCGCAACCGCTGGGCGCGGCGCAGGTTGACCTCGACAGCCTGCTCCAGTGCCTCGACGACGGACAGCCGCCGCTCGACTTCCTCGACGATGCGGCGTTGTTCGGCTAGGGGAGGAAGAGGGACGGCAAGCTTTCGAATGTCTCGGATATTCAGATGTGGAGACGCAGTACCGGTTATCAACTCCCGGTATTGAGAGCTGAAGGTCAGCGAGTTGAGCACTGTCTCGTAGTAGGTTGAGTCCACCCCTGACCCTAAACGAAAAACCATCACTCTTTGTCCAAGACAAATCTCGATATCTGTTGGAACTTCAACCGCGATACCCAGCAGAGCTCCTTCCCGACTGAATAGCACATCTCCAGTCTCGGGTTTCATTCGTCGATTGCGTTCGTGAAAAGTCTCTTCGTTAACATACCGGATCTTCTCATATACCAAACGTCCTGGTTTCATACTGTTGGTATCTACACACATGAAGCCTGTATCACGAAACTCTGGAGTACTATGAAGACAATCAACTATCTTCTCTGACACCTGTTCCACGGATGCCCACACCCACCCCTTCGGCAGATCGGACACCCTCTCCGTATCCGGCGGCTGGGGCTCGTCGTATTTCTGCTTCCACTTGTCGCTCTTGGGCAGGTAGGGCTCGTACTCCTCTGAGGTGCGGTCGATCCACGAGTCCTCGGGCAGGTCGCGGATGTAGTGGGGCAGGCCGGCGGCCTTGCGCTCGGCTTGAGCGGCCTTTTTCTTGGCTCGCTCGATCTCGTACGCCCAGCGCTCCTCCTCCCACCGGGCGCGGCGCTCGTCTAAGATGCGGGCCAGCAGGGCGTCGGCGGGCTCGTAGGCGCGACCTCGTTCGCGGGCCAGTTCCGCCTCGGTGGGGACGAGGCGACCCTCGCAGGCGGCCTGCAACACCGAGGCGCGGTAGCGCTTGAGGTTGGCCCGCGCCCGCTCCAGGGCGGCGACGGCGGCGTCCAGGCGGGTGAATTGGGTCTCGATGGCCTCGACGATGCGGTGTTGTTCGGGGAGAGGGGCGAGTAGAAGAGGATAATCAGAAAAAGTTGATGGTTTGATACGCATCAAAGATCCACCAACTCCCGAGGCATGCATGCTCAAGAAATCTCGAAAGTCATTCTGCTGCATATAATACGCCAGGTAAGGTTGGTAGATTTTCTCAACTGGATAGAAAGGTATCCACTCGGTAGAAGCTATTTTGGGCCAAGGAGAGTGATCACCGACAATCCAAACCCGGTTGATTCTTGGATTGATCTTACAGAGCAGCAACACATTGGAATGAACCCTTAGCTTGCTAGAGCCAATCCCCTTACCTTCAAGTATTTCAGGCTCAGCAGTATCCCAACTGGGTACACTGTATAACTCAAACTTCTGTCCAGGTTTCTTCGCGGGGTTAACTGAACTACTTTGATCAATATGAATCTCTTTCAATGTGGTTTCTGCCCACCCCTCCGGCAAATCACGCTCTCGCTCCATCGCCGACTCGCTCTCTCGCCCTTGCGCTTTCTCGCTCACTCACTCTCCTCCAAATCTTGCAGCCGGAAATCGTCCGCGA
>CAYVWB010000172.1:0-1725 GCA_964455395.1 uncultured Desulfovibrionaceae bacterium
GGCGAGCGCGATCCCTACCTTTTCGACATGAGCGACGATCCCGACCACAAGACCCCCGAGAAGGACCACCGGCAGACCCGTCTCGCGGAAGCGCTGCGCGCGAACCTGCGCAAGCGCAAGGCCCAGGCGCGCGCCCGGCGCAAGGGCGAACAGCGCGGCTCTGACGACAACGCCGATCAGGGCTGATCTTCGGACAATTCATTTGACAATGATCGCCGGCTGCCCGATGGCGAAATTTGCGCGCCGCGCGGCTTCCAGCCCCGGGGCGCGCTCAACTCGCACGGTGGACGATGCTCGCGAACGTCGCTCCCATTTCGGCGCTATTGCTGGGCGTCGGTCTGCTCCAGCTCGGCAACGGGTTGCAGGGCACGCTTTTGCCCGTGCGCGCGCAGGTCGAGGCCTTCACCCAGCTCCAGCTCGGCGCGCTTGGTTCGGCCTATTTCTTCGGTTTCGTCGCGGGCTGCTATTTTGGGCCGTGGCTGGTGCGCAATTCCGGGCACATCCGCACCTTCACCGCGATGGTGGCGCTGGCCTCCGCGCTGGTGCTGACCCATCCGCTGATCGTCGATCCGGTGTTCTGGCTGGTCGTGCGCGCCGGCTCGGGAGCGTGTTTCGCGATCCTCTACATGGTCATCGAAAGCTGGCTGAACGCCCGCGCGTCCAACGTTACGCGCGGAGTGATCTTCGCGTTTTACGCTATCATCAGCTTCGGGATGCTCGGCATGGGCCAGCTGCTGCTGGCGGTTGACAGCCCCAGCGGGTTCCCGCTGTTCCTCTATGCCTCGATCCTGGTGTCGGTCGCCGCGGTGCCGGTCGCGCTGTCGCGCTCGCCCCAGCCTGAGCCGATCGAATACATCCATATCCGCTTCCGCCACCTCTACCGCATTTCGCCCGTCGGTATGGCCGGCAGCTTCATCGTCGGCGCGACAGGCGGCGCGATCTGGTCGCTGGCGCCGATTTTCTTCGGCGGCGGGGCGGCCAGCACGCAGGACATCGCCATCTTCATGACCGTGATGATCCTGCTCGGCGCGATCGGGCAGTGGCCGCTGGGGCTGATTTCCGACCGGATGGACCGCCGGCTGGTGATCGCGGCGGCGGCCTTCCTGTCGGTCATCGCGGGGCTGGCGATGAGCCTGTTTGGGGCCGACACCGGCCCGGTGGCGCTGACCCTGACCGGGATTTTCGGCTTCCTGTCCTTCCCGCTCTACATGCTTTGCGTCGCGCATATGAACGACTCGGTGGAGCATGACGGCTTCGTCGAAGCGGCGAGCGGGCTGTTGCTGATCTGGGGCGCGGGCGCGGTGGTCGGGCCGTTGATCGCGTCGAATGTGATCGTGGCGGTCGGCCTCGGCGGGCTGTTCTACACCACCGCCGCGCTGCACGCGATCCTGCTCGCCTTCACGCTTTACCGCATCAGCCAGCGCGAGGCCCGCCCGGCCGAAGATCGCGGCGAGTTCCTCGATGCCGTGCGCGTCGGCCAGACGGTCTCCACCGTCGACCCGCTCACGCATGAAGAGGAAGAAGAGCAGCCCGCCGAGGCGCAGCCGCCGCAGACGGGCGCGCAGGCCACGGGTTAACCATTGGTTGCAGACCGGGTTGCAGCACGTTAAAAAAGTCTGTACCCGCCATTTACCTGTGGTAATCTCAAACTTTATCCCCGATGCACAATTTTAAAGGGTTCAGGGGATACCGGTGCTGCGTTAGCGTGATCATCTGGCGGCAAAC
>CAYVWB010000173.1:0-1703 GCA_964455395.1 uncultured Desulfovibrionaceae bacterium
CTCGAACTCGCGCGCGGTCGAGCTGATGCCGACTTCGAGCGTCTCGTCCGGCCCGAGCATGAAGTTCAGCGTTTCCTCGATGATGAAGGGGGTCTCGTCGCGCACATAATCGACCGGCGCGTCTGTCGTCAGGCGCAGCGTGAAGTCCGGGCCGACATAGCGGATGTGGTTCGAGCCGAAGGTGATGTCCGGCGCGGCGGCGCCATAATTGAAGCGCGGGCGCAGGCACACCCGGATGCGCGGACTTCCGCTGACCGGCACGACGCGGCGCACCAGCATGTTCGGGCGGAAGATACGCCCGCGCGTCTCGAAGCGCGGGGCGAAATCGACGATCTCGATCGCGCCGGAGGGCGATTCCAGCCGCGTGCGCAGGATCGCGGTGTTCTGGTCGTAGCTCTGGCTCCATGCGCGCTGGTCGACGAGTTCGATGTCGAACATGCCGCCGTCGGGCGCGTCCTTTGGGCCGCCGAGCAGCGAATGGAAAACTGGGTCGCCGTCAAAGCGCGGCAGGCAGCACCAGACGATCCGCGCGTCCTGGTTGATGAGGGCGCCGAAGCTGCAATTGCCGATCGCGCCAAGGTTGAGGCTGCTCAAAACGGACTCCTTGTCTGGGGACGGAACAGATGCAGCCGGTGAGCCGCTCTATTTCAATGGAGAGACGCACGAGAGCTGTGCGCAGATTAATCTCTGCGCCGCAATCGCTTATCAAGTCTGCTTGAGACACGCAACGCGCTTAGGCTGATACGCTGCACCGGAGGTATACTAAGTCATTGTTAAGTACATCTTGCGACGTAAGGAGGGCACTCGTATGCTCCATTCGAGGCAATTTAACTTGGGGAGGGGTAGGGGCATGATTCACCGGACTGAAACTGAACCAGCTGAGCAAGCTCAGCCTTTGAGGCTGACTCTCCTAGCAGCGCTCAAGGACTTGGGGTGGTTTTCTGGAATTTTTGCAACTTTAGTTGGGGCGCCATCGATTTTAGCGATAATTCAAGCTGTTTTTATTGATTATAATTTGATCCCGCTACTGCAGTGGATAGTGGATGGATGGAATCAGCTTCTGTACTTTCTAGCAATGGCTATAGAACCGGGAGCAATCTGGATTATTCAAATTATTAATAACATTATTGATTTCAACCTAGATCTTCATGCGCACTGGCGGCCGATATTTGCGCTCTCAATGGTGTTGGTCATGCCTTCTGTTCGTCAAGTTTGGGGCCAAGGCCGCAACACACGTGCTTTTTTATTTTTAATAATCTACTCATTTACTGCTCTAACTGCATCTATTACTGTCGGCTTATTCTCGCCAAGTGAGCCAGAGATGTTGATATCACAACTTATAAACGCTTTCACCTTATCCACAGAGGCAGGATGGATAGATAGTTTTGTTTGGAGTCTGATTGCAAACTTCTTTGTTATCTGCGCGCTTACAGGAAGCGCTGTCGGAGTGCTTATTATATATGAGCCAGGTGAATATGGTGAGAAATTGCCTCCAATGTCTGCGTTTATATACTACCTGATTTCTATTTTTCTCTTTCCTTTCATATTTATATTGAACTTAAATTGGTTTCTGGGAATAGATATATTTTCACTGGGATTTGGGATAAATGGCGTTCAGGTAGCTATTCTTATGCTAGGGCTTCTTATTGCGTGGACCGGAATGAGATATATCAGGTCCGGCTTTTCAGGCAATTATATTGGGC
>CAYVWB010000174.1:0-1690 GCA_964455395.1 uncultured Desulfovibrionaceae bacterium
TGAGCTGTGCCGCCGGCACCTCGGCCAGCGCGTCGGTTGAGGCGGTTTGCGTAGCGGATGCCTGGCCTTTGTCGAGCCGCGCAACGACCTGCGCGCGCTCCTGCTCCAGTTGGCTCAGCCGCTGCTCGACGCTCTGCACCTTTGAGTGAGACGCGGTATATCGCGCCGACAAAAGCGCCAATTCGCCCCTGGCCTCCGCAATTCGGCGATCCAGCTCTTCGACTGCCGGGTTGCCGCTGATGAGCTTGCGCTGTGCGGCCTCGACGTCGAGCCGCGCGGCTGTGAGCTGCGCCCGGGCAGATCGCAAGTCGCTTTCCAGCCGCTCGATCTGCCGGGTTTTCGCCGCCACAAGTGCCGGTATGTCCTCGCCGTACTGGTTGCGCAACGCCGCCAGTCGGTCCTCAAGCCGATCGAGATGGGCGCGCTGGTCCCTCATCTGCTCCTGCAGGAAGGTTCGCGTTGCTTCAAGCCGGCTTTTGGCAGGTGACAAGAGTTGATCCAGGAACCTGTCGCTGATGGCCTGCAGCAACGCGCCCATTCCCTCGGGGTTTCCGCCGGACAGCCGCAATTCGATCAGGTTGTTGCCCGCAAGCTCGACGGAAACCGCCGCGGCCAGATTGCGGACTTCGAGCGCGACTTCGGCGGGTGCTGCGTTGTCGGCAATCACGTCCCGCTCGCGGAGGACGCCGAGAAGGATGTGTTCGCTGCGCAGAAGCGAGCGCAGCGCGCCGATCCGGTCCTTGAGATTCAGGCCAATCGCAAAGTCATCGAGAAATGGATTTGCCGTGCTCGGCTCCTGCAATAGCAGGATCGTTTTGGCCTCGTATGTCTTCGGCGCCATTCGCGCGGCCAGCAGTCCCAGCGGGATCATCAGCACGATCGGCACGCAGATGAGATACCGCCGCCGCCAGCCGGCCTCCATGAAGCGGCGGATGATCTCGATAAGGTTCGGGCCGGGCGTCGCGTTGCCGTTATCAGTCATTTTCCCGGATCCTGATGTTGCGAGTTTGCCAGCGCGACGATCTCCTGACGGATTGCCGCCATAGCGGCTGCGTCGAGCCGCGAAGCGTGCGCCCAGGTTTTGCCCAGACGTTGTCTGATGCGGCGGCACAGCGCCCGCGCGCCCGGGCTGGTCTGCGCATCGAGCCAGGCGAGCCAGCGGCCGTCTGTGATGCCCTGCGCCATTTCGAGCAGTCGGCGGTTGACGTGCGGCTGATGAGGACACGGCCGCGCGCGCGGATAGATCATCTGTACATCGCCCTCGCGCCCGTCGAGCGGGTCGAACGGGTCAGCCGTCGGCATACGCGCGTGCCATTGCAGATAGCGCCGCGCGCCTGTCGCCCAGAGCCACAGCCCGGCCGTCAAGCGCGGACGGCCGGTGTTGTAGAGCCAGACTTGCGGCCCGGCGTGTTCGGCTGCCGCGATGCTTTTCTTGTCGATGCCGAAGCCCTGGTTGATGAGAATGACGTCGAAGAGCGGGGCGAGCGCAAGATCGTGGGGCGCGTTGAGATGGCCGGCGAGGCGGATGTCCGGGACGGCGGCGCGGAGCTGTCGCGCTGTTGCCCGGAGGCCGTGCGCTGTCTGATCGGCGTTGCCCGGTTCATCGGCAAGACTCCAGATGGGGCGCGGCAGCCCGGCGGTATCGAGGCGCTCTGCGAGCTCGGCGAGGACCGACGGGGCCATTTCGCCT
>CAYVWB010000175.1:0-1678 GCA_964455395.1 uncultured Desulfovibrionaceae bacterium
GCTTTGATGCGGCTGACATTGAAGACATTGAAGACTTCAATTACCGCGCGAAAATGACGTGGCTCCCAACCGAGCTTCTGACCATTGGTCTGGTCGGGCGACGCTATGTAGGGGTTTCCAACTTCTCTGGGTCCTCCAGCAACACGATCAGTTCGGAGATTGCCTTGAAGAGTGCTTACGCTCTGCGGGATAACTTGGTCGTGAGGGCCGGATTTGCTTATGAGCAAGTCGATTATACAAGCATCGCCCGGAATGACGATGTGTGGAAGGTACTGACCTCAGCCGACTATGACATCACGCCGAACTGGTCCCTGACCGCTGGCTACGAATATACGCAATATGACTCGACTGCTACGGGGATCCCTTATGAGCGCAACGAGGCCCGCGTCGGAATAAGTGCGCGGTATTAGGTCAGAGGTTGTTGGCCGGATCTGCGACAAAATCAGTAGAAACAAATAAATAAATTAGATTATAATCGTATTTATGCCATTAAACTCTCTCAGCGAAGGCGCGTTCATTGAAAAGGGATCAGGGAACGCGCTCTGATTTTTTGTGTGTTCGGATTTTCGTCGCTTTTCGTCGGCCTGCGGCGTTGAACGCGAAGCCGGCTCCTACTTTCGCTGAAGATGCTTGAATGGCACAAAGATGACACGAGTGCAATAACTGCGAGTTACGATTATGACAGTAGACGCGGGGGGTCCACGATTGCAGTCAGATCAGCCTCAGCAAGATGCCGATCTTGATTTGTTCAATCCGAGGTGGCTGCTTGGCTTAGTAAAACGCCGCTGGAAGGTGATTGCGGGCGGCGTTTTCATAGTTACGGTGCTGGGCGTGATCTACCTTATGTTGGTTACGCCGCGTTACACCGCGACGGCGGAAGTCATCCTGAATACGAGCGAAAACAACCTCGTCGACCCGGAATCAGACTCATCCGCAGCCTTGCGCGATAGCTCTTCCGTCGCCACGGAGGTTGCGATCATCAAATCGGTCGGGGTGGCGTCCCGCGCAGCTGAGCAGGTTGGTTTGTCCAAATCAATCGCGCAGGCCGAAAGCCAGGAGGAGCATGGCCCTTCCCTTTTCACACATATTTTCGGGACCTCTGCGCAGTCGGAGGCAACCGCGTCTACCGAAACGAATGCCGATGAACAATCAGAATTGCGAAAGCTGGATGCGGCAGAGCGCGCGGCCGTCGGGCGAATCCTCAGTCAGCTCAAGGTACGCCGACAGTTCCCGTCTTACATCATCGAAATTTCCTATACTGACGCCGATGCTGAGTCGGCCGCTCTGATTGCGAATGCTGTGGCTGAAGCCTACTTGGTCGAGCAACTTGAAGCGCGGTACACGGCATCGAAGCGCGCGGCGGAATGGCTGAGTGAGCGCGTTGCCGAGGTTCGACGTGACCTGGACGCCGCAGAGCGCGCGGTGGCGCAGCACCGGTTGACGTATAAGCTTGGCGAGGCCGACGAGGGGACGCTTGTTGAGCAGCAGATCGCGGATATCAACGAGAAGCTGATCGCTGCCCGAGCGGAGACGGTCGAAAAGCGCACAAACTACGAGTACGCGAAGGGCGTTCTGGAAGGCGACGGGAACATCGCAAGCATTGAAGAGGTAACGGAATCGCCGATCATTGGCAATTTGCGGGATCAGGAGCAGGACGTTCGACGGCGTTTGGCCGACC
>CAYVWB010000176.1:0-1678 GCA_964455395.1 uncultured Desulfovibrionaceae bacterium
GATCCATCTCGACGTGATGGACGGCCATTTCGTGCCCAACATCACCTTCGGCCCGCCCGTGGTGCGCGCCATCCGCGGAGCGAGCCGCAAGCCGTTCGACACCCACCTGATGATCGCGCCGGTCGACCCCTACGTCGAGGCGTTCGTCGAGGCCGGGGCGGACATCGTCACGGTCCACGCCGAGGCCGCGCCCCACCTCGACCGCACGCTCCAGCGCATCCGCTCCGCCGGCGCCCGGGCCGGCGTCTCGCTCAATCCCGCCACCGACGAGTCGGCGCTGCGCTACGTCCTCGACGGGATCGACCTCGTCCTCCTGATGACGGTCAATCCCGGCTTCGGCGGGCAGTCCTTCCTGCCGCACGTCCTCGGCAAGATCCGCGCGGTGCGCGAGATGATCGGCTCTCGCCCGATCGATATCGAGGTGGACGGCGGGGTCACGGCCGAGACGGCGGTCGAGGTCGCCGCGGCGGGGGCCGACGTCCTCGTCGCCGGCTCGGCCGTCTTCTCCGGCCCGGGGACGCTCGCAGAGCGGATCGCCGCGCTCCGCGCGGCCGCGGAGGCCGGCGCCGCGCGCGCACCGGCGGTCTGAGACCGGCGCGCCGGATCGGCGATTCGTCGCGCGCGGGTCTCGCTCGGCCGGCGCGCGGGCCTCGCCGGCGCCGATCGGACGGGCGGCGAGGTGGCCCGAGCCCCGCGCCGCTCACAGCCCGGGCGAGGCGAGCCCCTCGAGAACCTGGCCGACGAAGGCGAGGTCCCGGCCGCCGGTGGGCGTGCGGCGGGCGAGGTAGTCGAACACCTTGCCGTCCTTGAGACCGTATTCCGCGATCTCGCGGACCCGGTCGTCCTCGTCGAGATAGACGGCGAGGATGCGCCGGTCGACGACGGTGGGATTGAGGAAGCCGACCGGCCGCCGGGTCGTCTGCGAGATGTAGTAGAGCACGTCCCCCTCGGCGACGCCTTCCGTGGACGGGCTCCCGAGGGCGAGGAGCACCTGCTCCCGGCTCGAGCCGACGGGCACCTGCTGGAGCTGCTCGGGCGTGATCTTCTGGCCCTGGTGGAAGGTCTCGCCCACCGCGCAGCCGGCCAGAAGGACCGCGGCGAGGACGACCGCGCACGCGCGGGCCGTCCGCCGTCCGCGCGGGCGCGGGGCGGCGTCGTGCCCGCCCTCGCTCGCCGGGGCGGTGGCGCGGGGCTCGCACCCGCCGTTCGGCACACTATGTGTCAGTGTCATGGGTTCCTTCTGACAGTGGCTGGTCCGACCGTCCGATGCTCGCAAGATTCTTCCGCCGCGGCGATCGCTATCCCCGCGCCCTGTACGCCTCGATCGTCGATCAGGCGCGCCAGCCCGCCTTCTACGCGGTCATCGGCGTGCCGGACACCCTCGACGGCCGTTTCGACATGATCGTGCTGCACCTGTCGGCCGTGGTCGACCGCCTGCGCAATCCCGACCGCTCGATCGACATCCACGGTCAGAACCTCTTCGACCTGTTCGTCGTCGACATGGAGCAGAACCTCCGGCAGATGGGTGTCGGCGACCTGTCGGTACCCAAAAAGATGAAAAAGATCGGTCAGTCCTTCTACGGCCGGTTCGGCGCCTACACGCACGCCACGGGCGAGGTCGACCTCGCGGCGGCGATCGGGCGCAACGTGTTTCCGGGCGACGGGGAGGTGCGGCCGG
>CAYVWB010000177.1:0-1673 GCA_964455395.1 uncultured Desulfovibrionaceae bacterium
ATTCTCCCGTAGCCGCTTTCCAGATTTTAGTTGAAGAATCTAAGCTCCCGGATACAATATAGCGCCCGTCGGGTGAGTAGGCAATGGAAGTAACCGCACCGGTATGCCCTCGTAAAGTCCTCACATAAGTTCCTGTTTTTGCATCCCAAATTTTAATCGTCTTGTCTCTGCTGCCGGATGCAACAAATCTACCCCGGGGTGAATAGGTTAGGGTCCCCACAACGTCAGTATGACCCGAAAACGTTTCAACACAGGCTTCCGTTTCCACATTCCAAATCTTAATCGTTGTATCATCGCTTCCCGAGGCAATGTTTACGCCGTCGGGTGAGTAGGCAATGGAAGTAACTACTCCCGAGTGGCCCTGTAATTTTTTTAATTGCCTTCCTGATTCCAAATCCCAAATTGTTATAAAATTATTCCCGTTGCCGGAAGCAATTAAACCGGAATTCGGAGCATAATCAGCAGGGGAAGTTACATTATGCTTTGTTTTCATGGCAGTCAAAAACTCTCCGGTTTTTGCATCCCAAAAATATATACTTTGGTCTAAAAATCCTGAACGTGTTCGATCATAACTTCTCGAAGTGATTAATCTGCCGTCGGGTGAAAAGTAAATTCTATGAATACGCGAATTATGGCCTTTGAGAGTCCGCTGGTATGTACCTTTTTTTAAATCCCAAATATGAATGGTTTTCGCATTGCTTCCGGCAGCGATAAATGTGCTGTCGTCCGAATACGTAACGGTTACAATACCGTTGTCATTCCCACTTAACGTTCCAAGACATTTAGCCGCTTTCGCGTCCCATATTTTAATAGGTCCAGGGCTTCCGGAAATAATCAATTTTCCATTTGGCGAGTAATCAACAGCCGTAATCCCCTCTGAATGACCCTGAAATGTTTCAAGGCGTTGTCCCGTTTTTACACTCCACTTATTAATAGTGTTATCACGATTTCCGGAAACGATGAAATTTCCATCCGGTGAAAAGACAATAGAAGTGACCCCATTATCGTGACTACGAAGCGATTGTTGAAGCGTCCCTGTGGATGTGGTCCAAATTTTAATAGAGGCATCCAGGCTGCCGGAAGCAATAAAACGCCCGTCTGGTGAATAGGTCACTGATGTAACTACTTTCGAGTGCCCATTTATGGTCCTCAAACATTTACCAGTTTTTACCTCCCAAATTTTTATGGTTTGATCATACCCTCCGGATGCAATGAACCTACCGTCCGGGGAGTAAGCAATAGAAAGTATCCCGCCGGTATGTCCCTGAAGGGTTCTTAGAAGAGTTTTCGTTTCCGCGTTAAAAATATTGATTGTTTTGTCACTACTTCCGGAAGCGATAAAATTTCCGTCCGGGGAGTAACGAACACAATTTACCGCAGCAGTATGTTTCTTAAAAGTCAAGAAAGGGGACCCAGATGGGGAATTGGATTCAATGTCCCATATTTTTACCGTGTTATCCCAGCTCCCGGAAGCGATAAACCTATTGTCCGGTGAAAAATCAACAGAACTAACTACATTGACATGGTCTTGAAGGGTCATTAGGCAGGACCCCGATTCAGTGTCCCAAATCTTTATTGTATTGTCCTCGCTTCCGGAAGCGAAAAATTGTCCCCCCGATGAAAAGACCACCGAAGTAACACCGCCGCCGTGTCCCCTATGCAGCTTTGGTTCC
>CAYVWB010000178.1:0-1662 GCA_964455395.1 uncultured Desulfovibrionaceae bacterium
GCGCACGGAGGTGCGCCTGGCGGATATCGAACAGCAGTTGGTCAGGGAGAAAAACCTGCAATCGATTAAACATCGCGCTCTGGCCAATCTCCTTGGTTTAAGAAATGAAGAAAAAATCTCCCTCCAGGGGGAGCTGGAGATGCCGGGGAAAATGCCTCTTCCTGAGTTGGAAACAGCCCTTTCGATAGCATGGGAAGGCCGGGGCGACTATCTGGCCGCCCGTTCTTCCCTTGAGGCGCAGGCCAAAAACGTGGATGTGGCCAAGTCCGGGCATTGGCCGATACTTTCCGTGCAAGGCGCGTACGGTGGGCGCTGGGCAGCCGGACCGACGACCGGGACGGGCGATGAACAGGGAGACGTCGGTCGTCTCGGGCTGGACCTGGAAGTGTCGATTTTCGAAGGAGGGCAGGTGGAGGCGGATATCCGAGAGCAGAGGGCGGTCCTTGCCGCCGCCCAGGAGCGTCTTCGATTATTGGATCTTCAGGTGCGGCTTGAAGTAGAAACGGCTCTGCTTAATGTGGAGTCCTCCGGTGAACGTGTGGCCGCGATTCGAAAATCCATTGCCCAGGCCAAGGAAAGCCTGCGCATAGAGCAGCAGAAATACAATCTCGGCAATGGGGGCATCGTGGATGTGCTTGATGCCCAGGCCGCCCTTCTTGAATCGGAAACTACATACTACCGGGTGCTGGCTGAATACCACACGGCGGTTGCACAAATGAAATTGGCGATGGGGGTAGAATGAAAAAACGAATTATCTTGATTACGACTTTAATGATCGGGGCGCTAGCGGTATCCGGGACCGTATTCTTACATGGAGTTCTTCCGGGAAAAACTTCTGAAAAAACTGAAACGGAACAACCCGGCAAACAGAAACAGCCTCCTCAGGTGCGCGTTATTCCCGCGACCAGGTCAAACATCTCAAAAACATTGGAGTTGACCGGTTCCGTGGAGCCCTATCGCGTCGCTCGATTGGCTTCTCCCGCCGAAGGACCGGTTGTTGATGTCCGTGTCCGTGAGGCCGACCGGGTAACAACGGGTGAGCCTCTACTTTCCATAGGAAGAAAGAAGGGTGTTGACGCACTGATCGTTTCTCTTCGGGAAGAGCTGAAAAAGGAGGAGGACAACCTGAACCGGACCCGGCAACTCGTAGAAAGCCAGGCACTGCCCGGCGAACAGCTTGACCAGGCCCGAGCCGCATACGAGAAGGCCCGCGCCTTATTGATCAAGGCCGAGGAGACGGCCCGGGATTACATCGTCAAGGCGCCTTGGGCCGGGGTGGTATCTCGAGTGAACGTGAAGGAAGGCGAGTTTGTCGCGCCACGTGCGGTACTGCTGGAAATGTATGATCCGACCAGTCTGGTCATTCGCGCTTCGATCCCCGAGAAACACGCGGCGGAAGTCACCGCCGGGATGCGCGTCGACGTGCGCCTTGACGCATACCCCGGCAAAGTCGTTCCGGGGCGAATCGAGCGCGTTTACCCGTATCTTGATTCGCGTCTGCGCACCCGGACCGTGGAAATAGGCTTGGGAGAAGTTTTCCATCTGCTTCCGGGGATGTTCGCCCGACTGGCTATATCGCTGAAAAGCGCGGAAGAGGTTGTCACGGTGCCCTTGGAGGCGCTGGTCAATACACCGAAGGGCCGGGTGGTTTTTGTGTTCGAG
>CAYVWB010000179.1:0-1656 GCA_964455395.1 uncultured Desulfovibrionaceae bacterium
TGGTCACGCGCAGCATCTCGGCGGTCAGCGTGTAGCTTGCGTCCGGGAAGGTCACCGTGAGCTGATCCTTGTCGGGATTAAGCCGGATCTCTTCAGGGTGCGCGGTCGCGGTCTGGTCGTGCTGGGTCATGGAAAGGGCCTCGTTGCTTGCCGTGTCGGGGGTGTTCTGCCGAACTGTTGCGGGCGCGTCACGCCACAACCGAAAATAGGCGTTCTCGCGCCTGAGATATTCACAGTTGCCGCCTTTCAAGTTGTGCGGCATGGGCATTCCTGTTAACCGCGGAATGGTATCCATCGCTCGCGTTCAGGTTCAAGCGTACGGGCTATGCGTAAGGAAACCATCGGTACCTGTGCAACTGTTCAGAGTGGTGAGTCATGCCGCCGATACGTTTGTCCGCGTCAGAAGCGTCCTCACTTCGCAAGATCTCCAGCCGCCCCTGCTTGCAGGACGAGCTGCCGGAGGATCACTCCGCAAAGCTTTTGAATTACGGGCTGGCCTGTCGCGAGGCCATGGCCGTGCGCATCACGCCGCGCGGCCAGGTCGAGCTTCTCGCCAGCAACTTCCAGGTGTCGCTGCCCAGCGCGCGGGCGATCCGGCACAAGCTGCTGGATCGTGGGCTGGCGCGCCTGCGCCGCGAGCTGGACTGAGCCGCTAGTGGAGCGAATTTGACATTTGAGTGCCGCTTGCGGCCAGGCTCTGATTCAAATGTCAAATTCAGAAGCTCCACTAGGTTTAATAAGTTGCTAGTGGTCCTCATGATTCAGACATTTGCTTGGGCGGACGCTGCGCAGGGAGGCAAATGTCTGAATCGGACCACTAGCCTAGTTTGGCCGGGTTTCGTCGTCGGCGCGGATTTCGCTCGTTGGCGGCGCGGCTGGCTCGGTTGGCGCGGTCGTTGGCGCTTCGGATGCGCCCTCCGTCTCGCGCCGCGCGGCGAAGCGTCGGCCGGCTATCGGGATTGACGCCAGATAGGCCAGCGAACCGGCCAGCAGGCAAAGATACGGATAGGTGGCAAGCACCGCGGCGAAGGTCGCCGCGCCGGCAAATAGCGGCAGTACGTATTTCCGGTCGATGTTGCGGCCGAGTGACTTGCCGGAGAAGGTCGGCTGCCAGCTCACCAGCAGGCCGGCCATCACGCAGGTGTGCAGGAAGGCGAAGGCGGTCAGAACCGGGCCTTCAGGCGCGCCGATCCCCGCCGCATAGAACGGCAGCAGCACCACGATCGCGCCGGCCGGGGCCGGAACCCCGGTCGAATAGGCGGTGCGCCAGCGCGGCTGCACTTCGTCCAGCTCGGTGTTGAAGCGGGCCAGCCGCAGCGCCGTACACAGCGCAAAGATGAGGGCCGCGAGCCAGCCGAGGCTCGGCACCGCCGCGAATGCCCAGACATAGAGGATCACCGCGGGCGCGACGCCGAAATTGACGAAATCCGCGAGGCTGTCCAACTCTGCGCCAAAGCGCGAGGTTGCCTTGAGCATCCGCGCCAGCCGCCCGTCCAGCGCGTCGAGCACGGCCGCCAGCAGGATCGCCGCGATGGCCAGTTCATAGCGCGCGTCAATCGCCATGCGAATGGCGGTCAGCCCCGCACACAGCGCCAGCAGCGTCACAAGGTTCGGGATCAGCGCGCGGACCGGCACCAGAGCGCGGCGCGCCAAAAA
>CAYVWB010000180.1:0-1655 GCA_964455395.1 uncultured Desulfovibrionaceae bacterium
GCATCAATACCGAGTACCACGATCCAGAGGAGACAGTCAACCTGCTGGGCAGGTGTATCTTGGAGATGCACTATCACTCCTGGCTTGCGGACAATCCAGGCAGCCCGCTCGATTTCGAGGGCTACCTGAGTTTGGTTGCTGACGGCGGCGGGCAGTACACCTTTAAAGGCTCTCAGGAGAGTCCGGATTATGGTTATGACAGCGATGAGTTCCGCACTTTTAGAGTAGTGGAGGCAGATCCCAGCGAGCCGTTGACGGTGGTGATGAGCCACGAGCGGCGCGGGAATCCTGCTAGGCCAATGGCCACTGGTAACTATCGTACCTCTTGGTGGATAGTCAAGCGCTTGGATGGTTCAATTGAGCTTCGTTCGCAGTTTGATAGTAACGCTAAAAATTTAAAGTTATTTGATGGAAAGGGTTTTTTGATCGAATATTTTGGATTACAAGTCGCCCGAGCAATAACTAGAGCAGGATATGCAATGTCTAATCCTGAAGATCAAGTTGAGGTTAGTCCAACCGGCGGCACAGTTGAAATACCTGCAAACCCAGACGTTAGAGATGCGATGAGACATTTTTCTCGTATTAGCAAAGAAAAAGCTGATCAAGTCGTTTTTATTGGCATCGCCCCATAACTTGTCCTTTTGACACAGCCGCTCAAGATAGTATAAACTGGGTGTATGTTTACCCTATTAAAAAGATGGCGCTTTTGGATTATTATCGCTCTTGGCATAGCTGCGACAACCGTTGTCGCTTTTATCATTATTTCTCAGATAAGCATTGAGGACGCAATCTATCACACCCCAATCGCGGTCCATTTTGAAAATAGAACTGCACACGCTCAAATTGAACTTAACACCGATCTTTTTAGTGAGCTGGTCAATCAAGCACTGAGGGATGGAGCTATCCTGTATCCAACCAACAGCGACATTCCTCAAGAGATCATTCACCCCCAGCAGTTCAGTTTAGTTTTGGTAGATGAACCTCAGCCGCTTTTTGAGATCATCAATGGACACACCAATGAATTAATCTTTTCCCTGTCACAAACATACCAAGACGAACATCTCTCGTTGTTCCTTTATCTTCACCCAAAAATCTATCAAGAAATCAAAGACAAACAAGACCATCAAAGACTTTTTGGAGAGATCACTTTAGCTCTTTATTATAACTCCAATTTCCTTGTGTCAGCAATGGAAACACCTGAAAAAGAAGCGTTGCAGGAATTTAGAGAGCAGTATCTCTATGATATTGATGGCTGGCTGGATCAACTCCTGCTCAAATTACACCAACATAGATCCCGCAAACTTATTGAGCACATCAGTCAGCGCTTGTATCAACTTTTTTCTTCCCAAGTATTTGCGGCCAGCTGCACCAATCCATCGTGTGCTGAAACTTGCTGGAAAACGTGCAGTTGTAGCGAACCAGGGTTTGAGTGCTCAGTAGATGGTGCAATTTGTGGAGCTGGCGGCACCTGCTCCTGTAACTATGGCGCAAAGTGTGGCGAAGGTCATCCCAGAGCACAGGGAACCTGTAGCGGCTCACCGCCCAACTGCAGCGCTAACTGTGGCACCTGTCCCAATGGAGTAAGTCGCACCTGTTCCGGTTGCGGCTGCACCGGCTGCGGAAGCTGGGGAGACTACACCTGCGCCGCTGCTTGC
>CAYVWB010000181.1:0-1651 GCA_964455395.1 uncultured Desulfovibrionaceae bacterium
CCTTCGGCTTCGAGCGCCTTTGCCGCTTCCGCCACACGCGTCTCGAAATGGCTGAAAATGTTCATAAGATCACGATTTTGCCCGGCTTCGCGCGTCGCGGAGCCGCAGTTGCCGCATCAAGCCTGATCAAGACACGCACTGGTTCGTGACGCCCGCTTCGCCCTGTCTCAGCCCCGCTCGCGGCTTCGGTTATCGCAATTCCGTACGCCCGTCAAACAGGCGCCCGTGGATGTGGAGCGCGAAGCGGTCGGTCATGCCCGCGATGAAATCGCACACGCATCGGGCGCGATCCTTTGGCGCGGCGTCCACGGCCTGTTCGCGCCAGCCTGGCTCCAGGTCCCCCGGCCTCGCCATATAGTGCTGGAAGAGGTCTCTGAGCACCGTCTTCGCGCGCGCCATTGTGTCCGCAATGCGCGGGTGGCAGTAAAGCTCGGCGAACAGGAAGCGGCGCAGCTCCGCGATCTCGGAGAGCATCTGGTCGGAAAAGCTGGCGACCGGCGCGGGCGCGCGGCGAATGTCCTCGGCGCTGTGCGGCGCGAGATCCGCGAGGCGGCTGCGTGTCTGGTCCATGAGGTCGAAGATCATCTCCGTGATCAGCCGGCGGTTGACCTCATAGATCAGCCGGTCCCGGCCAATATCGGGATAATCCTGCCGGACGGCATGGATCAGCCGGCCGACCAGCGGCACCTCGGCGACCTGGTCCAGCTCAAGCAGCCCCGCGCGCAGCCCATCGTCGATGTCGTGATTGTTCTAGGCGATGTCGTCGGCCAACGCGGCAAGCAGGGCCTCGGCCCCGGCGTAGCTCTCCAGCTCCAGATCGTGCAGCGCGCAGTAAACGGTGATGGCGTGGGGCAGGTCCGCCTTCGTCACGTCCGCCTCGCCGGGCGGCAACAGCGGGCCGTTGTGCTTCACCAGCCCTTCAAGCGTCTCCCAGGTCAGGTTCAGCCCGTCGAACTCGGCATAGCGGCTTTCCAGCTTGGTGACGATGCGCAGGCTCTGGGCGTTGTGGTCAAAGCCGCCGAATTCCGCCATCGCCGCGTTCAGCGCGTCCTCGCCCGCGTGGCCGAAAGGCGTGTGCCCCAGATCATGCGCCAGCGCGATGGTTTCGGCGAGGTCTTCGTCCAGCTTGAGCGCGCGCGCCAGCGTCCGCGCGATCTGCGCGACCTCCAGGCTGTGGGTCAGGCGCGTGCGGAAATGATCGCCCTCGTGATAGACGAAGACCTGCGTCTTGTAGGTCAGCCGGCGGAAAGCGGCGCAGTGGATGATCCGGTCGCGGTCGCGCTGGAACGCGGTGCGCACGGCGCTGGGCGGTTCCGGGTGGAAACGTCCGCGCGAACTTGTGGCGTCGGTGGCGTAGGGCGCCAGCTCATGCGGATAGGCCAGCGGCGGCGCGTTGCTTTCGGCGTAATCAACCATCGGCATCGCGGATTACCTTTCCCTCGGCGCGCGTTGCGCTTGGGGACCAGTCCCTGCTCGCCCGGGCGTTATTGACATGCTCTGGCCCCCCGTCCATTTTTAGCGTGATAGAGGCAACATGAACGCGACTTGAACCCCATGACAACGCTTGAACAGACCGAAACCAATTCTGTGGGCCTGTCGGCGCGCGCCGCAAAGCGCATTGCGAAGATCGTCGCGTCGGAGCCTGAAACGC
>CAYVWB010000182.1:0-1649 GCA_964455395.1 uncultured Desulfovibrionaceae bacterium
GAGCAGTTCGGCAATGTCGCCGGGCTGGGTTGCCTCGCCTTCCTGGCGCAGGGCCTCGCGCACGCTGCTCTCATCAAGCCCGGAGGCCTTCTGAGTGAAGGCCACACCAGCGCTGCGCAGCACCGAGACGCGCGCCGGGCTGGCCGAGGCAAGGATCAAGGCGGGTTTTTCAACCTGCAGACCAGCAGTCACCGGCGAGGCAGCATCTGTCATCCTCAGCCCTCCTGCGTGGCGCGGGCCGCCTGGCGATCCTGATAGCGGCGGATGATGTCGGCCGCCGTCTCCTCGATCGAACGGCGGCTTACGTCAATGATCGGCCAGTGATGCCGGTGACACAAGCGCCGTGTGTAGGCGATCTCCTCCTTGATGCGATCCATATCAACATAGTCTTGCAAGCGCCGATCATTGAAGGACATCACCCGGTTGTGCCGGATTTCGGCGATCCGCTCCGCCGTGGCTGTGAGACCGACGATCAGCGGGCGCTCTGCGGTCTTGAGCGTTTCCGGGATGGGCAGATCCGGTACGAGAGAGACGTTGGCGGTCTTGTAGCCCCGATTGGCGAGATAAATGCTCGTTGGCGTCTTTGAGGTGCGGCTGATGCCGATGAGCACGATATCCGCCTCGTCGAGCGTCTCGGTGTTTTGCCCGTCATCATGCATCATCGAAAACTGCATGGCGTCGACGCGGCGGAAATAATCGGCGTCGAGCACATGCTGGCCGGCGACCACCGGTGTGGAGTCGGCGCCCAGGTATTGGCCGAAGGCGTTGAGGATCGGCTCCAGCACCGCGATGCAGGGCAGCCCCATCTGCTTGCACTGGTTCTGCAGCTCGCGGCCCAGTTCGGCATTGACGATGGTGTAGAGCACAATCCCGGGGTTGGCCTGAATTTTCTCCACCACGTCGTTGAGCTGATTGCGGGTGCGCACCAGCGGATGGACATGGTGAATGGCGCGGATCAGCGAGTACTGAACCGTGGCCGCCTTGGCGATCATCGTCAGCGTTTCCCCCGACGCATCCGAAACGAGGTGGAGGTGAAACGACTTTTTCGGCGCCTTCTTCTGCATGGTCCGATCCGTTGGCGACTGCGCGCATCGCTGGGCGTCTGGCGGCTTGCTTTGTTCAAAGCGCACGGCCTCGATGTGGGCGAATCCCGGATTCGTCACCACAACCGGGCTGGACTGCCCACTGCCATCCCGAGTCCCGCACGCCAATCAAAAAATCATACACAGCGCGCGGAATGGTGACAGAGATTGCGCGCTATTTCCGCATCTGTGCACGACCAATCCGTGATCCACACATCGCGCCGCCGGCTGTCCGCGCGCCGTGCCTCTCAAACAACATGTATAACCAATGGCTCAAACGTCAAAAATCGGCATTGTTCAGATTGACAGACAGTCCCTTTGGCGGCAGGACTGAGCGCCGGAGCCGCGGCCGGCGACAAGCTGTGGACAGGGGGTGGAGCTTTCTGAATTCAACAAATCCACCCTGCTCAAAATAAAACAGCAGAGTCAGGCTCAAGAGAGATTCTTGTTTTAGGGATTATGGATCGGACCTAATGTCGAACGACAGCACGCCCGCCCAGCCGAGCCGCTTCCTTCGCACGCTTTCCGGAGAAGCCGTATCCCCGCCGCCAATCTGGTTGATGCGCC
>CAYVWB010000183.1:0-1638 GCA_964455395.1 uncultured Desulfovibrionaceae bacterium
CGGCAAAATCCCGCGGATTGCGCACGCGCATGCAGCCGTGGCTGTAGGCCCGGCGGGAGCGGTTGAACAGGTGCTTCGACGGCGTGTCGTGCAGGTAAACCGCATGCTTGTTCGGGAACAGGAACTTGACCTCGCCGAGCGCATTGCCTCGCCACGGCGACTGCCGCAGGCGAACCTTGCTCGGGTCGACGCGGTTCCAGTCCACCTCGTAGGGGTCGACCTGCCGCCGCCCGCGCCACAGCACCTGAAAATTCTGGCGGTTCAGATAGCTCGGGTTGCGCTGGGCGATCGGGATGATCTCGTTCTTGGTGATCGAGTACGGCACGTTCCAGTACGGGTTGAAGACGACAAGCTCCATCTCATCCGAGAAGGAAGGCGTAGCGTGGCGCGGCTTGCCGACCACGATGCGCTCCTCGAACACCGTCTCGCCATCATCGACCAGGCGCACCCTGTATTCCGGCACGTTGACCCGGACATAGCGCTCGCCCAGATCGTTCGGGAACCAGCGCCAGCGCTCCAGATTGACGCGGATGATGTCGATCTTCTCCGCCGGGCTGCGGTTCAGCGCGCGCCGCGTCGCCGGGCCGATCAGGCCGTCGACATGCAAGCCGTTCGTCTTCTGAAATTCGCGGATGGCGGCGACCAGCGTCTCGTCGTAGGTCTCCGGCGTCTCGGCATCCGGCTGATTGAGCCGCTTGCGCACCAGCGGCACATGCGGGTGCGTATCGCCCGGCTCGATCAGGTCGCCGTCGGGGATCTGCACCGGCTCGCGCGCGGCAACCTGGCGCAGCTCGTGGAGGCGCTCCAGCAGGCCGATGAACTGCGGATGGCTGGGGTGGAAGCCCTCCAGATACGCCGACACGTCGACATTTTCCGCCGCCAGCCCGCGCAGCACCTTGAGCGGATCGGGCGCGTCCGGCGTGATGTCGAGATCGCGGCTGATCGCGCGCGGGTCGAGATGACCCGATTTGGCATGACGCGCGTAGGCCAGCACAGAGCGGCTGATGCGATATTCAGCATTCGCCAGCCACTGCGCTTCGCGCCCCTCAGCCGTGGCGAAGGCGTCCGGGTCGGGCAGCGGATAATTCTCCGGGCGAAGATCGAATTGGCCGGCACGCGCCACGACATCCGCCACGGCCGCGGCGCGGTCATTCAGCCCCTGCTCGTTCACCCACAGGAACTCATAGCCGCTCTCGGAATAGAACTCGGCCATCGCGCCGCGTTCGCGCTTCTCAGCCTCGGAATTGTCCTTGAAGCTTTCGCTCAGCCGGCCTTGCAGCTTGAAGGCAGCGGCGTCCATGCGGCTGATCAGCTCTTGCGGCGCGCCCGGCTCCACGGCCTGCGCGGGCATCGCGCCAAAGGCAACCGCCGCTACGGCGATGGCGGAAAACAGACCTCGCAGCATCTCAACCCTCGATTTGCGTGATGCCGCAGGTTAACCGATCGCGCGCGCGGCAGCCAGCACGCTGCGCGCCGACAAGCCGCTTTCGTCGTTTATGTGGCGCGAATGCACGGTTTATGTGCGAAGCGATTCGATCCACTCGCCGAGCCTGGCCGCGCCCTTCTCCATCTCCACGAAACTGCCCGCATAACACAACCGGACATAGCGGTGGCCGCCGTCGGGATCGAAGTCGATTC
>CAYVWB010000184.1:0-1612 GCA_964455395.1 uncultured Desulfovibrionaceae bacterium
GAGCAGATCCGCGAGTACGCCCGGTCGAACTCGGGCGAACTCCCGCAGGCGGTGCAGGACACCGCGGAAGAGCTCGGCGAGGAGTTCGTGCGGATGAGTTCGTACCGCTATGTGTCCGCCGCGTTCACCGACCCGCGCGTCTTCACAATGGCCGATCGCTTCAACTCCGTGGACCCGTCGTTCGACGGTCTCAACACCGCGGACGGCCCGTTCTCCGAGGATCTCTTCTACCGGGTGCAGAAGCGCAACCGGACCTCCGATATCGACTTCGGCAGCAAGAAAGCGCTGTACTACATGAAGATCCCGTTCCACAACCCGCCGCAGACGCTGGCGTGGTTCGTCGATGGTGCGGACACCCCCGTCGGGCTCGGCGATGGGTCGGCACGCGTCACCAACCCGCAGTCGGACGGCGCGCCGTTCAACGCGCTCGAGAACGCCGGCTCGCCCCTGCAGCTCCTGTTCGTGGGTGATCAGTTCGAGGCGATCTTCGACGCGTACTATGTGCAGACGGCCGGCGGCATCGGCGGACGCGACCTTCGGTAAAGATAGGTCCCCCGCGCGACGCGCCGCGTTGATGAACGCGGCGCGGACGCGGGAGATCGCGTAGACTCCGGTCGCCGCCCGCCGCGATTCGCCAGGGCGGCGTCCTTTCCTCCGATGGAGAACTCTGATGAACGAGAAGGTCAAGCTCATCGTCGTCGTCGCGTGCCTCGCGATCGCCGGTCTTGTGATCGTCATCACCCAGACGGATATTCTGGGCGGTGGCGGAGGATCTGAGGACGCGGTCCGCGACTTCGAGAACGCCCAGCCGGTTGATGCCGATACGCCGGACGAGGTCGGCGGCAACCATCTTCAGCCGTTTTTCGGCGCCGACAAGAGCCTCAACCGTTGACCATTTGCGCTTGAGCCGCTCCTGCTCGGCATCAGCTTCGTCTTCGGTCAGATCGTCAATCTCGGCGTCGATGTGCGGCTTTTCATCCTCGGACAGTTCGATGCGGGCAAGGCGGCTTTCGTAATAAATCGGGACGGTCGCGAAATCCTCGACACCGCGGCTGATGTCGTAGATGTCGATGTAATGGCCGAAGATTGCCGGGGTGCTCGCATCGTCACGCTCGATCGGCGTTCCGGTAAAGCCGATGAAGGAGGCGTTCGGCAGCGCGTCCCGCAGGTATTTGGCGAAGCCGTAGGAAATTTGCCCTGTCTTTTGATCGACCCGCGCCTTGAGGCCATACTGGCTGCGATGCGCCTCGTCCGCGATGACGACGACGTTGCGCCGGTCAGTCAGCATCGGATGCGTGCTCTCGCCCGCCTCCGGCCCGAACTTCTGCATGGTCGTGAAGATCACACCGCCCGAAGCCCGGTTGAGCGCCTTCCGCAAGTCCTCGCGGCTTTCGGCCTGCACAGGCGTCTGATGGATCAGGTCACGGCACATGGAGAAGGTGCCGAAAAGCTGGTCGTCCAGGTCGTTGCGGTCCGTGACGACGACGATGGTCGGGTTCTCCATCTCTGGCCGCCGGACGAGCTGGCCCGCGTAGAACGCCATGAGAAGGCTCTTGCCCGAGCCCTGGGTGTGCCAGATCACGCCGACCCGCTTGTCACCCGGCGGATGGTC
>CAYVWB010000185.1:0-1588 GCA_964455395.1 uncultured Desulfovibrionaceae bacterium
AAGCGGCACGGGCGCGCGCGAGACGATGTGCGGATGCGTCAGCACCTGCTTGCGATAATGCTCGATCGCAGCCGTTTCGATGTGCACGACGCCGGAGAGGTCCAGGTCGCCATCGATCGGCACAACGACGGCCGCGGGCAGCAGATAGGCCAGCCGCACGAGTTCCAGCCCGGCGGTTTCCGTCCGGCACGCCGGACGCGGCACCACACGCTCGAGCCGCGCGTCCACCTGGCAAACCACGTTGAGCAGCGCCTCGGCGTCGTCATCCTCGATCTCGATGCTGCCCGCCGCCGCGACGTCATGCCCCAGCAGCCGCAGCCGCGCGGGCGACAGCACGAGCCGCAGATCAGTCATGCCGCCGGCGCGCAGCTTTTTCAGCGCCTTGCTGTCGACGCTCTCGGCGGCCAGCGTCAGCGCCGGCCCCTCCGGCCCGGCCACGACGACGGGGCGTCCTGAACGGATCTCGGCCAGCGCGCGTTCAACGGCGACGGTTTCGGGATCGCCAAACAAGTTCTGCAATGAAGCCTCGGTCACGGTGATGGTCTCTACCCAAAAATCTCGCGCCGGTCATTCAGCCTTCATTAGGCGAACCGGCACATCTTTCATGTGGTCTGTCTTACGGCTGCAAAAAGTCGGCTGTATGTCGCGAGCACCCACACCATTATAATGACGCAGCAACGTTCCGGATCAGTTAGCAGCCGAAAGCACCGTCACGCATGACCGCTCAACCGCTCGATGGCCCGCTGTCCTGCCTGCGCGAGTGCGACCCGTCACGGCCATTCGTGATCGCCCAACTCGGCCAGACGCTGGACGGTCGCATCGCCACGCAGACCGGCGCCTCGAAATACATCAATGGCGCGGGCGCGCTCGACCACCTTCACCGTTTGCGCGCCGCCGTGGACGGCGTGGTCGTGGGCATCGGCACCGTGCTGGCCGACGATCCCGCGCTGACTGTCCGCCGCACCGCTGGCGAAAACCCGGCCCGTATCATCATCGACCCCAATGCGCGGCTGCCGCAAGATGCCCAATGCCTGTGCGACGACGGCGCGCGGGTGGTGGCTATTCGGAGCGAAGCCGCGCGTTGCCCGCCACGTTTGGAGCCGATTCTTGTCAGCCGCGGTGCGAACGGGCTTTGTCCCAGGGACATCGTCGCGGCGCTTTTTGCAGCGGGCTTCCGAAAACTCCTCATCGAGGGCGGCGCGCAAACCATCTCGCGCTTCGTCGAAGCCGGCGCGCTCGACCGGCTGCATATCCTTATGGCCCCGATGATTATCGGCTCAGGCAAACCCGGATTGATGTTGCCGCCAATAGACAGTTTATCACAGGCGTTGCGACCGCGCACGCGCGCCTATCCGTTGCCCGACGGCGATGTTATCTTCGATTGCGATCTACGGGGCCAGGAACGGGAGTGAGCGACATGGCGACGGCAACGGCGGTTGAGCGGGACTATTCGCTGGTCGCGAAATTCTTTCACTGGGCAGTCGCGGCGTGCGTGATCTTCCTGATCCCGTCGGGCATTCTGATGGTCAACGTTGACCTGGCCGACGCGTTGCGGAATGACCTTTACAGCCTGCACAAGGCGTTCGGC
>CAYVWB010000186.1:0-1584 GCA_964455395.1 uncultured Desulfovibrionaceae bacterium
GGCGAAAACGTACCCCCGGATCGATGTCCTCACGCCTCACGATGGAAACACTGACCCACCGAAAAGCCTGAAGCCGCTGAAGCCCCTCTCAGTGCCCTCATTCTGTCAGCGGCCTCAGCGTTTCAAACGCCTCCAACACCATCCGCTTCGTCCGGTACTCCCCATACGCCGCCTCGTCCTTGCGCTTGACGATGGGGAAGGTGTCCAGGATGTAAGCTAGCTCGTCGCGGGTGAGGCCGTAGAGGTGCGCGTAGAGTGCGTCCAGCTCCGCCCGCAGCACCGCGCGGCGCTCCTCGTCCCAGACGAAGGGGGGCGGCGTGGCACCGGGCACCCAGTCCGGCGGCGGGGAGGTGTGGATTGGCGCGGGCGATCCCAGGTGGTCGCTGGCGAACCACCGCGCCCACGTCTCCTCGCCGACCTCGTCCAGCACGTCCTGGGCGAAGGGTTGCAGGTCCCAGGCGGTGTAGGTCAGTTCGACCACCCGCGGGACGATGACATCTAGCAGCGCCGGGGTGTAGCGCTTGGGCGGGAGGACGGGAAGTTGCTCAACTATGTAAAAGTTCAAATTGACGTTCCCCATCTTTTGACGTGCCGTGAAGTCGAAAACAAAGCTCGTTAGGTTAGCGGTCAAGCATCCAATGTGTCTGACACTCGGTGCCAGAACTGGCAGTGTCAAAGGAACTGAGTTGCCAACGCCGGAAATTGGGAGAATGGTGATCAAGAAAGTTCGTTCATTGGTAGGCGCTGTCACGTTTTTGAATCCAAGTAGCCAGTCGTGTCGATATTCTCCTAATTGGGCTTCAACATCAGAAAGGGCTGTCCAGAACCTCGGGGTAGGCACGAATTTCGGATTTAAGTGTTCCTCTAAGGTTGCAAAATCCGGTTGACCCGGCCTAGAGACATTATCGGTGACGACCACATCGGCAAAACGATGATCAAATGGCATGAACATCTTACCTTCATACAGCGGCAAGTAGACCTCATCGCCACGTATGAAGCGATTGCCCTCCAGCGCGAACCCCTGTGCTTCCAGATCCTCCCGCGTGTTAAAAAGATGCGAGTCGTTGGTCATATCGAACATTCGCAGGAACGACACGCCCCACGGATTTTCCCCCGTCGCCTCGTTCACCAGCACCGGCGCGGCGCGGTAGAGCGCCTTCGTCAGCTCCGCATCCCGCCGCGTGCGGAAGACGGGCACGGTGCCGGTGTTGGGGTTCATCAGCGCCACCTCGTCCGGGCTGAGCCCGAAGCGCCGCTCCCGGTCGGCCAGGTCGTCGGTTGTGTGGAGGAAGAAGGCGAACTCGGCCTCCTCCGCCTCCCCGCCAGTCAGGGTGAGCAGGCAGAACTTGTAACTGCGATGTACCTCAGGGAACAACCCGCCACGATTCTCAAAATCGTAGAAGCTGACCAATTCCCGCTCCTCGACAATCGTGCGGAAGTAGTCCTGGTTGTAGTAGTCGGTGGCGATGCCGCTGGGGACCACCACGCCCACGCGCCCCGCTGGCCCCACGATCTGCCGCACCAGCCCGGCGAAGACCTGGTAGGTGTTGATGTCGCCCACCGCCGAGAGGGGATAGCGCCCGC
>CAYVWB010000187.1:0-423 GCA_964455395.1 uncultured Desulfovibrionaceae bacterium
CCCACGGACAGCCAGTTCAGATCGGGCTTGAGATCGCGCAGCTTGCCGTCATCCAGCCGGCCGTCCAGCGTGCGCACGCCGTATTTCGCCGTTCCGATCTGCAGGACGATATCCGCGCCGCCCTCCAGATGCTGCGGGGCCAGCCCGCCCTCGCCGGTGTTGAGCCAGCAACCCGCCATGCCCGCGCCCTTCGACAGCGCACGCACGGCGGGGTCCGAAATCGCGCCGTAGCTCATCCCGGAGATGTTGATAACGGAGCTGAACTCGTAAGGATGGGGCGTGTATTCGCCGACGACCACGCTCGGCGTGGGCGCGCCGTCGGTTTCGAGCGTCGGGAACGGACAGTTGACGAAAACCGGCGAGCCGACTTCGCTCAGATTGTGGGTCGAACCGAAGGCGATGGTATTGTCGCTGCCGGCGGAG
>CAYVWB010000187.1:433-1580 GCA_964455395.1 uncultured Desulfovibrionaceae bacterium
TTTGTAGACCCAGTCGCGCTGCGCGCGATTGAACGGCATCTCTTCCCTGTCGAGCGCGAAGAAATACTGGCGGAAAAACTCGCCGAGCGTCGTGAAAATGTGCCGGAACCGGCCAATGACCGGATAGTTGCGGCGCACCGCGTCCCTGGTCTGCGACACATCAATAATGAAAAGAATGACGACGGCGAGCGCTCCGAGCCCCACCGTGAACACGAACAGCTTGGTCAGGAGGTCGAGGCCCTCCATCGTGATGTAGCTGAACCAATCCAGTTCCATTCCCATGGCACTCCCCTTGGCGACCGGCGCGACGGCTATAGGCGCGCTCTGCAAATGGAGATATCATCAGCGCTACAGGAACGGGGGTCACATCGGCTCAAATCCCCGCGAAGGGCGCGTGAGTGCTCTGGGGCATTTCGCCATGGTTGGCTTGCCTCATTCAGGAGGGCGCGCGAAACTCACAAATGTGTCACGCGGGATTGAGTAGCCAGCAAACTACGCGCATTTAGGATTGGGCGCGACAAAGACGGAGTTCAAACACGCATGGCATCGGAGGGCATGCCCAACTCTTCGGACAAACTGCTTGAAAAGGTGGCCGGGCTGTTCGGGGGGACAGCGCCGAACGTCTATCGCATGCTGGCCAAGAATCCGGCGGCGCTGCAGTCCTTTGTGGAGATGGAGCATGCGCTGGAGACCGAGGGGCAGTTGAGCGCTGGCGAGCAGGCTGTGGTGGCGCTCGAAGTCTCGGTGCAGACCGGCTGCGCCTATTGCGAATCGGTGTTCGTAAGCGAAGCGCGTCGGCATGGTGTGGATGAAGCGGCGATCAAGGCAATCTGCGCAGGCGAGATGCCTGGCGCGGAGCGCGAGCGGCTCCTGGTCCGTGCAACGCGACGCATTGCGCAGACGCATGGACGGCTCGGACGTCACGAAATCGCGGATTTCGAGGCGCAGGGACTGCACTCCAGCGGGCTGCTGGAAATCATCACGATCTTCGCCGCCTACACGCTGGCAACCTACACCAACAACCTATTGCGCACGCGCATCGACCCGGAGTTCCGCTTGCCTCCAGACGATTCCTGCACCGAGACCTAGCCGGCCGAGGTGGGGGCCTTAGCCGGCAGCCTCAGTCGAAAGGCGGTGCCCGACGGTC
>CAYVWB010000188.1:0-1569 GCA_964455395.1 uncultured Desulfovibrionaceae bacterium
TGATGCTCTGTTCGCGATTGCAGACTTCGTAACCCAGCAGCATATCGACCTTTTTTTCCTAGCGGCAGAATATGTTCTCTCTGAGGATGACCCTGCGCTGGAATTACCGGAGGATAAGCGGCCGTTCGCCAGCCTTTACGGAAAGGTGCGCGATCATTCGGCCATTCTCCGCAATGGCGTATGCGAAACCTTGGTGCTGCTGGCCGTTCACGGCAATGCGCTATTCTTTGAGCGTCTCGGTGTTGATCTTCAGGCGCGCGTGGGTCAACTAATCGCCAAGTTACTAACGCCGTTCACTGCCCAGGCGCTCCACTCGCACAATCGCGACCTCCCAAACTATGCCGAGGCCGCTCCGGACGTATTCCTTGATCTTATTGAACAAGATTTGCGCAGTAATGATCCGGTGGTCTTCGAACTGCTCAGGCCTGCCGATTCATCCCTTTTTGGCGGCGGCTGTCCGCGCACCGGTATGCTCTGGGCGCTCGAATGCCTTGCCTGGAAGCCCGAGCGTCTCCTTCGGGTTGCGAAAATCCTCGCAGCCCTGTCCCGGCGAAAGATTGACGACAACTGGAGCAACAAGCCAGAAGAAACTCTAAAGTCGATCTTTCGGTCATGGATGCCGCAGACCGCCGCTCCGGTTGAAGAGCGTGTTAAAGTGCTTTCATATCTGGCGGCGTACGAGCCGGAAGTTGCTTGGGACCTTTGCATCGAACAATTTGAGACCGGTTCGCGGATCGGAGATTATAATTACCGGCCGCAGTGGCGCGGCGACGCATCTGGTGCCGGACAGCCGGTCACACAACGCGAAAGCTTTGTTTTTATTTGCAAAGCGGTCGATATCTGCCTCTCCTGGCCGGCTCATAATGAGCGCACCCTCGGCGATCTTGTGGAGCGTCTTCAAGTCTTGTCGGACGAAGATCAAACACGTGTCTGGGACCTGATCGACAACTGGCTGTGCACGCGGCCATCTGACTGGGCGAAGGCCGCACTGCGCGAGCGGATCAGGCGTTACGCCTTCAGCCGATTCAGCCGCCATCACAATATTTCGGGGGAGAATGCCAAACGGGCCCGTGCAGCGCGCAAGGCGCTAATGCCGACAAACCCGGTCGTGCGGCACCAATGGCTGTTCGCCTCGCAATGGGTTCCGGAGTCATACGACGAACTGGAAAGCGATGACTTTGATTATGAAGTGCGCGAACGGCGCCTCAAGATCGAACGCACCGAAGCGCTACGAGAAATATGGGAGCAAAGCGGCTTCGATGGCCTCCAAGAACTGCTCCGGTCATCCGGCGCGAACGGCATCATCGGTTCCATCATGGTCGATGTTTTGCGCAAACACACCCAGCAAGTGGAGTTTGTGAAATCCTGTCTTTTGGAGCCGAAAGAGGATATCCAGCCTGCCATCCGGCAATGTCTGTCAGGCTTTTTGTTCACAATTAAGCAAGATATCTTAAGCAGAATCTTTGCTGAAATCCAAGACATTTTGAACAACGATCAACTGACAGCGTTCTTTCTGAGCATGCCGTTTTGCGGTGCGACGTGGCATAAACTTGATGATCAGCCCGAGCC
>CAYVWB010000189.1:0-1566 GCA_964455395.1 uncultured Desulfovibrionaceae bacterium
ACCCGGTGGAAGCCGGAGCGCCGGAGGAGGACGTCCTGCTGCTCGATTTTTCTTTCTTGAGCACCGTACCCGAAGCGACCCTTCGGGTGCCCGGCTACTCGTTGTGGCTCGAAAAGCAGGACCAGCGGCCGGCATACGAATACATGAAGAAACTTATGCTTTTGCTTCAGTGGCAGCGGCCCGGCAAACGATGGATTTTAAAAACCCCTCACCATATGGAATATTTAGACATCCTGTTCGAGGTCTTTCCCGAGGTCCGGGTCATACAAACCCATCGGGACCCGGCGACGACCCTCGCGTCTTTCTGCAGCATGCTGTCTCACGGCCGGGGGTTGTTCAGCGATTCTGTAGACCCGAAGGAAATCGGCAGGGAGTGGTCGCGGAAGGTACGCCGGATGCTCGAACGGACGATGGCGGCGCGGAAGGAGCTTCCAAAGGGCCGGTTTTACGATGTCCGCTACGAGGAACTCGCTGCCGACCCGGTGGGAACGGTGCAGAGCATCTACAGGTTCCTCGGCCTGCCCTGGAACGGTTTTCTCGAGAAACTGATGGGGGATGCGGATAATGCCAACGGCCGGTACCGGTACGGAAGGCATATGTACAGGCTTTACGATTTCGGGCTTTCCGAAAGACGTATCAGGGAGGAGTTTGCCGCATATTACGAAGAATACCTTGAAAGAGAGATATCGGACAATGGACGGGGCCGGAGCAGGGCATCGGGCCCGGCAGATGCCGAACGTGAAGGCGATCTGATACATTCCGGGGGGCGGCATGGCTAAGGCTAAACACGGGACGGCGGCTTCCGCTACGATGAGCGGCATACTCGATCTATTCAAGAAGCAGAAGAAGGCCGGCGAGCTTAAAGAATCGGACAGAATCGACGGGAAGCGGTGTTTGGTGACCGGCGCAAATTCCGGACTCGGCAAGGCGGTCGCGTTGGAGCTTGCCCGCCGGGGCGGCAAGGTAATGCTTGCCCTTCGAAGCGGCATTCCTGAAGCGGGGGAAGAAATTATCGAGAAGACGGGAAACCGGGAAGTGGAAATGATGCGCCTCGACCTCAGCGATTTTTCTTCTGTCCGCGGTTTTTGCGACGAGATGAAAATCCGGGGAATGCAGTTCGACCGGGCTGTTTTTAACGCCGGCGTGGTCCCCGGCCGGGCCCGCCGCACAATCGACGGTTATGAGGAGATGTTCCAGGTCAACTTCCTGTCGAAATTTCTTCTGGTAAACCGGCTTCTCGCCGACGGAACTATTCCGAACACGCTGTTCCGCGGCAGGGGTGGACAACTACCGACGGCAGGCGGCGGAGATCCGCCGCGGATTGTCTTTACCTCTTCAGAGGTGCACCGCTCCCCGGAAACCATCGATTTTTCCGATGTGGGGCGGTTCCATGACTATGCAATGAAGGGCAGCATGAAGGAATACGGGTACACCAAACTTCTGCTTACCATTTTTTTTAAAGAGCTTGCGCGCAGGCTTTCCGTCTCCGGAAGCTCCGCCGATGGCGATTTCGGCGGCAAACCGGACGTATCGGTATTTGCCCTCTGCCCCGGGCCGGTAAACAGT
>CAYVWB010000190.1:0-1536 GCA_964455395.1 uncultured Desulfovibrionaceae bacterium
GGATATTGCTCGCGAACGTATTGCTCTCCAGCCCCTAACCCCTGTGGTGCAAGTTCCACACGAATGCGACGGCGATTGATTCCACAATGCACCAAAAAGTGCCGCGCGAACACTTCCTGTTGTCGGTCCTCGCAAACGATGACGACCTGTGTGTATCTATCCATTCAGCCAGCCTCTGGCGATAAGTTCGGAAATCGACAGTCCTGTACTCTCTTGCCCTTGCTCTTGGGCGGTGATGGGTTTAACGCGCGTCGGACGATTGCTCATGCGCTCAAACCAATATCCCACAGGCGAAGCTAAGAGATAATCAATAAATTCGGGATGATGCGAGATTAACAACGCTTGCATTTGGCCATCCATGCAGCTATCGTAGAGTTCCATTATCCAGGGTTGAATCTCCGGCAAGGCTAAGAAATTCTCAGGTTCATCAATGCATAAAGTATAATTAGATCCAGACTCAATCCGAGCAGCATAGACCAAACCATAGAGCGCTATCAGCATCTTTTGGCCATCAGACAATTCACCGTAATCATATGGGATAGATGATTCTGAACCATTGTCGCTATCGTCCCGAAAGTAGACGTTTAATAATCTATGCTTCTCTCCATAAGGTTCAAATTTAAAATAGTCAAATCCGGGGAGCACTTGCCGCAACTCCTGCATCAACCGAAAGGCCATTCCTTGATCCTGTGAGATATACCGATACCAAGATGTGAAATTTTCTAAATGTGTAGAGGGTATCGCCTGTTCTTGAGGGCTTTCCTCGGCCATCATTGGGGGGACAATCTGCACGATGATAAAACGATTCAAATACTCCTTGAACCACGTCAATTTAGTGTTGTCGTGTCGGGACGGAATAGCTCCTACAGCGGATAAAGTCCAGTCAACCGAATAACTGGGCCCTTCGGAAAAATCATCGCGATACAGATACACATCCCCCTTCTCTAATCTCAACAAAGGATGACCATCGAAAAACAGATGCTCGTGATCCACGCGAGCTTTTTCCTGACCCTCATAGTGCTCTACGGATAACGCATATTTATACACGCCGCCATTGCCATCGACTTCGAGTTCGATGGTCTGATAAGAGACATTCTGCCATCTCGTGAGTCTTTCCGAAGGGAAGACACCAAGTAAGCGTCGCCCCATACACACAAAGTCTCGCACTCCTTTGAGGCATTCAAAAACGGCCGATTTACCGGAGCCGTTCGCCCCTAGCAATAGATTAATTTCCTTGACCGGGAACTCGACGTTCACCAAGCTCTTGTAATTATCTATATAAATTCGCTTAAGCATACATCACCTCGTCATGTTAATGCATATTGACCTTGTTTAATGAGCTACCTAAACTGGACAAGCCAGAGCCAATAAGGCTTATTGATGATAAATTCTTGCTCACTGTGGCGCCTTACGCAATAAACCGAGTGCTTGTTCGTAGTAGGCGCTTCAGCGCTCCTGAAAGCGCACTGAAGCCGCTAGATAGCGGCGCTATCTAGCGCGCGCACTACGAACAGATTCACCACAAGTTATTGAGAA
>CAYVWB010000191.1:0-1535 GCA_964455395.1 uncultured Desulfovibrionaceae bacterium
CCAAGCGGATATATAGAGCAATTTTTAGAAAATTCAGGTTAAGGAATTAATACTGGGTATTGTATGATAATTGTTGATATATTGGGGCAGTAAATGTTGTATGATGCAAATATCTGGAAAGGAGATTGAGTATGAAAAAAATCGTCGTAGTCGTCGCAGTCGCCTTCTCTCTGTCTTTGATCGCCTGCGGTCAGAAAGAAGCTGACGTTGAGAAAAATAAACCGACCCAGAAAAAGGAATCGGCTAAAAAAAAGAAAGATGAAGTCACGGTTGAGAAATACGTCAGCTTTTATAAGGAAAGGGATGCCTTACTTATGGAGAAATACTGGCCAAAATTCAAGGGCAAATCTTACGAAGATGTTAAGGACCTCTACGCAAAATATCTTGAAGAAGAGAAAGCTTTGTCTGAAAAACATGGTATTGCTGATCTGGGAGACCTCTACAGATTTTTCCGGAAAAATTTCAGGCAGGTGCGTGAATATCGGGAAAATGACCCGGAGTTTAAGAAGTATCCCGAGATGCAGGATGCAAAAGCGACTCTGGTAAAATTTGCCAGTGCCAGGGCGACTGAGTAATAGAACGCCCGCCTTGCGCGATTATGTTGGATGATTATTGATCGGGACTGAATAACCGGGGGGTGGACCCGTATCGGGTCTCCCCCCCGTATCAGTCTATTACTTCATGGAAGCCGCGGCTGAGAGATACCATCGGCCATCAGCTTTTTTGAAGAAGATTTCTTCTTCCTTTCCGTTTTCCAGAATGGCCGTTGCCGTGGCCTGGTCACCTTCGACCTTCAGGTTCTTCAGCTCACTGTACTGTGATTTCTGAACCTTCGATTTTCCCGGCAGTTTATCAATAAAAGCGGCCATATCACTCAGGAACCCTTTGAGGTCGATGTCACCATAGGTCTCCTGTGCGTACTTGATAACGCTGTCCGGGTCCTTCATGTTTACCTTCGGCTTCGATTTGGACATGTCCTTGAGTCCGTGCTTCGAACGAATGTCCTGGTACTCCTTCTTCAGGGACTTGTCAGGAGAAAAGGCCGTGGCGAATGCCCCGATAAAGTCCAGGGAAAAGGCAAGGATAGGTCTCTCCTCAGGAACTACCAGGTCGAGTTGACTGCTGAAGTTGGACCTGTCCGTCTCCTTCATCTGTGTAAAGAGCTTTTCCGGGGAGGAGGCTCCTCCCTTATTTGATGATCCGCAGCTTGAAACAATCATAACAAGCGAAACAGTAAGTGCTATCCATGTAACAGTTTTCTTCATGCTATCTCCTTTCGATTATTGATAATCGCATTACTTTATGTGTATGACAGGCTTCTTGACTGTTTATCATGGTCAAGGAATAAACGGATTGCCCCTGTTTCAAGGGAAGGGCCAGTACTTGAAGAGGAATACAGTTTTTTGCTGTATATCAAGTTATGGACAGGGACCGGATGTTTCGCATTCATTCGCAAAGCTGGCTTTGAAGAATAGAGAAATTAACTGAGCCCATCTGTCAATACAAAATCTCATGAACTTATAAGTGGATCTCCT
>CAYVWB010000192.1:0-427 GCA_964455395.1 uncultured Desulfovibrionaceae bacterium
CGGCACTCTATTCAGGGATCAAGGTTGATCAACTCAAGATTATCGGATATGTGATTGCCGGGATTATGGCCGGGTTGGCCGGAATCTTGTCTTCAGCACGGATGGGGGGCGCACTGTCCACCGCCGGCACCGGCTTAGAACTTCGGGTCATTACCGCCTGCATAATCGGCGGCTGTTCTCTTGCAGGAGGAGAAGGCTCTATGTGGGGTTCTTTCCTCGGCGTGCTGCTTATGGTACTCGTTGCCAATGCTTTCAACCTTTTAGGTGTTTCGGTCTACTGGCAGCGTTCGATTTACGGATTTATACTGCTTGCCGCGGTCCTGTTCGATGCGGTCCGCAGGCGGAGAATTTTAGGAGGATAAAATATGATTGTATTAAAAAAGGCTTTCAAAGATAAAGACGGGAAATCAAAAGAAATACTCAAGAC
>CAYVWB010000192.1:437-1530 GCA_964455395.1 uncultured Desulfovibrionaceae bacterium
TACTGGACCTTCGGGGAGCTGCAGGAGAACATTCCCGAAGATTATTATTTAGGCAGTCCCGAAGTGTCGATGAACTATCAGATAAATAAAATCAAAAGGCATTACGAACATTTCGAAAAAGACTGCTATATCGGATTCCTGCATCCATGGTTCGGTACCGGGGTGCTTGCCTCGGGTTTTGGGACGGACATTATTTTCAACTATAAATCGGACCCGGCGGTTGATTTGAGTAAAATTGAAACCATTGAAGAGGTTAAAAAACTCGAACTGCCTGACCCGGAGAAAGACGGAATTATGCCGAAGGTGCTCGATTCAATCAAATATTATAAAAACCACTGCGACTTAGTAATTGGTGTAACCGACTGCCAGGGTCCCCTGACCACTGCTCTTCAGGTGGTAGGATACGACAAATTTTGTTTTTGGATGTACGACTACCCAAAAGAAATCCATAGGCTTATGGACAAAGTAACCGAGGCCCTTATCCATTGGGTAAAGGTCCAGAAAGAACTGGCCGAGACCCCCTTGGAAACTGAAGCCTATCCCTTAGGTGTGCGAATACCGGAAGGATACGGCGGCGCGTGGCTTTCCGATGATGACGCGGTTATTATGGATGCTGCAAACTATAAAGAGTTTGTCGTCCCGTATAATGAAAAATTTCTCAACGCATTCGGAGGAGGCTGTATCCACTATTGCGGGACTGCGACACAACATATAGAAAACTATTGCAATACCGACGGCCTTACCTGTGTGAACAACCTCCACCTGGATAATATCGGCGAGTCGGTGAAGATGAAAGAAGCTCTGGCAGAAAAGGGAATTCCGTATATGGCATGCGACTTTATACCCAACGACCGAAGGCTTGAAACCTATTATGGAGATCTGCTTAATGCGATGGGCGATCAGAAAGGGTTGATCGTAGTTCCTTATGTAGCATCATCATTTCAGCTCGAGGAAGGGAAATATGAACCGGCCCATAGGGACCAGCTCGATCTGGCTCAGCGGGTATATCAAAAATTGATGTATGAACGCGAAGCCCGCCGATTTGCGGTGACCTGAAAGGCCGACTACATGCCGCGTGACCCTTCCACAGAAC
>CAYVWB010000193.1:0-1516 GCA_964455395.1 uncultured Desulfovibrionaceae bacterium
CAGCGCCCGCTACAGGATGGGCTAGCACGTGCTGGGTCGTGCCGGGGGCCACGGTTGATTCGATGATGACCAGCGTGCCCGCTTCACACCGTTCGGCGAACTCCGCGAACGTCATATTCCACTTCGACTCAAATTCCTGAATCTGGCGTTGCACATGGGCTATCTTGAGGTCGATGTATTCGGAGAGGACCTTCCACAACGCCGCTTCCAAGTCAGGGACCTCAGTCACTTGCGTCAGCAGCGCGCCAAGACGAGGAGAAACCTCAATTTTTGAAGCAGTATCTGCGCCGCTCATCATTCATCAACCTCCTTAACCAAAAAAAGCGCCGCGCTTCGTAGACCTGCCGGCCATCCACCACGACCGCCGCCCCCGCATCTCGCAGCGCGTGGATCGTCAGGTTAGCCACGTGAAGTGGCATCCTGTCGTTAATCGCCCGCTGGTGACGGCAGTTTTCAAGCCAATCGTTCGTCACGCTTGGCGCACTTGCTCATACCAGCGGATCGTCTCCCGCAAGCCTTCCTCAAATCGCGTTTTTGCCTCAAAGCCAAAGCGCTCCTGGGCGCGGCTGGTATCCAACTTACGATGCGGCTGCCCGTTGGGCTTACTAATATCCCACACAATCTCGCCCTCGGAGCTTGTCAGCCGGGCGTGCATCCTCAACCTCAAAGACCTGCTACCGCCCATCCACCACGACCGACGTGCGCATAGCGGCTTTAAGCGTGCCCAAATCGAGTGTCTAATACACGTCGTGCTTCACCATCACCGCTGCGGCGCCACATCCCTGCGCCTGCGCCCATAGGTCCCCTTGATACGAACTTATGGGGAGCATCACGCTCTCATCGCACCCTTGAGCGCTTGCCGGCGCAAGGGCTGGGAATCTAAGTAACGCGCCACAATCCACATCTCCCATCGAACGCATACAGATTCATCCTGACTCAATAACAAACGACCGCCGCGTAGCACCTAATAGCAGAACCCCGGCGGGCCGGATGCACCGTTATATCAACGCTAATTCGCGCAATATATCCAACGTTGGGGGCAGTGGATCCTGCCACAACCACTCGACCCGGAGCCAGAAGCCGGGCAGCGCTTGCGCCTCGTACCGTCCCTCGCGGCCGGCGAAAGCGATCTCATACTGCTCCATTTCTCCCAAGTGGTAGAACTCAGCCCGGCGCGCGTTAGGATCAAGCAACCAATACTCCGGCACGCCGCCCTGCGCGTACTCCACAAACTTCGTGCCCCGATCCCGCCCAATGCTCTCCGGGGAGATGATCTCGGCCACCAAATCCGCCGGGCCGTCCAGGTGGTTCTCTTTCAACCGGTCGAGGTGTTCACCGGCCACAAAGAGGAGATCCGGTTCCCGGCCCTTGTGTTCCAGCTTCATCTGGAACGGCGCGCTGAGCACGACGCCCAGATTGTGGACTTCTACATAAGGACGACAAATACTCACCAAGAAATCGCTTAAGTCTTGATGCTTGCTGCTCGCCGGACTTGTCATCATCAACTCTCCTTGCT
>CAYVWB010000194.1:0-1508 GCA_964455395.1 uncultured Desulfovibrionaceae bacterium
CGAAGAGCAGTTTCTCGCTGGCGTCGTCGCGCTGCGCTTCCTCCAGGCTCATGGGCAGGGTCACGGCGTTGATCTCCAGGCTCACGCGGCCCTGTTCGGTGAACTTCACGGCGTTGGAGACGATGTTGGTGAGGATCTGGCCCAGGCGGACAGGATCTCCATGGAGGCGGCGGGGCACGTCCGGCGCTATGTGCGCGTCCACGGCGAGGCCCTTGCGACGGGCCATGGCCATCACCGCTTTCATGCAGCGGTCCACCACGTCCTTCTGCAGTTCGAAGTCGCGTTCGTGCAGCTCCAGCTTCTTGGCTTCGATCTTGGAGAAGTCCAGAATGTCGTTGATGATCTCCAGCAGTGTTTCGGCGGAGGCCTTCACCGTGTGGAGGTAGTCGCGTTGCTCCTCGTCGAGCGCCGTTTCCAGAGCGAGCTCGGTCATGCCGATGATGCCGTTCATGGGCGTGCGGATCTCGTGGCTCATGTTGGCGAGAAACGCGCTCTTGGTGAGGTTGGCTTCCTCGGCGGACTGCTTGGCGCTGCGCAGTTCGCGTTCCGAGCGGTACTTGTAGAGCGCCACCTCGATGTTGGAGTGGAGCTCGCGCTCCTCGAAGGGCTTGATGAGGAATCCGAAGGGCTCCGAAAGCTTGGCGCGCTGCAGGGTCTCCTCGTCGGAATACGCTGTCAGGAAGATGATGGGGATGCCGAAGCGTTCGTGGATGATTTCCGCAGCGTGCACGCCGTCCATCTCCCCCTTGAGGCGGATATCCATGAGAATGAGGTCCGGCCGGGTCTCCTCGGCTTGCTCAATGGCTTCCTCACCTGTGGAGCAGACAGCGGGCACGGTGTAGCCGAGTCGCTCCATGGTCTTGCGGATGTCGAGGGCGACGATGCGTTCATCGTCCACAACCATGATCTTGACGTCATTCATATCAGGTCGGGTGGGGGGCTCGCTGGAGCTCCGGGGGCAAAAGGATGGCGACGTGCGGGGAGGGCTTCACATTGCCTCAAAAACCGTGGGTCTCGCAAGGTGTTTCGTGCACATTCGCACAGTGGAAAGGGACCACTTGCGCTTCACGACCGCGGCTTCTACACTCGCGCGGACCGTCAACAGGAGAACGCCATGCGGCAAGTGATGCTCTGTCTGGATATCGGCAGCGGCACGGTGGACGCCCTCCACTACGCCACCACCCCCGAAGGCGGCCCCAATCCGGAGCCGGAAAACTGCGCCAAGTTCGTGCTGCCCACCCCGGCGGCGCGGCTGCGCCAACGCATCGAAGCGCTTACCCGGCAAGGCCGCGCCATCTACCTCCACGGCTCCAACATGGGCGGCGGCTTCTACCGCGCCGTGAAGGCGCATTGCGCGGCGGGTCTCGACTTCGCCATTCACCCGGAAGCCGCGTACGCCTTGGCGGACGACCCCGCCCGGCTGGAGGCCATCGGCGTCACGGTGACGCCCACGGCTCCCGAGGGCGCGCACCCTCTCCATGCGGCGGACTACGATCCCGGCTTCTGGC